>CAXRJI010000055.1:0-56835 GCA_964231105.1 Porticoccaceae bacterium
GCTAATAGTTAGTATAAGTCTGGCAAATATTCAAATTTGTGATTATCAGTTATTATCAAAATCATAGAGGCTGTTGGGTTGTCTTGTTAATAAGATGCCTTGCTAACTGGGTACCTTGCTAACTGGGTGCCTTGCAAGTGAATTGTTTTGTACCTGAGTTGTCTTAAACAGGCGCCTAAAGGATTGTTACATATGCTACTAGTTATAAAAACACTGAGTGCGCTGTTCGTAATGCAGTTGTTTACCTTTGATGGTGTTGGTTCGTGGTATTTGTTAAAAGGGTAGTTTGGCTTTTTGTATTAAAGGAGTTTATCAATGATCGGAATGGATCCCCAGACAGAGAGTTTGCCGTCAAAGGCGGTGCACTGGGTAAAAAAAATAGCTGATATATGCAAACCAGATGATATCTACTGGTGCGATGGTAGCTCAAAGGAGTACGGTGAGCTCTGTAACCAGTTGGTAGACGCGGGTGTTTTTATCCCCCTAAACCCCAAAAAAAGACCCAATTCCTACCTATGTCGTTCCGATGCCGGTGATGTTGCCCGAGTTGAACAGCGTACCTTTATCTGTAGTCAAAAACAGGCAGATGCCGGACCGACAAATAACTGGGTCGATCCCAGTGATATGAAAGAAACGCTTGGAGGTCTGTTCTCCAGTTGTATGCGTGGTCGAACTCTTTATGTAATTCCATTTTGTATGGGCCCCCTTGATTCTGAGCTAAAACAAATAGGTATCCAAATTACCGACTCACCCTATGCAGTGGTTAATATGCACATTATGGCTCGAGTGGGGCGCGATGTATTAAATGCACTAGGTGATGATGAATTTATTCAATGCTTACATTCAGTAGGCTATCCTCTAGATAAAGGTCAAGAAGATGTGCCATGGCCCTGTGATGTGGAAAATCGCTATATTGTGCATTTCCCTGAGGAGCGTGCTGTTTGGTCCTACGGAAGCGGTTACGGTGGTAATGCCTTGTTAGGAAAGAAATGCGTTGCCCTACGAATTGCTTCGGCTATGGGAAAAGACGAAGGTTGGTTGGCAGAGCATATGTTGCTAGTCGGCTTAGAATCACCTGAGGGTCAAAAAACCTACATGGCCGGCGCATTCCCCAGTGCCTGTGGCAAGACCAATTTAGCCATGTTGGTACCGCCAGAAGGTTTTGATGGATGGAAGGTATGGACTGTAGGTGACGACATTGCTTGGATCAAACCGGATAAAGACGGTAAGTTACGTGCTATAAATCCTGAGTTCGGTTACTTTGGGGTCGCACCCGGTACATCAGAAAAGTCTAATCCTACAGCTATGAAAACCATGGCTAAAAATACCATTTTTACTAATGTAGCTTTGACTGATGATGGTGATGTTTGGTGGGAAGGGCTGACTGATAAACCACCTCAACATTTAATTGATTGGCAGGGTCAGGATTGGACTCCTGACTGTGGAAGGCCAGCAGCTCACCCTAATGCTAGGTTTACCAGTCCAGCTTCGCAATGTCCCTCAACTGACCCGGCGTGGGATAAGCCTGAAGGTGTGCCTATAGATGCGTTATTGTTTGGTGGCAGAATGAGTAAAACAATGCCCCTAGTTTTCCAGAGTTTAGATTGGGACCACGGTGTATATCTTGCCGCAACAATTGGCTCGGAAGCTACAGCGGCTGCAGACAATCAAGAGGCTATAAGGCGCGACCCAATGGCTATGCTACCCTTTTGTGGATACCATATAGGTGATTATTGGCAACATTGGTTTAATATGGCCGGTAAGGCAAATAACTTGCCCCAAATTTTTCGTGTTAATTGGTTTAGAAAGGACGCTGACGGAAAATTCCTGTGGCCAGGATTTGGTCAAAACATGCGAGTGCTTAAATGGATAGCTGAGCGAACCCAAGGTATTGCTGATGCTAAAGAAACTGCCATTGGCCATATTCCCTCCTATCAAGATCTCAGTTGGGAAGGGTTAGATTTCACCGCTAAACAGTTTGATAGTTTAATGGAGATAAATAGCCAAGAGTGGATTGCTGAATGTGAAAGTCAGCAGCGCTATTTCAAAAAGTTAGGGGACTTAATGCCAAGTAAAATGTTAGCTCAAGCTGAGCTTACCATGGAGCATGTAAAAAATCTCTAAAGTCGAATAAAAGATCAAAAGGATATAGCTGTAAGGATGAACTTAAAAAATAAAATACCTCCTCCGCTTGTAACACTGCTTTTTGGTATGGGTATTTATTTTTCAACAGAGTTAATACCCCCTCTAGCGTTTAAGTATCAGGGTACATTGGCGATAACGGTATTAACAATAGGCCTTGTAATTATGGTCTCTGCAATACTGACCTTTAGACAATTACAAACTACGATCAACCCACTACAACCCAACAAAGCCACTTCTCTAGCTGTATCGGGCGTTTTTAGGTTTAGCCGCAACCCGATGTATCTGGCTATGCTGTTAATTTTAGTGGCGCTCTCATTGGCTAGCGGCGCATTAGCCGCAGTATTTCTTTTGCCAGGGTTTGTGATTTATATTTCAATTTTTCAAATTGTGCCTGAAGAACAGGCTATGGAAAAATTATTTTCTGATCAATACCTTAAATATTTTAAAAAGGTTAGACGCTGGATTTAACTACTCGGTAGAATAACCCCTTTTGAAAGTACAGTTGCTATAGGTAGCCATTGCATTTGTACTAGTTTACTGTATTACTTTAGTGAGGAACCTCCATTGAAACATTTGTTACTTCTTACCTTATTGTGCCTGAGCGGTTGCTCGTTAATTGCTCTTCCTATTGCCGTTGTTGAAACAACCGCAAGTATTGTGAAAGTCCCCATTTCTGTCGTCGGGTCTGTAGCCGATGCAGTCAGTGCTGATGACAACGAAAACGTGCAAGATGATGAGCAGGAGAATCAGCAAGAGGTCGAGTAAGATTCAAGTAAGAGGCTAGAGGGGTCAGAAGCATTAATATCAGCTGGCTGATATATCATCGTAATCATCATCAAGAGTAAAAATAGATAATAAAAAAAGGGATGCCATTGGCACCCCTTTAGTTTGACTTGCGTCAAGTCTTACTTATTTTAACAACCCTTAGAAATTGTAACGGTAGGTTGCATACCAGAACGCGCCACTAATACCGAAGGGCGAGCGCTGGCTGTACAGGTTACCGTACGCATAAGGGTTGGGTACCTCGTCACCACTATTGTCTAGGATATTGTTACCACCTAGAAGAACGCTTGATTTTGCGCTCATGTCATAGGCAACTTCGACGTCGACAATATATTCACCGTCGAACACTACACCTTCATCGAAGTCATACCAATCGTCATAGTAGCTAACACGACCTAGAACTCGTAGGTTGTCCATGCTGTGGTTAGCACTTAGGTTCCAACGAGTATCTGGCGTAGTTTCTTCCATTTGACGTACGCGACCATCATCAACTGTTTGACCACGGTCAGTCACATCAGTGCTGGTATTGTTGTAGGCTAGGTTCCACTCAGTGTTACCAGTAGTAGTAGAAATTACCACGTCAATACCGCTAGTGTTGGTGTCAAAGTCGTTAGTGAAGAAACGGAACGCAGCCATATCACCAGCACCAGGAACATTGTCATCGATGAGTGATTGGATATCTGCATCACTTAGAGTAACTTCAGACGATAGGTTTAGACGATCTTCAACATCAATATCGAAGTAGTCAATAGTGAAGTCGAATGCACCAATAGTGCCACCGAAACCTAGAGTAAAGTTAGTTGACTCTTCAGGATCGAGAGGCGCACCGCCGTTAAGCAGAGCAACAGCACTGGTCGCAGGGATAGTACCATTGTTTCTTAGCTGACCGGTCGCTGGATCGATCTCTGTAGAAGTGTTTGAGGTGTTAGACTGTCCTGGCGTTGGTGCTTTAAAGCCAGTGCTGTAAGTACCGCGTAAGAACAGATCACCATCTAAGTCGTAGTTAAAGCCTAACTTATAGTTAGTGGTTACACCAAAGTCTTCGAAGTCTTCGAAGCGCAGTGCACTCTCAACATACAAGGCGTCAGACGCTTGCCAACCAGACTGCACATAGGCAGCTAAGTTAGAGCGCTCAAATGTTCCAGCTGTCTTCGCAGGGAAGCCGGGGAAACCATTTGAAGATGTACTAAAACCTTGAGTACCAAGCACGCCAGCGGTGTACGACTCTTCTTGACCCGCACCTACAGTGAACTCCTCTGTGCGGTATTCCATACCAAAGGCTAGTTCTGTGCTATCGCTCATAGAATAAGTGAAGTCAGCACTTAGGTTCATATCAACCTGCTGATAGTAACCAGGGTCGAAGTCTCTAGGAGTATCGGGTCCAAGACTCGCGTTTACAGTGTTGTTGATATGGAAGTCAGACTTGTTTTTACCGTAGTAAGTGCTGACATCCCATCCAAGACCACCGTCAGTTTCACCTTTCAAACCAAACAAGAAGGCCTGATCGGTAATCTCACCGCCGAATCGTGGTGTAAATCCACCAGGAATAGTCTCTTGGAAAGAGAAACAGTTATCATCACCAGCTACTTCAGCCATTGCAGTTGCATCTGGCGTATTACCGTCAAGAGTAACTGTTGGGCAGTCCTCGCCATCATCTGGTGTTAAATCACCAATAAGTAGCTCATCACCATCTCCATAAACACCACCACGGTTGGTTGGGTTACGGAAGTAGAAGCCACCATCAACATTTTTAGAGTTATAGTTGGTGTAACCATACATCTCTGTGCCTGCACCTAGGTCAGCGCCAAAGTTAACAAAGAATTTCATATCGTCATCAACAATTGGACGGCCCCAGATCATAGCAGGGTTAGGAACATCGGTATAACCATCTGCTACTAGGCCAGCTGCATCGGTGCGCTGTACAGAGCGGATAGTTTCATCAGAGCTACCATACTCTAAGGTCATGTTTACAAAGCCATCGGCACCAAGCTCCATACCTTTGTTCATGGCAATAGTAAGCTGTTGGCCATCACCAGCAGAGTACTCACCAGCGCGAAGCTCGATAGTATTGCCATCAGATGCATCTTTAAGTTGGAAGTTAATTACGCCAGCGATGGCATCTGAACCATAGATTGAAGATGCGCCATCACGTAATACTTCTACGCTTTTTAGAGCCATTGTTGGCAACGCAGCAACATCTGGGCCTTGAGAGCCGTTAGAAATACCGTTACCCAACCAAGTGATAACAGAGGCACGATGACGACGCTTGCCGTTAACCAGTACAAGCGTGTGATCTGGTGCCATACCACGAAGGTTAGCTGGACGTATTAATGTAGCAGCATCACTGATAGGTTGATCGCTGATAGCAAAAGAGGGCACTGAATTACGCAGCAAGTTGCCTACATCAGTATCACCTTGGTTTGCTAACTCAGATGCTTGAATAACATCAACGGGTGCTGGAGTCTCAGTCACAGAGCGTGCTTTAACTCGGCTACCAGTGGTAACGATTTCTTCAACCATTTCCTCTGCAACAGCAAATGAAGGTAGCGCAGTGCTTCCCACAATCACAGCCGCAGCGATGGCATTTATCTTAAATAAATTTTTGGGTTTCATAAATATCTCCCCTCGAGATAAGTGAATTAAAAAGATGGTGCAAAGTGTTTATTACACCTTCTAATATAGCCACAAAATGTAGATTTATCTTATTTTAATGTGGCAGTTCCAAAACTCATTCCCTGAGTCGATTAATCATATTACTCTAATTTATTCAAATGTGCGAGAGTCGTTTTAACACTAAATTAAAGGAGTAATTTACATCAAATATGGGCCATTCTTCTATGGTGACCAGTTATATACTTGTTTTTATATCAAGTGGTTCGAGATAGCCATTATTTCGCCAGAAAATAATCATAAAAATATTGTATGCGCAGCACTTGCAGTGTGGGTTGTTAGGTATCTGTAAATATAGATAATAGAAGCTAGATAGGTGATAACATGCGGCTGCTAGTTTCATGTGTACCCTATTTTAATGTGTCTTCTAATTTAAAGAGGCACCAGTCATTGTAAATTTGGTTAGAGATTTTAAATTTATGCACCCTGATGAAATCTTTATGTCAGAGGCAATTATTCTTGCCAAGCAGGCCTTTGCCCAGGGTGAGGTACCTGTGGGTGCATTGGTTGTTAAAGGCAACAAGGTGATTGGAAAGGGTTTCAACCAACCGATATATACATCTGACCCAACAGCCCATGCTGAGATAGTTGCGCTGCGTGATGCCGCAATAACAGTGCAAAACTATCGTCTAAGTGACTGTTCTCTCTATGTAACCATTGAGCCCTGTGCTATGTGTGTGGGTGCTATGGTGCATGCACGTATCCAGCGGGTTATTTTTGGCGCTACTGAACCCCGAGCAGGCTCTTTGGTCAGTCAGCTTAAACTAATGGATATGTCACACTTTAATCATACCTTCGAATGGCAAGGTGGCATTCTTGAAACGGAGTGTGGTGATTTAATGAGGGATTTCTTTAAATCACGGCGCTAAAGCTTCGCCTGAGAAAAAAGTAAATTTCAATCACTAAAGTGTATGTGGCGTGCTAGTGGTCCAGTCAGTGGGGGGGCTAGATTGCTGTTTTTCAATTGAATCGTTCTGGCGCGTCATGGCATGCAACTGAAAATAGGATTTGTAGTAGCGAATATTGTCTACATAAATAACCGGTTCATAACCCCGAGCGTAGCCATATTTTACAGTTGAGTAATACTTCTTTTTAGTGAGTAGGGGAAGGTATTCGCGCACATCCGCCCATAGGTCGGGATTTTTGCCATGGCGCGCGGTCAGTATACGAGCATCTTCAAGATGTCCGTAGCCAACATTGTAGGCCGCGAGGGCGAGCATGGTGCGATCTGGATCGGTAATACGTTTTGGCAATCTCGATCTTAGCTTTAAAAAATAAGCCACACCACCTTCCAAACTTTGCAATGGGTCCAGTCTGTTGGTGACATTCATTTCTTTGGCTGTTTCAAGGGTTAGCATCATTAGTCCACGAACTCCAGTGGGAGACCTGGCTTTGGGATTCCAGTGGGATTCTTGATAGGCTATGGCAGCAATAAGATGCCAGTCGACACCGTATTTGTCTGCAGCTTTTTTAAACGCAGACTCAAACTCTGGCAGTCTTTCCGCTACTAGCTTGCCCAGTTGTTTCGATCCACCTGCTGAAAAATGTTCGGTATGCGCAAAAAGTTGCTGCTTAAGGGATTCTAGCTGGCCACTTGCAGCATAGTTTTTCAAAAAGTTATTTGCCGCTTTGAGTAGGCTGCCGTCAGTATGGGCTGGAAAAGCCCAAGCAATGGGTTGTGGTGGAGATAGATCAAATGCCCTTCTGGCATTAGGATAAATATGACGATTGGCAACATAGGCCAGAGAATCAGCTACCGTGTATACAATTTCACCACTGTGAACCTTGCGAATCATTTCTCCCATTTCGGCATCGTTTTCCTCAGTCCATACAAGCTCGGGTCTATTTTCACGCAATTTACCTAGTTGCTCACTGTGTGATGAGCCTGCAATCACCACTAATTGATCATTGATTTCATCTAAATTTTTGGGTTTTTTACTGCCTGCTTTATAGATCAGCTGCTGAATCACCTGATCATAGGGTACGGAGAACACATAGGATTTTTCCCGTTCAGGGGTTACTACTAAATTTGCTGCGGCAAAGTCTCCTTGGGGACTGCCGATAGAGTAGAGCAAACTAGACAGAGTTAATTTTGGTCGTACAACTAGTTTTACGCCTAGGCTCTCAGCAAATTCTTTAGCTAGAAGATACTCGAATCCATTTTTGCCGTAACCATCTTCAAAATAGGTCGTCGCTCCAGGCAGAGTGAGCATTACAAGCTCGCCTCTTGCAATCACTCTGTCTAGGTCACTGATTCTTGTGCTAAAAGAGACATAGGCGATTGACAGAAAGACCCAGCAGCCAATCACTATTCGATTGCGAATTTTTTTTTGAGAGTCTGAAAGTCTTGCCATTTAAAGTGCTCTGATACTACCTACAAAGGCTAACTAGGCATAATTTTACAAGGTTTTAAGACGGTTTTTAACTATAATCCGCTACCTAGATTTTGTCATCGCATTAACGGGCAGATTTTCACGCTTGTTAAGTAATTGGTTCTAGAATGTGCCAAATAAAGGTAGAATAACAATCTATAACATTATCTATATTATCTTGAGACTAGCTGTATATGATCATCCTTTCCGGCGCGCCATCGCTATCTGATTTTCGCCGCAGAAAATTACTATCTCTTTTAACCCAGTCTGTACCCTCTGTAACCAGTGTTACTGCGGAGTTTCGACATTTTGCTGATGCCAGTCAGCCTCTAACTGACAAAGAACTAGAAACCCTCACTGCGCTAATGAGTTATGGCCCTGCGCAGCAAGCACTGCCGCTAAAAGGTAAATTATTTCTTGTAGTGCCGAGGCCTGGCACCATATCCCCATGGTCCAGCAAAGCGACAGATATTGTGCATAATTGTGGGCTACAGTCAGTACTCAGGGTTGAGCGGGGAACAGCTTATTTTGTTGAAAGCAAACAGCAGCTGACACAACAGGAGACAAAAATTATTGGCGATCTGCTTCACGATCGCATGGTTGAAGCGATCTTTGATGATCTGCAACAGGCTGAGATGTTATTTGCTCAGCACCATCCAGCAGAAATGACCCGAGTGGATACTATGGCAGGGGGTGTTGAGGCGCTGAAGCAAGCCAATTTAGATCTAGGGTTGGCTCTGGCCGATGATGAGATTGATTATTTAGCAAACTCTTTTGAAGCATTGGGGCGCAATCCTTCTGATACGGAGTTGATGATGTTTGCTCAAGCCAACTCCGAACATTGCAGACACAAAATCTTTAACGCTACATGGACAATAGACGGCAAAGATCAAAGTCACAGTTTATTTGCCATGATTCGCAACACAAATAATGTAGGTGGTGAGAATGTGCTTTCAGCATATTCTGACAATGCTGCAGTGGTTGCAGGTTCAGTGGGAGGACGTTTTTATCCAGATCCTGTCACTAGAGAATATGGTTACAGCCATGAACCTGTGCATTTGCTGATGAAGGTTGAAACCCATAATCATCCCACAGCTATTGCGCCTTTTTCCGGTGCCGGCACAGGTTCTGGAGGAGAAATACGCGATGAGGGTGCTGTGGGACGAGGTTCAAAGCCCAAGGCAGGACTAGTAGGCTTTACTGTGTCTAATTTACAGATTCCCAATTATACCCAGCCCTGGGAAGATGATTATGGTAAGCCTGAGCGCATAGTCTCGGCGCTGGATATTATGATTGAAGGTCCAATTGGAGGTGCCGCTTTCAATAATGAATTTGGACGGCCAAATCTATGTGGATATTTTCGAACGTTTGAGGCCGACTTTGCAGGAGAGAGGCGCGGCTATCACAAGCCGATAATGATTGCAGGTGGTTACGGCAATATTCGTGAGGAGCATATAGATAAACCTGAGTTCTCTCCAGGTGCAAAACTTTTGGTTTTAGGTGGTCCAGCAATGTTAATCGGTTTAGGGGGCGGTGCGGCATCCTCAATGACCACTGGTAGCAGTTCTGCTGACTTAGACTTTGCCTCAGTCCAGCGCCAGAACCCAGAAATTGAAAGGCGTTGCCAAGAGGTTATTGATCAATGCTGGCAGTTGGGTGCTGAAAACCCCATTGCTTTTATCCATGATGTAGGTGCTGGCGGGCTATCAAATGCCCTCCCTGAACTGGTTAAGGATGGTGGTACCGGTGGTCGCTTTGAGTTGCGAGAGGTTCCCAATGCTGAACCAGGCATGTCACCGGTGGAAATCTGGTGTAATGAAGCCCAAGAGCGCTATGTTCTGGCTGTAAACCCTGATGATATTGAACGCTTTAAGGCTATTTGTGCGCGTGAGCGTTGTCCCGTGGCGGTTGTCGGTGAGGCAACTGAAGACAAGCAGATAGTAGTTAATGATCAGCACTTCGAAAATAGTCCTGTGGACCTGCCCATGTCTGTGCTGTTTGGCAAACCACCAAAAATGCACCGCTCTGTTGAAAAGAGGCAACTGCCAGTAAGCCACTTCATAACAGATGAAATCACTATTGATGAGGCGGTGATTAGAGTCCTTCAACACCCCGCAGTGGCCAGCAAAAGCTTTCTTATTACCATTGGAGATCGTTCTGTCACTGGTATGGTTGCCCGCGATCAAATGGTTGGGCCGTGGCAGGTACCAGTTGCTGACTGTGCAGTGAGCACGGTGACCTACGACAGTTATGCTGGCGAGGCAATGGCAATGGGAGAGAGAACACCGCTGGCTCTTCTCGATGGTCCAGCATCCGGTCGTATGGCGATTGGTGAAGCAATAACCAATATATGCGCTGCGCGTATAAATAACATTAAGGACATCAAGCTTTCTGCTAACTGGATGTGTGCTGCTGGGGCTGAGGGTGAAGATGAAAATCTCTATCGCACAGTGCAGGCAGTGGGTATGGAGTTTTGTCCAGCATTGGGCCTAACCATACCTGTTGGTAAAGACAGTATGTCAATGCGAACTGCTTGGCAGGAAGATAATCAGAATAAATCGGTTACTGCACCTCTGTCGCTTATAATCACTGGGTTCTCACCGGTACAGGATGTGCGCAAAACGCTAACCCCTGAATTGCGCAAGGATCAGGGAAGTACCCGTTTAATACTGGTTGATTTAGGTGCTGGGGCCAATCGACTGGGAGGCTCTATACTCGCCCAAGTTTACAATGAATTGGGAGATAAGGCGCCTGATGTAGATAACCCTGAACACCTAAAAGATTTCTTTGGCTGTATGCAAGTTCTGAATGAGCGGGGTGAGATTTTGGCCTATCACGACCGCTCAGATGGTGGATTGTTTGCCACCCTAGCTGAGATGGCCTTTGCGGGTCGTTCAGGACTATCCATAGAGCTTGATTCACTTGAGGGTGACAGCCTATCAATTCTGTTTAATGAGGAATTAGGTGCGGTTATCCAAGTAAAAAATGAAAGTGCGGAAAGCATACTCGCTGAGTTTGATTCTCTAGGTATAGCGGCGCATCCTATTGGAGAATTAAACAGTCTTGACACAATACGTATCAGTCGTGGCGGCCAATTGTTGTTTGGTCAGTCCCGCGCAGAATTACAAGAGCACTGGAGTCGTACCTCCTATCATATCGCCTCGCGACGAGACAATATTGACTGTGTCGAGCAAGAATTTAATCGTATTGCTTCGCAGGATCCAGGGTTGTCGGCAAGCTTAACTTATGATCCTGCTGAAGATATCTGTGCCCCCTATATTCAATCCGGTGTTAGACCCAAGATTGCCATACTGCGTGAACAGGGAGTCAATAGTCATTTAGAAATGGCTGCTGCATTTGACCGCGCTGGCTTTTCAGCAATTGACGTTCATATGAGCGAACTATTGGCTCAGCAACGCTCCCTTGACGAGTTTGTGGGCCTAGTGGCGTGCGGTGGTTTCTCTTATGGCGACGTGCTAGGTGCTGGCGAGGGATGGGCAAAAACTATTTTGTTTAATAGTCAGTTGCGTGATCAATTTCAGCACTATTTTCACCGTCCCGAAACCTTTAGTTTAGGTGTGTGCAATGGTTGTCAGATGCTGTCTAATTTAAAACAACTTATTCCGGGGGCAGAGTTATGGCCGCGCTTTGTTCGCAACCTATCTGAGCAGTTTGAGGCGCGCTTTTCTCTGGTTAAAATCGAGGCATCACCATCTATTTTTCTAAGGGATATGGCAGGCTCTTATATGCCTATTGCCGTGTCTCATGGTGAGGGCAGGGCAGAGTTTGTAGATCAAGCAGCTCTAAGCGAACTTAAGCAAAGCGGTCAAATAGCCCTGCGCTATTTAGAGAACAACCTA
The DNA here is from genome assembly GCA_964231105.1 of Porticoccaceae bacterium. Lineage (GTDB taxonomy): Bacteria > Pseudomonadota > Gammaproteobacteria > Pseudomonadales > Porticoccaceae > HTCC2207. Next base: position 11,831 of record CAXRJI010000055.1, read on the forward strand.
AGTGTTGCTACCCAGTATCCCGCTAATCCAAATGGTTCACCAGAGGGCATAACTGGTGTTACTTCAGCCGATGGTCGCGCTACACTTATGATGCCCCACCCGGAGCGTGTGTACCGCACAGTCCTTAATTCATGGCACCCCGATGATTGGGCAGAGGATAGTGGTTGGATGCGCTTATTTAGAAATGCTCGGATATTTGTTGACTAATACCCTAGCTAGGGTTTTTTAGGAGGTTCTGAATTGAATAAGTTGCCCAATGAACCAGAGTTATTAAAAAAAGCCTTGCAGGTGGGTGCTGTTTACGCCAAAAAACGCGCCTATGGTGAAGTTGAAAGCCATGACTCATTAAAGTTAAAGGTTGAGTTTATCTACAGAGTGCTAGTAGAGGATAAGCTTATACAGCCGCTAGCTAAAGATCAGATTTTAGACCCCAATATGCGGCATAAATTAGCGCTTTGGATTTCTCGTCAATTGCCACCAGATCATCCGTTACTTTGCCCTAAATAGGGTTTCAAAATATCCTAGGAATTAACCAATACTGGATAGAGCGAAACTATTAGAAGAAGCGCCATGATTCGGTTAAATAAACGAAGTTGGCGAGGATTTCTTAATAGGCGAGCCATCTGTTGGCCCAGTGTAGCCCAAGCTGCGACGCATGGAAGATTGACCGCGCCAAAGATAACTGAAACATAAAGCACATACTGCATTGACCGATCGGGGGTATATACGCTGATTGTAGTCAATGCCATTGCCCATACCTTTGGATTTACCCATTGAAATAAAGCCGCTTGCAGAAAGGTGAAGGGCTTGCCCGTTGCTTCTAATGTGGGTCCGGTGCTGGCATTGGCAATCTTCCACGCCAGATAAAGTAGGTAAATCACTGCAAACACTTTTAATATGTCATAGGTAACAGGGAACTGTTCAAACAGGTTGATAAGCCCTGTGCCTAAAAGTAATGCCATAAAGACAAAGCCCAGCGAGACGCCGAGCAGGTGTGGAATGGTTCGTTGAATGCCATAGTTTGCCCCAGAAGCCATCAGCATAAGATTATTCGGACCTGGTGTGATTGAAGACACAAATGCAAAAAGGGCGAGTGAGGTTACAAATTCATAAGACATGGCGTATTTTTGCGTTTAATTATTATTTAATTGGTTGACACAATACTACGAAAAATCCAATTTAACCTAGGTTATTTTAATTGTTGACCAATCCATTACTGTGCTAACCTCCGCATCGAGCTAGCTAGGCAATCGCTGTATTAATGTCTCAATCATTCACAGGTGTTTGAAAGGGTGTAATACAGAGGAAAGTCCGGGCTCCAAAGGGTAGAGTGCCAGGTAACGCCTGGGGGGCGAGAGCCTACGGAAAGTGCCGCAGAGAGTAGACCGCCGATGGTTCGTTTTCGAATACAGGTAAGGGTGAAAGGGTGCGGTAAGAGCGCACCGCGCAGCTGGTAACAGCAGTGGCAGGGTAAACCCCACTCGGAGCAAGACCAAATAGGTTTCCATAGGGCGTGACCCGCGTCGGAAACGGGTAGGTTGCTTGAGGTAAACGGTGACGTTTATCCCAGATGAATGATTGTCCACGACAGAACCCGGCTTATCGGTTAGCTCATTTTTTGATTTTAGACTGGCACCGGATGCCATGATGTAAGTAATTAGAAGAGGCCTTTCGGGGATAAATAATGGCTTTTTTTAATATTCCTTCCAGATATTAAAAATTAATTATATATTTTTAAATATTCTTAAAACCATCAAAAGCTAGAAGTTACTTTAACTTGCTGTCTTAGTGATATGTTTTATATTTGTTAATTATTTTCACTTCCAACACAAGCCTGTGCTGTTCACGGAACTAACTGATTTTATTGGTTTTTTTGCTATTCCTAGAGTCTTGACATTGACACCTTCACACCATAATCTCTATTTGTGGGTAAAAGTGGCAAAAAGTGTATATTTTTTTAAATATTGTGGAGATTAAGGGATAAAAATGTTTCGAGGTAGCGATCCAATCAATATGGATACAAAGGGGCGGATGGCGATTCCGACCCGCTACCGCGCGCTTCTGACAGAAGCGTGTGCGAACAAGCTCGTAATCACAATTGATATGAAGTCTCCCTGTTTAACGCTTTCGCCACTTCCAGAATGGAAGAAATTCGAGGAAAAAGTTGCTGCGTTGCCAGCAATGGATGAGCTTGGTGAGATGCTTAGTCGCTTTGTTGTAGGGCAGGCTAAAGATCTGATGGTAGATTCCAGTGGGCGTATTTTAATTCCGCCTGAGTTGCGAGGTTATGCCAACCTAGATAAGAAACTAGTTTTAGTAGGTCGAACACAGCGCTTGGAAATTTGGTCGCAAGAAAACTGGGATCGAGAGCGAGACAGATCACAAGATACCTATAGAGGCATGTTGCTCGATAAAGAGAATATGTCTGATGCACTAAAAAATCTGTCCTGGTGAACTGCATGAACGATTCTATTGCAAGCATGATTGAGCACAAAACGGTGCTTCTTGATGAAGCCGTCAAGGCAATGCTTGTCGATCCCGATGGATTTTATGTAGATGGCACCTTTGGCCGCGGAGGCCACTGTGCCCAGCTACTTTCTTGCTTATCAGAACGTGGGCAAATGATTGCCATAGATAAGGATCCGCAGGCTATAACTGCTGGGATAGAGAGATTTAAGCAAGACAGCCGCCTGACCATGGTTCACGGTAGCTTTGCTGACCTAGCGCAAATCGTTGAACAAGCTGGTCAGCACGGTACTGTCTCTGGTGTGCTGTTAGATCTAGGAGTTTCATCACCGCAATTAGATCAGCCGCAGAGAGGGTTTAGCTTTCTTAAGGACGGTCCATTGGATATGAGAATGGATACAACCCAAGGTATCTCAGCTGCAGAGTGGATCGCTTCAGCAGGAGAAGCAGAAATCGCAAGAGTGATTAAAGACTATGGTGAGGAGCGTTTTGCTCGCCGAATGGCAGCGGCAGTTGTCAAGGCGCGTGCTGAAGAGCCCATCATCCGTACTTTGCAGTTAGCGCAAATCCTATCAGCGGCACATCCTGCCTGGGAGCGTGGAAAGCATCCTGCTACTAAGGCATTTCAAGCCATAAGAATTTTTATAAACCGAGAGTTAGCGGATCTCGAGGCTTTACTGGCACAAATAATTGATTGTTTAAAGGTGGGTGGACGGTTAGTGGTTATAAGCTTTCACTCTCTTGAGGATAGGCGAGTAAAGCGCTTTATTCGTGATCAAGAACAGGGGATAAAGTTACCCAAGAATCTACCAATTCGAGATACAGACCGCGGCATTAGACTGATCAAGGTAGGCAAGCCGGTTAAGCCAGCCAATGCTGAGATTGATGCCAATCCGAGAGCGCGTAGCGCAGTAATGCGTGTGGCGCAGAGGGTAGCTTGAGCATGGCCATTATAAGCGGTTCAGGGGTATTGAAAGTGACTGTGCTATGGATAGCGGTTATTGCAAGTGCAGTGGCTATTACCTACTTCAGTCACCTGTGTCGAGAGCAATATACACAGCTTACGGCATTACAGCGCGAGGCTAATGAATTACAGGTTCAGTATGGGCGATATTTGTTGGAGCAAAGTGCTTGGGGGTCGCTGCAAAGGGTTGAGTCTATGGCTGTTAGTAAGCTGGGTATGCGCACTCCTAAGGTTGATGAAATAGTGATGGTTAAGTGACTTTGGATCTTTAAAAAAGTCGCTGTGTAGAGGAAATAAAATTTATAAGAACAAGGCAAAGAAGAACTGAGTACTAACAGGCGGTGAGCCTTAAATTTCTTTGCCAGATGCTATAAATTTAATTAAGGGCAGAAATGTGGCCAAAAAAACGGCACAAAAATTGATACCACGCTGGCGTTACTACTTTGTAATGGGTGGGCTGGTCTCTCTGCCAATTTTGTTGGCCCTAAAAGTTGCCCAGTTGCAGATTCTTCCCGAGGAAGAGTTTGGTGTTGATTTTCTGCAGAACGAGGGCGATGAGCGCACAATTAGAAAAGAGCCAATCCCAGCCTATAGAGGGCTTATAACAGACCGTAATGGCGAGCCTCTGGCTGTGAGTACGCCGGTTATTTCTCTGGTTGCTGACCCCAAAGCGATGCGTAATGTTTCCGAGGACGATTTAGTTCGCCTATCCGATGCCTTGGGTATAAGTGTGACTCAGCTGACGGCTCGCTTAAATCGATTCCGTAAAAAGTCATTTATGTATTTAGCCCGTCAGTTGCCGGTAAATGAAGCTGAAAAAATTTTACAGTTAAATATAGAGGGTGTATCTGGTCGTCAGGAATTTAAGCGTTTTTATCCTGCAGGTGAGGTTACTGCTCAACTAGTTGGTTTTACTGATATAGATGATCAGGGCCAAGAGGGAATGGAGCTTGCCTACGATACTTGGCTTACAGGTGAGCCCGGCTCAAAGAAAGTTATTCACGATCTAACTGGTCGAGTTATCAAAGATCTATCGCTGATCAAGCCGGCACGATCCGGTGAGTCTCTGCGGTTAAGTATTGATTTGCGTGTTCAGTATGCGGCATATAGGGCGCTAAAGGCCTCCGTATACAAGCACAATGCAAAGTCGGGCTCTGTGATTGTAATGGATGTGGTTACGGGCGAGGTTTTGGCAATGGCCAATCAGCCTTCATTTAACCCTAACGACAGATCATCACTGCAGCCAGAAATGGTTCGCAACCGAGCTATGACGGATATGATGGAGCCTGGCTCTACAGTGAAGCCATTCACTCTTTTGGCGGCGCTTGAGAGCGGAAAATTTAAGCCATCCTCTGTAATAGATACCAACCCGGGCTACTTTAAAGTCGATTATAAAATTTTTGAGGACTTTAAAAATTATGGCAGTTTAGATCTTACAGGTATTCTCTCCAAATCTAGCCAAGTAGGAACGTCTAAGTTAGCACTGCAACTTAATCCCAATGAAACCAGAGAGCTCTTTGAAAGGGTTGGATTTGGTGAAAGTGTTGGTAGTGGCTTCCCCGGTGAGACCAAAGGAAATTTACCCATACATCGACAATGGGATCAGGTTACTCAGGCTACATTTGCATTTGGTTATGGCTTGAGCGCCTCTGCGTTGCAATTAGCCAGAGCTTATTCAGTCTTAGCCAACGATGGGTTGCGAAAAGAAGTCTCGTTGCTTGCATTAGATGATATCCCTGAGGGCTCACGGGTTGTAGATGCATCGCTGGTCAGAGATATTCGCCTTATGTTGCAGGCTGCGGCAGGACAGAAGGGAACAGGAAAGCGCGCTCTAATCAGTGGTTATTCAGTGGGTGGTAAAACTGGCACATTACATAAAATCAAAACCACTGGGGGTTATGACGATAATCGCTATATTTCTGTGTTTGCAGGTTTTTCACCAATCTCAAATCCGCGTCTAGTGACGGTTGTTGTAATTGATGAGCCTCAAGAGGGTGTTTACTTTGGCGGTCTTGTTGCGGCACCGGTGTTTTCTGAGGTAACAGGAAGTGCATTGCGATTGATGCAGGTTACGCCAGATCAATTACCAAATAGCCCTGTTGCAAAGTTGCCACGCCATTTAAATAAGCGAGGAGAGTCATGATGAGCTCAGCGCAAAAATGGCAGATCAATTTAAAGGATCTATTGCATGGCTTGATAGCTACTGAGTTATGTCCCTCGCTAATGGTTTCAGGTCTCACTATGGACAGTCGTCAGGTGTGTTCGGGTGATTGCTTTATTGCAATTAAGGGAGCGGCAACAGATGGTGGCAAATACATTGGCCAGGCACTGCAGCATGGGGCGATCGCTGTGCTTGTTGATGAGGAAATAGTTATTGATGAGAACAGGGTTGATGCTGATTTATTAGCGCAGTCGGTCCCAGTGCTTAGAATTAAAAACCTTAAAACTTTGGTGTCTGAAATTGCTGGACGGTTTTACGCTAATCCCTCACAGGAGATGAATTTAGTAGCCTTTACAGGTACTAATGGAAAAACAACCTGCAGTCGATTATATGCTCAATTGCTGGCAGAAATAGGCGCTACTCAACAGGGTTCAAGATCTGCATTTATTGGCACAACTGGCTATGCGATGGCACAGCCAGCTTATGCCCAATCCGGTGAGGGTTTATTTAATTCCAAGCATCCAGCAGCAACGTCTCTAACAACTCCTGATGCTGTTAATATGCAGCGCATATTAGCTGAATTGCTAGCCTGCGGCGCTAAACAGGTTGCTCTTGAAGCTTCTTCGCACAGCTTGCAACAGCAGCGTATTGCCAGCTTAAATATCAATGCAGCGGTATTTACCAACTTAAGTAGGGATCATCTGGACTACCACGGTGATATAGAGAGCTATGCCGCTGCCAAGGCGCAATTATTTGCCTTCCCTTCATTAAAATATGCAGTGATAAATCGAGATGATCAAGTAGGTCGCAACATACTTGCTGGACTTCAGCCACAGATTAAAACAATTACATTTAGTTTAGAAAATCCAGGCGCTGATATTTACTGTCGATCAATGTCTCTCAGTGCTGAAGGCATACTGGCTTACATTGAAACACCTTGGGGTAAGGGTGAGCTTAAGTCCTCATTGTTAGGTAAATTTAATCTCGCTAATTTGCTTGCAGTTATTGCGGTTGCCGGCTTGCAGGGAATATCTCTCGAAGAAATTTTACGAGCCATTCCCTTGCTGACGCCTGTATCAGGGCGAATGGAGTTGGTATCAGCCTCCATGAAGCCAAAAGTCATTGTTGACTATGCGCATACGCCAGATGCGTTAGAAAAAGCTTTGCAGGCACTGCGTGGACATTGTGCGGGTCGTTTGTGGGTCGTTTTTGGTTGTGGTGGTGATCGCGATATGGGTAAGCGCGCTGCAATGGGAGAAATTGCTCAACGCTATGCGGATAAGGTCATTGTCACAAGTGATAATCCTCGTACAGAGCCGCCACAGCAAATTGCACAGAATATCTTGGAGGGAATGCAGGGCGAAGTAGACGTTGAATTGGATCGTCGCGGAGCCATAGTTAAATCTATAAATGCCGCGGATAAGGATGACATTGTTCTTATTGCTGGCAAGGGTCATGAAAATTATCAAATTATAGGTATTGATTCATTTCCTTTTAGCGATCAAGAAGAAGCCAAAATAGCATTGCTTAATTTGCTCAATACTAGCTCTGCAACAGCTGGGGAGGGTGCGCGGTCATGACTGAGTTACGTCTTGCAGATGCCGCTATCCTCTACGGCGGGACGCTATTAAATCCAGACTGTGAATTTAGTAAGGTATCCACCGATAGTCGACAAATAGATCAGGGTGATTTGTTTGTTGCCCTTAAGGGTGAGCGTTTTGATGCTCATCAGTTCCTGTCTGATGTGGTTGGCAAGGCTGCTGGGCTAGTTGTCTCTGAGGCAAATAAAAACATTACTCTGCCCCAGTGGGTGGTTGAGGATACCACTCAGGCCTTAGGTCAGCTCGCAGAGATGCGAAGAGATCTGCACAGCGGTTGTGTAATTGCTATTACTGGTAGCAGTGGTAAGACCTCCGTAAAGGAAATGACGGCAGCGATTTTACGTCAAAACACTGCAGTTCATGCCACTGCGGGAAATTTAAATAATCACTTAGGAGTTCCTCTTACCCTGTTAGCTATGGGTGCAAATACTGACACTGCAGTACTAGAGATGGGTGCAAGCGCTGGGGGAGAGATAGCCTATCTGTGCAAAATAGCTAAACCTAATATTGCACTGGTCAATAATGCTCAGCAAGCTCATCTAGAGGGCTTTGGGTCAGTTGAGGGTATTGCTGCCGCCAAAGGTGAGATATATAGCGGTCTCAGTGACTCTGGCACAGCTATTCTAAATATTGATCAAGTGTGGGCTAAGGACTGGCGCAAGCTTATTGGCAGTAGATCCTGCATTACCTTCTCTATGCAAGATACTAGCGCTGACTTTTGGGCAACAAATATTGATGTGCTGAAAAGTGGCTGCGCGCACTTTCAGCTTAACCACCGACAAGCAGATAAATTGGTTACGCAGCCGATTGAGTTATCTGTTCCAGGCATTCATTCAGTCAACAACGCCCTTGCAGCTGCAGCTTGCGCTACGGCAGCGGGCGCTAGTCTTAGTCAGATAAAACAAGGTTTAGCTTCAGTAGTGCCGGTATCAGGTAGATTAAACAGTGTTCAGTTATCTGAACATATCACGCTTATTGATGATACCTACAATGCTAACCCTGACTCTTTTAAGGCAGGTATTGATGTGCTTAAGGATGTAGGCGGTCACACCATTCTGGTGATGGGTGATATGGCTGAATTGGGTGAAAGTGCTGTTGAAATGCACCGTGATATTGGTGGATATGCCCATAAGTCAGGCATTGATCAATTGTTTTGCGTAGGTAATTTAAGTGCATCTGCTGCGGACATATTTCAAGGCAATCATTTTTCCAGCAAAGAGGCATTGTTATTAGCCTTGGAAACATCATTGCAAAATCTTGCCAAAAAGAAAAATAAAACTACTGTTTTAGTGAAGGGATCTCGAAGTTCTGGCATGGATACAGTAGTCAAAAAATTATCAGAAAAAGGGGTGCTTTAATGTTAGTCTGGCTTACTGACTATCTCAGTCAATTCTATAGTCCTTTCTCGGTATTTCAGTACCTTACCCTGCGAGGTATTTTTGCTGTAATAACAGCGTTACTAATCGGTTTAATCGCTGGCCCAATGGTCATTCGAAAGCTCAATCGGTTACAAATGGGGCAGTCTATTCGTGACGATGGGCCCAAGAGCCACTTAAGCAAGGCCGGTACCCCCACAATGGGTGGTGCCTTGATACTGCTGTCAATTTTTGTAAGCAGTTTGTTGTGGTCTGATTTAACCAACCGCTATGTGTGGGTTGTGATTAGCGTAACTCTGGCCTTTGGTCTGATAGGGTGGGTCGATGATTACCGCAAGGTTGTTGCCAAAAATCCGCGGGGATTGCCCGCGCGATGGAAGTTTTTTTGGCAATCAGTAGTTGGCTTAGCCGCTTCTCTATTTCTTTACTACAGCGCGCAAAGCCCAGCGGAAACTGAACTGATAGTTCCCTTATTTAAAGATGTGGCTCTCACCATGGGTCCGATGTTTATTGTGCTCAGTTACTTTGTCATTGTAGGTACTAGTAATGCCGTTAACCTCACTGATGGTTTAGACGGTTTGGCCATATTGCCTACAGTACTTGTGGCAGGTGCTCTGGGTATATTTGCTTATTTGGCAGGCAACTTCCAATTTGCAGGTTATCTACATATTCCCTATATCAGTGGTGCTGGTGAGCTATTGATTTTCGCAGCTGCCATCTGTGGTGCTGGTCTGGGTTTCTTATGGTTTAACACCTATCCGGCAATGGTTTTTATGGGCGATATCGGCTCCCTTGCCCTAGGTGCAGCACTAGGTGTTATGGCGGTCGTGGTTCGTCAAGAAATTGTGCTATTGATCATGGGTGGTGTATTTGTGATTGAGACAGTGTCTGTAATTATGCAAGTGGTGTCATTTAAATTAACCGGCAAGCGTATTTTCCGCATGGCACCCCTTCATCACCATTATGAATTAAAGGGCTGGCCAGAACCTCGGGTGATCGTTCGGTTTTGGATTATTACCGTGATACTGGTGTTGATGGGTTTAGCTACGCTTAAGTTGCGTTAGTTATATGGGTGTTAAATGGGTGTTTCAATGACAGAAATTATTGTGACAAATCGAAGAACAGCGATTGTTGGCATGGGTGCCACCGGCTTGTCCGTGGCACGTTTTCTGTCCGCCCAAGGTATACCCTTTGTCTTTATTGACAGTCGTCAGGAGCCACCCCACCTAGATACAGTAAAACGCGACTACCCTGACGTAAAACTTGTTCTAGGTCCCTTTGATAACGATTTGTTCTGTACGTTTGATCGCTTGGTGATCAGTCCGGGTATTGCCCTAAGCGAACCTGCTCTAGTTGATGCCAAAGAGTGTGGTGTCGAACTGATAGGTGATCTTGAGTTATTTTTACAGGAAGCCAAAGCACCTGTTGTTGCTATCACCGGCTCAAATGGAAAAAGTACGGTTACAACTTTGCTCGGACAGATGGCTGCAGACAGTGGTATCAATGTTGGCGTTGGGGGCAACTTGGGTGTTCCTATGCTGGATCTGTTAGATCCAAAGCGGCAGTTATATGTATTGGAATTATCCAGCTTCCAGCTTGAATTATTGAATGATAGCCGCGGAGCTATCGTTGCTCTGCTAAATATTAGTTCTGATCATTTAGACCGCTATCAAGGTCTACAGGCTTATCATGCAGCCAAACATAGAATTTTTCGCGGTGCTAGTAAGGTGATTATAAACCGTGATGATCGGTTGACGCGTCCGCTGTTATCAACACAAATAAAGATCACTAGTTTTGGGTTGGGTCAGCCAGATCTGGGTGATTTTGGTATTGCAGAAGGGTTGGACGAGGGTTATCTAGCCTATGGTATTGAGCGTTTGATGCCGATCAAAGAGCTGGCGTTAAAAGGCAGTCACAATATAGCCAATGCTCTGGCGGCTCTGGCTCTAGGGTACTCCGCTGATTTACCAATGAGTGGTATGTTGGAGAGTCTAAAAACCTTTAGAGGCTTACCGCATCGCTGTCAGACCATCGCTCAAATTGAGGACGTTTTTTATATTGATGACTCAAAAGCGACTAATGTGGGTGCAACCGTTGCTGCTCTTGAAGGGCTTGGTTCCCAGAGTGCTAAAAATGTCATCCTTATAGCCGGCGGGCAAGGCAAAGGCCAAGAATTTTCAGACTTAAAAAATTCTATCTCTCAGTATGTTAAGCACACTATTCTGATTGGCGAAGATGCTGATCAAATCAAATGTCTATTAGATGATCAAAATAGCCACAAAGCTGTTGAAACTATGCAACAAGCAGTGATCGAAGCCAGAGATGTGGCTTCTAGTGGAGACCTTGTGTTGCTATCTCCTGCCTGTGCAAGTTTTGATATGTTTGATGGCTTTGAGCACCGTGGGCAATGCTTCCAAGAAGCTGTTTCCTCCTTGACTGAGCTTGATCAAGGGGGTGAAAAATGACTTACAGTGCAGCGATGAAAAACATGGCCCATCGCAATGATAGTTGGCATATAGATAACAGATTGTTGTTACCTGCTCTAGTGCTTATTTCAATTGGCCTAGTTATGGTGGCGTCATCATCATTAAGTTTTGCAGACTACAAATTTGCTGATCAATTTTTATTTGTTAAGCGCCATATTGCTTACCTGGTATTGGGCGCTGTTGCAGCCCTGATAGGTTTTTATATCAAGCCTGAGATTTGGTCAAAGTACAGCTTTTTGTGGCTGCTTATGTCAGTTGTATTGCTACTGGTGGTATTTGTACCCGGTGTGGGTCTTGATTTAAATGGTAGCCGTCGTTGGATTGGTGTTGGCGGGTTTACCTTGCAGGTATCAGAAGTGGTTAAGGGTGCTACTGTTATATTCCTTGCCAGTCAGCTTGCTAAACACAGGGAAACGCTGAGTGAGGACTGGATACATTTTAGTAAATTGATGGCTATTGCCGGCTTGCTGTCGGTGCTTTTAATACTGCAACCCGACTTTGGTTCTGTTGTATTGCTTCTGAGTGCTTATATTGCGCTTCTCTTTTTAGGTGGATCCCATATAAAGCAATTTTTGGCACTGGTTGTTTTATCCCTAGGGACATTTTTTCTGATGGTGACCTCTGCACCCTATCGCCTTGCACGATTAACAACCTATCTGGACCCATGGTCAGAGAAATATGAATCTGGCTATCAATTAACTCAATCATTGATTGCTTTTGGCCGTGGTGAGTGGTTTGGCGTTGGACTTGGGCAATCAGTACAAAAGATGTTGTATTTGCCCGATGCCCATACAGATTTTGTTTTTGCCATTTTTGCAGAGGAATTTGGTTTTGCAGGCGTTATCTGTCTGTTAGCCATTTACGGTTTGTTTATTTTTCGCATTATGCAGTTAGGTAGAAAAGCAATTAGCCATCAATACTGGTATGGAGCCTACGTACTCATTGGCTTTGGTCTTTTGCTCAGTGGTCAGGTATTTATAAATTTGGGCGTTAATTCTGGATTACTTCCTACCAAGGGTTTAACACTGCCATTTATCAGCTATGGAGGCAGTAGTCTGATTGCCTGTTGTGGGATGGTTGGCATGATGTTGCGCCTAGGTCATGAACTCAATAGATCCAAGAAAGTGTCTTCGGGGGTTCGTTTATGACCAATCAGCTACCACTAACCAAAGACTGTCGCGTGATGATTATGGCGGGAGGCACAGGAGGCCATGTATTTCCTGCGCTAGTGGTTGCTGAGAAATTGCAAAATGAAAATGCAACCATCTGCTGGCTTGGAACACGTCGTGGTATTGAAAGTAGTTTGGTGCCTAAACAGGGAATTCCCATTAATTTCCTCAGTGTTGAAGGGTTGCGAGGGCGCGGCATTTTAGCCTTATTAAAAGCTCCCTATATGCTTGCTAAATCAATTTTTCAAGCATGGCTAATTATTGGCAAGTTTAAGCCTAATATTGTGCTCGGTATGGGCGGCTTCGCTTCTGGCCCTGGTGCAATAGCGGCTAAACTTAGGGGCGTACCTCTTATTATTCATGAGCAGAACTCCATTGCAGGAACCACTAATAGAATTCTTTGTAGGTTAGCTAACCGCGTAATGCAGGGTTTTCCAAATACGCTCGATCGGGGAGAGTACTGTGGCAATCCGATACGAGCCCAGATTGCAGATATAGATCCACCACAAACCCGTTTTTCTGCTCGGCAGGGTCGCACAAGAATGTTAGTTTTAGGAGGCAGCCGCGGCGCCTTAGCGCTTAATAAGCTGATACCTCAGGCATTAGCGCTTATTAGTGAAGACAGTCGCCCTGCTGTGCGTCATCAAACAGGTAGTCAGCATCATAGTGTCACTGAGGATATTTATAAGCAAGAAGGACTAGATTGTTTCTCACAGTCCATGGAGGTCACGCCATTTATAGACAAGATGGAAGACGCCTACGCTTGGGCTGACTTTGTGATCTGTCGATCTGGTGCGTTAACAGTTGCAGAGCTGGTAGCTGCAGGGCTTGGCGCTCTGTTGGTGCCATTCCCCTATGCTATTGATGATCATCAAACCTCAAATGGCAATTTACTCGTTAATAATGGGGCAGCTAAATTAGTCCAAGAACGCGATCTCAATCCCACAATTCTGGCTGACTATATCAAGTCATTTTGCCAATCCGCGGACAAGCGTTTGGCCATGGCCACGGCTGCTCGCTCATTGGCTAAAAATGATGCGGCTGACAGGGTTGCCGCCGTGTGTCTGGAGGTGGCCAATGGTTAATAAGGTTTTTGAGGCTCCGGGCATGCGCCGTATTCAGCGTATTCATTTTGTGGGCATTGGCGGGAGTGGTATGAGTGGTATCGCTGAGGTCTTGTTAAATCAGGGATACCAGATATCAGGTTCCGATATCAGTATTAATCCCAGTATTAGACGTCTCGAGGCAGCAGGGGCAGAGATATTTTTGGGTCACAGTAAAAGCAATGTAGAAAATGCTGATGTGGTAGTTAAATCCTCTGCAGTTACCTTGGAAAATGATGAAATAGTAGCCGCTCATCAATCAGCTATTCCTGTGGTAAGGCGTGCCGAGATGTTGGCTGAACTAATGCGCTATCGTCATGGTATTGCGGTTGCAGGCACTCACGGAAAAACAAGCACTACTAGCTTGATAACCTCAATTTTTGCAGAGGACGGTAGGGACCCAACCTTTATTGTGGGTGGCCGAGTCAATAGTGTAGGCACAAATGCTAAATTGGGTGGTAGTCGCTATTTAATTGCTGAGGCTGATGAGAGTGACGCCTCGTTTCTTCATCTGCAACCTGTGGTGTCAGTTGTAACAAATATCGAAGCAGATCATATGGAAACCTATGGCTTTGATTTTGATCAGCTAAAAAGTACTTATATACAGTTTCTGCATAACTTGCCGTTCTATGGCTTGGCAGTAGTCTGTATAGATGATCCAGTGATCCAAGAGATACTGGTTAATATTGGTCGACCCATATTGACTTATGGCTTTAGCGAAGATGCTGCTTACCGTATCCACAGCCTAAAAATTGATCAAAGACAAAGTCAATTTGTTATAGAGCGGCCCGACGACAAGCCGGCACTCGAGATAAACCTAAATATACCTGGCCGTCACAATGCGCTAAACGCCGCTGCAGCTATTGCTGTAGCCACTGATGAGGGTATTGCAGACAGCTCTATTATCAGCGGTTTGGCGAAGTTTAGTGGTGTAGGTCGTCGATTTGAAATAATCGGTAGCTATCCCGTTAATAAAGATGACCAACAGGGAGCAGCAATGTTGGTTGATGACTATGGACACCATCCAACCGAGCTTAATGCCACCATTGAGGCTGTGCGGGATGGTTGGCCGGATAAGCGTCTAGTTATGGTGTTTCAGCCCCATCGTTACTCGCGAACCAGAGACCTCTATGAGGATTTTGTAAAGGTTCTATCCAAGGTTGATGTGCTACTGATTTTGGAAGTCTACGCGGCTGGTGAGGAGCCGATAGTAGGTGCTACAAGCAAAAATCTATGCACAAGTCTACGTCAACTAGGTGAGATCGATCCCATTTATGTTGAAAAAATTGAGGAGGTACCCGGGTTATTAAGTGGTTTGGTGCAAGGTGATGATTTAGTGCTCACCCAGGGTGCAGGAAGTGTCAGCAAGTTGGTTGAAATGCTGGAAAAAAGCAAACTACAACCAGTCAAAGGAGACGAGTTATGAGTACTCAAGTTGCCAAATATGGCACCGTTGGGCTCCTGTCTGGAGGTCTTTCATCAGAGCGGGATATCTCCCTTATGACTGGTGCTGCAGTACTCAAGTCAATGCGCAACCTTGGTATTGATGTGATCGCTATTGATGTACAAAAAGACTTTATTGATAGTCTGCGCAACTATCAGTTGGATCGTGTGTTTGTCGCTCTGCATGGTCCGGGCGGCGAAGATGGCACCCTGCAGGGTGCATTGGAGTATCTAGGCATCCCCTACACTGGCAGTGGTGTTATGGCCTCAGCGTTGGCAATGGACAAATTGCGATGTAAGCAACTATGGAAGGGCATAGGCTTGCCAACTGCAGATTTTTACCTTTTAGATAAAGATTCAAACTACCAAGAAATACTCAATAAATTGGGGGGCAAATGTGTAGTTAAGCCCTCCTGTGAAGGTTCTAGCATAGGCATGAGTCTGGCTGAGTCGACTCAGCAGTTGAAGGAAGCTTGGGTGTTGGCCTCTGAGTTTGATACGGCAGTAATCGCTGAATCAAAATTGGAGGGAGAGGAGTACACAGTGGCTATTTTGGGTGACGCTGCGCTGCCCTCGATCCGCATCGATAGTCATGCAGAATTTTACGATTACCAAGCCAAATATTTTTCAGATAAGACCCAGTATTTTTGTCCATCAGGTCTCTCTGAGGTGCGCGAGTCAGAATTGCAAGAGTTGGCGTTACGGGCATTTAAAAGTCTTAACTGCAAAGGTTGGGGTCGAGTCGATGTGATGACTGACGCTCAGGGAGACTTCCATATACTCGAAGTAAATACTGTGCCGGGTATGACCAGTCATAGCTTGGTGCCTATGGCGGCCAAAGCGGCAGGATTGACATTTGATGACTTGGTGTGTGCCATTCTTGAGGAGTCGCTGTGATGAAAAATCGCAACAGAAAAGTCAGCAACCAAACAGCTCAAGCGTCTACCAATAAGGCTGGCGTTATGGACTACTTCAGCAAATTATTTTTCACACTGTTTATTGCACTTATAGCCTATGTTTTCTATTTCACGATTGAAACTCTGGATCGACCACTCACTAAGGTAAGTATTGAGGGTGAATTTAAATACCTGAATCAACAAGATCTAGCGATGATGGTCAATGAGGCAATTAGTGGCGGGTTTCTCAGAGTTGACCTCAGCGAACTAAAACAAGTTGTCGAACAACACCCCTGGGTCAGTCGAGTCATGGTTGAAAGACAGTGGCCCTCGCAATTAAAAATAGACATTACCGAGGAAGTTCCTATTGCCCGTTGGGGTGATAAGGCCTTTTTAAACCGTCTGGGTGAAAGCCTTAATATCACTGATAACAGCCACCTGCACAAATTGCCTCTCCTGACCGCCGATTTTGGAGAGTCCACAGAAATTATGGAGCAATATCAATACCTTTCGAGACTATTACTGCCCACAGGATTAAAGCTTAGCGAGTTGCAGTTGGATGCTATGGGTGTATGGAAGGTTAAAACTAATAGAGGCATACGATTGGTGATAGGCCGCGATGAGGTGGGTGAAAAAATTAGACGCCTGGTCGCAGTTTGGGAATCAGGGCTAGAAATACAGTCAGACAACATTGCAGTTATCGATATGCGCTATCCAAACGGCTTGGCTATCACTTGGCGAAACGCGGACAGGCTTGGAACTGCAAACAATGCCACAACAACAAATGGCAACTCTATCCACGGAGAACAGGATACAACTGAGGTATAGATATGGCGAATACAAATGAACAAAAAATGATTGTAGCACTGGATATAGGCACTTCCAAAGTAGTTGCAATTGTGGGTGCTATCAGTGCTGATGGCGATCTCGAGGTTATCGGAACTGGCATGCATGTATCCTCTGGCTTAAAAAAAGGCGTGGTGGTCAATATTGAGGCAACTGTGAATTCCATTCAGAGGGCGATAGAAGAGGCCGAACTTATGTCTGGCTGTTCTATACACTCTGTTTACGCGGGTATAGCTGGAAGCCATATTAAAAGCCTTAACTCCCATGGCATTGTGGCTATTCGCGATCGAGAGGTACAGGCCCTTGATGTGGAGAGAGTAATTGACGCTGCTAGGGCGGTAGCCATACCAGCGGATCAGGAAATACTTCATGTGCTCCCCCAAGAATACATCATAGATGATCAAGAGGGTGTTCACGAACCTGTGGGAATGTCAGGTGTTCGATTAGAGGCAAAAGTTCACTTGGTGACCTGTGCTGCAAATGCATCTCAGAACATTAAGAAGTGTATAAGACACTGTGGTTTAGAGGTGGACAATATTGCGCTTGAGCAATTGGCATCAAGCTATGCGGTACTCACTGAGGATGAAAAACAACTGGGCGTAGCGCTGGTAGATATTGGCGGGGGTACCTCCGATATTGCCATCTTTACCGAGGGTGCTATACGACATACGGGAGTGATTCCCATCGCTGGTGATCAAGTAACTAATGATATTGCTATGGCCTTGCGTACTCCAACTGCACACGCTGAAGAGCTTAAAGTTAAATACGCCTGTGCCCTAGCAAAGCTAGCACGTCCAGAAGAAACCATAAAAGTTCCCAGTGTCGGTGATCGGGAACCCAGAGATATGTCACGACAACTTCTCGCGGAGGTTGTTGAGCCAAGGTATGACGAATTATTTACATTGGTTCAGGCTGAACTGCGACGCAGTGGTTTTGAAGAATTAATTGCTGCAGGCATTGTTCTGACAGGTGGTACATCGAAGATGGAAGGCGTTTGTGAGTTAGCTGAAGAAATATTTCATATGCCTGTAAGAATAGGTACACCCACGGGTGTTAAAGGACTGTCTGATATTGTCAATAATCCTATTTACTCTACGGGTGTTGGGCTGCTGCATTACGCTGTTCAAGAGCAGATGAAGGATGGCTTTAGTGAAACGAAATATCACGATGGTAAAGGTATATGGGAGAAGATCAAAGATTTCTTCCAAGGTGGAGTTTAACCAGCAAAACACAGTGTTTTGCTTAACATATTTTTTGAGGCGCAAAAAAGGGGTAAGTTATGTTTGAACTTGTTGATAGCATTCCTAAGAATGCAGAGATAAAAGTAGTTGGAGTCGGCGGTGGTGGATGTAATGCAGTCCGCCATATGATGGCAAGTAATATTGATGGTGTTCATTTTATATGCGCCAATACAGATGCCCAGTCGCTGAATGATCTTGAAAACGCAACCGTTTTACAGTTAGGCGGCCATCTCACCAAAGGACTAGGTGCGGGTGCCAATCCTGAAGTAGGGCGTGAGGCAGCACTTGAGGATAAAGACCGTATTGCACAAGTACTGGAGGGTGCAGATATGGTATTTATCACAGCGGGTATGGGGGGTGGCACCGGCACTGGAGGCGCACCCGTTATAGCTGAAGTTGCCAAGCAAATGGGCATACTGACCGTAGGCGTTGTAACGCGTCCGTTTGGTTTTGAAGGGCGCAAGAGAATGTCGGTTGCCGATGAAGGTATCAATCAGCTAAAAGATCGTGTGGACTCCTTGATTATTGTTCCCAACGAAAAGCTGTTACAGGTGTTGGGCAAGGAAATGACGGTTTTAAATGCCTTCAAGCAGGCCAATGACGTGCTTTTTGGTGCTGTTCAAGGAATAACCGACTTAATTCTGCTCGATGGATTAATCAATGTTGACTTTGCGGATGTTCGCACCGTGATGGCTGAAATGGGAATGGCCATGATGGGTACCGGTGAAGCAACCGGCGTTGATCGCGCTGTTGTGGCCGCTGAGAATGCGGTTAAGTGTCCTCTGCTAGAAGATATAAATCTGCAGGGTGCCAAAGGTATTCTGGTCAATATCACCAGCGGTTACGACCTCACTCTAGGTGAATTTGAAGCGGTCGGTAACACCGTGCGTGATTTTGCCGATGAGGACGCCACCATTATTGTGGGCAGTGTATTCGATCCTGAAATAGAGGATCAGATGCGAGTCACAGTGGTAGCGACAGGATTGCGCTCAGCAACAGCGCAAAAAGGTCCAACAGGTGTTGTTGTTGATAACCAGCCACCCCGTAACCCAAGTGGCGGCTTCGATTATGGACGTTTAGACCAGCCCACTGTCAGCAGGAGAAACTCGGTGACATCCGCGGGTGCGGATTCAACAGCCCAAAAGATTGATCCTCTTATGCAGTCCGAGGACGATTACCTGGATGTTCCCGCATTTCTGCGCAAGCAAGCTGACTAATTGCTAGATCTAGTCACCTATCACTGCGCCTCAGATATTATGTCTTGGTGGTAGGTGGCTTGTCTGGTAGAATTCGCCAGTTATGATTCGCAGACACAAAATATGATAAAGCAACGCACATTAAAAAATCCCATTCGGGCAACCGGTGTGGGCCTTCATACGGGAGAAAAGGTTTACCTCACCTTGCACCCCGCAGAGCCAGATACTGGTATTGTTTTCCGCCGCACTGACCTCAACCCACCTGTGGAAATTCCCGCCCGCGCTGAAAACGTTGGAGACACTACGTTATCTACCACCTTGGTCAAGGATAACGCGCGAATCTCCACCGTTGAGCATTTGCTCTCTGCATTGGCAGGCCTTGGGATTGATAACATTGTAGTCGATGTTTCCGCCTCAGAAATACCGATTATGGATGGAAGTGCCGCGCCATTTGTTTTCCTGCTTCAGTCCGCTGGGATTGCCGAGCAGGACGCACCTAAAAAGTTTATTCGCATTAAACGCCCTGTGACTGTCAAACAGGACGATAAAGAGGCCACATTCAGGCCGTTTGAAGGATTTAAAGTTAACTTCGCGATTGAGTTCGACCATCCGGTATTTCGCCGCCAAGTGTTAAATGCAAGTATTGATTTCTCCAGTACCTCTTTTGTCAAAGAAGTGAGTCGAGCCCGAACCTTTGGGTTTATGCACGAATTTGAGTATTTGCGCTCAAAAGGGCTTGCTAGAGGGGGTAGCCTGAACAACGCCATCGTGGTAGACGACAAGCAGATAGTTAATGAAGATGGCTTGCGCTTTGAAGATGAGTTTGTAAAACACAAAATCCTTGATGCTATTGGTGATCTATACTTGCTAGGTAATAGTTTGATTGGCGAGTTTGATGCCCATAAATCTGGTCATGGATTAAATAATGCCTCCCTTTTGGCGCTAATGGCAGAAAAAGATGCTTGGGAAATGGTTTCATTTATTGACAACCCAGAAGATGTTCCCATACTCTATGCCTAGTAAATGAAAAACTTTTGTTCAACGTTGTACTGAGTTGCTAAATTGAAAATAATTCTGATTAGAAACCGCGCTGATAAGATTAGAACAATTAGTCTTAATAGCTGGGCAATTGCCCTGTTATCTATCGCGTTACTGGGGATTCCAGTGGCGGCGGGCTCTCTTCTTGGTCTTAAAATAGCCGATGGACGTTGGCAGCTAGTTTTTGATAACAGTATTGCGGAAATGCGACAAGAATTGGTTTCCCAGAAACAGGATCTTGATACTGGACGCCAACAGGTTGCTGACTCTCTTTCGTCCATGACAGCCAAATTGGCGCAAATGAAGGCGCGCTTGGTACGTTTGGATGCACTGGGTGAGCAGCTAACTCAAATCGCTAAGTTGGAAGATGGTGAATTTGACTTCTCTACCAATCCTGGTCTAGGTGGGCCAGATTCGAAGACGGATAATTACAATGCCCTTGATCTGCAGGGACAAGTGGATCTCGCTATGTTATTCAACACGCTTGAGAACTCACTGTACCATCGTGAATCGCAACTTCACCTATTACAATCCATGCTTGCCGACCAAAAGCTCACCAACGATCGCATGATTACTGGTCGTCCAATTACCAAGGGCTGGTTATCATCAGCTTATGGCATGCGAACCGACCCCTTCCATGGCAAAAAGACTTGGCATGGCGGTATCGATTTTGCCGGAAGAATGGGATCAGATATTATTGCCGTTGCCTCTGGTGTAGTCACATGGTCTGGTGAGAAAAATGGCTATGGATTAATGGTTGAAATTAACCATAGTGATGGCTACATCACCCGTTATGCACACAATAAAGAAAATATTGCAGAATTGGGTAGCGTAGTTAAAAAAGGCGAAGTAATCGCCAAAATGGGTACCTCCGGTCGTTCCACTGGGCCCCATGTACATTTCGAAGTCTACAAAAACGGTCGTGTCGTCGATCCTGCCTCCTATATCCGCCGAACCAGTCGCTGATCAGCTAAAATCTTTATAAACGCAATTAAGGTGGAGTCTATCCTCCTTGGTTATTCTTTGGTTTTTTGGAAAAAATTATGATCGGCAAATTAGTAAAAAGCATTTTTGGCAGTAGCAATGACCGCGAACTGCGCAGGCTAAGTAAAATAGTTAAAAACGTTAACAGCTTTGAGCCACAACTCGAAGCCTTAGATGACGTGCAGCTGCGTGGGCAAACAGATCTATTTAAGACTAGGCTCAGTGCTGGAGAAACACTTGATCAGCTTCTGCCGGAAGCTTTTGCAACGGTTAGAGAGACTGCCAAGCGCGTTTTAGGTATGCGTCATTTTGATGTTCAGCTGATTGGCGGCATAACGCTTCATCAGGGAAAGATCGCTGAGATGCGAACCGGTGAGGGTAAAACACTAGTTGCTACCCTGGCCGCCTACTTAAATGCCTTAAATGGTCGTGGTGTGCATGTCATCACAGTCAATGATTATCTTGCGAAACGCGATGCCGAATGGATGGCACCACTCTATGCAGCGCTGGGTTTATCTGTTGGAATTATTCAATCTTATCAAGGCCCTGATACTCCCTGTTCCTTTGTAGTTAGTTCAGAGCTTGATGCTCAATTGCAACCCTGCGACAGAAAGACCGCCTACGCTGCTGATATCACCTATGGCACAAATAATGAATTTGGTTTTGATTACCTTCGCGACAATATGGTGCTGTCATTGGCCGAAAAATCTCAGCGCGGGCTGTCCTTTGCTGTGGTGGATGAAGTTGACTCAATTCTTATTGACGAGGCACGCACCCCATTGATTATTTCTGGTGCCGCTCAGGATAGTTCACAACTTTATAAAACAATTAACTCTCTGGCACTAAAGTTAACACCAAAACGAGATTTAGAGGGTGATATTGAGGCTGAATCAAACGAGGGCGATTTCGTTGTTGATGAAAAAATCCGTGGCGTCGAACTAACCGAGAGCGGTCACAACAAAGTTGAGGAATTGTTAATCAAAGCTAATTTACTCAAAGCTGATGATAGCCTTTATCAGGCCTCTAATTTGGGTCTTCTTCATCACGTTCATGCCGCATTGCGTGCCCAGCATCTTTTTAATAAAAATGTTGAGTATATAGTGCAGGGTGGTGAGGCTGTATTGATTGATGAGCATACAGGCCGCACCATGCCCGGGCGACGCTTATCTGAAGGTCTGCATCAAGCGATCGAGGCCAAAGAGAAACTCACCATTCAGCAAGAGAGTCAGACGCTGGCTTCAACTACCTTTCAAAATTATTTTCGTCTCTACGAAAAGCTATCAGGGATGACGGGTACAGCCGACACAGAAGCCTACGAATTTCAACAAATTTATGGACTGCCAGTGATGGTTATACCGACCAATGTTGAAGTGAAGCGTGAAGACTTGAATGATCTAATATTCCTGACTCAGGAGGAAAAGTTTGAAGCTGTAATCGAGGACATAAGAAGCATCGTCGACAAAGGTGCGCCAGTGCTTGTGGGTACAGCATCGGTGGAGACCTCAGAATTACTCTCGGGTATGTTAAAGGCTGCTAAAATAGAGCATAAGGTACTCAATGCCAAACAACATGAGTTAGAGGCTAATATTATTGTCAATGCTGGTCGCCCTGGTGCAGTCACCATCGCAACCAATATGGCAGGTCGGGGCACAGATATTGTTTTAGGCGGCAATCTCGAAGCAGAGATAAAAGAGCTCACTCAGAAAGGAAGTGCCAGTGAGTCAAAAATAGCCTCTTTAACAAAAGATTGGGAAGATCGCCATGCCAAGGTAATTGAGGCAGGCGGTTTGCATATTGTGGCCACTGAGCGACATGAATCAAGACGAATAGATAATCAACTGCGTGGACGTGCTGGCCGTCAAGGTGATCCTGGTTTATCGCGATTTTATCTGTCACTTGAAGATCCTCTAATGCGTCTTTTCGCCTCTGAGCGGGTGAAGAATATGATGCGGGCATTAGGTATGGAGCGAGGAGAAGCCATTGAGCATAGAATGGTTACCAACGCTATTGTCAAAGCCCAGCGCAAGGTTGAAGGACGGAATTTTGATATTCGTAAGCACTTGCTTGAGTATGATGATGTTGCCAATGATCAGCGGCAGGTGATTTACCAACAACGCAACGATTTGCTAATGGAACAAAGCATCGCTGAGATTATCACAAATGTCAGAACTGATGTGATTGATCAGGTAATAAGTGCTTATATACCTCCTGGAAGTCTTGAAGAACAATGGGATATAGAGGGTCTAGAAAAAACCCTTAGTTCTGATTTTGCCATTAGCATACCGGTTCAAAAATGGTTAGATAAAGATGATCGTCTCGATGAAGATGGCGTGCGTGAAAAGGTGGTCGAGCAAATGCAGACAGCTTACGAACGTCGCTATTCTCATCTTGGTGAGCAGATGCGTGAAGTAGAAAGACTGGTTATGTTGCAGTTGATGGATAATCTATGGAAAGATCATTTGCACAATATGGATCAACTACGCCAAGGTATTGGTTTAAGGGCCTATGCGCAAAAAAATCCAAAACAGGAGTATAAGCGGGAGTCCTTCGCACTGTTTGAAGAACTGCTGGAAAATATCAAATATGAAACGATTAAATATTTGAGTCATGTGCAAATTACTAGTCATGAAGATGTTGAAAAAATCGAACAGCAGCGACGACAGCAAGAGAGCCAGCGCAATTATCAGCATTCACAAGCGTCTGGACTAAAAGAAGCGGCAGATAGTGAAGCGCCTGCAGCTAAGTCTGAGAGTCCCAAGCCGGTTCAGAGGTCCATGCCAAAAGTGGGTCGCAACAGCCCCTGCCCCTGTGGTTCGGGCAAAAAGTATAAACAATGCTGCGGTAGAATCTAATTATGGCTACAGGTAATTACGTATTTCCCCCAATGTTGCCTATCTCTGGGTTTCGCCTGGGGACCGCTAGTGCCGGTGTTAAAACAGTGGGGCGAAAAGATCTAGTGTTAATGGAAATTGCCGAGCAAAGTTCTGTTGCTGGAATATTTACTCAAAATGCCTTCTGTGCCGCCCCAGTGGTTATCGCTAAGCGTCATCTTCAGTCGACCACGCCGCGCTACCTGATAACTAATACAGGTAATGCAAATGCCGGTACTGGTGATCAGGGGCTCGCTGATGCAATAACCTGTTGCCAGCAGGTTGCTTCTTATATGCACAGTGATACTGAGCAGGTGCTGCCTTTCTCTACGGGTGTGATTGGCGAACCATTGCCTATGCAAAAGATACTAGATGCCTTTCCGGAGGTGGTTGAAAATCTCACAGAAGAGGGCTGGGAGGAGGCAGCTAACGGCATTCTAACTACTGATACTAGGCCTAAGGGTGCGAGTAAAAAATTCGCTATAGGTAAAAAGGAAGTCACCATAACAGGTATTGCAAAGGGATCAGGCATGATCAAGCCCAATATGGCCACTATGCTTTCTTATATTGCCACTGATGCTGTTGTAGATAACGAACTACTTTATCGTGCGCTTCGATTAGCTAATGAAAAATCCTTTAATAGAATAACTGTAGATAGCGATACTTCAACCAATGACTCAGTATTGTTAGTTGCCACAGGTGCCAGCGGTGTTGAAATAAATGAAGATAACTTTGAGCTTTTTCTGGCTCGACTAACGGATATTTTTATTAGTTTGGCTCAGGCTATTATTCGTGATGGTGAGGGTGCCAAAAAGTTTGTATCGGTGAGGATTGAGAGTGCTGATGACGCCCAAGAAGCGCTCGCTGTTGCCTACACGGTTGCAGAGTCTCCGTTGGTAAAGACTGCTCTAACAGCCTCAGATGCCAATTGGGGTCGTATACTCGCTGCTGTAGGGCGCGCTGGATTAAATAATTTCGATATCAATAAAGTGCAAATTAGTTTGAACTCTATCCCTATTGTAATGCATGGTGCAAGAGCACCAAGTTATACCGAAGAGCAGGGTCAAAAGGCGATGCAATCGGAAGATATAGAGATATTGATTCAACTTAATCGCGGTGACGCTTCTGAAACCGTATGGACTACTGATCTTAGTTATGAGTATGTGCAGATAAATGCCGAATACCGAACCTGATCATCCAAGCGTCGAGGTAAATTCTGGTGTTCATGTGGTGGCTGCGGTTATCCAAGACAATAAAACGCCCTCCATGATCCTAATTTCAAAGCGTTCGCAAAATGCCCATCAAGGTGGCTTATGGGAATTTCCAGGCGGTAAAGTTGATCCTTCTGAAACGGCCTATAGGGCATTAAAAAGAGAATTAAAAGAAGAATTAGGTATTGAGATAACTAGCGCAGAGCCATTGATGCAACTCCACCACGACTACCAAGACAAGAAGATTTTTCTCGATATGTGGACAGTTACAGACTTCAATGGTGAAGCTAGGGGCATGGAAGGGCAAGAGTGTCGATGGGTTTTATTACAGGACCTGCTATCTGCGTCCAGTGGCTATCAATTTCCCCAAGCCAACCAACCTGTTTTAGAAAAATTGCGTCACTTAAATAAAGTTTAGTTTTAGAATTTATCCTCATCCTCAACGTTCTCAGCCACATCTGGTTCACCTGCAACACGATATCGTTCTTCAGCCCAGTCGCCGAAATCTATCTGTTGGCACCTATGGGAGCAAAATGGTCGATAGGGAAACTTATTATTCCATTCAATGGTTACCTGACAGGTAGGACAAAGTACTGGGTTATTGGTACTCATCGAAATTGTGACGCCTGATCAATAAAGGTTTGATGTAGTTTTTGTACGCGAGGTGCAATGCTATCAATAGACAGTGAATTATCAAAAATCCAATCTGCCCTTTGACATTTATCTTGACGACTCATCTGAGCATCCATAATCGCCTGAATATCTTTAAAGTCCTTTGAATCTCGGCGGCTAGCGCGCTCAAGCTGAATCTCAGGAGACACATCAACAAGCAATACAGTATTCACCATCGAATGCTGATCAGTTTCCAGAAGAAGAGGAGATTCCAGAATACTGTAGGGCTGATCAGATGCAATAAGCAGTTGCTCAACTATCCACTCTCTAATTAGTGGGTGGAGTAAATTTTCTAACCAAACCTTTTGTTCGGTATCTTTAAATATTATTTCTCTTAGTAATGCTCGGTTGAGTTGACCATCTGCCTGCAGAATATCTGGATTTGTTTTAGAGAAATGCTTGTCTATGGATTTTAGTGCTTTGGTGCCCGGTTTAACTACTTCCCTCGAAGCTTGGTCAGCATCAACAACCTGCACGCCCAACGCTCTGAAGGCATCGGCAACAGTACTTTTACCGCTTCCAATACCGCCTGTAAGGCCCACTATATATGGATGCGTTGTCACAATAAAATCGCTCTCAGTAACATGCTAAATAAAAAAAACTAAAAAACTAAACAGTAAAAAGGGAAAGATACCAAGCAATGATGCTATCACCCCACTGCAGAGCAATCCAGCCGCTAAGGCAAAGATACGGACCAAATGCGATCGGTAAGTCTTTATCTCTTTCAGCAAAGAAAATTGCACAGACACCGATAATCGCGGCCACTGAGGAAGAGAGAAAGATAACCAATGGCACAGCTTTCCAACCCAGCCAGGCGCCAATGGCGGCAACAAGCTTAAAGTCACCATAGCCCATGCCCTCTTTGCCAGTAGCAATTTTGAAAAGCCAGTAAACTAGCCACAGGGACAAATAACCAATGGCAGCACCAATAACCGCATCGTGAATAGTTGTGAACAGGCTACCTATGTTTACCACCAAGCCAAGCCACAATAGGGGTAGAGTAATTTGATCCGGAAGAAGTTTATGCCGATGATCGATCACCGCTAAAACTATTAAACTACAACAAAAAATAATGCTAGCTATAGCGAGCGCACTGAATCCATGCGCCACTAACAGATAGGCAACTACAACCGCTACAAGGATTTCCACTATAGGATACTGTAGTGAGATAGGCTTACCGCAATCGGCGCATCGACCCCGCAAAAATAGAAAACTAATGATGGGTATATTGTGTAAAGGTTTTACTGGACTACCGCAATGGAAGCAGTGAGAGGCCGGCTTAGCCAGATTAAATATTTGCTCAGGTTGCAGTTGTAAACCCAGCCACTCGCGCGCCTCTGATGTCCATTGGTGCTTAATTACACGTGGTAAGCGCAATATAACGACATTTAAAAAGCTACCTATGATAGCGCCAAAGATAAATCCCAGCAGCGCGAGGTTAGAGGTTGCTATACCTAAGTCAGTTATCATCGTTTGCTAAATCCGTGGTTAGTATACCCTTTGAAAAAAGCCCTACGTGCTGGGTGGGACACACTATACTAAATTATAGAGCCAATCTGGAAAATAGGTAGGTACATGGCGAGCAATAGCCCCCCTACAAGAACACCCAGAAATAGCATAATTAGGGGCTCTATGGCTTGCATTAGGGTAGCCAAAGAGAGTTCCAAATCCTGCTCATAAAAACCACTAGCTTTGCTCAAGATAACTCCCATAGTGCCAGACTCTTCGCCAACTCCAATCATCTGTTTTAGCGCTAGTGGAAACACTGACTGCTTACTTATAGCTGCTTTCAACGACACACCATGAATAAGATCATGACGCAGATTTAAAATGCTCTGTTGGTAAACCGAATTTCCGGTAGTGGCTGCTGCGGAACGCAAAGCATCCAGTATTGGAACACCTGCATTAAAAGTTATGGCTAAAGTTCTGGTAAATCTGGCCAATATCGCACTTTTAATCATGCCGCCCGCTATTGGCAATTTGAGCACTAATTTGTCCCTAAGGTTAGATAATAGGATTGAGTGCTTGATACCTAGAACAAAACAACCTACGCAAACAGCTATTACTGACAGGCCCATAAGCCAAAATTTTTGAAATAATTCAGATAAATCCAAAACAAAAAGCGTGAGTGGGGGTAGTTCTGCATTAAATTCTGAAAAGGTTAAAGCGAATTCTGGAATAACTTTAGCTAATAAAATGATTGTTACCAAAATGGCGACCATAAAAACAATACACGGATAGGTAAGTGCTTTCTTGAGGTCTTTTAAAAGGCGCTGAGTGCGCGCCTGATAATGGGCAATTCCTGCTAACACCGAAGATAATTCACCCGATAATTCTGCCGATTCCACCATATTGCAATACAGGTCATCAAATTGCTGAGGATGCCTTCTAAGTGCTCTGGCAAAGCTATCTCCTGTTGTTATGTCATCACTCAATTCCCCCAAGAGCAATTTCAATAGATTCTTATTGCAACTAGCGGATAATATCGTGAAGCACTTATTGAGCGGAATTCCAGCCTCTAGAAGCATGGCTAATTGCTGAGTAAATAATGAAATATCGGAGTCCCGAAGATTTTGACGATGACCAAAAGGTGGTTGCAAAGCTCGCTTGATCGAGAAGAGTTGTAGTCCCTGTTTGCGTATTTGATGCCTAGCCCACTGCATATTTTGTGCCCTAATTTGTCTACTAATTAGCTTGCCGCAGGCAGTGTAGGCAGAGTAGTTATATAAATATTTCTTTGTTGCAGCCATTCGGGGAAAGTCCTTTTCCATGATTAATTTTTTTTTGCATTCTTGAGGGCCAGTTTATAACGCTTCTCAAGAACAATCAGTGATCAAAGACACATAAAAAAATACAAATCAGATTTGAATTAGGATCTAGACTAATCTGCCTATTATTAAATCATTGAGCACTCTCTAAACCTTGCATATGCTTACCAGATGCTTAAAAAAACATTGCCCTACTTATGACGAAAACAAAATACCAGAACGAGAGTAAATAATATGGAGACACATTCTCGGGGGTTCTCGCTGATTGAGTTGATGATAGTTGTGGCTATTGTTGGCGTGCTCGCCACTGTTGCACTCCCTCGCTATCAGATTTTTATTGCCAAGGCAGAGTTCGTTGAAACTAGAATGGCTGTGGGAGCAGTTAAAGTGGCCGTTGAAGTATGTGTACAGACATTGGGAATGATTTACTCTAATAACTGCATCAGCAATCAGCATGGCATACCAGCGAATATAGACCTTCAGGATACAAATACTGCAGATGATCAGGTTGGAGTAGTCTTAACAGGCACCGCGTTGAATAAAAATGGGGATGTTGCTGAGGGTGACAATTTTGTTATCACCACCACATCGCCCAGAACCTCTCGAAATAAAGATAACACCTTTACACTGACGGGCACCTTCAATAGCAGTGGTCAATTGTTATGGGATGAGGGCGTCTGTTCCAATCCAGAGCTTTGTTAATACTACTTGCCTAGACAGTTGCGGTAGTCTACCAATCCAAACCGAAATCTAAACTGAAATCTAAACCAAAAGCTAAATAATAAACCAAGCGCTAAAATAGAACGCTGATCACTCTTCAAAGCGCATAGAAAGATCCACAGCTTGAATATGCTTGGTTAAGCTACCAGTAGAGATAAAATCGACTGATGGATGCAAAAATTCCTTTATGCTTTCTGTTGTAACGTTACCAGATACCTCAATTTTGGTATGGCCCAGTTCAAGACTGGGTAGCTGTTGCAAGTCGCTCACAGAAAAATTATCAAGCATTACTCTATCAGCACCAGCATCAACGGCCTGCTTAAGTTGAGCCAGAGACTCTACCTCAACCTCAACACTTTTTGAGGGAGCTAGCTCACGAGCGCGAGCCACTGCTTTAGGAATCCCACCACAGGCGATAATATGGTTTTCTTTGATTAAAAAAGCATCAAATAGACCAATGCGATGATTATTGCAGCCGCCGATAAGTACTGCATACTTTTGAGCGAGACGAAGTCCTGGTATGGTTTTTCGGCTATCGAGAATTTGCACCTTGCTCTCATCTGCTAGGGATGCATACTCCCGTGCAGTTGTAGCCGTGCCTGAGAGGGTTTGAAGAAAGTTTAGCGCACAGCGTTCTCCCGAGAGTAATACTTGAGCCCTTCCAGAGATAGAGAACAATGTCTGATTTGGCAGTACCTTATCGCCTTCTTCGATATGCCACTCAATAAGAGTATCGGGATCCAACTGCCTAAATACCTCGTCTACCCAAGGGCGACCACAGATGACCGCTGACTCTCTAGAGATTACTGAGGCCTTCGCATATTTTGATGCATCTATAAGCTGGGCAGTAATATCGCCGGTGCCTATATCCTCAGCCAATGCCCTTGCCACACAAGCGGGAATATCATCCTGAACATACTTAGGTAAATTAAACGTTGCCATAGCAATTGGATCGAAATATTAATAATTGATTTTTGATTATAGCAGTTTACCTTTGCGAGTTATGTTTTCAGTCTCCAGTAAAACGCTCTAAGACATCCCCTTAAATGAGATAATTGATAATTTATAATAATTAAGGGATATTATAGGCTCAGGTCATCTGAGATTGTGCTAATAACTGCAATCACCTCTAGGATCAGTCATGCAGATAAAACAGGGTTGGCTAAGCCATTGCAAAAAAGTCGAATCTCCAAATGCTGATAAGCGACCTGACAGTGAGATAATCAATTTACTCGTTATCCACAATATCAGCCTGCCACCTGAGCAGTTTGGGGGCCCCTATATTGAGCAATTATTCTGCAACAGCTTAAATCCCTCACAACATCCTTATTTTGAACAAATACATCAATTAAAAGTATCTTCACATCTGCTAATTGACAGGCTGGGAGCAATTATCCAGTTTGTGCAGTTTGATAAAAGAGCTTGGCACGCCGGTGTATCCATATTTGATGGGCGTGAACGCTGTAATGACTTTTCCATAGGTATCGAACTTGAGGGGGCGGATAATATTCCATACACCACACCTCAGTATCAAACACTGACCAAAGTTACAAAGTTATTGCTTAATCACTATCCAGCGATAACGCCTGAAAGAATAGTTGGTCACAGTGATATTGCTCCGGGTCGCAAAACTGACCCAGGCCCAGCCTTTGATTGGGACTTGTATAGAGAGAGCCTTAACTGAGCGAGTTAAGGGCTATGAGGCGGGCATTTGTTTTACAAGGCTACTTATTTTTACTGCCCTACTTATTTTCACTGCCCTACTTGTTTTTACCAAGTTGCTTGCCTATATGGGCTATGAGTAGAAGCACGGGTAGCCCCATTAAGGCTGTGATAGTGAAGAACATCTCGTAGCCTACACCCTCTACAATCGATCCTGAGTAACCCCCAATAACCTTTGGTAGCAAAGTCATTAATGAACTAAAAATAGCGTATTGTGTTGCGGTAAATGACAGGTTAGTCAAGCTAGATAGAAATGCCACAAAGGCAGCGCTTGCTAATCCAGCACATAGGTTATCCGAGGCAACCACAATATACAGAAGACTAATATCTTGACCTGCTTGAGCCAAAACAACAAATAATAAATTGGTAGCAGAGGATAGCAATGCGCCCAGAAATAAAATTTTAATTACCCCGAAGCGTATCGCCAAGATGCCGCCGAAGAAACCTCCAACAATGGTCATTAAAAGACCAAACATTTTTACCGCATTGGCAATGGCAGTTTTGCTAAATCCAAGGTCTTGGTAAAACACATTCGAGATGACACCCAATACTATATCTGAGATTCTGTAAAAGCCAATAAGAGCCAGCAACGTCCAAGCTAAGGTTAATCCATAGCGTTGGAAAAAATCATTAATAGGATCAATATAGGCCCTATAGAATTGAGCTTGTTCAACCAGTTGGACTCTAATTAGTAGCTTAGCAATCCCAACAGCAACCAATAGTGCAGCAACCAAACGTAACAGCTCCACAACAAAGGATACAAGAAGATTGTTACTCACAAATTGTTTAAGTTGTTGCTCCAAATATTGTCCTAAATCAGAGCTGAGTAGAAAACAGCCAATAAAACCAAGCACACAACAGGCGAACAGAATTAAAAAACCCACCTCATTTTTTACACCTGTTGATTCATTACCCAAACGGGAGGGCTCAGAAATAAGTAAGGTAGTTGCCATACCAATCAACATGGTTGCTGCCATAACCATATAGGTCGATTTCCAAGCCAAATAATTGTACTGACCCGATGTTGATCCCAAATATGCGGCCATATAGAGTGCTCCGGCACCCGCTATTAACATGCCAATCCTGTAACCTGCGATATAACTAGCAGACATGATTGCCTGTAATTTATTATCTGCAGATTCAATGCGGTATGCATCAATCACAATATCCTGTGTTGCAGCTGAAAATCCTAAAAATACAGCCGCAACTGCCATACCAGTGAGTGGCTGACTTGCTGGATCAATAAGCGCCATGGCAATAATCGACAATGTAACCAATAATTGGGACAGCAGTAGCCAACCTCGGCGTCTGCCCAACCAAGGACATAGCAAGGGGACTGATAGACGGTCTACCAGAGGTGCCCAAACAAATTTAAACGAGTAGCCTAGAGCGGCCCAACTAAAGTAGGTGACTGCCGAGCGATCAACGCCTGCTTCACGAAGCCATAGGCTCAGGGAAGAAAAGATAAGAAGTAGGGGAATGCCTGCTGAGAAGCCTAAAAACAGCATGCTAACAACCTGTGGCTGTTTGAGCATAACAATGCTTTGTTGCCAGCTTATGGCTTGAGCATTGATGTTTGTTTTCTTGTTATCAGAACTTTCACTATTTGGCATAGGCTATATTCTATAGACCCCAAGCATATTTTTGTAATCTAATCCGACCGTTAATGACCTCTACACCCTCTTCCTGTAATTTGGCTATTTGAGCGCTATAGCCAGAACTGTCCCTAGGAAGGCTAATGTTGCCCTTAGCATTGACTACTCGATACCAAGGCAGTGCAGTATTTTTAGGCAATTGACTTAGTATACGTCCAACAAGGCGAGCACTTCGAGGCATATCTAACCTTTTTGCAATTTCACCATAGGTAGTCACCCGGCCCGCAGGAATGGAGGCTAACAGGGTATAGATCTTTTGATTAATAGTATCGCCTTGCATTGTTTTATACATTTAACTGTCTGTAGATATTGAAAACGCTATATTTACCCCAATACTACTCTTTAAGATGCCTGAGGTTTGATTGTATGCGCTACTTACTGTTGTTATTTATTGTAATGCCAATTATTGAGATGTGGGTACTTATCAGTGTGGGCAGTTCCATTGGTGCAATAAATACCATTGGATTGGTATTGCTCACAGCGCTAATTGGTATTTTTCTTTTGAAAGAGCAGGGCTTTGAAACACTTTGGCGTGGTCGCGAGAAATTACAGCGCGGTCATCTGCCTGCCCAAGAGTTAATAGAGGCAATCATCTTGGCAGTATCCGGGGCGCTTTTGCTTACCCCGGGTTTTGTTACTGATGCAATTGGGTTTATGGGGTTGATTCCTGTTTTTCGACGTAAGATTTTCAACAATATGCTTCACAGGATTAAAGCAACACATATGGGCAGCGCTGGGTCATTTTACAATCAGAAACAACCGACTAATGAAGAAATTATTGACGGCGAATCTTGGGAAACTAACAGCCAAACTAATAACCTTAAAGACAAGTAGGTAAAGATTAAAATTAATTAAAACTTTGCACTTGAAAACAGTATCGACAGACACCATATATAGATCAGTTGTGGAGAACTCAACTCTACATGGAATAAAAAAACTATTCAGATAGATAATTTGGAGATAAAAAGTATGAAAATTCGCCCATTACATGATCGAGTGATTGTGCGTCGCGAGGAAGAGGAGCAGACATCGGCTGGAGGGATCCTTTTGCCAGGCTCCGCTCAGGAAAAGCCTAATCGTGGAGAGGTCGTTGCCGTTGGCAGTGGTCGTATTCTTGATAGTGGTGATGTACGAGCTGTTGATGTCAAAGTCGGCGATATTGTTGTGTTTGGACAGTACGCGGGTAATGACAAGATTGACGTTGATGGAGAAGAACTGATTATCCTCAGCGAAAGCGATATCAAGGCCGTAGTCGAAGGCTAATTTAACTGAATTGTTGAAACTTATTTTGTAAGGAAAAAAATCATGGCAGCTAAAGAAGTGAAATTTGGTGACAGTGCTCGCCAAGGAATGCTAGAGGGTGTAAATATACTCGCTAACGCAGTTAAGGTTACATTGGGTCCCAAGGGACGCAACGTTGTTCTGGATAAAGCCTTTGGTGCTCCAACCGTCACTAAAGACGGTGTCTCAGTCGCTAAAGAAATTGAGCTTAAGGACAAATTTGAAAACATGGGCGCGCAAATGGTTAAGGAAGTTGCCTCAAAAGCATCTGATGATGCCGGTGACGGAACTACTACTGCGACTGTACTAGCCCAAACAATTGTAAATGAAGGCTTAAAATCTGTTGCCGCAGGTATGAATCCAATGGACCTAAAGCGTGGTATTGACCAGGCCGTAGCTGCAGCTGTTGAAGAAATTGCCAGTCTTGCTAAACCCTGTTCTGACAGCAAAGAAATTGCTCAGGTGGGCACTATTTCAGCCAATAGTGATGAAAGCATTGGCGCCATTATTGCGGAATCTATGGATAAAGTAGGCAAAGAGGGTGTAATCACAGTTGAAGACGGTTCTGGTTTAGAAAATGAGCGAGATATTGTTGAAGGTATGCAGTTCGATCGCGGTTACTTATCTCCCTACTTTATTAACAATCAAGACAGCATGAGTGTCGAGCAGGAGAGTCCACTTATTTTGTTAGCGGACAAGAAAATCTCTAACATTCGTGAGCTATTGCCGCTTCTGGAGGAAGTAGCAAAAGCTGGCAAACCTCTTTTGATCATTGCCGAAGATGTTGAAGGCGAAGCGCTCGCTACGCTTGTGGTCAATAACCTACGTGGCATAGTTAAAGTTTCGGCTTGTAAAGCGCCTGGCTTTGGTGATCGTCGCAAAGCCATGTTAGAAGATATTGCTATCTTGACCGGTGGTACAGTGATATCTGAAGAAGTTGGTCTCGATCTTGAGAGCACTACAGTTGAGCACTTGGGAACTGCAAAACGCGTCAGCATGACTAAGGAAGCTACAACAATTGTTGATGGTGCCGGCGATGCTGCAACCATTGAGGCGCGTGTAAAGCAAATCCGTGCACAAATCGAAGAAACTAGCTCTGATTATGATCGTGAAAAGCTGCAAGAGCGCGTTGCTAAACTGGCTGGTGGTGTCGCCGTAATTAAAGTCGGTGCTGCAACAGAGATCGAAATGAAAGAGAAAAAAGCTCGCGTTGAAGATGCGCTTCATGCAACTCGTGCTGCGGTTGAGGAAGGTGTTGTTCCCGGTGGTGGTGTTGCGCTAGTAAGAGCTTGCCAAAAAATTGAAGGGCTAAAGGGCGCCAATGATGATCAAACTGTTGGTGTCACCATAGCTCGAAGAGCCATGGAAGCGCCATTGCGTCAGATTGTTGAAAACGCAGGCGAGGAGGGCTCGGTTATTGTCGATAAGGTGAAAAGTGGCAAGGGTAACCACGGTTATAACGCGAGTGCTGGTGAATACGGAGATATGATAAAGCTAGGTATCCTTGATCCAGCTAAGGTGACTCGAACAGCACTTCAAGCTGCAGCCTCTATTGCGGCGCTAATGATTACCACTGAAGCTATGGTATCTGATCTTCCCGATGAGGGTGGAGCGCCCGCTGTACCTGATATGGGTGGTATGGGCGGCATGGGTGGTATGGGCGGTATGATGTAACCGCTACCCCAAGCAAATAAAAAAGCCTCATATCAATATATGGGGCTTTTTTTTCGTATTTTTTTCTTGGTATTGCTTAAGTTCTTTGAAAAAGCGCAATTTCCTCAACTTGTTCTATTGCTATTTAAACTTGTTTGCACAACAATTACTTTATCGCTGATAACAGCCCCAAAGGGGCATAAAAAGAGGATCTTGTTATGACTGCAGAATTTATTAACTTTCTCGCCCGTTGGGGCCATGGACTTTTCGGTATTACTTGGATCGGAATGCTCTACTACTTCAACTTTGTGCAAGGCGCCTACTTCAAAGAAGCCTCACCCGAAGGTTTGGCTGATGCTAAGGCTAAGTTAGCACCCAGAGCTCTATGGTGGTTCCGCTGGGGAGCGATGTTTACATTCATCACAGGTCTGATTCTTCTGGGCGGTGTTTATCACAATATGCAGATGAATAACTACATTATTATCGGTTCTGCTATGGGTACTCTTATGGCTGCCAATGTTTGGATGGTTATCTGGCCAGCTCAAAGAATTGCCCTGGGCATGGAGCAGGGTGGTGATGCTGGTGCCGCTGCTGCTAAAGCCTTATTGGCATCGCGCACTAATACTCTTTTTTCAGGTCCAATGTTATTTGCTATGTTCGCAGGCCCCCATTATTCGGGTTATGGCTATGGCACAGAAGTAGGTGGCACAGGGCTAATTGCGGCGCTTGTAATCATTGCGGTGATTGAGCTTAATGGTCTTAAAGGTAAATTAGGGCCTTTGACATCAGTTCGCGGTGTTATCAATTCAAGTTTGATTTTGACTGCAGTATTAGCCTGTTTACTGAATCTACTGTAATCTTGTACTGAGTACTAGTAAAAACGGCGCAAACTCAGCGCCGTTTTTTTTGTTCAAAAAAAATTAGATCTACTGGGGTGTTACCTCGAAGTGATGGGGTTATAATCACATCATTATGTATTCAACCATGTGGGTAAAACATACCTATGGATAAAGAACGTATTAATCCGATTGTCGCTGAGCGTGATGACATGATTGGTCGCCCATCCTCAAATACTAAGGGCGATTCATCCCATACAAAGACTACATCTAAAACACCTGTTGCAGGTATATCGGGCCCTTGGAGGTTTATTATTCTTTTCGCCTTGCTGGGGCTAGCCATTGGTGCGTATTTGGGTTGGCAACAGTACCAAAGTTTTCTGCAGCTTCAAGAGCGTTTTGAAATACTGAATTCTCGCCTTAATAACACGGACGAATCAGTGACCCAGTCCGGAGCCGCAATGCAGATCAGTATCAGTAAGCAAGGAGATGAGCTTAAAAAGCATTGGAGTGAAATTAAAAAGCTTTGGGGCGTTGCTAATGATAAAAATAAGAACAAAATCGAAAAAAATACCCAAGACATAAAGTTTCTGGCCAGCAAGCGGGCTGAATTTGAAACTTTGGCTAATGAAGATAGAAATAAAGTGCAGGGTATTACTGAAAATTACCTTGGACTATCGGCTGACCTAGAGGCCTTAACGGTTTCCCTAAGCGAGCAAAATGCAGCAATTAGTAAGCTTCAGCTATCACTTAATCAGCAGCAACGTCAGATACAAGATAACAATGAAGCAGTAAGGTCGATCGACGGGTTTCGTCGTCAAACCAACCAAAAACTCCTTAATCTTGAACAAAGGACAGCATCACAAGCTAATCCCAAGGCAACAAACTAACTTTTTCAGTAACGCGTGTACAAAAATATGACAGTGATACGCCAACAAGATGTGATTCAAAGTGTTGCAGATGCTCTGCAGTTTATCTCTTACTATCACCCCGAAGACTTTATAGTAGCCTTGCGCAATGCCTATGAAAGAGAGGAATCAGAGTCCGCAAAACAGGCAATGGCTCAAATTCTTATTAACTCCCGTCTCTGCGCCACAGGGCATCGGCCCATTTGTCAAGATACAGGTATTGTTACAGTATTTGTTAAAGTAGGCATGCAAGTGCAGTGGGATGCACAGACAAGTGTTACCGATATGATCAATGAGGGTGTCAGACAAGCATATACTCACCCTGATAATGTGTTGCGAGCTTCAATTCTGTCTGATCCCGATGGTGAGAGGAAAAATACTGGGGACAATACCCCAGCGGTTATTCACTATGAGTTAGTGCCCGGTAATAAGGTACATATTGATGTGGCTGCAAAAGGTGGTGGCTCAGAGGCCAAGGCGAAATTTGCCATGCTCAATCCGTCTGACTCTGTCACAGACTGGGTGCTTAATGTAGTACCCACCATGGGTGCGGGTTGGTGCCCGCCCGGAGTGTTGGGAATAGGTTTGGGTGGCACCGCGGAAAAGGCCATGTTAATGGCAAAAGAAGCACTTATGGAGGAAATTAATATCCATGAATTACAGGCCAAAGGTGCATCAAATCGCAATGAAGAATTGCGTTTAGAGTTATTTGAAAAGGTAAATAGGTTGGGTATAGGTGCTCAGGGATTGGGCGGTTTGACTACAGTGTTGGATATTAAAATAAGAGATTACCCCTCCCATGCAGCTAACAAAGCGATTGCGATTATCCCTAATTGTGCGGCTACCCGACATATACATTTCGAGTTGGATGGTTCAGGTGCGGCATTTTTTGAGCCGCCCAGTATGGATATTTGGCCAGAAATTAAAGCTCAGGCAGGTGACTCAATTAAACGAGTCAATATAGATACAGTGACCCAGAAGGAAATCGAGCAGTGGCGTCCTGGTGATACATTGCTAATATCCGGAAAAATGTTAACAGGACGAGATGCAGCGCATAAAAAAATGACCGATATGCTGGCACGTGGCGAGCAGTTGCCGGTAGACCTTCGAGGACGATTTATCTACTATGTAGGGCCTGTTGATCCAGTTAGAGACGAAGCAGTGGGTCCAGCGGGTCCAACTACTGCAACGCGTATGGATAAATTTACACGCACAATGCTCGAAAAAACTGGGCTAAGAGGTATGATTGGTAAGGCTGAGCGTGGTCAAGTGGCCATTGATGCAATTAAAGACAATAAAGCTATTTATTTAATTGCAGTGGGTGGGGCTGCCTATCTAGTCTCAAAGGCCATTACCAGCGCTGAAGTCGTTGCTTTTCCAGAGCTTGGTATGGAAGCGATCTACGAATTTAAAGTAAAGGATATGCCTGTTACCGTAGCCGTTGATACCCAAGGTGATTCAGTTCATCGCTCCGGTCCTGAGGTTTGGAAATTAAAAATTCAAGAAATAGCTTAACTGTAATAGTTACAAGCTCACTTTGAATTGAGAGTTTTACAATAATGGCTGCTATTGTTGTGCTAGGCCATTAAGGTAAATGTTGTGGGCAGCAACCGTTAATTTGTAAAGACTGGTTGTTATGAGAGTTTATTTTTAAGAGAAACTATGAGGAGTGTTTGTATGCGTCTTGCGCACATTGTTTTTGGGCTGTGGATGTTAGCATTTTCAGCTATGGTCAGTGCTTCAGGTACATGGTATCTGGGAGCTAACTATAAATATTTAGATTTAGACAATGCCAGGGAGTTCCCCTGTGATTGTAATATGAGTGGTAGTCAGACTGGTCTGCAAGTGGGTAAATACCTCTCTGAAAATTTATCACTAGAAGTTGACCACAGTGTCGCATATAGCGGAGACGGTTTTGATGCCTCCTCAGTGAGTGGTGTTTTTTGGAGTGGCAATGATGAATCAGACTACCGCTACTATGCGCTTTTGGGTTTAAATTACTTCAACTTCGGTGAAGATGCTGGGTATCCAGCAGGTGAAAATGAGCAAACTACTCAGGTTGTGTTTGGACTGGGTGTTGGCAAAAAGGTGGCTAAAAACTATCAATTTAGAGCTGATATGCGCCTGATGGGTGGCCATGATGTGGATGCTGAGGACGTTGGTTTCCAGATTTCATTAAACCGATTCTTAGGAGACGCTAGCGCATCTGTAAAGTCTTCACCCATTGCATCACCAGCGGCTCAAGAGTCCACAGTTAAGACTATAACGATTAACTTAAATGTGGAGTTTGAATTTGATAAAGCGACCGTGA
Source organism: Porticoccaceae bacterium (assembly GCA_964231105.1). Classification (GTDB taxonomy): domain Bacteria; phylum Pseudomonadota; class Gammaproteobacteria; order Pseudomonadales; family Porticoccaceae; genus HTCC2207. Next base: position 51,408 of record CAXRJI010000055.1, read on the forward strand.
TGTCAATCTACAGTGATCAGTTGGCTACAGTTGCTAAAGCCATGCAGGAGCAGGCTGATATTGAGCTTGTTCTTGAAGGCCACACAGATAGCGTAGGCTCCAACGAGTATAACAATGATCTATCTGCTCGACGTGCCGAGGCAGTTAAGCAAAAGCTCGCTGCTGACTATGGTATAGCGGCCAGCCGCATTTCCACTATCGGTTATGGCGAAAGTCGCCCCATTGCTAGCAATGATACAGCTGCAGGGCGTGCCCTTAATAGACGAGTTGTTGGTGAAATGAGCTTCTCGGAAGTTGTTGTTGATTAATCAACTTAATTAACAACCAACAGTAGTTTGACGCCCCTTGCTATACTATAGTCAGGGGCGTCTCTTTATTGACCCCTTATATCTCGACTATACTCTCGATTGTTAAGTCATATAACATTTTATAGAGGATAGTTCCGGTGCAAGATACATTCTATTGGCATGATTACGAAACCTTTGGTGCCGATCCGGCAAAGGATAGACCCTCCCAGTTTGCAGGTTTGCGCACTGACTTTGACTTAAATGTGGTCGGTGAGCCCCTAGTGGTCTATTGCCAGCCTCAAAAGGATATCTTGCCCTCACCAGAAGCCTGTTTAATCACAGGTATCACACCCCAAGATGCATTAGAAAAGGGCTTGCCCGAGCCGCAGTTTATGGCGCAAATCCACCGCGAACTCTCGACATCCAAAACCTGTGGTGTGGGCTACAACAGTATTCGTTTTGATGACGAAGTCTCTCGCTACGGCCTCTACAGAAACTTTTATGATCCCTACCAACGTGAATGGCAGAATGGAAATTCGCGTTGGGATATTATTGATCTAATGCGAGTTACTCGCGCTCTGCGCCCCCAGGGTATTGAATGGCCGGATCACGAGCCGGGCAGTCCAAGCTTTAAGTTGGAGCATCTAACCGAGGCCAACGGTATTGAGCACAGTGCAGCCCATGACGCGCTGTCAGATGTAACAGCTACTATAGGCATGGCAAAGTTAGTTAAACAATGTCATCCCAAGCTTTTCGATTATGTGTTGTCTAATCGCGGCAAATCAGCAGTGTCCAAAATTGTTAATATGGCAACCCGTAAGCCCTTCTTTCATTGCTCGGGCATGTTGTCTAAAGCCAATTTATACAGTGCTGTTATGATGCCCCTAGCCCCTCACCCCAGCAACAGTAATGGTGTTATCTGCTTCGATCTGTCTGCAGATCCAGAGCTTCTGATTAAGCTTGACAGTGAACAGATAAAAGAGCGTTTATTTACGCCATCTGCAGAGTTAGCTGAGGGCATTGAACGCATTCCATTGAAAGTAGTGCACCTAAATAAAGCCCCCGTTGTGAGTACAGTGAGCGTAGTAGATAGCGCTGTTGCAAAGCATCTTGGTATAGATTTACAGCGCTGTGAATCCCATTGGCAGACTTTGATGAAATGCGATTTACAGACTAAGTTGCAGGCAGTTTTTGAAAAGCCATCACAGTCTTTAAAGAACGAGTTGAGAATGGAGGCAGAAGAACAACTGTATTCCAATTTCTTGCCATCAGAAGATAAGGCGCTCTTAAATCAGGTTCGCAATGCTAACTCGAGTGACTTTCAACAACATAATTTTTACTTTTCTGATGAACGCTATAATCAATTGTTGTTCAATTACCGAGCAAGATTTTTTCCTGACACTCTAAGTGCTGAAGATCAATCGATTTGGATTGAAAATTGTCGATGGCGTTTGACTGACAGTGAGTCGGGGTATCTGACAATCGCCGAGCATAAAAATGCTGTAAATGATCTTCTGTCAGACCCTAAACTTCCCGAGAACAAAGTTGCGGTATTAAAAGACTTGTTGGCTTGGAATAACACTGTGGCTTCACATTTTGGACTCAAATAGCCTTAAATGCGATGACCGGCACAGTATGGCACGTCAAATAGGCTAGAGTAGAGCGCTTAAACAAGCTAAAATTGGTCAAATAACTTTTGTGTGAGGCATTGCTTTGATCTTCCAAGGTGCCCATATACTGTCAATCGGTCAATTTGAAAGAGAAGATGTCAAACGCGTGTTTGACATTGCAGACCAAATGCAACCCTACGCGTTGCGCAAAAAAGTGACTCGAGTTCTCGAGGGTGCCATTCTCGGCAATATGTTTTTTGAGGCCAGTACTAGAACCAGAGTTAGCTTTGGCTCTGCATTTAACCTGCTTGGTGGTGAAGTGCGAGAAACAGCGGGCTTTGAAAGCTCTGCACTGGTAAAGGGTGAATCACTGCAAGATACTGCCAGAGTATTGTCGGGTTTTAGCGATGTGATTTGTATGCGCCACCCTGCTGAGGGGTCAGTAGCTGATTTTGCTAGCGCTAGCCGTGTGCCCGTAATCAATGGTGGTGACGGTGCCAATGAACATCCAACACAAGCACTTTTAGATCTTTATACCATTCGCAAGGAAATGGCTGTTGTTGATCGTGATATTGACGGTCTAAAGATTGCCATGGTGGGTGATTTGCGTTTTGGTAGAACAGTGCACTCACTGTGCAAATTACTATCCCTATACGAGAATATTGAGGTGGCACTGGTGTCGCCCAAGGAACTAGCCCTGCCTGCTGATTTAATTGAGAATATGCGTTCTGCCGGTGTTAGCGTTACGGTTTCCGAGGATTTGACTCAGAGTATTGCCAATGTTGATATTGTCTATTCAACGCGAATACAAGAGGAACGTTTTGGCAGTAAGCAAGAAGCCGACCTCTATCGTGGCAGATTCCGCTTAAATCAAGCCATTTACACCCAGTACTGCCAGCCCAATACCGTGATAATGCATCCGTTGCCAAGAGACTCTAGAGAGGATGCTAACGAATTGGATAACGATCTTGATAACAACCCCAATCTGGCCATCTTTAGACAGACGGACAATGGCGTCCTAGTCAGAATGGCTCTATTTGCGCTGGTGTTGGATGTTGCTCATCGTATTGATGAATACTCCTACGATGTGCGTTGGCATAGCGCAAGAACAGATTAACTAACAATTAAAATAATTTTTATAAGCGATTTTTGATGGTGGTCTACTGACTGACATCATCAATATCCTAAATTTAGGTTCCATCCATGAATCAGTTTGATGATATTCGTCCCTACAGGGATTCTGAGGTACCCGATACCCTAGTGCGGCTGATAGCTGATAATGAATTTATCGATTTGCTTTTATCCCGAAAAATGCCGGCTTTAATGGGCCTGATACCTTTTATTGTCAAACCTATAGGGCGGTTTTTACTCAGACGTAGTTTGCGCAAGTTGGCTATGCATGTGAAGTCTGTCCAAGACTTACAGTTCCACATGACCACTAGCCTGAAAAATATTCTCGATAAAACCACTGACGGGTATAGTTTTGGGGGATTAGATCAGCTGGATGCCAATAAATCCTATTTATTTATTAGTAACCATCGCGATATAGCACTGGATCCGGCCATGGTAAATCTAGCATTGCACACTGTGAACCTTGATACAGTGCGAATTGCCATTGGTGACAACCTCCTCAAAAAACCCTTTGCCAGTGATCTGATGCGCATAAACCGAAGTTTTATCGTCAAGCGTTCAGCAACTGGTCGTCGGGAAAAATTAGATGCCCTTAAGACACTTTCAAGCTATATTCGACACAGTATCGTCAATGAAAAGGTTTCCTGTTGGATTGCTCAAGCCGAGGGACGAGCTAAGGACGGTAACGACCGCACTGAAACGGCACTGCTAAAAATGCTTGCTCTTTCTAAAACCAAGCAGCAGTCATTTGCCGACGCAATTTCTGAGTTGCAACTGATGCCTGTTGCACTATCCTATGAATATGACCCCTGTATTGTCGAAAAGGCTAATGAATTATATGCTGCCACTCAGGGTCAAACCTATGTGAAAACTGAATTTGAAGATTTGGATAGCATTCAGAAGGGTTTTGTGGGCTACAAAGGGCGCGTTCAGGTAAATTTTGGCGAGCCAATTTCGCAGCTTTCCGAAAATGCAGACGAATTAGCGCTAGAAATTGATCGTCAAATTCACTGTCTGTATCAGCTTTTTCCAACCAATATTCTCGCTTGGCAGATGCAGGAAGAGAGAGAGACTGCAACCGTAGAATTATTGAAACAATATTGGCCTGATGAAAATTGGACTGAGGCCCAAGACAAATTTAATGCTCACCTTGAATTAATGCCCGAGGCGCAAAGGGAGTTGGTAATCAATATCTATGCGGCACCGGTCATGAAACAACTTGCCTACCAACCACCAAAAAAATAGGGATATATTTTTTTGCTAGACGACCAGCTTAGAGACACTATTCAGCAAGGTTACAGCGATTTTTTAAACGCCAGAAGTTTAAAGGCACGTCTAGGTCAAAAACAGATGATTGCAGCTATCGCAAACACTCTGTGCAATTCAGAAGTCGAAAACAGGCTGGCCGTTATTGAAGCTGGTACCGGAACCGGCAAAACAGTCGCCTATCTAATTGCAGCCCTTCCTTTAGCGCGCTTTCTCAATAAAACGGTGGTAGTGGCCACTGGCACTGTGGCTCTTCAAGAGCAGCTTTTACACAAGGATCTTCCAGATTTACAACAAGCCTGTGATTGGGATTACAGGGTGGCTCTTGTAAAGGGTCGTGGGCGCTATGTGTGTAATCTGCGTTTAGAGCAGTGTACAGAGGCTATTAATTCGAAGGAGGAGGGACTTTTTTTATTTGAAGATGAATTGCAGTTCAGTCCCAGTGAGCAGACACAAGCCCTCTATAAAGAACTCTCTTCAGCCCTTACCGATGGTAGCTGGGATGGAGATCGAGATGCTTGGGACTCATATATTGATGATACCGATTGGCGTGCACTGACCATAGATCGACGTCAATGTAGCGGTCGCCGCTGTCGATTTGTTGACCAATGTCCCTTCTTTCAAGCCCGTGGGGAACTTGAAGAGGCTGAGTGCATTATCGCCAATCATGATTTGGTGATGGCTGATTTGGCGCTAGGGGGCGGTGCCATCTTGCCAGCGCCAGAAGACTGCATTTACATCTTTGATGAGGGCCACCGACTGGGTGATACCGCAATTCATCACTTTGCTGCGCAATGCAGAATCGATGCAACGTTAAATTGGTTGCAGCGCCTAGCTAAACAAATTAAAGGTCAAGCCAGCCTGTTTGAACAGGATACCGCTATCAATGAATTACTACCGCGTATCGATAAAGGAGCATCTGAAATAGCTGAGCGCATTTCAATGGCTTACCCTCTATTTAAACATTTTTTTGATAATACCTCTGAGGCATTTGAGCGCTATCGTTTCCCTTTGGGTGATGTGGGGGATGCGATTCGCGATGTTGCACAACAAATAGCGGCATCTGTTAGTGCGTGGATAGGACGAATTGAAGCTCTCGAAGATATTCTTAGCGAGGCCCTTAGCAATAAGGAC
>CAXRJI010000056.1:0-4783 GCA_964231105.1 Porticoccaceae bacterium
GCCAGAATCATTAAATCAATATTTTGAACATCTTTATTATTATCAAGGTGGTCTAAGAGCCGCCTAAATGTTGCGGCTTCTATTTCAGTTGTTTGGGAATCAGTCATTTCAGTCGTCTCAGTCATCATGATTGTTTAAATAGGATTTTAGAGTAGATTCCTCCCAATTATACTTAATCAGGATTATTTATTGGCGGTTAAAAAAATTACAGGGGAAATAATTATGAAAAAACTATTACTAGTAATGTTGTGCGTTATTCCATTTGCTTTTGCTGGGCATCACGAGAAAGGTGAAAACAAAATAGCCTTTACTATTGATCTTGAGATTGCTGAAGACAAAGCGGAAGATTTTGCCAGGTTAGTTAGAAAGATGGTTGTCTCTGTCAAAGCAACTGAGCCGGGAACTGAAGCTTACCACTATTTTAGCTCTCTAGATGGCTCTATGGTTACTCTACTTGAAGTTTATCCATCAAATGCGGCAGCGCTTGCACATATGGCAGCATTTGCTGAAAGTCCTTTTCGAGAGGAATTTTTAAGCCTAATAACTGTGAAATCGTTTCAGGTTGTGGGTAACGCCAATGATGAGCTAAAAGAAGTTATGGCGCCATATACTACAGACTTCCGCAAGCCTCTGGCAGGCTTTTCTCGCTAAAAATATTTTCTAAAAAAGTAACGCCATCGTTGTGATGGCGTTACTTTATATAAGATTATTGGCTGTCTTGGCGTAGTTTTAGTAGCCAACTGTCATGCTTTCGCTCTGCTTCATAGAAAATAGTTACAGTAAAGGTGAGCATGGCGAGTAAGATAAAGTGTGCAGCCATACTGATGCCCATATAAATTACACTGCCGACATAGATTCCAAAAACTATAGACCACATCCAAGCCAGTACAGTCATAATCCACATTCTAGAGAGTGGATCTGGAATATGACGCAGTGGATTCTTGTTGTGATGCATCACAGCGCAATAACAATCGTAAAACCATAAGAAAAACTTTTTAATTTTCATATGACAACCCTCATTTAATTTGTATTAACACTTAATTTTTATTATTAACGTTTTTTATACGCCTATAAGCAAGGAATTGGATGAATCATTATGCTTTACAGAAAATGAGGATATTTAGTCTGTTGCTAATTAAATGACTATAAAAGCATTTTTTATTCAATAAAAGCTTGGTGATTTCAAAAAAAATAATTTTTATTGTTCTTAAGATATAAAAAAACCTCTGGTATAACAGAGGTTTAATTATCAAATATGGCGCACTCGGGAGGATTCGAACCTCCGACCGCTCGGTTCGTAGCCGAGTACTCTATCCAGCTGAGCTACGAGTGCGTTATTAGGCGATTTCAGAGGTCGCGTACTATAGGTTAGCAACGAGTACGGGTCAATAGTTACCGAGCTTAAAAGCGTATTTTCTATGGATTAGCATGGGGCACAGGGATATCGATACTATCTTTAAGTTCTTCCATAACAACGTAGCTGGTTGACTCTTGCACGGCGGGCAATTTAAGTATTCTATGGCCTAATAGTTCACGGTAAGCCGCCATATCGGCAACACGGGCTTTAAGAAGATAGTCATAGTTACCAGATACCAAAAAGCAGCTTTGAATGTTCTCCAGCTCCAATACCGATCGCCTAAATTCTTCGAAATTTTCTTGAGACGTGTGATTGAGTCTAATCTGAACAAATACCACTAAATCTGCATCTAATTGCATTGGGTTTAGGGTGGCGGAGTAGCCGTGAATAAATCCATTAGTTTCAAGACGCTTTACTCGCTCGATGCATGGCGTCACAGATAGGCCAACTTTTTTGGCTAGATCTGTGTAGCTGATGCGGCCATCGTTTTGAAGGGTACGCAAGATATTTCTGTCAATTTTGGTAAGGTTATGTATTTTTTTATCCATAGAAAATCCTGTTTATTATAAAAATATCGAAAAAAATACCATATTTACTTAAATTTAATTAAGAAATTTTACGCTATATCTCTAGTATATCAATAATTATTTATTTCCATTGTCTATCATGCAGGAGATGAAATATGTTAATTGGTGTGCCAAAAGAAATTAAAAACCATGAATACAGAGTGGGACTTACACCCTCATCTGTGGCTGAATTAAAGAGCTTCGGACATCAGGTGCTGGTTGAGCATAATGCCGGTGATGCAATTGATTTTAGCGATGACCAATACCAACAAGCGGGTGCTGAAATTGTTAATACAGCCAAAGAAATTTACCAGCGTTCAGATATGATCATTAAGGTTAAAGAGCCGCAGAAGAATGAATGCAAGATGCTACGTGAGGGGCAGATTCTCTATACCTACCTGCATTTAGCTCCGGACCCTGAGCAAACAGCTCTTCTGATTAAATCAGGTGCAACCTGCGTTGCTTATGAAACAGTGACTGACAGCAAAGGTGGATTGCCTCTGTTGGCGCCCATGTCAGAGGTAGCGGGACGTATGTCAGTGCAAGCAGGAGCCCATCATCTTGAAAAAGCTCAGGGTGGCAGAGGTGTCTTAATGGGTGGGGTGCCAGGCGTTGCGCCAGCTAAGGTATTGATTATTGGCGGCGGTGTTGTGGGTGATAATGCAGCGAAAATGGCTGTAGGTATGGGAGCGGAGGTCACTATTTTGGATCGCTCCATATCTAGACTGCGAGAATTGGATAACGATTTTGAGGGTAGGGCGCGCTGTGTCTACTCTACAGTGGCCGCGATTGAGGAATATGCCCTAGAGGCTGATTTAGTTATTGGTGCAGTATTAATACCTGGCGCAGCAGCCCCCAAGCTATTGACCAAGGATTTGGTAAAACGAATGAAGAAGGGCTCAGTGGTTGTAGATGTGGCTATAGATCAAGGAGGCTGTTTTGAGACATCTAGGGCAACGACTCATCAGCAACCTACCTATCACGTTGATGATGTTGTTCATTATTGTGTGGCTAATATGCCAGGCGCAGTAGCTCGAACCTCTACCATTGCTTTAAATAATGTAACTTTGCCCTATGCTATAGCGCTGGCTGAAAATCCGGTAAATTCTTTATATCGGGACAGGCACTTGCAGAATGGTTTAAATATTCATAAAGGTAAAGTTACCTACAAAGCCGTTGCTGATGCACTGGGGTACTCCTTTGTGCCACCGGTGGAGGCTCTAAAGGCCTAAGTTGAGGCAAATAAGTTAAGTTTCAGCAATAAAAATGGCCCGAAGTGGCGCTGGATGGCCTTCGATGGTTTTATTGGCATCATTTGGATCCAAGAAATCAGCTAGGGATTCAAAGGTCATCCAGTCCGTTGAGCGCTGTTCCTCAACTGTGGTCTTATTGATATCCACAAGCCGTGGATTGTTAAATCCAAGTTTGCGCATCCAACTGATTAAAGTATTTGCAGAGGGTAAAAACCAAACATTGGGCATCTTTGCATAACGTCCCTCGGGAACCAAAATTTGTCCCTCATTTTCTTCTGCTCCTTCTGCTCCCTCGGTTCCCTCAATAATAAGGGTTTCTAAAATTAGCTGCCCGCCGGGGCGCAGTAGATCTTTGAGTTCTTGCAAATGATCAATGGGTGAACGCCGGTGGTAAAGCACGCCCATTGAGAAGACGCTGTCAAAGGCCTGAAGTTTTTCTGCAATGTGCTCTATCCCCAAAGGCAGCACATCCACAGGATGCTCAGACCCAGCAAAATGCTTAATAGCATAAAACTGGAAAACAGATTTAGGGGAGGGGTCTATACCTATCACTCTATCAGCACCAGCACCTAGCATTCGCCAGCAGTGATAACCATTCCCACAGCCTACATCAAGCACCAGACGATTCTTAAGCGGTGCAATATAAGGCAGCAATCGATCCCACTTCCAGTCGGAGCGCCACTCAGTATCAATTTGCATTCCAAACAGTTCGTATGGGCCTTTACGCCATGGATGCAACGCCATTAGGGTAGCTTGTAGTTGCTGCCTTCTGCCTTTATCCATAAGACTGGGGTCGCCAATGGTGACACTATTCTCAAAGTCCCATGTCAGTGGATCTAGCTCTGGCAGTTGATCTAAGCACTGTTGCCAGGCGGGCATATCGCCCCAACGCTTGGGGCTTAATCGCTCTTGCAACAGTGATGGCAAGGTTTTATGCCATGCAGAAAGTGGCGAATCACTAAGCCAGTCGAGAAGATTCTGGTATTTTAAGTTTGAATCAGTCATATTGAGAACATTGTTAATGGCGGCGATTATAATTCATTATAAGCTGCATAATTAGAACTTAATCAAACCTAAATTAAAAAATGATGAGTAGCCAACGCCTAGATGAACTAGAAGAAAAACTCGCCTATCTTGAAGCGGGCAATGCTGAGTTAAGTGAGGAAATATATCGACAGCAGCAAGAGATTGTTGCTTTAAATAAGGCTCATAAACAGTTATTAGAGCGCTTTGCTGAATTGCAACAACAAAGTGCCAAAACTAATTCCGAACAGTCCAATCTCACTGAGCCGCCACCACATTATTGAGTAGATTTTATATTTGTCTTTAAAAACTAAATTCTAAAAATCATACTTATTGACAGGCACTATGCCATAATATATCGTCCAAGCTTATATGCTGTAGAGGGGATCTGAAATGTCACAAATTAATGATGCTTTAAAGGGAAAAATTGACCACACATTTACAAAGCAAAAAGAGTATGCATTATCGCTCAGGCAATCTGACTACCGTCAGCGATTAGCCGTTTTAGAGCGTTTTGAGAAGGTATTTAAAGCCGCCTACAACAAACTTTATAAAGCTGCAGATGCTGATTTTTCAAAACCCCA
>CAXRJI010000057.1:0-84091 GCA_964231105.1 Porticoccaceae bacterium
TATACTTAAAGTGATCAGTAAGTATCTTTTAAACTTATCTTTCTGTCGCTGAGCCATCTCAGCGTAAAATTCATGCCTCCCGCACTGCGGCAAGCACCTAAAAAACTGGTCCCAAACTAAAATAAAGTAGGGGTATAAGTCCCTATTGATTGAGGGCAAATTGCAACTCAACTTAAATATAGGAAACTGCAATATACCAATATTTAAGGGTCCATACAATCAATGATCACGAATTATATTGGTTGTTTAGGTTACAATTTAGTTATAATCCGCCCAATCGTCCAATGCTGAAAACATTTTGCCTAACCCTGATCAAAATAACCCTTTTTCCGTAGTTACTTTTCATAAAGTTGATGAGGAGTATGACGGTCAACGTCTTGATAATTTTTTAATTAGGCTTTTAAAAGGCGTTCCAAAATCACGTATTTATCGACTGCTACGCAAAGGTGAGGTTCGTGTCAATAAAGGTAGGGCCAAGCCTGATATGCGTTTAAATCAGGGTGACTCAATTCGTATTGCCCCTATAAGAGTGTCTCAGCAGAGCCAAAAGGTGCCTGGCGAGCATCTGCGCCGAAGACTAAAAGAGAGCATTATTTTTGAGGATGATGGCTTTATTATAGTTAATAAGCCAAGTGGTATTGCCGTTCACGGCGGCAGTGGAGTTTCTTTTGGTGTTATTGAGGCACTGCGCGCTGAGAGGCCTGAGAGTAAGTTCTTAGAGCTTGTTCATCGATTAGATAAAGAAACCTCTGGATGCCTGATGCTAGCAAAAAGCCGTGCGGTTTTAATTGAGATTCAGCAAGCAATGCAAAACAATAACGTTGAGAAGTCATACATTGCACTTGTTAAGGGTCAGTGGCCGAAAGGTAAATCTACTGTTAATGCGCCCTTAAAGAAAAATCAGCTGTCTTCCGGAGAGCGAGTAGTCCGTGTCGATGTCTCAGGCAAGCCATCAGTGACACACTTTAAAGTTGCGCAAAAGTATAGACATGCAAGTCTTATTGAGGTGACGTTAGAAACTGGCCGCACTCACCAAATTAGAGTGCACTGTCAGTTTTCAAAACAACCAATTGCTGGCGATGAAAAATACGGTGACAAACAGTTTAATGAGTCAATGAGGCAATTTGGTTTAAAACGATTATTTTTGCATGCTAGTAGCCTGTCATTTAAGCATCCATTGTCCGGCGAATATATAAAAGTAGAAGCACCACTGCCCAATGATCTAAATTCAGTACTAAAAGAGTTAGAGTGATTAATGAGTAAACGACGATATGAGCTAATAATTTTTGATTGGGATGGCACTATTTCAGATTCTGTTGCTCTGATTGCTGAATGTATGCAACTAACAGCAGTTGAGCATCAATTACCTATGCCTACTTCACAGCAAGCAGCAAATATAATTGGCTTAGGTTTAAAACAGGCCATAAAGACTCTTTTTCCGCCTGCGGATGAACAGTTAATCGAAATGCTTAGTCAATCCTACTCTAAGTATTACCGACAAAAAAGCCAGGGCCCTAGCCATTTCTTTCCCCATGTCATTGAGACACTTAAGTCGATAAAAGACAGTGACTATTTGATAGCGGTGGCAACAGGTAAGAGTCAAGCTGGATTAAATCGGGAGCTTAATGCTTCTGGTTTAGAGGGTTTTTTTGATGCCACGCGCTGTGCCGACCAAACAGCATCGAAACCAGACCCGCTTATGCTTAAGCAACTGCTTGATCAATTTAATTTAGGTGCTGAACAAGCGATTATGGTGGGTGATACTGAATATGATATGGAAATGGCTGCTAGAATTGAAATGCCACGTCTCGCTGTAAGTTATGGTGCCCATGCTCCAGAGCGCCTTATCGCCTACCAGCCCGTTGCCTGTATTGATTGCTTTTCAGATATATTTAATTACATATAATCAATGGCTTAAAGTTGTAATTTAAAATTTTTCTAGTGCAGATCTACCCCAAAATCACTTAATAATGTGCATAGATCAATTAGTGGCAGTCCTACGAGAGCGCTCGGATCAGTGGATTCGACTTTAGAAAATAGACTTATACCAAGGCCCTCTGATTTAAAACTACCTGCACAATCATAGGGTTTGTCTTTATCAAGGTAAGTAGTAATGGCTTTTTCACTGAGTACTCTAAAAGTCACTTCCGTGGTGTGTACTTTGGTCTGCTTTATAATATCTCCGCTTGATAGCTGTTTTACCACTGAAACTCCGCAGTGAAACTTGCTGGTCTGACCCGACTGCGCTCTTAATTGCTGTATAGCTGTTTTGTGGTTATTGGGTTTGCCTAGGAGCTGCCCATTTAATTCACCCGTTTGGTCGGCCCCAATAACAATTGCGTTAGGAAATAGTGCTGCCACGGCCAGAGCCTTTTCCTCTGCAAGTCTGGCAGCCATTGCATAGGCTGTTTCGCCATTTTGCTGTATTTCAACAACGTTTGGTGAGTAATCAGTGAATGGTAATTGAAGCCTTTGAAAAAGCATTTTTTTGTAAACAGATGTAGAGGCCAAGATAAGCGAGCTCATGTTATACATTCTACCTAGCGTTTTAATATAATTTTAAAGGCTTAATAGTAAGCAATTTCTTTTGACAGTTCACGGTCTTATCCCTATTATGCGCGCCTAACTTTGTGGCATCTGAAATTATGGCACTGCCGTCTCAAATTGATCCGCGCAAACTAGCCCTTCAGGGAACTCTGCTTGAGGGTCAAATTGACGCAAATAATTTAACTAGACTTTCGTCTGCCCTGATAGGTATTCGCGGTCCAGTTAAAGCCTCTATTGCTTTTGAGATCGATGAGTATCAACAACCCGTAGTACGAGGCACCATCTCGGCAGTTGTTGAGGTAATCTGTCAAAGATGCCTAGACCCAATGTCTAAGGAATTGCAGGCTCAGTTTGCTTTACAGGTAATCTGGTCTGAGGATCAAATTGGAAATGTGGCTCCCAACTATGAGCCATGGTTAGTAGTTGATAAAACAGCGGATTTGATCCCTGTTATTGAAGATGAACTGTTGTTGGCATTACCCATTGTTAATTACCATAAACCTGGTGATTGTACGGGAGATGCTTTTCAGCAAAACGAAGCTGAGAAGGGGCATGAGGCAAGTGCTGAAAGTCCTTTTAGTGTATTACAGCAATTAAAGAAATAGGAGTGCACTTATGGCTGTACAAAAAAGCCGCAAAACCCGTTCCAGACGTGGCATGCGCCGTTCTCATGATGCTCTTTCATCTGCATCGGTCTCTACCGATCAAACCAGTGGTGAAAAGCACTTACGTCATAATATTACTGCAGACGGTTTTTACCGTGGTCGCAAGGTAATAGAGACAAACCCAGAATAAGTTTTTGTTGATCATGCCTCTCGTATGACCATGCCACTTACAATCTCAGTGGATGCTATGGGGGGTGATCTGGGTCCCCAGATAGCTGTGCCTGCCGTTGTTGAGTCCTTAAGGGCTCACACGCATGTGTCTTTCCTACTTTTTGGCAACCAAGAAATCATAAATGCGGAAATTCCTCTCAAATTAGAGAAGCATGTACGCAGACGACTTGAAGTTCGTCATACGTCAACCACTGTTGATGCAAATGATAAACCCTCTTCAGTAATACGCTCTAAGCTAGACTCGTCCATGGCCATGGCAATGAGCGCTGTTGCTGAGGGTGAAGCCGATGTATGTGTAAGTGCAGGTAATACAGGTGCCTTAATGGCATTAGGGCTTTTTCAGCTGGGTGTATTACCAGAAATTTCTCGTCCAGCTATTTGTTCACCCATACCCACTGAAAAGGGCAATTGCCTCGTTCTAGATTTGGGCGCCAACACCGACTGTAGTGCGCAACAGCTTTTACAATTCGCACAGCTTGGATCTTTGACTGCAGAATGTTTATTTGGCTCTCAATCACCCTCCATTAAATTGCTTAATATAGGCACCGAGACAATAAAAGGTAATTTACTTATTCAAGACTGTGCGCAACTGATTAAGAGCCAATCAAATTTAAATTATCAGGGCTTTATAGAAGGTAATGGTTTATTTGCAGGTGAGGCTGATGTGGTTGTCTGTGATGGATTTAGCGGCAATATTGCGCTCAAGGCCTCTGAGGGAACTGCTAGTTTAATTGGTAAAAGGTTATCGCAGTTTTTTAAGCAGAGTTGGCGCAACAAGTTGGCAAGTTTTATTCTTGGAAAAAGTCTGTCACAACTTGAAGTATCGCTTCAACCTGAATTTTATAATGGCGCCATCCTGATTGGGTTAAATGGTGTGGTTGTTAAAAGTCATGGCGGCACTGATGTGTTGGGCTATAAAGCAGCCATAAATACGGCAATAGAAAGCGCCCAGCATCAATTGCCCAAACAACTTATAGCAAAGTTAACTGACAACCCAATAACAAATAACGAACACCCCAGATAGATATATAACAAGTGATAAATTATGAGTAAATTAGCTTTTGTTTTTCCCGGACAGGGTTCACAAAAAATAGGAATGCTGGCCGACCTTGAGAAGGCATACAAGCAAGTGAGTGATACGTTTAGTGAGGCTTCTGACGTTCTTGGATACGATATGTGGAAAATGATCCAAGAAGGCTCTCAGGATGAAATCAACCTAACTGAGAGAACTCAACCTATTCTACTGACAAGCAGTGTGGCAATCTGGCGCATTTGGCTTGATTTGCATGGAAAACAGCCGTCCTTAATGGCTGGTCATAGCTTGGGAGAATGGTCTGCGCTAGTTTGCGCAGATGCAGTAGGCTTTGCAGATGCACTCAGAATTGTTCAAGCCCGTGGCCAATTTATGCAAAAGGCTGTACCGGTTGGGGAGGGTGCAATGGCAGCAATTATTGGGCTTGAGGATGTAACAATTATTGAGGCTTGCCAGACAGCATCAAAGCAAGGTGTTGTTGATGCTGTTAACTTTAATGCTCCCGGTCAAGTAGTGATTGCAGGGTCAACTCTGGCTGTTAACCAAGCCATAGAACTCTGCAAAGAAGCTGGCGCAAAAAGAGCTTTGCCATTACCAGTGAGCGCGCCATTTCATACCTCTCTGATGCAACCTGCTGCCGAACATCTATCTGAATTGGTCAATTCAGTTACATTTAAACAACCGTCAGTGTCGGTTGTTCACAATGTTCATGCCGAATCTGAGGAAAATCCAGACACAATTAAAACGCTTATGCTTGAGCAAATATATAAGCCTGTTAGATGGGTTGATTGTGTTAAAACTCTCAAGTCTAGAGGTGTAGACACCATAGTAGAGTGTGGACCTGGCAAGGTTTTAAGTGGTTTAAATAAGCGTATTGATAAAGATTTGTTGTCCTTAGCAACAGAAAATCATTCCAGTTTTGAAGCGACACTGTCGCAATTACAGTCCCTCTAGGAGAAGTTTATGACAGGTGAAAATAAGGTCACTCTGGTGACAGGAGCCAGCCGTGGAATCGGAGCAGCAATAGCGGATAGCCTCGGTAGTCAAGGTTATACTGTTATTGGTACAGCGACATCGGAGTCCGGTGCTGAGCGAATCACACAACGCTTTCAGGAAAAGGGGGTTGCTGGTATCGGTATGCGACTTGATGTGACTGATGTCGATTCTATTTCACATGTAATTGATACCGTTAGTGCTGAATATGGTGCGCCAACAATTCTTGTCAACAATGCAGGGATTACCAAAGATAATCTACTGCTGCGCATGAAAGAAGATGAATGGACGGATGTAATTAACACCAACTTAACGTCTATTTATCGTCTCTCTAAAGCCTGTTTACGGCCTATGACAAAAGCTCGTTGGGGTCGAATTGTCAATATAAGCTCTGTGGTTGGTTCAATGGGCAACGCAGGACAGAGTAATTACTCGGCGACTAAAGCAGGAGTGTCTGGCTTTTCTCGATCTCTCGCTAAAGAAGTGGGTTCAAGAGGTATTACGGTTAATACGGTGGCGCCCGGTTTTATTGATACTGATATGACCAAAGACTTACCTGAGGCCAACAAACAGGAAATGCTGGGTCAAATACCTCTGTCTAGATTGGGTTCTCCCGACGAAATTGCCGCCACTGTTAGTTTTTTAATCAGTGATTCTGCTGGTTATATCACCGGGGAGACGATTCATGTAAACGGTGGGATGTATATGACCTAGAGGGCTGAGACTCTTATATAGTAATTTTTTTTAAATCAGCACTAGTATTTTACAAATTGTGAGGTAAAATGCGCGCCCTAACAGAGATTAACTATACTATGGCTTTATAGTATACATAACGTGTAGGACATCAGATCACTTAATAGGAGTGAACATACGATGAGTAACATCGAAGAACGTGTAATAAAAATGGTTGCCGAACAACTGTCGGTAAAAGAAGAAGACATTCAAGCATCTTCATCCTTCGTTGAAGATCTTGGCGCAGATTCATTGGATACTGTTGAGTTAATCATGGCTCTTGAAGAAGAGTTTGATGCAGAAATTCCCGATGAAGACGCTGAAAAGATTGCAACGGTTGAAGACGCAGTAAATTATATTCAAGCTAATAGCTAATCTCTTTTTAGTAAAACCGCTCTCCATTTGAGGGCGGTTTTTTTATGCGCGTAAGATTTGTAATAATAGAGACTCTCTCACAGATATGTGATCGCTATGGCATTATATTGCAGCATCGATGGTAACACTTTAAACGCTGGTAGCTCTTTTGATGCCCTAGCTGATGATCGAGGTTTAGCCTATGGTCATGGTCTTTTTGAAACAATTCTCTACAGCGATGGTAAAACCTCCCTGTCAAACAAGCATCTAGAGCGAATTTGTCGCGATGCGCCAAAAATTGGAATTTCTGTTGACTCCAAACACGTACAGCATTGTCTAGAGCAATTTTTACAATCTCTGTTAGATAACGCTATCTTCAATGGTGTAGTTAAAATTATATTGACTGCGGGTGCTGGGGGACGAGGTTATGCAGCTCCGGTTGAGTTAAAGCCATCAGTTATCTGTACCTTTTCAGATTTGCCCAGCGATTTACAACAACAAGGACAGGGCATTGCCGTTCGTTGCTGTAGTTATAGGCTACCTATAAACCCACCACTGGCTGGTATTAAGCATCTTAATCGTCTGGATCAGATTATTGCTAGGTCAGAGTGGAATACGACTGATTATAGTGAGGGATTAGTTTTTGATACTGAGAATGTGTTGGTTGAGGCTGTTTCTGCCAATGTTTTTGTCAGGCAGGCTGAGGGTGACTGGCTGACTCCCAATATTAAGCGTGCGGGCGTTAACGGTGTAATGAGATCTTTGTTACTCGATGAGCTGTTTTCTGAATGTGGAATTACAGTTAAAGTGGCAGATATAAATTTACAGCAGTTAAATTTAAGTCAAGAGATATTTATTTGTAATTCAATCCGA
This sequence comes from Porticoccaceae bacterium, assembly GCA_964231105.1. GTDB lineage: Bacteria > Pseudomonadota > Gammaproteobacteria > Pseudomonadales > Porticoccaceae > HTCC2207. The sequence goes on from CAXRJI010000057.1 coordinate 7,369, forward strand.
GGCATTGTGCCTGTCACATCTATCTACTCAAATGATGATAGGCTACAAAACACAATGCCAATTGGAAAGGATACTAAAATGTTACAGACTTCGTTAAAGACAATTTACCCACAATACTTATGAAATTGCATCTAACTAAACTAGTATTGGCCGCCACCCTAGTATCGCTGATAATGGCCGCATCTGGCTATACATGGCTTCAGCATCAGTTAGATAAGCCCATAGATCTCAATGTGGCTAACTCTTCTTTTGACGAGGAACGATTGCTCTGGACTGTAGAGAAGGGCAGTAATCTTAATCGCGTTATATCGCAGTTACATAAACGAAAGATTATTAGCTACCCCGTAGCTATTAATATTTATGCAAAATTAACTAATCGCACCTCAATCAAAGCCGGTGACTACTGGATTTCAAATGCTGATACACCAAGAACCCTACTCAATAAGTTTAATCAGGGTTTGGTTGTAACTTACAAAATCACTTTTCCAGAGGGATGGACATTTGCTCAATGGATTAACCACTTGAGTCAGATTGTGCAATTTGCTGAGATAAAATCAATGGCTACGGCCGATATCATCAATATGCTTGATATCCAAATTAATCATCCAGAGGGATGGTTTTTTCCCGACACATATACCTATAGTGCGACTGATTCAGCTACTGATATTCTTTTGCAGGCGCACCTACGTATGCGTGAAGTCTTGGATCAAGCATGGCAATCAAGAGAGCCTAATTTACCCTACAAAACAGCCTACGAAGCACTGATTATGGCCTCAATTATTGAGAAAGAGACAGGGGTTGCTGAAGAGCGTGAAGAAATAGCTGGGGTGTTTGTTAGACGATTGCAGCTTGGGATGCGCTTACAGACAGATCCCACAGTAATCTATGGTATGGGAGATCGCTACAACGGCAATATTACACGTCGAGATTTAAAACAAAAAACACCCTACAATACCTATAGAATTAATGGTTTGCCTCCAACTCCGATTGCAATGCCTGGTCAGGCAGCTATCGCTGCTGCGGTAAATCCTCTGCCGGGTACCAGTTTGTATTTTGTTGCGCGTGGTGATGGGAGTCATCAATTTTCTGATACTAATGAAGAGCACCAAAAGGCAGTAAGATATTATCAGATCAAAAAACGTGTGAAAAATTATCAATCTTTGCCTCCTCAAAAATAGGATGATCAAGCTATATGTCTGTGCGCGGTAAATTTTTAACAATAGAGGGCGTAGAAGGTGTTGGTAAGACTACCAATATTCAATTTATTAAAGATTGGCTAAGTCTTAATAAAATCCCTTATCTGACCAGTCGAGAGCCAGGTGGTACCCCTATTGCAGAGGAAATAAGGCAGGTACTGTTAACACCTAGAGATGAGATTGTTTGTGATAAAACTGAATTACTCCTTATGTTTGCTGCCAGAGCCCAGCATATTGAGCAGGTAATTGTGCCAGAATTAGATAAAGGCAACTGGGTATTGTGCGACCGCTTTACTGACGCAACATATGCCTATCAGGGGGCCGGAAGAAGCATGGATAGCCAAATAATTTCAGATCTAGAATCAATGATTCAAGGCAAACTTAGGCCTGATTTAACATTAATTCTAGATATTCCACCGCGGGAGGGGTTAAAGCGCGCCAATAAACGGGGTGCCCTAGATCGCTTTGAACAAGAAAAGATTGAGTTTTTTGAGCGTGTACGCAAGTCCTATCAAATAATAGCAAAGAGAGATCCTGAGCGCTGTGTTGTAATTGATGCGTCTCAAACCCTAGAAAATGTTCAGGCGAGCATTAAAACAGCGCTAGAGGGCTTTTTAAGGCGTTTGAAGGTAGAAGATTGATGTCCGGTGAAGCAACATCACAAAAATTTATGCCATCTTTGCCCTTACCCTGGCAACAAGACCTATGGATTTCATTTGTTCAAAGACTAGATCGGCAGAATCTACCCCATGCATTTTTACTTAATGGTCCTGAGGGGATTGGCATTGATCGTTTTGCGAGGGCGTTTGTAGAGCGCCTTTTTTGCCTTACGCCTGACAATAATTATGCCTGTGGTACATGCAAAGGCTGTCAGTTACTAAAGGCAGAGACCCATTCGGATCTTTCTGTTGTAGCGCCCGATGAGCCGGGCAAGATGATTAAAGTCGATGATATCAGAGCGCTCTGTGCATCTCTTGAAAAAACAGCACAACAGGGAGGCTGGAAGGTAGCTGTAATTGCGCCTGCAGAGGCTATGAACAAGGCGGCATACAATGCGTTGCTCAAGAACTTGGAGGAGCCTCAACCTAACACCCTTATTATATTGTTGACTCACAGAGCTGGCTTAATACCTGCAACAATTCGAAGTCGATGTCAGATTGAAAATATGCCCATACCCAGCACAGAAGTCGCTCTTTCTTGGTTAAATGCGGTGGCTGGAGAGGATCCTAAGCATTCAAAAGTACTGGATTTAGCTCAGGGTCTTCCGTTGTTAGCATTGAAGTATCTGCAGGGAGAGGGAATGCAAGAACGACAGCAAATGGAGGCCTTATTAGGTGCTGTTAGGCATGGAGAGACCACGCCTATTGAAGGTGCTCAGTTGTGCTATAAATATGATACCGATAGCGCCTTGGGTTGGTCGCTGAGTTATTTACATCGATTAGCAACTGGTGAGTTGCAAAATCAGCCAAATGTCGCGCTCTTTGCATTTCAAGACAAGTTAAATAAAGCTAGAAGCTGGGTCTTAAATGGTTCAACCATTAATACTCAATTACTTTGGGAAGAACTTTTAATTGAATGGTCCCAAGTCTTTCGCCAGCACAAGTAATTGTGTCTATCTTAATGGCAAATTGTGCACTTAATGGTTTGCCTCAGTAGCGGGTTAATTTAAAATAGTCAGTATGTTAGTAGATTCCCATTGTCATTTAGACAGATTAGACCTATCCCAACGGGATGGTGGTCTCGAAAAAGTTATAGCAGATGCTAGAGATCGAGGTGTTAGTCACCTTTTGACCGTCGCCGTAGACTTGGATAGCTCAAAATCTCTCCTAGATATCACTGCTAAATACCCCAATGTCTATTCATCAGTTGGCGCGCATCCACTCCAGGACGAGAACCCACCGATTCCCAGTGTTGAGGATATAGTTTCCCTGGCTGGTGCTTCTAAGGTCGTTGCCGTGGGTGAAACAGGGCTAGATAATCATTACGGTGCTGATAGCTACGAGTGGCAAAGAGAAAGTTTTATCAATCATTTGATTGCTGCTCAGGATGTGCACAAGCCAGTGATAATTCATACCAGAGAAGCTCGAAAAGAAACGATGGATCTGCTGAACAATTACAGTCTCGAGCGTGCTGGCGTTATGCATTGTTTTACAGAGACATGGGAAATGGCTAAAGCAGCGCTAGATTTGGGCTTCTATATCTCTTTTTCGGGTATTGTAACCTTTAAGAATGCCGAAGATTTAAGGCAAGTTGTTGCGAAAGTTCCACTCGATAGGTTGCTTATTGAAACAGATTCGCCATGGTTAGCACCTGTTCCTTATAGGGGTAAACAAAATGAACCCCAATATGTCTATGAGGTGGCGCAATGTGTGGCTGATATTAAGAAAATTGATTTGGCATCCCTAGCACAGGCTACCACAGACAACTTTTTCCAGCTATTTCAACCTAGCAACTGAGGTGAGGGCAACCTATGACTGAAAATATATCGCCAGAGGATTCGTTTATTATCAGAACCTTTCCCGTAGGTCCTTTGCAGTGCAACTGTTCCATCATCGGCGACAAGCATACTGGGCGAGCTCTTGTAGTTGATCCGGGCGGTGATGCCAATCATATTTTAGCCTTGTTAAAACAGCTTGAGCTAAAGGTAGTGGCAATAATTCATACCCATGCCCATCTTGATCATATTTTGGCTGCAGGGGAGATTAAAAATGCCACAGGGGCACCAATTTATCTTCATAAGTCCGATCAGTTTTTATGGGACAGCGCCGAAGAACAATGCCGTCACTTTGGCGTGCCCCCTGTAAGTCTTCCAGACCCAGATCATCAGTTACACGATGACCAAGATCTTGGCTGCTGCGGTGGTGTGGTAATTCATACACCGGGCCACACTCCAGGCTCGGTCAGCTTTTGGTTTGAGGAATATAAGACATTGATAGCTGGAGATACGCTATTTCTTGGCAGTATTGGGCGCACTGACTTCCCTGGGGGTGATTTCCAACAAATTCAGACCTCTATTAAGGAACGCCTTTATTGTCTTGATGACGAGGCTGTTGTGGTCACCGGCCATGGTCCCAACACAAGTATAGGTGATGAAAAAAACTCTAATAACTTTGTGCGAGGCTAAGGAATAGTTATGCATCAACAAATTAAAACCATGCTCGATTTGCAAGACAGCATGAATACTAAAGTAAATAGTGATTGGCGTGCGCAGAATTTTGAGTGGTACAGAGCAATCTGGATTGAATGTGCTGAACTACTGGATCATTACGGCTGGAAGTGGTGGAAAAAGCAGCAGCCTGATATTGATCAAATAGCTTTAGAATTAGTTGATATATGGCATTTTGGTCTAAGCATCCTATTGCTCAAAGGTTATTCATTGGAGGAACTATCCGAACTTGTAGTTAATGGGTTTGCCTCAGCAAGCCCCAGTGGTGATTTTCCCCGAGATTTAGAGCATTTCACCTCCAATACGTTGCTAACTAAAGACTTTGATATCACCGGTTTTGCTGGGCTTATGCAGGGTATCAATATGGATTTTGATCAACTGTATGTTGGTTATGTTGGCAAAAATGTGCTTAATTTCTTTAGGCAGGATCATGGCTATCAAGATGGTACATACCACAAACAATGGGGTGGTAAAGAAGATAATGAGCATCTAGTGGAGATAGTTTCTAAAATGGACACAACATCAATTACATTCAAGGATGATTTGTATCAACAGATGAAGAAAATTTATACAGAACTCTGCCTGTAATTTGTATGGCAATTTACCCAAAAACTGCATTGGTCAATCTGATCATTGCGTGTATTTAAAATCATAGTACTTAAATAAATGGAGAAATATCGTGACTAAACCCGTTCGCGTTACCGTAACTGGTGCAGCAGGACAAATAAGCTATTCCCTGTTATTCCGCATAGCCGCTGGAGAAATGTTAGGCCCCAATCAGCCGGTTATACTGCAAATGCTTGAAATCACACCTGCTCTAGAGGCCTTAAAGGGTGTTGCCATGGAGCTTGATGACTGTGCGTTTCCTCTTTTGGCAGGAATGGTTTGCACTGATAAAGCTGAGGTAGCGTTTAAAGATAGTGATTATGCGTTGTTGGTGGGTGCTCGGCCCAGAGGCCCAGGTATGGAGCGAAAAGACTTGCTAGAAGCAAATGCGGCTATCTTTTCAGCGCAGGGTAAAGCCATTAATGACTATGCCAGTAGAGATATCAAAGTGTTAGTGGTGGGAAATCCAGCAAATACTAACGCATTGATTACACAGCGTAATGCACCAGATTTAGATCCTCGACAGTTCACAGCCATGACTCGATTGGATCATAACCGTGCTTTAAGTCAAATTGCCGAAAAAACAGGCACAACTATTAATGATGTCTCAAATATAACTATTTGGGGTAATCATTCGGCCACTCAATATCCTGATATTCACTTTGCAAAAGTTAAGGATAAGAGTGCCATAGATATGGTTGATCAAGACTGGTACGAAACTGACTTTATACCTACGGTTCAGCAACGTGGCGCAGCCATTATTAAGGCAAGGGGTGCCTCAAGTGCCGCCTCGGCCGCCAATGCAGCCATTGCCCATATGAGAACTTGGGTGCTCGGCTCTGCTGAGGGTGACTGGGTCAGCATGGGTGTCTACAGCGATGGAAGCTATGGCATTGCTGAAGGCCTTATCTATTCATTTCCCTGCACCTGTGCCAACGGTGATTGGCAAATTGTTCAAGGACTGGAGATCAATGCGTTTTCCCAAAGTAAAATGGAGGCTACAGAAACAGAGTTAAAAGAAGAAAGGGATGCGGTAGGTCATTTGCTTCCCTAGACGCTGTCTTTAATAAGAGCAAAAGAAAAGCTGCTAATCCGTAGGTTGGCAGCTTTTTTATTTGAGACGAAAAGGACTATTTTATTGCCCATTTGATCTAGCTTTTTAGGTGAGTTTTCATCTAAAGTTGCAAATCAAATTACTTATTTCAAGGAGAGACTCGCGTGACATTTGCAAAAGTAGGATCAACTGCACCCCAATTCACATTATTAGATCAAAGGGGTAAAGAAGTTTCCCTTGCTGATTTTAAAGGCAAGCAAAACGTTGTCTTATATTTTTATCCAAAAGCTATGACTCCAGGTTGTACCGTACAGGCCTGTGGTATCCGTGATACCTATGCTGAATTCAAATCAATTGATACCGTTGTTTTGGGTGTCAGTCCAGATTCTGTCGATCGTTTAGTCAAGTTTGAAGATAAACAAGAGCTCAACTTTACGCTTCTCTCTGATGAAGACCATGCTGTGACTGAACAATACGGTGCTTGGGGGCTGAAAAAATTTATGGGCCGAGAATTTATGGGTGTACTTCGTTCAACATTTGTTATTGATAAACAGGGCACCATTTCAATGGTAATGGACAAAGTCAAAACTAAAACACATCACGAAGATGTATTGGACTGGATTAAATCAAATCTCTCTTGACCATTTATATCGCTTCCAATTTAATATCAAACATATAACCACTTTAACTTAAGGAATTTTTCTATGCTTTTTGTCTCCAATGCTTATGCACAATCCGGTGCTTCTGAGCCAAATATGCTGTTTAACTTTGTTCTATTTGGCGGTCTTTTTCTATTTATGTACCTCATTATTATTCGTCCTCAACAAAAGCGACAAAAAGAACATAACAACTTGGTCGCCTCCCTAGGCAAGGGTGACGAAGTAGTTATGTCAAGTGGGTTGATAGGCAAAATATCAAAATTAGAGGGTGAATATTTGGTTGTTGAGGCAGGTAAAGGTATTGAACTAAAGTTCCAAAAAGTTGCAGTCCATGCTGTATTGCCTAAGGGAACTATCAAAGCTATTTAATTCCACGCACCTAGTGTGATTGGCTATCTCAATGTTCGACTATCCGCCAAGGCTTAAACTGGCTCAAACGCCTACGCCTTTTTATGCGTTGGATAGATTTCGTGAGTATCTTCAGGCAGATAATAACGTTGTTCCGCGTATTTGGATAAAACGCGACGACGTTACTGGCTGCCTAACCTCAGGTAATAAGGTCCGTAAGCTCGAATTTTTATTAGCAGAAGCAAGGAATAAGGGCTGCACGACCCTTATTACCAGCGGTGGCATTCAGTCCAATCATTGTCGAGCAGTAGCTGTTTTGGGTGCACAGCTAGGCTTTTATGTGCATCTTTTATTAAGGCTTGACAGTGAGCCAGAGTCAGTTGGCAATCTATTTTTAGATCAGTTGATGGGCGCCAAAATCAGTCTTTATTCTCAGCAAGAGTTTACTCAACTGGATCAGATTTTTAGTCATTGGCAGGAGCATTATCAAAATTTAGGCGCAAGTGCTTATGCAATCCCTACGGGAGGCAGCAATGCCACAGGTCTGTGGGGCTATATTGCTGGTGCTGAGGAACTTCAGCAGGATTTTATTCGAGAGGGTATTAGCCCCAGTGTACTTATTCATGCCACTGGCTCAGGTGGGACTCAAGCCGGCCTGACAGTAGGTTTTGATAGGCTGGGCAGTGATATTACTATCAATGCCTATGCAGTTTGTGACGATGCTGATTACTTTTATAACAAAGTCTTACAAGATATCAATGATTGGAAAATAAAATACAGTGTAACTGTTGAAACTGGCCCTGATAGTATTCTCACAAATGATAAGTATGTGGGTCCTGACTACGGCATTGCTGATCCAGATGTATTTGATCTAATCAAGAAAGTTGCCCAATTAGAGGGTGTAGTTTTAGACCCAGTATATACGGGCAAGGCATTCTATGGCATGGTTGAGGATCTAAGGCAGGGGTATTTTAATAACGAAAGTGATATTGTATTTCTGCACACTGGTGGTCTTTTTGGGCTTCTGGCACAACAGCAACTATTAGAATTGCAGGTGGAATAAATAATGTTTGAGCAATTTGTAGATACAGTAAATGGCTTTGTATGGGGCCCGGTAATGTTAATACTGTTATTGGGCACTGGTATCTTTCTAAGTATAGGGTTAAAAGGCATAACCATTACCCGTATTCCCTATGCATTTGGGCAGCTTTTTAAGGGCAGAAAAGGTGATGGAGACGGTGATATTAGCCCCTTTAATGCGCTTATGACGGCCCTTTCCTCAACTGTGGGTACAGGTAATATCGCAGGTGTTGCAACAGCCATTGGTATAGGTGGACCAGGTGCTCTTTTTTGGATGTGGTGTACAGCCCTGGTGGGGTTAGCTACAAAATACTCCGAGGCTGTTCTTGCCGTTAACTTCAGAGAGACTGATAAACAGGGCAAAAAAGTCGGTGGACCCATGTACTACATCAAAAATGGTCTGGGTAAGCATTGGATGCCACTTGGAATAATGTTTTCTATTTTTGGTAGTTTGGCAGGATTTGGCCTAGCTAATACAGTCCAGTCAAATACAGTATCCCAGGTTCTTCTAGAAAACTACAATGTCTCTACAGTGCTCAGTGGCTTAGTTATGTCATCTCTAGTTGCTGTTGTTCTTTTAGGTGGTATCAAACGTATTGCTGAAGTCGCTGGAAAGTTGGTGCCACTCATGACTGTTATATATATCGTATCTACTTTTAGTATATTGATTGCTCATATTTCTGAAGTTCCAGCTGCAATAGCTTTGATAGTCGATAGCGCTTTTAATGGGTTGGCTGCAACAGGCGGATTTGCTGGCTCTACATTAATACTGGCATTGCGAATGGGGGTTGCCCGTGGCATCTTCTCTAATGAGTCAGGCTTGGGGTCAGCACCAATTGCCCATGCTGCTGCCGAGACAAATAGTCCAATTCGACAAGGTAGCATTGCAATGTTGGGAACCTTTATTGATACCTTGGTAATTTGCACCATGACTGGCCTTGTGTTGGTGGTGACAGGGGTTTGGAGCTCTGGTTTAGAGGGCGCACTTATGACTCAAAGCGCCTTTGAGAGCACTTTGCCTTTTGGCAAAAATATACTCAGTATGTGCATCGTTTTATTTGCTTTTACAACAATGTTGGGATGGAGTTACTACGGTGAGCGTTGCGCAGAATTTCTTGTGGGGCCAAAGATAATAATTCCCTACCGTATTATCTGGGTGATTGGTATTTATTTGGGTACGCAAATGAGTTTGGGCGTTGTTTGGAAAATGTCAGACGCCTTAAATGGATTAATGGCAATACCTAACTTAATAGCACTTATTTTATTGTCGCCAGTCGTATTTAGTTTGACTAAGGCCTACTTTAACAGCGAGCGACAGGTTTCTAGTGATGAAAAAGGCATAAATTAGGGTCTATGACAAAAAATAAAGGCCCCAAGCTAGTTATCGCCATATCATCGACAGCACTCTTTGATATGCGCGAAAGCCATAAAGTTTATGAAGAGCAGGGCGTAGCTGCCTACGCGGAATACCAGCGTCAACATGAAGACGTTATTTTAGAGCCGGGAGAAGCCTTCCCCCTAGCATCAAAACTGTTGCGTATAAACGAGAAATTAGGGGGAGAGCCACAAGTAGAGATAATCCTGCTATCGCGAAATTCTGCGGACACAGGCTTGCGCGTCTTTAACTCTATTGCTCACCATAATCTTAATATATCACGGGCTGCTTTTTCTGGTGGCGACAGCCCATATCGCTATGTTTCAGCGTTTGCTTGTCATTTGTTTTTGTCCACCAATGCCGCCGATGTTCGAAATGCTTTAGACAATGGAATGGCCGCAGCTACACTGTTGTCATCACAGGGTGGAGCAAATGAATCAGATGAACTGCGTTTCGCCTTTGATGGGGATGCAGTTCTTTTTTCAGATGCTTCAGAGCGAATCTTTAAGGAGCAAGGTCTCGATGCATTTACAGAAAATGAAAAGAAATCTGCTCATCAACCTCTGGATCCTGGCCCCTTTAAGCATTTTTTAGAGGCACTTCAAGCGCTGCAATCTGAATTTCCTAGCGACCAGTGTCCAATACGAACTGCGCTGGTAACAGCCCGTGCCGCACCGGCACATGAACGGGTGGTGCGTACTCTTCGTGAATGGAATGTTCGCATTGACGAAAGTTTATTCCTTGGCGGCCTGAGTAAAGGTGATTTTTTAAAATCCTTTGGTGCTGATGTATTTTTTGACGATCAACAGATCCATTGCACCTCAGCCAGTGAATTTGTAGCCACTGGCCATGTTCCCCACGGTGTGGCTAACGAATAAAATATCATTGGGCTGTTATATTTAAGACAGAGGTTTAAGATAGAGGTTAAAGATAAAGGCCTAAGAGACAACAAAATTGATGCCTAAACAGAGAAGTAACACTGCAATTGTATTTTGTAATATATTGCTAGGTATTCGATTGGCTAGTTTGGTCGCTAGACTGATAGCCGGTATTGAGCCTAGTAACAGCCCTAAAAGAAGCAAGAAGTCTACATTTCCCAACCACAAATGACCCAGTCCAGCAATAAGTGTTAAGGGAACTGCGTGGGCAATATCAGTACCAACTATTTTTATAGCTTTTAAATAGGGGTACAGAATTATCAGGACTGCCGCACCAAAGGCACCGGCACCCACTGAAGATAAAGTTACAAATATTCCCAAAAATATGCCGGCCATAAAAAGCGCAATATCCGCATGCTGTTTAGGTTTGGCCAATCTTACTAACTCCTTATTTTGAAGTTTACTTCTCATTAATATAAGGATAGCCGTCAGCATCAGCATCAACCCCAAACTAAAGGTTAGAATCGATTCATACTGAGATGAGTCAGTAAATATCGTATTAAGAAGTAGGGCAGTTATTATAGATGCAGGCAAACTACCAAGGGCCATCAGACCTACTTGACGCCATTCTACGGTCTTTTGACGACTGTGGGATATCATTCCACCAGCTTTGGTTATCGACGCGTAAAGTAGATCTGTGCCTATTGCCACGTTGTAGGGAAAGCCAAAGAAAATCAAAATGGGTGTCATCAAGGATCCACCGCCAATGCCAGTCAGGCCGATGGCTAATCCAACTGAGGCTCCAGCTAAAATATACAATAAAAAGTCAATCATGACGCCCCAAATGTCTCAAATAAGGGTGCACTCTAACAAAAATCACACTATTCTAAGAAAGAATAAATATATATACTTTTATATCTTAAACGAATATAACACTTATTGGTTAATAAGCGAGTAAATGACATGAAACTACAGCAATTACGCTACATATGTGAAGTAGAAAAGCATAACCTTAATGTCTCTGCTACTGCGGCTAGCCTGTTCACATCTCAACCAGGTATAAGTAAACAAATAAGATTGTTGGAAGATGAGTTGGGTGTCGAAATCTTTACTAGAAGCGGCAAGCATCTGACTAGAGTGACATCTACGGGACAGCAAATAATCAATATCGCTAATGATATTTTAAGGCAGGTGGAGGGCATCAAGCAGCTTACAAGAGATCATAATAGCCCTGAGACAGGTAGTTTATCTGTAGCGACTACTCACACCCAAGCACGTTATATTCTGCCTAGAGTCATCAGAGGCTTTATTAAGAAATACCCAAAAGTAGCCCTCCATATGCATCAGGGAACACCCCCTCAAATTTCAGAAAAAGCAGCTGATGGAAGTGTTGATTTTGCAATCGCCACTGAAGCCTTAGAGTTGTTTTCTGATTTAATAATGATGCCTTGTTACCGCTGGAATCGCTGTGTCATTGTGCCCAAGGGTCACCCCTTGACGCTGCTTGCACAAATAACCCTCGAGGATGTGGCCAAATACGCTATTGTCACCTATGTTTTTGGTTTTACAGGGCGCTCTAAGCTAGATGAAGCTTTTGCCAAAGAGGGACTCAATGCCAACGTTGTTTTTACCGCTACCGATGCCGATGTTATCAAGACCTATGTCCGCTTAGGCTTGGGAATCGGCATTGTTGCTCATATGGCCTATGATCCGATAATTGACAGTGACCTAGTTGCTTTATCAGCTGATCATTTATTTGAGCCCAGTGTAACAAGCATCGGATTCAGGAAAGGAACCTACTTAAGGGGCTATATGTATGACTTTATCAGCGCCTTTGCACCCCATTTGACAAGAAATTTGATTGATGAGGTTACAACTATCTCAAATCCAGAAACTCGTTTAGAGTTGTTTAAGGATATTGATCTGCCAGTTTATTGATCTAGCGAGTATGCAAGCCACACTCTCTATTTCCAAGAACCTTAGTAGGATCGTAATAATCATATTCATTGGGTAATGCATGCTGCTCAAGATATGCATCTAGCTGCTCATCACTCCAGTAGAAGAATGGACTGACTTTGATCACTCCATCAGCACCTTGGCTTACAATATCAAGAGAGTCTCTAAACGCTGTCTGACCCTTACGTAAGTTGGTAAACCATACATTTGGTTTATGTTCCGCCATTGCACGCTGGAAAGGTTCAAGTTTTACTTGTTGGGTGAAAACAATATGCATATCCGTATCGATCTCTGGAATGCCACTCATAACAACATTGCGATGAGCTACAGATTGTTGAGGTACATAGAGAGAGACATTGAGCTTTAGATCCGCAATTAGGGATTCGGCATGACGATAAGTAGCATTGGTGTTATAGCCAGAGTCGCACCAAATAACAGGCATATCAGACTTATTTTTCACACAGGCGTGAAGTATTGCGGCTTCATAGGGACGAAAATTTGTAGTTACAATACTCCTGTCTCCCTGTTGAATTGCCCACTGTATAATTTGATCAGGGGTTTTGTCTTTTAGCGTGTTATTTACTGAATCTAAGTTTAATGACATGACTGTTGCTCTTTAAAAAAATTGGGCTGAAATTAAAGCCGCGCATCCTATCAGACGACTAATAATCTACATAGAAACTGTTTCATATAAACTATAGCCATTAGCTATAAACAATAGTTAAGACACACAAATAGTTAAGACACACAAATTGCGAACCCAGCATAAATTGAGTAGAGTAATGCTCAATTGTAGAGAAGGAAAAATTGTGGAAATTGCATGCCTAGACCTCGAGGGCGTCCTGGTCCCCGAAATTTGGATAGCCTTCGCCGATAAAACCGGTATTGAAGCTCTAAAAAAAACAACACGCGATGAACCTGACTATGATGTTCTGATGCGCTACAGGTTAGATCTTTTAAACCAACATGGTTTGGGGTTAAAAGAAATTCAAGAAGTGATTGCAACACTTAAACCCCTCGATGGAGCCGTTGATTTCATCAATTGGTTGCGTGAGCGTTTTCAAGTTGTAATTCTATCTGATACTTTTTATGAATTTGCTAGTCCGCTTATGAAGCAGTTGGGTTATCCAACATTGCTCTGCCATAAACTTGAAATTAACGATGATGGCAAAGTGACAGATTACTGTCTGCGCCAAGCTAATCCTAAAAGGCAAGCAATTGTTGGATTTAAAAGTATGTATTACAGAACCATTGCAGCTGGCGACTCCTATAATGATACAACTATGCTAGCAGAGGCAGATGCGGGAATTCTCTTTCATGCGCCACAAAATGTTATCGATGAATTTCCCCAGTTTCCCGCTGTTCAAACATTTTCTGATCTAAAGTTAGAGTTTATTAAAGCCAGCAATCGAGACTTAAGTTTATAGCGTTATCCGAGAACAAAATCGAACTTATGACAGCCACTAATAACAGTGCGGAGCGAATTAGACAGAAAAAGAAATTATTTCTGGCTAGAGAGCAGCGAATTATCGAGACTACCCTAGCTTTGCTCTTAGAGCAGAGTATAGATAGGGTTACAGTGTCTAAAATAGCTGTCAGAGCAGGTATAGGTAAAGGCACTGTCTATAAACATTTTCTAACCAAAAATGAAATTCTTATTCGAATTGTTTTAGATTACGAAAGATATATAACCGATACCTTGGCCATTGGCATACGGAAAGCAGAAAATGGCGATCCTGGTGCCGCAGCAAAAGCCTATTTTCAGGCTCGCCTTGAGCACCCTGAGCGCGATAGATTAATGCAAAATCTAGAAGTAAGGCTTATTGACTCGGGCGAAGTCACCGATCAAATTGAAGAGCTTCATCAATTGCGTCGCTCCAATGAAAATGCATTAGAGGGGCTAATGACTCAATTAATTAGCCAAGAGATTTTAGAAGATGTTCCGCCTCATTATCACTACTTAGCATGCTGGGCCCTAGCTCAGGGTGCAGTAGAACTTTGTTTTAATAAAAGTTGGAATTACCGCACAGATAATGCTGAACTGATGGAATTTATCACAAATATTGGTGTTAGCATGGGAAATCGGGGCCAATACCATAGCCCAACTGCCAATCAAAAAAAGAGTAAAAAGTGACGTTTTCTGATAGCACTAAAGGCGATGTTGAAAAACTTTTTGCCGATTTACTCTGTGCGCAAAGAGAGTCCTCTAAAAACCTCCCCACAATGGACCAGTGGAACCCTAAAAAATCTGGGGATATGGACTTGATCATTGATAGGGAGGGTCGATGGATTCATGAAGGCCGAGAGATAAAGCGAGCAGAAATAGTAAAGCTATTTTCTACTATTCTGAGATTTGAAGAGGGCAACTATTACCTCGTATCACCCGTAGAAAAATGGCAAATACAAGTTGCAATTGCCCCTTTCTATATCATCGATGCTACCCGCGAATTACGTGATTCTGCGCAGGCAATTAGCCTAAGGACCAGTACCGATGACATTGTTGTTATCAGCAGACAAAACCCATTGATCTTGGATATAAAAACTACTGAAGGCGAAACAATACCCCTAGTCAGGGTTCGGGATAATCTGACGGGTTTCTTTAGCCGCTCTATTTACTACCAGCTAATGGATTGGGGGCAAATAGTAATACAGCCCGATGGTAAGCAGGCTATGCGTTTAGAGAGCATGGGTGAGGTGTTTACCTTGGGTGAAGTCGAGTAGGGTGCTATGTAAATGGGCAGCCAATGCTGCCCCATACCTTAAACTTACATATTGGGATAGTTGGGACCGCCTGCGCCCTCAGGTGTAATCCAATTGATGTTCTGACTGGGTTCTTTGATATCACAAGTTTTACAGTGAACGCAGTTTTGTGCGTTGATCTGAAGCTTTTTCTCACCCTGCTCACTGCTTACAACCTCGTATACGCCAGCAGGGCAATAGCGCTGAGCCGGTTCATCATACAAAGCTAAATTTTTGCTAATGGGTAGATCGGGATCAGTGAGAACCAGATGGCAGGGTTGATCTTCCTCATGGTTAGTATTTGACATAAATACTGATGAGGCCTTGTCAAAACTGAGCTTACCATCGTATTTTGGGTACTCAATAACTGGACATTGATCAGCAGGCTTAAGCGTCTCATGATCTGCAACCTTATCGCGCATTGTCCATGGCAGTAGACCATTAAATAAATTTAGGTCAATAAAGGCATAGGCAGAGCCCAATATGCTACCGAATTTATGTTGTGCAGGGCCAAAATTGCGCTGTTTGTATAATTCCTTGTAGGCCCATGAATTTTTATAGGCTAGGGCATAGTCTTGAAGGTCAGTATTATTTTCGCCTTTTTCCAAGGCCGCGGATACCGTCTCAGCGGCAATCATGCCCGATTTCATGGCTGTGTGTGAGCCCTTGATCTTTGCAAAATTAAGCGTACCCGCATCATCACCAATTAGTATGCCACCCGGAAAAGACATCTTAGGTTGCGATTGCAAGCCTCCCTTAACAATGGCACGAGCGCCGTAAGTAAGTCTTTCGCCGCCCTCTAGGTGCTTTTTAATTTGCGGGTGGTGTTTATAGCGCTGAAACTCATCGTAGGGGCTTAAATGAGGGTTGCTGTAGGATAAATTAGTTATCAAACCTACAGCTACCTGGTTATCTTCTAGATGGTATAAAAAGCCGCCACCTAGGGTTTTGCTTTCATCGAGTGGCCAACCAGCTGTGTGAACAACCAATCCCGGTTTGTGAAGCTCATCTGGGACCTTCCAAAGTTCTTTGATACCAATACCATAATGTTGTGGGTCTTTATCCTTATCTAATTGGTACTTTCGAATAAGTTGCTTACCCAAATGACCACGACAACCCTCTGAGAATAGGGTGTATTTAGCCCGCAACTCCATGCCTTGCATATAAGAGTCTTTTTGCTCTCCAGAGTGGCTAATACCCATATCACCCGTAGCAATACCAGTCACTTCACCACAGGGACCATAAAGAATCTCAGAGGCTGCAAACCCAGGAAATACCTCAACGCCCAAATTCTCTGCTTGCTGGGCAAGCCAACGGCATAAATTGCCCAAACTAATGACATAATTGCCCTTGTTGTGCATGGTTTTTGGAGCAAAAATACTCGGCACTTTTAATTGTTTTTCTGCACCGGTAAATACAAAGATATGATCCTCTGTGACAGGCGTTGTGACAGGAGCACCCATAGTCTTCCAATCTGGAAAAAGCTCATTAAGCGCACTCGGCTCAAGGACGGCGCCTGAAAGTATATGTGCACCTACCTCAGAGCCTTTTTCTACTACACAAACTGAAATTTCTGGGTTTAATTGCTTTAGTCTACAGGCAGCGGAAAGACCAGAGGGGCCAGCGCCTACCACTACAACATCGTAATCCATGTACTCACGATCCAAAGTATTTCTCCTTTATATGTTGTCTATAAAACCTATTTTAACTCTGTTAACAAAGGGAAGCTATACACAGTATATATACCTAAAATAATCAGAGCTGGATTGACTTAAACCCTGACCTACCGGTCAGAACAAAAGGCCTTGAAACTTGATTTGTGCACACTTAATGGGCATCATAAATAGCCTTATTTTAGGTGATTTCAATAGTGCAAATTCCCCCTATCTGCTTTAGTTAGCCCAGAAGTTAGCCCAGACAAGGAATCTTATGAAAATATTAGTAGCAGTAAAACGAGTTGTTGATTACAACGTTAAAGTAAGACCTAAATCGGACAATACAGATGTCGATCTTGCCAATGTAAAAATGTCAATCAACCCCTTTTGTGAAATAGCCGTAGAGGAAGCTGTTAGGCTAAAAGAAAAAGGAGTTGCCACAGAAATCATCGCAGTCACGGCTGGGCCTCAACAAGCCCAAGAGCAGCTTCGCACTGCTATGGCACTGGGCGCTGATCGTGGGATATTAATCAATACGGATAAAGCTCTTGAGCCATTGGCTATCGCGAAATGTTTAAAAGCAGTCGCCGATACAGAGAAACCTGATCTCGTATTGATGGGTAAGCAGGCAATTGACGGCGATAACAACCAAACAGGGCAGATGCTAGCCGCTTTAAGTGGTTTTCCGCAGGCTACTTTTGCTTCTAAGTTGGTAGTTGAAGACGGTAATGTAAAAGTAACCAGAGAAGTTGATGGTGGTTTGCAAACCTTATCACTGACCTTGCCCGCGATTGTCACCTCCGACTTACGGCTAAACGAGCCGCGCTATGCGTCGCTACCCAATATTATGAAGGCTAAGAAAAAACCACTGGATACTACATCGCCAGACGAACTTGGTGTCGATGTTACCTCGAGACTAAAGCTACTGGGTGTTGAACTACCCGCAGAGCGAGAAGCTGGGATTATTGTTGAAGACGTAGCTCAGCTAGTGGACAAGTTAAAGAATGAAGCAAAGGTGATTTCATGAGTATTTTAGTTATTGCTGAGCACGACAATGCTCAGTTAAGCGTTGCAACACTCAACTCTGTTACTGCTGCCAGTGAAATTGGTGGGGAAATAGATTTATTAGTCGCTGGTGAATCTTGTCAAACAGTTGCTGAACAGGCCTCCAAGGTTGCAGGAGTGAAGACAGTCTATGTTGCTGATAATCCAGCTTATGGTCACTTTTTGGCGGAGAACATAGCACCTCTTGTCGCCGAAATAGGGACTTCATACACGCATATTCTTGCCACCGCTACAACAACGGGCAAAAATCTAATGCCCTGTGTTGCCGCATTAATGGATATGCAAGCAGTTTCTGATATATCTGCAGTGGTCAACGAAGACACATTTAAGCGTCCCATTTATGCGGGCAATGTGATTGCTACTGTTCAATCCAGTGATGCGATAAAAATACTCACGGTAAGAGCAACTGCCTTTGACGCAGCGTCAGGGGAGGGTGGGTCTGCAACCATAGAGACCATTGATACAGCTCATAATCCACAGACTTCAGCCTTTGTCAGTGAGGAAATGGCCGAATCTGATCGCCCAGAACTTACTGCTGCAGGTATTGTGGTATCTGGTGGTAGAGGTATGGGCAATGGTGAAAACTTCGATATGTTATACAGCATAGCCGATAAATTAGGTGCCGCTGTTGGTGCGTCAAGGGCTGCCGTTGATGCTGGCTTTGTACCTAATGATATGCAAGTTGGGCAAACAGGAAAAATTGTAGCGCCAGATCTCTATGTTGCTGTTGGAATATCGGGTGCCATACAACATCTTGCTGGAATGAAAGACAGTAAAGTTATTGTTGCAGTAAATAAGGATGAGGAAGCACCCATTTTTTCAGTAGCTGACTATGGTCTAGTGGCCGATCTATTTACGGCACTTCCTGACTTCGAGGCTAATCTTTAAGCATCCAACACTTTAACCATGATAATTAAAAGGGCTCTAAAGGGAGCCCTTTTTATTTACTTAGGTTATAAGGGCGCATCAGGAATTTAGGTCTCACTTTAATCGAATTTCAGCAGATGACGGTCATTAATAGCCTAATTTATAGAGCTAAATCGACCCAAATTGGGCAATGGTCCGAGGGCTTTTCTTGTCCTCTAGCTTGAAAGTCGATGCCAGAACCCTTCAGGTAAGGTGTTGTCGCGTTTGAGGCTAAAATAAGATCAATTCTGAGGCCTCTTTTGGGGTCCTGCTCAAAACCACGACTTCGGTAGTCAAACCAACTAAAAGACTGAGTATCTTCTGGGTGATCAGCCCTGTACGTATCAGTTAAACCCCAATCCAATAGTGCTTGAAGCCATTCTCTCTCCTCAGGTAAAAATGCACATTTTCCTGTTTTAAGCCAACGCTTGGCATTCTCTGGCTTGATGCCGACATCCTTATCCGAAAGAGCTACATTCATATCACCAAGTACAAAAACTAAATCATTAGCGTCAAAATTTTGCTCAAGGTAGGTAAGTAAATCAGCATAGAACTTCTTTTTTGCAGGAAATTTTGTGGGATGATCTCTGCCTTCTCCCTGGGGAAAGTAACAGTTAATTAAATGCACAGGTTTATTATTGATTATATAACGGCCATGAATCATACGTCTTTGAGCATCGGTATTATCACTTGGAAACCCCAATTGAACAGATGGGGAGGAATGACGACTGAGCAGAGCAACACCATAGTGACCTTTCTGTCCGTATATATCAGCCCTGTAACCAAGCTTATCTATTGCATCAAAAGGAAATTCTTCGTCACTCACCTTTGTTTCTTGTAAACCAATAAGATCAGGTTTGTGGTTTTCAATAACCTTAGCCAAATTATCAAGCCTTGAGCGTAAACCATTGACATTAAATGACATAATTTTAAATGATGATGTCATTGAACTGTCTCATGAGTTATGTTTTGTATTGTTGCGAGCTTTTGTTTAGATTTTGGGAGTAATTGAATCTGGTCGCTTAGAATATGAGCGGCCTCATTTAATAAAGGGTCTGACTCTGCAGTTATGGTGTCCTTATCAGCTGTGTTTTTATTCTTTTCTGTGTATTTTTCCCATGCGCTAAAGTTTGCATGTGGCTCAAGCTTTTGATCAATTCGACGCTTATTCTCAAGGGCTAACAAGGCCTCATCGCGGGAATTATTTCGCGCTCTTCGCTTTTCCAAATTAAGAGAGAGCGACTTTTCTTCATTCCAGCTTTGCGTGAGGTTTAGCCTATCAATCATATGAACAAAGTTTGGATCGCTATAAGCGCGCTCCGTATGCCGGATTACAAGGGGCTGAATAATTGACTTAAGCTGGTTCGAAGACTGGTGGGGGACAGGATGAATTTGATCCCAAAGTAGGGCATTTTCCTGCTCACTTTCACCAATTTCATCAGAGTTATAAATAGATGGCAGTTTTATATCGGGTATTACTCCGCGATGCTGGGTGCTGTCGCCCGATACCCGGTAAAATTTGGAAACTGTGAGTTTTAATTGACCATCACTTAGTTCAGTGACATCTTGCACAGTGCCTTTGCCATAACTCTGGCTGCCAACAACAAGAGCACGTCCGTAATCCTGCATGGCACCAGCAAATATTTCTGATGCTGAAGCACTTAAACGGTTAATCAAAACAAGAAGGGGGCCTGTATAGGCGGCTTTTGAGAAAGCTCTGCGGTTACGATCTATTCTTTTCTTTGAGTCTTTGATCTGAACAACAGGTCCATAATTTATAAATAAGTCAGTGAGCGCAGAGGCCTCAAATAATGAACCACCACCATTGTTTCTTAAGTCTAATATAATGCCGTCAACATTTTCTTCCTCTAGCTCTTGAAGAAGGCGGTAAACATCGCCAGAACTACTTTTAAAGTTAGGGTCCCGTTGCCTGTAGGCATTAAAGTCCATATAAAAAGTAGGAATGTCTATAACCCCTAGCTTATAGGTTTGGTCACCAGATTGGATTTCAATTATTTCACTTTGAGCTGACTTGTCCTCTAGCTTCACTCGATCCCGAACGATTTCAATGATTTTTTGGCTATCCGCGGTTGTACTAATTTCCAGGCGCACAACTGAACCTTTTTTGCCTCGAATCAGCTCAACAACATCATCAATTCGCCAGCCAACCACATCAACAATCTCTTTTTCACCCTGTCCCACACCGATAATTTTATCTTCTGGCTTTAAAATACCCTGAAGGTCTGCCGGTCCACCTGGGATCACTCTAACAACTTCCGTATGCTCATCTTTAGTGGTTAATTCAGCACCGATACCCTCAAGGGAAAGGGACATATTGATCTTAAAATTTTCCATTGTGCGTGGTGAAAAGTAAGACGTGTGTGGATCATAGAGCGAGGCTAGGGCATTAATATAAAGATCAAATACATCATCACTCTTGCGTTGCTTGTATTGTGTAAGTTGTGCACGGTAACGTTTAACTAGAAGATCGCGGGCATCTTGCTCTTCCTTTCCGCTCAGTATCAGACGAATCATCGAGTCTTGAAGCGCATTCACAGAAAATTGGTCAGCCGCCTCAATCGAATCAAACCAATCACGCTGGTCCGAGTCTAGTATGATCGTTTTATTAGTGGAAAAGTCAAAGCTAAACTCATTGTCTTCAAGAATGGTTATATTTGATTGCAAACGACTTACAGCGCGCTCTCTGAGTCGATTGAAAATATAGAAGCCCACTGTAACATCTCCACGCCGAGCCAGGTCATCAAGTTTAGTTTGCCACTGGCTGAATTCTTTAATATCTGAGGCTAGAAAATAGCGCTTTGCTGGATCAAGACGCTCAATATAGGAAGAGAGGTATTCTTTGGACAGATCGTCGTTTATATTTTTTGAGCGGTAATGCTCAGTCGCAAGACGATCAAAAACTTCCCTATAAAGTTTTGGGTGCTCACTTTCTGGGGTAAGGGGCTGTAACTGTTGCAAGCCCTTATCATCAGCGCCATAAGCTGAAATCGTAAATGTTAATAGAAGTAAACTAAGCAGGTATGGCATTATTCCGGATAAACCCTTAATTGCTGTCCATTCATTATATGTAATAACTACGAATTAAAATATAGCAGCAGTTGTATTCTTAAGCACAAAAGTAGGGAATATGTGCTATTCCATAGACCTATCAAAACTTCCTCTAATCTCAATTAGTGGACATAAGTAGACAGAGAGCAGTACTATTGATACAGTAAAGCTTTATCTCCAAAACGAATGAGATCGATACGTGGCCAAAAAAGATAAATTTATAGCCAGTCCATTATTTGATGCCCATAAAACCTTTGTTCGACTGCCTATGGGTTTATCTATGCTTGCAGAGTATCCGGACTCCAAACAATTTTTAGAGAGCATTTCCCATTCAATACCTGAGGCACAACAGGACTTTATCCATACTCAAGCATTTCTAAAAAGTTACAGTCGCAAAAGCGAAGCTACCTATCGCAGTTATCGCAATGAAGTTGAACGCTTACTATTATGGTCATGGACGCTAGCTGAAAAGACTGTCATTCAACTAAAACGGCCGGATTTAGAGCGTTATTTTGATTTTGTCCATAGCCCACAATCATCTTGGGTTGCTGAATCTGTGCAAGAACGCTTCAAAATAATCGGCGGAGAGTCGCGTCAAAATGAAAATTGGCGGCCATTTGCTGCAAAAATCAGCAAGGAAGACCGCAAAAAAGCGTTGGCAGGGGGCCTGGATGTAAAGCCGCAAAAGGATGGTCATGTGCTGTCTGGAGAGGCCATGAAAATCTGTTTTTCCGCTATATCCTGTTTTTATGACTATCTAGTTGATGAAGGATACGCGTTTGGCAACCCTATTCCAGCAATTCGCAAGCAATCTCCCTACTTGATTAAAGGCGCTACACAAAAAAATATTAAGCGTCTGTCTGATTTGCAATGGGAATATGTACTGGATTGCGCTAGAGAAGCTGCAGACAAGGATTCCAGCTTTGAGCGTATGTTATTTGTTGTCGCATTACTTAAAACCCTTTATCTAAGGGTTTCTGAGCTGTCCGATCGGTCTAATTGGCAACCAATATGGCAACATTTTTGGCAAGATAGCGAAGGAAATCACTGGCTGAAGGTATTGGGCAAAGGCAATAAATTACGCGATATATCCGTTCCAGGTGCCCTATTTCCTTATATTGAGCGTTATCGTGAATACCGAACTCAACTGAGTGATAATTTTAATAGCAATGCGCCTCTGGTCATTAAAAATAGAGGTACAGGCGGTATGACATCCAGACAATTACGCAGAATTGTTCAGCAAGCGTTTGATCTGGCTTACGATAAAATGACCTCAGAATCCTTTATAGATGAGGCAAAAGCACTTCGCGAGGCAACTACGCATTGGCTGAGGCATACAGGGGCCTCTCAAGATATTACCACTAGACCGCTCAAACATATGGCCGATGATCTAGGCCATGCGAGTATGGGTACAACAGATCAGGTATATATACAGTCTGATATGAAAGAACGCGCCAGATCAGGCAGCTCGAGAAAGGTTTAATATCTAATTATTTATATATTAAAATCAATAATATAAAGCTATTATTTAATATATCATTGAAGTCTGTGTTACACCCTTAGCAATAGGTGCTCTCTTTCCCAAGATGATACTACTTGGCTGTATTGCTTATATTCAAGAGACTTTACCGCCTTATAGACAGCAATAAACTGAGCGCCAAAGACTTCCTGTATCTCCTTGCAGGTCTCAAGCGCATCTAGAGCCTCTGGCAAAGATCTAGGTAACGTTATATCGCTGTCGTAGGCATTTCCCTCAAAGGCATCAGCAGGCTTGATCTTATCCTTTATACCCAAGTAGCCACAGGCTAGCGTGGCGGCAAACGATAAATAAGGGTTAACATCAGCACCAGGGCAACGATTTTCAATACGATAGTTATCTGGACTCGCATCTGGCACTCTAAAGCCTGTAGTGCGATTGTCGTAACCCCATAACAGATTAATGGGCGAAGACTCAGCAGCGCTAAATCTTCGGTAGGAATTCACATTAGGCGCATAAAAGCTCATACAGGCGGGAGAATACACCTGTAAACCGCCTAAATAGTGGTAAAAATCATCACTGTACTTGCCATCTTTACCAGCAAATAGATTATTCCCACTTTTTATTGAGACAATACTTTGATGAATATGCTTGGCTGAACCGGGTTCATCGCTCATGGGCTTGGCCATAAACGTGGCATGCATATCATGCTGCAAAGCCACCTCACGCACCATACGCTTAAATAGAAAGACCTGATCCGCCATCAATAAAGGGTTGCCATGCTTAAAGTTAATTTCAAATTGTGCAGCACCCGACTCATGAATTAGCATATCTATGTCTAATTTCATGGTCTTACCGTATTTATATAAAGTATCAACAAATGGCTTAAATTCATTTGTAGCGTCAATACTATAGGACTGTCTTGCAGTCTCTTGCCTGCCAGATCGACCCATTGGTGGCGTTAATATTTGACGAGGATCAGTATTGCGCTTGACGAGATAAAACTCCATCTCTGGCGCCACAAGGGGTTTCATGCCTTTGTTTTCGTATAAACACAGTATGTTCTTTAAAATATTTCGCGATGAAAGAGGATGCGCCTCGCCCTTCCCTGTATAACAGTCATGTATTACTTGTGCTGTAAATTCATTGGCCCATGGCACTAGACACGCAGTAGTCATATCCGGTCGCAAATACATATCGCCATCCAGTGTGTCAATTAAATCCCAGTAATCATTGGGAAACTCACCTGTTACAGACTGGGTTAAAATGCCTTCAGGCATGCGTATACTTTGATTTATAAACATATCCGCAGGAATAAATTTGCCTCTAGCATTACCGGCAATATCAGGGACCAAGCATTCAATCCCTTCAATCTTATGTGCGTTAATCCATTTTTCTGTTTCTTTTTTGTCTGTCATAGTGATTTTGTGCTCATCTATTAATTGAATAATAATTCAAATTAAGTTGAATTATTATTCGAATAGATGATAAAGTCAAATTATCAAAATTTTAAGATAATTATGTGAAATAGGGATTTCTGGAGTGAGCCAATGACAGAAAAAAGAAATCTACAACCAAGAAATAAACCTGTGCAAGAAAGAGCTCAAAAACAGATAAATAATATCTTAAGCACTACAGCACAGCTTTTGGATCAAGTAGGTCAAGACGATTTAACCACTATCCTTGTAGCCAAACATGCGGGTATATCTGTGGGTACCCTCTACCACTACTTTCCTAATAAATACGCCATTATGTATTCCCTTGCAGAACAATGGGTAATTGAGATGCAAAAGGCTATTGATGAACTAGAAGCTGAAGATATTGAGAAACAAAGTATTAAAATCTTTGTGGAATTTAGCATCCAGCGCATTATGAAGGTTTATCTCAATCAAAAAGGTCTACTGCCCATGGTTCAGGCCATGTATGGTGTGCCAGAGCTACAAAGTCTAGATAACAAACACGATGAAATCGTTATCAAAGGCATGGCAAGAATGTTCGAACGTTTGGGCATTTCCAATAATAAAGATGAATTATTACGCTTGGGACAGGCTTATTTGGAGATAAGTCACGCACTTCTTTTGGTTGTAGTAGATAAATCAGAAATTGTAGACAATAAAACGTTAGCAGATCTTAAGTTTCTTATTTTAAGTTTGCTGGAACGCGCTAAAGGCCAGTTTTAACGCTTTTAGCCCTTATCTTTGTTAAACCAAGCAAGTTTATGGTGCAGCCCTACTACCCCACCCACAATAATTAATGTGGGTGCTTTGGCGCCGGCAGATCTGACTATGTCAGGCAATGAATCTAAATCACCAACAAATACTTGCTGTCTATCAGAGGTGCCCTTCTCTACTAACGCAGCCGGTGTCTTTGCATTAAGTCCATGCTCTTTTAGCTGCTGACAAATTGTTTCCATACCATTGAGACCCATATAGAAAACCAGCGTTTGATTGGACTGAGCTAGCTCGTTCCAATTTAGCTCTAATTTACCTGACCTATGATGCCCAGCGATAAATCGCACTGACTGTGCATAATCGCGATGAGTAAGCGGAATGCCACCATAGCTGGCACAGCCAGAAGCTGCGGTTATACCGGGAACAACTTGAAAAGGGATCTTATTTTCCGCCAGGGTCTCCAGCTCCTCTCCCCCACGCCCAAAGATAAACGGGTCGCCTCCCTTGAGGCGACAGACGCGGTTGCCTTCAAGGGCATAATCCACTAGTTTTTGATTAATATTATCTTGAGTAACAGGATGATCACCGGCGGTTTTGCCCACATAGATTCGGGTGGCATCACGGCGTACTAGATTTAATACTTCTTTCGATACCAATCTATCATATAGAACGATATCCGCTTGTTGCATTAAGCGAAGAGCCTTAAAGGTAAGCAAATCTGGGTCCCCTGGACCGCCACCGACTAAATAGACTTCGCCAGTGCATAGTTCTTCGACAGATTCCAGTTTGTTCTCTAAAAGTCGCTCTGATTCCTCAATATTATTGGCATAGGCTTGCTCAGCAATTGGCCCTCTAAATACCTGCTCCCAAAATGCTTTTCTGTCAGCACCACTGGCATAGAGTGCTTTTACACGATCTCGGTAACGGGAAGCCAAAGCAGCCAACTTGCTCGTTGCAGCAGGTATCAGACCCTCAAGTTGGGTTCGGATCATACGCACCAATACCGGCGCAGAGCCACCGCTGGATATAGCTATTTGAATGGGTGAACGGTCCACAATTGAAGGGAAGATCACATCTGAATAGCCCGGATCATCCACTACATTGACTAACATCTGGCTAGCCCTTGCATGCTCAGACACAAGATGATTTACCTCTGGATCATTGGTAGCGGCTATCACTAACACCGAGTCACTGTAAGCATCCAAATACTTTTGCTGAAAGCTATCGACCACAAATTCAAAACTATTGTCTGTATCTTTCTCCTTCATGGCCAATAGGTCGCTACAGAAATCCTTGGCAATCATGGTGATTATCGCGCCAGCTTCATGGACTAGATGCACTTTTCGCAATGCCACTTCACCACCGCCAATTACCAATACTCGACGACCCGACAACTGATGAAACAGGGGCAAATAGTCCATTATTTAATAACTTTTAGCCCATTTAATATGGGTTGCAGGACTTCAGGCACATAAATTGAACCGTCCGCTTGTTGATAGTTCTCCATAATAGCAATAAGGGTTCGACCCACGGCTAGACCAGAGCCATTAAGCGTATGCAAAAACTCTGGCTTGCCCTCAGCATTTCTAAAGCGAGCTTTCATACGGCGCGCTTGGAAATCAGTGAAATTACTACAGGATGAAATCTCTCTGTAGGTCTCTTGAGACGGTAACCACACCTCAAGATCATAAGTTTTCGCCGAGGAAAAGCCTAAATCACCGCCACACAACACTACCGTACGATAGGGAAGCTCCAATTTTTGCAATATAGCCTCAGCATGGGAGGTCAATAATTCATGAGCTTCCCAGGATTTATCGGGGTGGACAAACATCACCATTTCTACCTTTTCAAACTGATGTTGTCGGATCATGCCCCGAGTATCACGCCCATAGCTTCCAGCCTCGCTGCGAAAACAGGGGCTATGACAAATATATTTCGCTGGTAATTGTTCAAGAATTTCATTGCGATGGATATTGGTTACAGGCACTTCCGCAGTGGGAATTAGATAAAAATTGCGCTCATCATCTAATTTAAAAAGATCCTCTTCAAATTTAGGTAATTGCCCAGTGCCAAATAGGGAATCACGGTTCACTATATAAGGCACATACACCTCTTCATAACCATGTTCTTGAATATGTGTATTGAGCATAAACTGTGTAAGAGCACGGTGTAATGTGGCTAAACCACCGCGCATTTGAGCAAAACGTGAGCCAGTAATTTTTGCCGCTCGATCAAAGTCTAATCCACCTATATCTGCACCTAAATCCACATGATCTTTCACTTCAAAGTCAAAGACTCTTGGTGTTCCCCAGCGCCTTATTTCTTGATTATCACTTTCATCCTCACCCGCAGGAACTGATTGATGGGGGATATTAGGAATACCCTGCACTATGTCGTCCAGTTGTGCTTGCACCTCAGCCAACGCCGTATCAGCTTTAGCAGAATCATTTTTAAGCTTTTCTCCCTGAGCTTTTAGAGGCTCAATATCCTCACCCTTGGCTTTGGCCTGCCCTATCAACGCCCCCATATTTTTGGCATAGGCATTTCGCTCCTGTTGCAATGCCTCTGAAGAAAGCTGGAGTTCTTTGCGCTTTGACTCAAGAGCAAGGAATGCATCACAATCTAAGTGATAACCTTTTACTGTGAGGCGTTCAGCAACGCTATTTAAATCCGAACGAAGAAGCTTCGGGTCGAGCATAATTGTTTCCTTAAATTAATCGTGTAGGCCAAATAACACCAGTGGCCGCAAACAGGCAAAGGGCTAATGTAATTATCACATAGGCCGCTGCCAATATATGCCCGCCATTTTGCCACAGACCAAGGGCATCAAGCGAGAATGCAGAGTAATTTGTTAAGGCGCCGAGAAAACCCATCATTAAAAAGTATTGTTTTTGAAGTCTAAGTTTTGGCTTGTTTCTAGTCTTTTTTATTTTTTGTTTCTGGTCGCTGTTTAGGAGACTTAGCATCCTCGGATTTAAGATAATTGAGTTTCTCAGCTATTTTACTCTCTAGACCCCTGTCAGTGGGAAAATAATAGCGTTTTTCCTTTATTTCCTCCGGCAAATAGGTCTCACCAGCCGCGTAAGCCTGTTGTTCATTATGAGCGTATCTATAGCCCTTGCCATAATCTAACTCTTTCATTAATTTTGTTGGCGCGTTACGAAGATGCATTGGCACTTCATAACTGGGCAATGTCTTAACATCTGCCATTGTCTCATTAAAGGCGCTGTAAACAGCATTACTCTTTGCCGCAATAGCCAGATAAATAACAGCTTGAGCCAAACTGAGTTCGCCCTCTGGAGATCCTAAGCGCTCTTGAGCATTCCATGCATTAAGTGATATCTCAAGTGCTCGCGGATCGGCATTGCCAATATCTTCACTGGCTATTCGGACGATTCTTCTAGCCAGATAAAGTGGATCACATCCACCATCAAGCATTCGACATAACCAGTACAGAGCCGCATCAGGATTTGAACCTCGCACGGATTTATGAAGTGCTGAAATCTGATCATAGAAATACTCACCGCTTTTATCAAAACGGCGGCTACCGCCCACTAGAATCTGCTCAATATCCTTTGCACTTATAGCAGAGGTATTCTCATCAGTTAAATCTGATGCAATCTCCAGAAAATTTAAGGCACGGCGAGCATCTCCATCAGCTGAATTAGCAAGCAGTGTCAGTGCATCCTCATCAATACTGATAGCTCGCTTATGGGTATCGCTTAGGCTGGGTAATGCATTTTCAATTAATCGTTTAATATCCTCTACAGACAAACTTTTGAGCACATAAACACGACACCTAGAAAGCAAGGCGTTGTTTAGTTCAAAAGACGGATTCTCCGTGGTAGCCCCAATAAATAGGATTGTTCCATCTTCAATAAAGGGCAAAAAAGCATCTTGCTGAGATTTATTAAACCGGTGCACCTCATCGACAAATAAAATAGTCTTTCTGTTGTGCATATCACGTTCTTGCTGAGCACTATTGATGGCGGCTCGAATTTCTTTAACACCAGACAATACAGCTGAAATGGTTTCGAAATGAGCATCTACTTTGGTGGCAATCATACGCGCTAAGGTTGTTTTACCCACACCCGGCGGACCCCATAGGATCATACTGTGAGGAATCCCCTTATCTAAGGCCTCTCTAAGCGGCTTACCCTCTCCTAATATATGAGATTGCCCATAAAATGAATGTAAGTCTTGGGGCCGCTGACGGGCAGCGAGTGGCTGATAGCCCTGTTGAGAAAAGAGATCAGTCGACATGATTAACAATATCGATATTTGGCGGTATCTCGAAGACAAATAGCTTATCTGCTAATTTTGAGTTAACTACTATATTTTTTAAGTCAATTCGGGTCGATTGCTCAAGGGCATCGGTAAGCTCAAGAGATACCGGCTTATGACTTTGAAATTCAATCTTCAAAGTTTGATAAAAAGTTTGATAAAGGATTGAAGTAGCTATGGGCTTAAGCAGGAAGCGCTTGGTCGCTAGCTCACTGTCTATCAAGGTAATATCAAATTCATTATCAAGATCCTTTGATTTTGAGGAAAATAGATTCGCAGGACTAGCCACTAACTCGCTGTCATAGGGCTGAATAATCACTTGCTCTAAATCCGGATCATAAATCCATAAATCTTTACCATTGCTAACAATTTCCTGAGGCATCGGGTCCACAACTACCCATTTCACTTTATTGGGTTGTGCCAGAAAAAAGTAGCCGCTAGATGTTTCAAAAATATCACCGTTGGCATCGCTTAAGGCTTGAGTAAATTCACCTGAAAGGGTGTCAATAGAGCCCAGAAGATTACTCAGAGATTGACTAGCAATAGATTCTTCACTGCTAGCCTGAGTTATTGGCAATATAAGGATAAAGACCAATAAAAGGCACTTAAATCTATGCATCTATTATCGTCCTTGTGAGGGCACCAACACTTCACGACTTCCGTTGGAACTCATTTCACTCACTACACCGCTGGCTTCCATCTGCTCAATCAGCCTCGCAGCACGGTTATAACCTACTCTCAACTTACGCTGTACAGAGGATATAGAGGCCTTTCTACTTTCGATAACAAAAGCTACAGCCTCATCATACAGTGGGTCACTCTCATCATCTTGCGAGGTTGACTCTGGAGAAGAAAATCCAGGTACTGGCACAGCGGCTGAAAAGCTTTCATCGGTTATTTCAGTTAAATAATTGGGCTGTCCACGACGCTTCCAGTCAGCAACCACCTTGTGTACTTCGTGATCATCAACGAAGGCGCCATGAATTCTGTCAGGCACACTGGTTCCAGGAGGTAAAAAGAGCATATCCCCATGACCGAGCAATTGCTCTGCCCCACCCTGATCTAGAATGGTTCTAGAGTCAATTTTCGAGGACACCTGAAATGCAATTCGTGATGGTACATTGGCTTTGATTAAACCAGTAATAACGTCAACAGATGGGCGTTGGGTAGCAAGAATAAGATGAATACCTGCAGCGCGCGCTTTTTGCGCGATACGCGCAATAAGTTGCTCAACCTTTTTGCCAACAATCATCATCATATCGGCAAATTCATCGACAACCACAACTATATAGGGCAAAGACTCTAAAATAGGGGCTTCTGGCGGCTCTTGAGACTCATCCCAGCCCATATCATCTGGATTAAATACCCAAAGAGGATCAGTAATTGGGTTACCAGATTTCTCAGCTTCCTCAATTTTTCTGTTGTATCCCGCAATATTTCGCACGCCTAGAGCCGCCATTAACTTATAACGACGCTCCATCTCACCCACACACCACATTAAACCGGTAGAGGCATCCTTCATATCTGTAATAACAGGTGTTAATAAATGGGGGATATCATCGTATACCGAAAGTTCAAGCATTTTTGGGTCAATAAGTATAAGTTTTACCTCCTCAGGAGAGGCTTTAAACAATATACTTAGCAACATCGCATTAATACCTACAGATTTACCAGAACCTGTAGTACCTGCTACTAAAAGATGAGGCATTTTAGCAAGGTCAGCCACAACTGGAGAACCAGCAATATCATTCCCTAAAGCAAGAGTTAGCGGCGATGATGATCGGTCATAGGCATCAGATGATAATACCTCTCTGAGACGCACCATCTCACGCGTTTCATTGGGGATTTCAATACCAACCACTGATTTACCTGGTATAACTTCCACAACACGCACACTAATAACAGCCATAGAACGCGCTAAGTCTTTGGCTAATCCACTTATACGACTGACTTTAATGCCGGCGGCCGGCTGAATCTCAAATCTTGTCACTACCGGTCCAGGCAAGACCTCAACAACATTTGCATTGATACCAAAATCTTGAAGCTTTAACTCTAAAAGATTAGACATATGTTCCAGTGAATCTTTGGAAAATCCCTTATCCGATGCCTTATCCTGCTCGTCAAGCAGATTCAGGGGCGGTAACACACCCTCCACTTTTTCATCAGTAAACAGTGGCTGCTGTTTTTCACGCTCTACTCTAGAACTGGGCTTGGGCTGATTGGACGGTTCACTGATAGTTGGCGGTAGACGTTGTTGTTTTTTCTTTATGGCTGCCTCAACCTTGGAAGATCTTTCAGCTTGGGCCTCTTTTGCAATTAATTTTTCTTGGCGCTGGCGTCTGAAACTAGAGAGCACGGTGGCCAATCGATCAAAAGCCCAAAGAGTTACTTGGCCTATTCGATCAATAATAAAAATCCAAGATATATCTGCAAATACGGTTAAACCAAATAAAAGCAACGCCAAAAGAATGACAGTACTTCCAGTAAAGCTAAAGACCTGTAGTATGGCATCGGCAATCTGCTTGCCTATAATTCCGCCATATCCATGGTCATAGTTGCTGACATGGTCCTCAAACTGAATGCTAGCTAGGGATGTGGCAGCAATCATTACCAAGGTAAACCCTACAAGTCGTAGGTTAAAAGTGAGAATATCGAATGGAATGGCTGCCTGCAGAAACCGTGTTCTCAATATTTGAAGCGCTCTTATTGCAAGCAAGACGGGAAATAGATAGGCCATAACGCCAAACCATGTATAAAAAAAGTCAGCAAACCAAGCACCTGCTGGACCAATTGCGTTGGCCACATACTCTGAATCACCCGTAGTTGACCAACCCTGATCTTGTGCAGAATAGGTTAATAAAGCTACCAACATTATTAAGCAAAGAGCGATAGAGCCAATTAAAGTGCCCTCTGCCAAAAGTCTTGAGATTCTGGGGTCTGGATCAGAATGCTGGGAACCTACAGGCTTATCAGTTTTTGTTTTTTTCTTGTCCAATGGGTCCTACCTAGAACTGATTGAAGGGCTAATTGTAGCCTAATTTATAACAAACACCACGACCTTAGGTTTGATATTTCAATACTATCTGCTGAATTTAAAAAACCAATTGGTGAGTTGGTTAGTAATGTTTATTATACGCACACCAAGGTTAGACAAATAAGCTAATCACCTATACTAAAAATTCGAGAGATTTCCATGTCTGAAAAACAACATTATCCATTAATTATTCTTGGCTCTGGTCCTGCCGGCTGGACTGCTGCAGTCTATGCAGCGCGAGCAAATTTAAAACCTGTGGTTATTACTGGTATCCAACAAGGCGGACAACTAACTACAACAACGGATGTGGACAATTGGCCTGGTGATGATCAAGGTGTTCAAGGTCCAGAACTTATGGTTCGCATGCAAAAACATGCAGAAAGGTTTGATACACAAACAATTTTTGATCATATTGAATCAGTCGATTTCTCTGAACGCCCTTTCAAACTCGTAGGTACTCATTCTTACACCTGTGATTCATTGATTATCGCTACTGGCGCTTCAGCACAATATCTAGGCCTTCCCTCTGAGGAAGCATTTATGGGCAAAGGTGTTTCAGCCTGCGCTACCTGCGATGGCTTTTTCTATAGAGGTAAAAAGGTGGCTGTTATTGGAGGTGGCAATACTGCTGTTGAAGAAGCCCTTTACTTGTCAAATATTTGCTCAGAGGTTGTTCTTGTGCACCGTAGAGATAAGTTACGTGCTGAAAAGATGCTTCAAGACAAGCTATTTGAAAAGGAAAAAGACGGCAATATCACTATCGAATGGAATCATAATCTTAAAGAAGTTGTGGGAGATGAAAGTGGTGTTACAGGTATTGAAATAATGCATTCAGACTCAGGTGAATCGAAGCAGATTGATCTTGCAGGTGTTTTTATTGCCATTGGTCATAAACCCAATACTGACATCTTTGTTGATCAGTTATCTATGAAAGATGGCTACATCACAATCACCGGCGGTTTGGATGGCAATGCTACCGAAACTAGCACTAAGGGTGTTTTCGCCGCTGGTGACGTTGCTGACCATGTTTATCGACAAGCAGTAACCTCTGCTGGAAGTGGCTGTATGGCGGCTCTTGATGCGGAGCGGTTTCTCGATAGCTAAATGTCCCTCACACTGCTAGATCCTGATTTGCCGGTATTTCCCAACCCAGATCAGGCAGCAACAGATCCAGATGGTCTTCTGGCGGTAGGTGGAAATCTGCAGCCAGAGACGCTTTTATCAGCCTATAACCAAGGGATTTTTCCTTGGTATAACCAAAATGACCCGATTATGTGGTGGTCGCCCAGTGAACGCTGCGTGATTCAACCTCAACGTTTACATATTTCAAGAAGCCTTAAAAAATATATGGCTAGAGGAAAATTCGCCATTTCTCGGAATAGTGCTTTTGTCGAGGTAATTAACGCCTGCGCCAACCGTGAAAATGGTGATGAAACATGGATTACCTCTGACATGATTGAAGCTTATACAAAGCTCCACCAATTGGGCCACGCTCACTCTCTTGAAGTATGGGACGGTGATTCTCTAATTGGAGGAATTTATGGCTTGGAAATTGGGCGTATTTTTTGCGGTGAGTCTATGTTTAGCCGAGCTAAAAATGGCTCAAAGATAGCACTGGTATATCTCTGTCAACATATGATAAATAGAGGCTTTAAATTACTTGACTGTCAATTAGTGAACCCACATCTAATGAGTATGGGTGCCGAGTCAATACCCAGAAATACCTTTCTATCTATGCTTTATAACTATCGCGACCAAAAAAAATCATGGTGCTAACGTTGCTTTATCACTATGTACTTGCTTTATAGCATTTTTAGCGTGGCGTTATTAATCACTTAAAAAGAAGACATAAAACCAAGATTTTTTACTAAATCACTTTGCTATGTCCGTTAATTTAAGGCAAACTGCGCGCTTTTTTACAAGGCATTAAATTAATCCATGGCAAAAGAAGACAATATTGAATTTGACGGCGAGGTGGTTGAGACGCTTCCGAACACTACTTTTCGCGTTAAATTAGAGAATGGACATACCATAATCGCCCATATTTCTGGCAAGATGAGAAAGCACTATATTCGCATCTTAACCGGAGACAAGGTTAAAGTAGAGATGACACCTTACGACCTCACCAAAGGGCGCATCACTTTTCGAGAGCGCTAGTCACAGTTTTAGCTTTGTCTTAGACACACCCTTAACTACGACTTAAACCATGTAAGTAGGTGCGATTTATGCCCTACTCCTTTTATTAAATCAGGCCTCTATCAATTCATCCGTCTTAATTGTCAGGCTAAGAGCGTCATCCTTCACCGAAACAATCACTGTTCCCCCGCCTTGAGTTAACTGACCAAATAACACTTCCTCAGCAAGTGGCTTCTTGAGTTTCTCTTGAATCAAGCGATCCATGGGACGAGCACCCATTTTTGGATCATACCCATTTTGAGCAAGCCATTCTCTGGCCTCTTCAGTCACTTCTAGGAACACTTTCTTATCATCCAGTTGACTCTGCAGCTTCACAAGGAACTTATCAACGATCGTTTTAATAACTTCCAAGGACAGACTACCAAACTGAACAATAGCATCAAGACGGTTGCGAAATTCAGGTGTGAACATTTTCTTGATGGCTTCCATACCATCAGATTGATGATCCTGTTGCGTAAAGCCAATGGAAGCTCGACTCATCAATTCAGCTCCCGCATTGGTGGTCATAATTAGAATAACATTTCTAAAGTCGGCTTTGCGCCCATTATTATCAGTGAGCGTACCGTGATCCATAATTTGCAGCAGTAAATTAAATACATCAGGGTGTGCTTTCTCAACTTCATCAAGAAGCACTACCGAATGAGGTTGTTTTGAAACCGCCTCCGTTAAAAGCCCGCCTTGATCAAAGCCTACATATCCTGGAGGCGCACCAATAAGTCTTGAAACAGTATGTCTCTCCATATACTCCGACATATCGAATCGAATAAGCGGAATAGCCAGCAGATTAGATAACTGCCTACTTAACTCAGTTTTACCAACACCCGTTGGCCCAGCAAACAGGAAACTACCTATGGGCTTTTCACCTTCACGCAGACCTGCCCTCGCCAGTTTTATGGAAGTAGATAAAGCATCGACAGCATTATCCTGACCAAAAACCACCATTTTAAGTTTCTCAGCTAGACCCTTAAGCTGTGTTTTGTCCGAATTTGATACACTTTTCGCAGGAATTCTGGCTATTTTAGAGACGATCGCTTCAATATCACTTACACCGATTGTTTTCTTTCTTCGGCTTTTAGGTTGCAATCGTTGGTAAGCGCCTGCCTCATCAATAACATCAATAGCCTTATCTGGAAGGAATCTATCCGTAATATGGCGACTGGAAAGTTCTGCTGCGGCTTTAAGAGCTGGATTAGTAAACTTTAAATCATGATGATCTTCGAACTTATCCTTTAACCCTTTTAAAATTTCGTAGGTTTCAGGTACTGAGGGCTCTGGTACATCGATTTTTTGGAAGCGTCTGGACAATGCATGATCTCGATCAAATATACCTCGGTATTCTTGAAAGGTGGTTGAGCCCACACATCGCAGTTGACCAGATGATAACAGCGGCTTAAGCAAGTTAGACGCATCCATTACGCCCCCAGAGGCAGCTCCAGCACCGATAATTGTATGAATTTCATCAATAAAGAGAATTGATTTTTCTTTTTTAACAAGCTCTTTAACCAATCCCTTGAGACGCTTTTCGAAATCACCTCTATATTTGGTCCCCGCCAATAGGGATCCCATATCAAGAGAATAAATAGTGCTGTCCAAAATTGCATCGGGTGCTTTTCCGTCAACAATCAGCTTTGCAAGTCCCTCTGCTATAGCGGTTTTACCAACGCCTGACTCTCCCACCAGCAGTGGGTTATTTTTTCGACGACGGATAAGTATCTGACTTACTCGTTCAATTTCATCAGCCCGACCTACTAGCGGATCTATATGACCATTTCTAGCCTGAGCATTTAGGTCTGTAGTAAATTGAGCTAGAAGGCTTTGCTGTTCTTTTCCGGAGGCAACTTCACTACCGTCACCAGAAACTACTTCTTCTTGCTCAGACTGCTCTGCAATTTTAGAGATACCGTGAGAGATAAAATTAACCACATCAATTCTGGCTACATTCTGCAACCTTAGGAAGTAGACAGCTTGACTCTCTTGCTCGCTAAAAATTGCCACAACAACATTTGCCCCAACTACTTCATTTTTATTAGTCGAGCTAACCTGAAAAACCGCACGTTGAAGAACGCGCTGAAAGCCGTGGGTTGGCTGCGTTTCAACATTGGCCTCAGTGTCGGGTATTTTAGTGATTGTAGAGTCGATAAACTCAGTGAGGTCTTGACGTAAAATATTTAGATCGACACCACATGCTTTTAACACTTTGGTAGCAGAAGCATCATCTAAAAGTGCCAGCAAAAGGTGTTCTACTGTCATAAATTCATGACGCTTTTCCTGAGCATTCTTAAACGCCAAATTTAGAGTAACTTCTAATTCTCTACTTAACATATCTATAGCTCTTCATCGCAGGGCTCAGTTTGACATAGGAGTGGGTGTTGATGATCCTGTGCATATTGATTAACAATTGTAGCTTTGGTTTCAGCAACATCCTCAGTATAAATACCACAGACACCTTTGCCTTCGGTATGTATCTTTAGCATTATCCTAGTTGCGTCTTCTCTAGAATGGTAAAAAAACTTTTCGATTAACTCAACGACGAACTCCATTGGCGTGTAATCGTCATTAAGCAGGACAACTTGATACATTGCTGGCTTTTTAAGTTTGGGCTTGGCTTCTTGGACTGCAGCATCGTCTTGGTATTGCAAGTCCGAGTTTCCAATTTGATCGCTCATAGTGAATAACTTAACAAAAGTCTGTTATCTGAATACTCATTTTATAACACATTTGGATTAACCGTTAATCGAAGCAATCCAAAATTACATGAAATACTCTAAATATACTGACTATACTCCAACTAAGAGTGAATTATTTTTCACTCTTCTAAACGCAAGAGATAATCAAGGCTTAATGTTATGGAAGATGAAGCATCAATCAGGGAGATAGGAATCATTAAATGGTTCAGTAACTCGAAAGGATTCGGGTTCATTATTGATGAAGACAGTAATTCTGATATTTTTGTTCACTACAGCTCAATCATGATCGATGGCTACAAGTCACTCAAGGCTGGGCAAATGGTTCAGTACCGCACTGAGGAAGGCGACAAAGGGATACATGCGGTTGATGTCTGCCCCATTGAAGATATAGAAGACGTAAGAAATACTTCAGACTGATACAGTGGCTACAAGTAGACACTGAAGCCCAGCTCTGAGAAATAACTCAGAGCTGAGCTCATTGGGTAGCCTACATATTCTCGATAATTGCCTCACCAAAGGCAGAACATGACTTGAGTTCAGCGCCTTCCATAAGCCTTTCAAAGTCATAGGTAACCTTTTTCTGTGATATGGCACCTTCAATACCTGCTACAACTAAATCTGCGGCCTCAAACCAGCCTAGATGACGCAACATCATCTCTGCAGATAAGATTAATGAACCTGGGTTAACCTTATCCTGACCTGCGTACTTTGGCGCAGTACCATGCGTAGCTTCAAAGATGGCTACATCATCTGATAAATTAGCCCCAGGCGCTATACCGATACCGCCCACCTGAGCTGCAAGGGCATCAGATATATAGTCACCATTAAGGTTCAAAGTAGCTATTACACTGTATTCATCGGGTCGTAGAATAATCTGTTGCAACATCGCATCAGCGATAACATCCTTAACAATAATATCTTCACCACTGTTAGGATTCTTAAGAACATGCCAAGGGCCGCCATCTAGAGGCTGAGCATCAAATTGCTCCCTTGCAACTTCATAACCCCAGTCACAAAAAGCCCCTTCGGTAAACTTCATGATATTTCCCTTGTGGACCAGTGTAACGGAGGGTTTATTTTGATCGATTGCATATTGAATAGCTTTGGCAACAAGGCGTTTTGTGCCTTGCTCGGATACGGGCTTTATACCAATACCGCAATTCTTATCGAAACGAATTTTCTTTACACCCATATCATTTTGTAAAAAATCAATCACTTTTGAACACTCTTCAGTGCCTGCTCGCCACTCAATACCCGCGTAAATATCCTCTGAATTTTCACGGAAAATACACATATCAACTTTATTTGGCTCCTTAACTGGAGAGGGAACGCCTTGGAACCAGCGAACTGGGCGTTGGCATACAAACAGGTCGAGCTCTTGACGCAGGGCAACATTTAATGATCTAAAACCACCGCCAACGGGGGTAGTTAATGGGCCCTTAATGGAGACAACGTATTCCTTAACAGCCTCTAGAGTTTCTTTAGGAAACCAATCACCTTCATACAGCTCAGCTGCTTTTTCACCACAATATACTTCCATCCATGAAATTTTCTTAGCACCTGCATAAGCTTTGTCTACAGCTGCATCGATTACTTTTAACATAACAGGGCTAATGTCATAGCCGATACCATCACCTTCAATATAAGGAATTATCGGATTATCTGGAACGTTTAGCGTAAAATCTTTATTGACTGAAATTTTTTCCCCAGATTCAGGTATCTTAATGTGCTGAAATCCCATTGTTTGTCTCCATGGAGTGAAAAGATAAAAGAAAGAGTGTTTTGTAAAAAATCTACCGATTGGGACAATTTTAACATGTCTTGATTAGTTTTATGTAACTTTGTTTCAGATAAACCGAATATTCACATAAAAATATAATGGCCAAATTGATCATTTTAAATAAGCCCTTCCAAGTACTGAGTCAATTCACCGACAATGAAGGTAGACCTACCCTAGCAGACTACATCACAACAAAGGGCGTATATCCTGCAGGACGACTTGACTATGACTCCGAGGGTATGATGTTGCTTACTGATAATGGGCAACTTCAATCTCAGATTAGCCACCCTAGGAACAAACTCAATAAAACATACTGGGTACAAGTGGAAGGAATTTGTAAAGACACACATTGCCGCGCATTATTAGATGGTGTTGAGCTAAAAGATGGCAGTGCTCGAGCTATTGACTGTGAAACAATGAGCCCACCCGATATTTGGCCAAGAACTCCTCCTATAAGAGAGAGAAAGACTGTTCCCGACAGTTGGATAAAAATCACAATTAATGAGGGCCGTAATAGGCAAATTAGACGAATGACAGCAGCTGTAGGCTTGCCAACTCTAAGACTTATTCGTTTTGCTATTGGTGAAATGACAATTTCTGATCTTAAACCTGGCGAATTTAAGCTGCATCAAGCTAATTCATACAAATCCCTAGTAAAAAATCTTCTCACAAAAGAGAATAATTAATGCCTGATAAAATCCATTTAACAGTAGCAACCATAGTTATTAAGGATTCGCAGTATCTGATGATAACCGAAACTGATGCAGATAAAATTGTTTATAACCAACCTGCAGGTCATGTAGAACCAGGAGAGGATATTCTCGATGCAGCAATACGTGAAACGCTAGAGGAGACAGGTTGGCAGGTCTCTCTCACTGGCTTTGTTGGGCTATATACCTATCAATCAAAGGACAATGGCATCACTTTTTACCGAGCTTGCTTTGTTGCAACACCCCTTTATAAAGATAACCAACAAACCATAGATCCTGATATACAGGATATTTATTGGATGACTGAACAACAAATACGAGATTGCGAACAAGCGCATCGAAGCCCATTAGTCCTTAAATGCCTTGAGGACTATTTACAGGGTCCGATTTATCCCTTGGAAATATTTCGTAAGCGCTTATAGTGTGCGACTTAATGGGACCGTAGATTAATTATTATGAATAATTTACAAAAAGTAATTGTTGGTATGTCAGGCGGTGTTGACTCATCCGTTGCTGCTCATTTGTTAATGCAGCAGGGATTTCAAGTCGAAGGCCTCTTTATGAAAAATTGGGATGAGGACGATGACACAGAGTATTGTACTGCGAAAGATGATTTAGCTGATGCTCAACAGGTATGCGACAAAATAGGCATTCCACTTCACACTGCAAATTTTGCTTCAGACTACTGGGATAATGTCTTCGAGCATTTTCTTTCAGAGTATAAATCTGGACGCACACCAAACCCTGATATTCTGTGCAATAGAGAAATTAAATTTAAGGTATTTCTAGAATATGCGCAGATGCTCAATGCTGACTTTATAGCCACAGGGCACTACGTAAGACGTGGGATTAACCAAGGCAAAACATCACTAAATAAGGGTCTTGATGCCAATAAAGATCAAAGTTATTTTTTATATGCAGTGAATGGAGCTGCCTTTGAAAAATCCCTCTTTCCCCTGGGAGATCTTGAGAAAACAAAGGTAAGAGAGATTGCTGAATCACAGGGCTTTGTCAATTCTAGAAAGAAAGACAGTACCGGTATTTGCTTTATTGGTGAGAGAAGATTCAGTGATTTCTTAAAGCAATATCTGCCTGCACAGCCCGGAAAAATGATGACGCCTGAGGGAAAATATATGGGTGATCATCAAGGTCTAATGTTCTACACATTGGGCCAGAGACAAGGCTTGGGTATAGGCGGTGTAAAGAATGCAGGTGAGGAACCCTGGTATAGCTTAGATAAAGACTTAGACAACAATACACTGATTGTTGGGCAAGGCACTAACCACCCTCTCCTATTTACTAACACTCTCTCTGCATCTGACTTAAATTGGATTAATGAAGCCCCTTCCATCGGCACTTCCTTTGATTGTTTCGCTAAAACTCGCTATCGACAACCCGATCAAATTTGTAGGGTGAATATTGTGGACAATAATCAATGTGATGTTAACTTCAAGCATCTGCAAAGAGCGGTAACACCAGGGCAATCAGTCGTCTTTTATCAAGATGATAGATGTCTTGGTGGTGGTATTATTACCAAGGCATGGAAAAGCTAGCCGGTCATCTTATCAGTAACAAAAAATTAGGGAATAATTGTGTTTTCAAAACCCACAGTAGAGCAAGCATACGCGTTGGCAGCAGTGTTTCAGACCTGTAATTTGGTTTCCCAACTAGCGCACACAGGTGAAACTAAAAACGAATTAATGGAATTCGCAATGTCCACGCTACTTAATCAAAACCCCAGTTCAATTGAAGCACTTTATGGATCCAAAGAGAGCCTAACTGAGGGTATAAATACAATGAAAATGTTCTTTTCAGACAAACAAAACAGAACACCAACCTCTGAAGATAATGCATTAGTCAGCAAAGAAGTGGTCAGTTATGTGATGTCAACTATCCATCTAGCCAGTAAATTAGATAAAAACCCCACCTTACTTGAGCGAATAAGCAAGGGCATTGAGGATGCCAGTATTCAGGCGCAACATTTTTCAATCACCCATGAGAATGTTTATAGCAATGTCGCCAGCTTATACCAAGATACCATCAGTAAGATGCGCCTGAGAATTCAAGTGCTCGGATCAGGCATTTATCTACAACAAAATACAGTTGCCTCAAGAATAAGATGTATGCTTTTTTCTGCCATACGAAATGCTTATTTATGGCGACAATTAGGTGGTAAACGAAGGCATTTACTCCTCCATCGTAAATTAATTTTACAGCAACTAGAACATGATTAAACACTGATCCAATGATAGTCACTCAGATCTGAAAATTGGCATTATTTGAGTTATAATCGTTGCCCTAATTATTGTAATAACCAACCGGAATTATTGATGCCTTACCCTGCTCTATCACCTCTTACAGCTATTTCACCCATTGACGGTCGCTATGCAACTAAAACCGAGGCTTTACGGGATAGTTTCAGCGAATATGGATTGATACGATACCGAGTATTAGTCGAGGTAAAGTGGCTTAAATATCTCAGCGAGCACCCACAAATATCAGAGATTTCACCTTTCAGTGATAAAGCCAATCAACTGTTAGACGGCCTGGTAGACAACTTCTCAATTGAACACGCCCAACAAGTTAAAAAAATTGAAAAAACAACTAATCATGATGTAAAAGCTGTTGAGTATTTTATTAAAGATTGCATCTCCGATAACAAAGAGCTCAATCAAGTAAGTGAGTTTATTCACTTTGCCTGTACCTCAGAAGATATCAATAATCTCTCTCACGCTCTCATGCTAAAGTCTGGCAGAGACAATATTTTGCTTCCACAACTTAATAGCCTGTATGCCAAACTTACTGAGATGGCCAAATCTTTCGCCCATGTGCCTATGCTATCTCGCACCCACGGGCAGACTGCGTCACCTACTACTGTGGGTAAGGAATTCGCCAATGTCGCTCACAGGTTAGGCCGGCAAATAGAGCAAATTCAGCAGGTGCCCTTACTAGGAAAAATCAATGGTGCTGTTGGCAACTATAATGCACATATCTCTGCATATCCGGATATTGATTGGGCCGAGGCAGCTAAAGAGTTTGTAGAAAGTCTTGGACTTCAACACAACCCTTACACTACCCAAATTGAACCCCATGACTATATGGGTGAATTATTTGATGCGCTTGCTAGATCAAATACGATTCTAATTGATTTTTCCCGCGACATTTGGGGCTATATATCTCTGGGTTACTTTAAACAAAAAACAATTGCTGGTGAGGTGGGGTCATCCACCATGCCCCACAAGGTAAATCCCATCGATTTTGAAAATGCTGAGGGCAATATGGGTATTGCTAATGCTCTATTTAGTCATCTTAGTTCAAAGCTTCCCATTTCAAGATGGCAACGAGATCTGACTGACTCTACCGTACTGCGTAATATGGGCGTGGGTATAGGCTACACACTTATCGCCTATGCATCGTTAGATAAGGGAATGGGTAAATTAGAGCTCAATCAAGACAGATTGGCTGAGGATTTAAATAACAGCTGGGAAGTCCTTGCCGAACCGATACAAACTGTTATGCGTCGCTATGGTGTTCCTGAGCCCTACGAAAAGCTAAAAGCTCTGACACGAGGCAATGCTATAGATCGAGAAACTATTGAAAATTTTGTAGAGAATCTGGATATCCCAGACCAAGCAAAAGATGATTTAGTGGCAATGCTGCCAAGCACATATATTGGTAGTGC
Organism: Porticoccaceae bacterium; assembly: GCA_964231105.1. GTDB lineage: Bacteria > Pseudomonadota > Gammaproteobacteria > Pseudomonadales > Porticoccaceae > HTCC2207. The sequence goes on from CAXRJI010000057.1 coordinate 51,142, forward strand.
TATCGAACAAGCAAAAAAGATCTAATCCTACCCTTCCTAATGGGCTAAGCAGATGATCCATTTTCCCGTACTAGGTGATATCTCTGCGGATCAATTTTTAGCTGAATATTGGCAAAAAAAGCCGCTATTAATTCGAAATGCACTAGAAAACTTTACTCCGCCCATCAATGCTAATGAGCTCGCCGGGCTATCTTTAGAGAATGAAATTGAATCTCGTCTGGTTGTCGGTGAAGACTGGAAAGTAGAGCACGGCCCCTTTGATGAGACAAGATTTCAACAACTGGGCAATGCCGATTGGACGCTGTTAGTTCAGGGCGTCAATTTGTGGATACCTCAAGTTGCAGACCTGTTGGATCATTTCGCCTTTCTGCCATCATGGCGCATTGATGACATAATGGTTAGCTATGCAACTGATGGCGGCAGTGTTGGTCCCCATTTTGACAATTACGATGTTTTTTTAATTCAAGGATCAGGCAGCAGGAGGTGGCTAGTTGGCGATATATGCAATACACAAAGCCCTCTAATCGCCCATGAGGATCTTCGTATATTGGCGGATTTTCAAGCTCAGTATGATTGGGTTTTAAATACGGGAGATATGCTCTATTTACCACCTAACTTCAGTCACCATGGAATCGCTATGGGAGAATGTACGACATTTTCAGTTGGATTTAGGGCGCCCTCGGCTGCAGAGATATTGGATGATCTTACAACAGAGCTAATAAGCCAAGATAAGTTATCACACTACCTCAAAGATCCAACTTTAGAGCCGGATATGGCAGATAAGCCTATCCCGAGAGCCTATATTGAACAAATAAGGAAAGTTATTACCGATAGCCTTATGGACGATGAGACGCTAATGCACTGGTTTGCCGAGTATATGACTCGCCCCAAATACCCCCATCTTACAGAGATAACCGGCGAGAGGCGCTCAGCACGTATCGTCAATCCCACTAAAAAAGAGATCATAGAGTATAAAAATGGGTACCCTGATTAGGCGCCTTTGTTAGGACTCGGGAATAGCAGCAGCACCATGACGCCGAGTATCACTGACACCAGACAAGCGCCCTCTCTCTAAACTAATACTTTGCGTGGCTCCCAAAACACTGGATTCGTCATCGACAACATGGCCCATGCCTTTTAAAATCTCCAGCGTATCCGCAGAAATACCCGACTCGTAGTAGATAACATCAGGAAGCCACTGATGATGAATTCTTGGAGCGGCAGTAGCTTCAGCAACTCCCATATCATAATCAATCATATTCACAATCATTTGTAGCACAATAGTGATAATGGTACTCCCGCCGGGGCTTCCAGTCGCAATAAGGGGCTTACCTTTTTTATCAAAGACAATGGTTGGAGTCATTGATGACAGAGGTCTTTTAAAAGGCTCAATTGAATTAGCATCTCCACCAATTAAACCATAGCCATTCTGAGCACCAGGTTTTGCAGAAAAATCGTCCATTTCATTATTTAAAAGAAATCCTGCACCACCAACGGCTATACCATTTCCATAAGAAAAATTGAGGGTATAAGTATTGCTCACTACATTGCCATCCTTATCCCACACAGAAAAGTGGGTAGTTTCCTCACTTTCTTTTAAGGGGCTGAGGTTAGCTAAATCGACGCTTGGCATAATATTTTTTGAGCTACGAGCAGTGTTTTGATCAATTTTTAAACTTAGCCGTTTTGCATACTCTTTGCTAATTAATTCGGAGACAGGTACTTTTACAAAGTCAGGATCTCCCAGGTATAAACTACGATCTGCATAGGCCTGACGCATTGACTCTACCAACAGATGCAAATGGGCAGCACTGTTATGGGGGTAGTCCGAAATGATCCAGTTTTCTAACGTATTTAACATTTGAACTAAATGAACGCCACCAGAAGAAGGTGGAGGCATTGCACACAAACTAATTGCTCGGTAAGTGCCACAAATTGGTTGTCGCTCAAATACCTTATAATTTTCTAAATCTTTGTAGCTGATAAGGCCACCTGAGCGCTGCATCTGATCAACTATCAATTTCGCCGTCTTACCTTTATAAAATCCATCTGTGCCATAGGCTTCAATTCTGGCCAGGGTTGCTCCTAAATCAGGTTGAGATAGCTTATCACCGGGCAAATAAAAACCCCCATCAGGCTTATAGAAATAGCCTTTGGTGGTCTTGTGTTTACTTAGCCTCGCATAGCGTGAACGAAGAGAGTCAGATAGATCTGGACTAACTATAAATCCATGTCTAGCCAACTTAATAGCTGGTGCAAGCACATCTCGGAGCTTTAGGACACCATATTTTTCTTGAGCAAAAACTAGCCCAGCGACCGTTCCAGGTACGCCTGAAGAAAGAGCACTAAATCTTGCCTTAGTATTGTCCACATCGCCTTCAACATTTAGGAACATGTCCCTGTCAGCTGCCGCAGGCGCTATTTCTCTGTAGTCAATAGCAACGGTCTTATTTTGTTCAGCTAAATAAACCAACATAAAGCCACCGCCACCTAGGTTACCTGCCCTTGGCAAAGTCACAGCCAAAGCAAAACCAGTAGCTACAGCAGCATCAATCGCATTGCCGCCCGCTTCAAGTATTTCAGCGCCAACACGACTGGCAATAACCTCCTGAGACACTACCATTCCCTTGTCACCGATCACTGGATGAAAGCGCGATTTTGAGTCAAGGTAAAAGCTATTATCAGCCCAAGAAGGTTTGATAGACAGCAACAGGTATAACAGTGTGAGGAATAGATTTTTCATCTTGTATTATTTTTGATAATTAAGTTTCAGTTTTTTTATTTTATGTTGCCAAATACTGTTATGGCTAAATCAGTTGTTCTTTAGAAACCACGGTGCCGTTATTGTCGGCATATATATAGTCACCTGGGATAAACGTAATACCACCAAAGTTTACCGGTATATTAACATCACCAAGACCTCTTTTTTGTGTTTTAACCGGATAAACCCCAAGTGCCTGCACTCCAATGTGAGTTTTACGTATTATATCAACATCACGGATATAGCCATTGATAACTAGTCCCGACCAACCATTTTTAAACGCCTTGGCAGCTAAATTATCTCCCAGATAGGCACAGCGCTGACTGGCAAAGCCGTCTACAACAAGCACTCTACCCTTGCCCTGTGTGCTTAAAAGATCGCGCACCTTGGAGTTATCCTCTGGACAACTCACCGTGATGACCTGACCGCAAAACTTTTCTCTGCCGCCAAAATTACTAAAAATAGGTTGCATGATCTGCACCTGATGCGGATATTCATCACAGAGATCAGGAGTTAATTTCATACTATGCCCTCCTTTCATGCTCCCTTACATGCTACCCTTAACTGCTGCACGATAATGATGCAAAACAGGCTCTGTGTAGCCACTGGGCTGATCGGCGCCTTTAAAAATTAGGTCACTGGCTGCTTTAAAAGCCATATTATTTTCAAAATCAGGGCTCATATTGATATAGGCAGCATCCTGAGCATTCTGGCTATCCACCACTTTAGCCATAGCCTTTAGGGTGTTGACCACCTGTTGTTTGCTGCAAATTCCATGATGCAGCCAGTTTGCTATATGCTGACTGGATATCCTTAATGTAGCCCTATCCTCCATAAGCCCAATATTATTAATATCAGGCACCTTAGAACAGCCAATACCCAGATCTACCCAACGAACTACATAGCCTAATATGCCTTGAACATTATTATCTAACTCGCGTTGGATTTGCTGTGCAGATAGAGCAGATTTCTCAGTCAGTGGAATTTTCAAAATATCATCGACACTGGCACGTTCGAGGTTATGGCCTTGAATTGACTGCTGAACAGCAAAGACATCGACTTGATGATAGTGCATAGCATGCAATGTTGCGGCCGTTGGAGAAGGTACCCAGGCAGTATTTGCGCCGGCCCGTGGATGGTCTATCTTAGCTTTCATCATATCAGCCATATTATCTGGAACTGGCCACATGCCTTTTCCGATTTGAGCTCTCTTATGAAAACCACACTTCAAGCCTATTTGCACATTGCGCTCTTCGTAAGCAGAAATCCAAGGCATTTTTTTAAGATCTGACTTAAGTGCAAAAGGTCCAGCCTCAATACTGGTATGAATTTCATCACCCGTTCGGTCCAAAAATCCAGTATTTATAAATACAACTCTACCGCGCGCGGCATAAATACATCGTTTGAGATTGACTGAGGTTCTTCTCTCCTCATCCATTATCCCGATTTTGATGGTGTGACGATCAAGGTCAAGCATATCCTCAACACGATCAAATAAATCATTGGCGAATTGAACCTCATCAGGCCCATGCATTTTTGGTTTTACAATATAGATACTGCCACTCCGGGAATTAACCAGAGAGTTTTTCTTTTTTAAATCATAAAGGGCAATAAGCGTGGTAACCACCGCGTCCATAATACCCTCAGGCACCTCCAATCCATCAGCATATAAAATGGCGGGATTGGTCATCAAATGTCCAACATTACGGATAAACATCAGACTACGGCCATGAAGAGTTATTTGTGAACCATCGGCACCCTTAAATATCCGGTCAGACTCCATCTTCCGAATAAACTCAGAGTCTCCGCGCTTTATAGTTTCCTCGAGATCTCCTTTGATCAGTCCCAGCCAATTGCTATAGGCCTTTGCTTTATCAACTGCATCAACTGCGGCCACCGAGTCCTCACAATCCATAATTGTGGTAAGGGCAGCCTCGAGTACAATATCTTCTATACCAGCGGGATCAGTAGCGCCTATGTGACCCTGACTATTCAGTTTAATTTCTATATGTAGGTTATTGTTTTTTAATAAAATAGAGGAAGGCTCAAGAGCATCGCCTAGATAACCTATAAACTGACTTGGATCACTGAGAGTTACTTCAGCATTGCTAGAAAGTACAGCAAAAAGCTGTCTATCACTTATTTTGTAGGCAATAACATCTGAATGGGATTTATTGTGCAAAGGTACAGATTGGTCAAGGAAGGATCGACCATAATCTATTACTTTTTGACCTCTAATAGGATTATATGCCCCATGTTTTTCAGCTCCTCCCTCTTCTGATATTACATCATTGCCATAGAGAGCATCATAGAGGCTGCCCCACCTAGCATTGACTGCATTTAAAGCAAACCGCGCGTTCATTATTGGCACAACCAGCTGTGGACCTGCTTGCAAAGCAATCTCATCATCAACCTTTGGCGGGTTTATTTCAAAATCCTCAATCTCAGGCAGTAGATAGCCAATATCTAAAAGGAACTCCTTATAGCGATCAAAATCATAGTCGCTACGGTTAGAGCGGTGCCAATGATCAATTTGCGCCTGTAGGTCAGATCTTTTTTTAAGAAGTTCGTTATTTTTAGGCGCTAGATCGTGAATTATAGATGCAAAATCACGCCAGAACTTTTCAGGATTTACAGCTATACCTGGACAAATATCATCATTTACCAGTCTAAAAATCGTATCAGAAACCTGTATACCAGACTGGTGCACATAGTTATGTGTAACCATGAACCGAACTCCGTTTGGGCTTTTAACTTGCAGGCTAGTTTAGAGATAAAAGCATTATTATCCTAATGTATGACCTTTATCTTTAGTATTTTTTCAAATGATAGGGCTATCAAGCAAGAGCTGGCCGGCCAATGATTTCTTCAGACGTGGCTTTTATCAACTGGCGCATCCATTTGTGACCAACATCATGCTGCAACAGCGGGCTCCAGACCATTTTTAAGCGCATCTTGGGGATTTCAAAAGGAGGTTTTAAAATGACCACATTGTCATTATTTGATAATGCACGGGCTGCCAAGCTAGGAAGTGTAACAATCAAGTCTTTTTGTTCGGCTAGGCGCAGAGCAGCCTGATAATGCCTAGTAAAAACACCGATAGTTCGAGTTTCGCCAAGCTTGCTGAGCGCCTCATCAACCCACCCTAAGCGCTGAACATCATCTGGGGTCATCCCAACACCTACACCCATGCCTGTTTTACTGACCCAGACATGATTACTCATTAAATAGGTTTCTAGTGACCAGTTATCCCTGACTGGATTGTTTGAACTAAGCACACAAGAAAAGCTGTCCTCCCACAGATGAATCTGATGAAACGACTGAGGTAAAGTATCAAATCGGTTAATAACAAGATCAACCTTACCATTTTCAACGTCATGAAAATTAACGTCACTGGGTGTGAGCACATCAATACATACACCTGGGGCGTTTTTTCTGATGTGCTTAAGTAAAGCTGGAAGTAAAGTGCATTCAGTATAGTCACTGGCCATTATCCGAAAAATACGCTCTGACTCCATGGGATTAAAAGCAGCTTTAGGCATAATGACTTCTTCTGCAGCCACCAGCACATTACGGACCAATGGCTGTAATTCCAAAGCTCTTGCGGTAGCCACCATACCATTACTGGTCCTAACCAAGATTGGATCCTGAAAGAGATCACGCAGCCTTTTTAAACTGTTCGACATTGCTGGCTGGCTAATACCTAATTCCTCTGCTGCGCGGGTCACATTACATTCGCGCAGAAGAACATCCATATACACCAAAAGATTTAAATCTATTCTTGAAACATTCATAACAGGAATACCCAAGATCAAAAGTATAAATTAGATTAATAACATAATCATACTTATTATCAAAGTCTAGTCAATGTTCCGCAGAATACTTATAGAAACGAACATGTGGAAATTAAAAGATTTGTTAAGAGGACATCATGAGCATCTACACGAAAGAACAACAGACCGTATCTTCAGCTCTACAGAGCAAAACTGAGAACTGGGGATCAATAAACCCCGAGTTTGTAGCGCGAATGCGTATACAGAATCGATTTCAGACAGGCCTAGACATTGCTCGGTACACTGCCTCAATTATGCGTCGTGATATGGCTGAGTATGATAAGGATCCCACTAGATATACTCAATCATTGGGTTGCTGGCATGGATTTATCGGCCAGCAGAAGATGATAGCTGTTAAAAAACATCATGGCACCACAGACAAAAGATACCTCTATCTGTCTGGATGGATGATTGCGGCCCTTCGATCTGAGTTTGGCCCTCTTCCCGACCAGTCTATGCATGAAAAAACATCCGTTGCCGCATTAATCGAAGAGCTTTACACATTTCTGCGTCAAGCTGACGCAAAGGTTTTAGGCGAGTTGTTTAACGACCTTGACTCAGCCAGGTCATCAGGTAATTCAGTGGCTGAGAAAGCAGCTCAGAAAGCAATTGATAATTTTGAGACTCATATAGTCCCCATTATCGCTGATATCGATGCTGGGTTTGGTAATGAAGAGGCGACATACCTGCTTGCAAAACGCATGATTGAAGCCGGTGCCTGCTGTATACAAATTGAAAACCAAGTTTCAGACGCTAAACAATGTGGCCACCAAGATGGAAAAGTTACCGTGCCCCATGAAGACTTTTTGGCAAAAATTAATGCCGTTCGCTACGCTTTTCTTGAGCTAGGGGTAGATGACGGTGTCATTGTCGCCAGAACAGATAGCTTGGGAGCGGGCCTTACGCAAAAAATACCTGTCTCTTCACAATTAGGAGATCTCGCATCTCAATATAATGCTTTTTTGGAGACTACAGCCATTAACTCGATTAAGGATATCGGCGAGGGAGAAACAGCATTAAAACTCAACGGTGAACTTGTCAAACCTACTCGACTTGCTAATGGGCTCTACAAATTTAAGCAGGGAACTGGCGAAGCTCGCTGTGTTCTGGACTGCATTACAAGTCTGCAAAATGGAGCGGACCTTCTCTGGATTGAAACAGAGAAACCTCATGTTGGACAAATAGGCGCCATGGTTGATGAAATACGCAAAGTAATTCCAAATGCCAAGCTTGTTTATAACAACTCACCCTCCTTTAATTGGACTCTTAACTTCAGGCAACAAGTGTTCGATGCTTGGAGCAAAGAAGGACGTGATCTCTCAAAATATGACAGAGAAAACCTGATGAGTGACATTTATGATCAGACAGAGCTGGCGCTAGAAGCTGACGCAAAAATTAAAAGCTTCCAGGCTGACGCATCGAAGGATGCTGGCATCTTTCACCACTTGATTACATTGCCAACCTATCACACCGCAGCCCTATCGACAGATAACTTAGCCAAGGGCTATTTTGGTGAAGAGGGTATGTTGGCCTATGTGGCTGGTGTGCAGCGCAAAGAGATAAGAGAGGGAATTGCCTGTGTCAAACACCAAGCTATGGCTGGATCTAATTTAGGTGACGATCATAAGGAATATTTCTCTGGTGATCAGGCCTTAAAAGCATCTGGAAAAGATAACACCATGAATCAATTTAATTAATGGCAGGTTAGTGACACCCTTTTAAGAGCGGAGTTTATCTCCGCTTCTTTTTTTAAATTAAACCCCTATTACATTGCCAAAGTTGATATAATTGAGACTCAATAGAGATTTTAATCAGTAACCATTCGAGTTTGATTATATTGACTACAAAATTCCTCGGCAAAAACCTCTCAGGTCCATTCACTATACCGTCTGGTATCGTGACTACTGCCACATCAATCATACAATACGTAATTGATCATATGCCGCAAGTTGGTGTTATCACGACCAAAAGTGTGGGCCTCAGCCCTCGCTCTGGTAACCGTGAACCGGTATACAGCCAATATGCGCCTGGGTGCTTTGTAAATGCGGTGGGTTTAACAAATCCGGGTGCCGAAACTGCAGCTAAGCTGATGGGTGAACTCAATATTCCAGATGATCGCTTTCTACTCACCTCGATCTTTGCATCCAGTGTAGAGGAGTTTGTCGAGGTCGCGAAAATTATGGCGCCGGTATCAAATGGCATTGAACTAAATCTATCATGCCCCCACGCCTCGGGTTATGGCATGGCAATGGGTCAAGATCCTGAATTAGTTCAACAAATTACCGCTGCAGTTAAATCTGCAGTAGATATTCCCGTAATTCCAAAACTGACTCCAAACACGCAGGATATTGTAGAGATAGCTGAGGCGGCTATTGCGGGCGGCGCAGACGCACTTTGTGCCATTAATACAGTGGGCCCAGGCTACACAGCCGCCCATGGACACCCTGTCTTGAGCAACGGGGCTGGAGGTATGTCAGGTAAGGGTGTACTCCCAATTACGCTTAAAAGCCTACGCGAAATTCGTCAAGCTAGCGATATTCCACTTATCGGCTGCGGTGGTATCAGCAGTGCTGACGATGTAAGGCAAACGATTGATGCTGGAGCCTCAATCGTTGGTGTTGGCTCAGCACTTACAGGTATGACGTCTGAGGAGATGGTCAACTACTTTAAACAGCTAGAATCTGATATTAATCTCAATACAAACCGCGCTGAGGATCATATTCGCTACGATGTAGACATGGCGTTTAAACCAGTCGTTGTCACAGAAAATAAAACAATTTGCGATGATATTTGTCTTATAACATTTGATCGCAAAATAAATATACAAGCGGGTGAGTTTGTATTTTTATGGGTGCCTGGTGTAGGTGAAAAACCCTTCTCTGCCCTTGCCGATGACCCATTTACACTAGCTGTAATTGATGTGGGTCAATTTACCCATGCACTTATGGATCTTAAAGTGGGCACAGAAGTTTATGTTAGAGGCCCCCATGGAATTCCTGCTCAGCCACCAGAGGGCGCAAAAATTATGGCTGTAGCTGGCGGTACAGGTCTGGCTGCTGTATACCAACTGGCAAGAGACTTTGGCAATGCTGAAATCTTTACTGGCGCACGCACCGCAAACCGCCACTATTTTCTGGAGGAATGCGAGAAAATCGCCAAACTACATGTGGCAACGGATGATGGTAGCCTAGGTTATAAGGGCTTTGTGACGGATATGCTTCGAGATCAACTTAAGGAGATGTCACAGTCAGAGCTTGATAATTTGGTCTTTTATAATTGTGGCCCAGCCCCCATGGTACATGCCGCCGCCGCCGTTCAAAGAGAGTTTTGCAAGGACCATCAAATTCACAGCGCCATTGATTATCTCACTAAGTGTGGAGTTGGTATCTGCGGTGCTTGTGCCACCCCTGATGGCAGGCGCATATGTGTAGACGGACCATTTATAGAAGGGACTCCTAAGCCAGTCAACTAGGGATAAAAAACACTGCCCGTTTTAGCCATATCCTCAAGTTGCTTAGTGGGTTTGTAGAGCTCTCCAAGGCTATGATAGTCAGCTGCCCGCTGGCAAATAGACTCAACACCCTGCTCATCCACCCAGCGACAGATTCCTCCTCTAAAAGCGGGAAATCCAATACCCCATATCAAAGCCATATCAGCCTCAATAGGCGAACTAACTATACCCTCTTGGAGACAGTGAGACATTTCCATCGCCAAGGGTATAAGCAAGCGATCAACTATTTGTTCAGGCTGAATATCTGAATTAGCAGAGGTAACAGTGGTTGATTGAAGCAAAGCAACAATCTCTGGGTCTGGCATTTTGATGGCTCTACCCTGCTGTGTTTTTTCGTATTTGTAATACCCAAGCCCGTTTTTTTGACCCAAGCGCCCAAGGTTAAATAAAGTCTCTGTGGGCATATCTTTTGAAGAACTCACAAAACGCTCAGGAATACCCTCTCTCATCACAGAGTAACAGTGACAGATAGTATCAAGACCAATCACATCCATCAGATAGGCTGGCCCCATTGGCATTCCCCACTGTTCCATTACAGTGTCTATCTGTTGAAAACTTACACCCTCTTGCAAAAGCATTTCCAAGCCAAAACACATTGCAAATAACACACGGTTAACTAAAAATCCTGGGCAATCATTGACTACAATGGGTTTTTTACCCAACTTAATTGCGTAGTTACAGACTGTAGCTATGGCTTCATCGGATGTTTCTGCACCTCTAATCACTTCGACTAACTTCATAGCATTAACGGGATTAAAAAAGTGCATACCGCAAAATTGATGGGGACGCTGCAATGAACTCGCCAATTTATTGATGGAAATTGTGGAGGTATTAGAAGCAATAATAGTCTCAGCTGTAGTTTGCTGTTCAACTGCACTGAGGACTGACTGTTTAATATCAGATCGCTCAACCACAGCCTCAATAATTATCTGACATGCTGAAAGCGCATGGTCATCAAGGGTTGGATTAATTAAAGAGCTTATATAATGCGCCTGTTGCTTATCTAATTTACCTTTGCTGATAGATTTTTTGAGCAATTTGTCCGCTTGCTCTAAGCCCGCATCAATTGCGCCTTGATTAATATCTTTCATCACAACTGCATAGCCACTAATGGCATTTTGATAAGCAATGCCACCACCCATGATGCCAGCACCAATAACTCCGGCATTAGCAATCTTATAGGGCTCTCTATTAAGCTTCTCTGAGTAATCCCTTGCAACCTTACTCACATACTGCTCACCAAGAAATAAACCAACTAAAGCGCGAGCCTGAGATGTCTGAGCCAGTCTATAGAACACTGAGGTTTCTTTTTCGGCAGCAGCCTCTTGTGACAACAATGCAGCGTCAGCCATTAAATCAATAGCCTCTAGGGGTGCCGGATAGTGGTCGCCAAATCTTCCTACTATTTTTTCTTTATAGCTTTGGGTGACTGTATCAATATCAATTTGATTTTGCTGAATAGGTGATAATTTTTGTACTCTGCGTTGCCTGTAATCAATCTTTCCATTCTGCATGGCTTGAAGAATTTCTAAACACTTTGAGCGCAAGTTCTGCAGTGGAACTATTTCATCAACAACACCCATCTCAAGGGCTGTATCTGACGGGTACTGTCTGGCTGAGGTAATCCAATCCAATGCTGTAGAAAGACCACAAAGCCTCGGCAATCGCACTGTCCCTCCCCAACCAGGTATTATTCCAAGGTTAGTTTCTGGTAATCCTACAACTGCACTGTCAGAAATAATTCGATAGTCACATGCTAAACAAATCTCCAGCCCACCTCCCAGCGCATAACCATTTATTGCTACAACACTGGGGAAAGGTAAACTCTCAATCTTTGACATCGTCTGCTGAACATTGCTCACTGCTTTCACAAACTGTTCTTTACCTGCCGCAAACATAGATTTAAATTCAGTAATATCAGCACCCACAACAAAAATAGGCTTAGCACTGGTAATCAACAAACCGCTCACACCTTTGGCTGAGGATAATATCTCCACAGCAACAGCAAGTTCTGCCAAGGTTTCTTGATCAAATTTATTGACTGCCGCGTGACTGTTATTGAAGTTTAACTCAACAAAATCATGCTCTATTTGATTGAGAGATAGCGTGTTCCCTGAATACATAAATGAATTCTCATTTTATAAAAATGTCAATTGAGTATAGTGGCACGTAGATGCATGTCCATGACTAACTTTGACCCATGGTTCGCAGCAAAAAACCATTGGTGCTGTTGTAAGCAAATTGCAAGCAGAATAGAGACAAAAAATATCTGGCTCGGCAAAGCAACAATCTATCTGGATGTGATTAGCAAAATAAGCCGATTTCAGATTGACGCAAACAGGGTTGGTCAGTATCATGCGCCATCTCATTTGAGACCGCTTGGTGAGATATTCGGGGATTAGCGCAGTCTGGTAGCGCGCCTGCTTTGGGAGCAGGATGTCGGGGGTTCAAATCCCTCATCCCCGACCACTATCCGGCGCGATACATGCGCCCGTAGCTCAGCTGGATAGAGCAACGGCCTTCTAAGCCGTGGGTCGCAGGTTCGAATCCTGCCGGGCGCGCCATTTTCTGCAGTAAGCTTAAAAAAATGTGGTTTTAGGTACAACTCAGAGAAAGGCAGTGACTAAATAAGCGGTGTACCATTACCTCTTTCTATGGTGGACGTAGCTCAGTTGGTAGAGCCCCGGATTGTGATTCCGGTGGTCGCGGGTTCAAGCCCCGTCGTCCACCCCATTTAATTCTTGCAACTTTATCTCCCTAAATTTCTTAGATTAATCCTGAGTGATTTAAATGAAATTTAATCTACCTGTTGCAAAAAAATTTACCTCGCTTAAATATTTCTAAAAATTACCTATATGACAGGTTGCTTTCTAGACATCTCTTAATTATGTTAGAACTTATTACCTACCGATTTTTGTAACTGAGAATAACTATGACAGCATTAATTCTTGACGGAAAAACTCTAGCCAGCGAAAGCGAAGTTGAACTCTCAAAAAGAGTGGCTAAGCTCAAAGCGAGCAATGATGGGCAAGCCCCAATCTTGGCGACAATTCTTGTTGGCGGCGATCCCGCATCAGCCACCTATGTGAAGATGAAACAAAATGCCTGCAAAAGAATTGGCATGGAAAGTATTGCTGTTGAGCTAGATGATAGGACCACTACCAACCAACTCCTAGCAAAAATTGAGGAATTAAATAACAATCCTAACTGTCACGGTATTCTCCTTCAACATCCAACGCCCTCACAAATAAATGAACGTGCCTGCTTTGACTTTATTGATGCTGAAAAAGATGTCGATGGTGTCACCTGTCTTGGCTTTGGCCGCATGGCTATGGGCGAACCTGCCTATGGCTCCGCAACACCGCAGGGCATAATGCGTATCCTACAGGGCTACAATATCGAGCTTAGCGGCAAACACGCAGTTGTGGTAGGCAGAAGCCCTATTCTCGGCAAACCCATGGCTCTTATGCTGTTAAATGCCAATGCCACAGTAACTATTTGTCATTCTAAAACAGAAAACCTGCCGCATCTTATAAAACAGGCAGACATCATTGTAGGTGCTGTTGGTCGGCCTGAATTTATCCAGGCTGAATGGATTAAAGATGGCGCCGTGGTAGTCGATGCAGGCTATCATCCAGGAGGAGTCGGCGATATAGAGCTAGAGCCACTAAAAGATAGAGTGGCCGCTTATACTCCGGTTCCAGGTGGTGTTGGACCCATGACCATCAATACTCTAATTATGCAGTCAGTTATGGCGGCAGAAAAAAAGCTAGGTTAGTTGCTGCACTCAAACCAGTTACATACTCAAATCAGCTACACGGTCAAAGCAGCTAAACAGTCAAAGCAGTTACAAAGAATGTTGCTGTAAGACTTTAGGGATTAGAATTCATGGGGGCTTTAGGTATTGGCAATGGAAGGTATAAAATTAACATCTGACTTATTAGTAGCCCATCGAGGCTATCAGGCTAAATATCCAGAGAATACCCAATTATCCTTAACTAAAGCTATTCAGGTTGGCGCTAGCTTTATAGAGCTAGATGTTCAATTCAGTGCTGATAAGCTCCCCGTAATCTACCATGATATGAGCTTGCAACGTGTAAGTGGTATACAGGGCTTAGTCAATCAAACGGATAGAGAGAAACTTCTATCACTTCCAGCCTATGAACCTGAGCGACTAGGTGATGTATTTAAAGACGAGACCCTGTCGCCCCTTGAGGCCCTAACTACCCTTTTACAAGATAACCCGCATATCACAGCATTTGTGGAGCTAAAAGAAGAGTCCATTGACCACTGTGGGCGAGAGCATATATTGCAGTCAGTTACAAAAATCCTAAAGCCTGTAGCAACTCAATCTGTCATTATGAGTTTCGACTATCAATTGGCTCAAATGGCAAGGCAAAGTAACTGGCCAAAGGTGGGTCTAGTACTGAAAAATTGGAGTGACTTAAAAAGCTCTGAGGTGGTTAATAGCAAACCCGACTATATTTATACCAATCACCTAATTATCCCGCCCAATTGTGACCTATCGAATTATAGTGTGCTAAATGATGCTCAACTGGTTGCCTACGAAGTTGGCGATCATAAATTAGCTGCAGCGCTTATAGGCAAAGGCGTAGATATGCTAGAGACATTTAATATTAAAGAATTACTGGAGCCCAGATAAAGCCAATTTTGGTGCATTAAGAACGAACGCGACTAGTTTCTGCGCCACTGCGTCCCTTCACGACTATCCTCAAGAACTACGCCCTGATCCAGAAGTTGCTTACGAATAGCATCAGCACCCGCATAGTCCTTATTCTGCTTTGCTTGCGCTCTTTTTTCTATCAAATCCTCAATCTCTTTGGCTGATATTTCCCCATCACCACGAGACTGGGTAAACCATTGTTCCGGATCGTTTTGTAGCAAACCAAGAATATTCGCCAACCCCATTAGCTCGGCAGTTTTTTCTTGTTGCTGGTCACCTGATAATTGATTGACCTCTTTGGCAAGCTTATACAATTCGCTGATGGCAACTGGGGTATTGAGGTCATCAAGCAGTGCTTGGTATCCAGCACTTTCTGTCTTAAGAACAGGTGCTACATGGCTTAGACCTCGAATAAACCCATAAAGAGTATCTAAGGAGCGCCAAGCGCTATCTAATAGCTCTTTATTAAAATTCTGTTCAGAGCGGTAGTGCGATGACAATAATAAGTAACGCAACACTTCCCCTGGATATTGCGTTAGCAGATCCCTAACTAATCGGAAGTTACCCAACGACTTAGACATTTTTTCGCCATCGATATTAATAAAACCATTATGCATCCATATATTGGCCAAGGGTTTATTATCATTGGCACAGCAACTCTGGGCTATTTCGTTTTCATGATGGGGAAATATAAGGTCCTGACCACCAGCATGAATATCAATGGTGTCTCCAAGATGTTTTTTTATCATCGCAGAACATTCAAGATGCCAACCCGGACGACCTCTACCCCAAGGGCTATCCCAACCCGGTTCGTGCTGTTCGGAGGGCTTCCAAAGTATAAAGTCACCGGCATAACGCTTGTAATCGGCAACCTCAACTCGCGCACCCGCAACCATATCTTCCAGAGTTCGGTTGGATAATTGACCATAATCAGCCATAGATTGCACCGCAAATAAAACATGTCCCTGTGCATCTCCCTCAGCAGCGTAGGCATGCCCTTTCTCTACAAGTGTCTCAACCATCTGAATCATTTCAGGTATATGCTGAGTAGCATAGGGAATAACATCAGGCTCAAGGGTATTTAGAGCATCCATATCTTCAAAATAGGCCGCTGAATAACGATTAGAAATAGAATCAATAGATTCATCTAAATCATTGGCAGCATTGATAATTTTATCATCAATATCAGTAATATTTCGCGCGTAAACCACTTTGGGATAGAGGGTTTGAAGAACACGGTACAAGGTATCAAATACCACCGCTGGGCGCGCATTGCCAATATGCACATAGTTATAGACTGTAGGGCCACAGGCGTAGACTGTGACACGCTGGCTATTAATGGGCGTAAAAGCCTCTTTCTTTCGACTCTGGGTATTATATAAAAATAATGACATCTTATGATTTCCAGTTATCGCGCAGCCCAATTGTGCAATTAAACGTTAAATTACCTTGGTCTTTGTTGTCACGGGTAAAATAACCTTCACGCTCAAACTGATAGTGCTCACCTACCCCAGCATCTTTTAAGCTAGCCTCGGCTTTACAACCTGTAATAACTGTTAATGAATTTGGATTTAAGTTATCAATAAAACTCTTATCCCCCGCATCAGGCGTGGGATCTTTAAATAGCCTGTCATAAAGATTAACTGTGCAGTCAACAGCACTTGCAGCATCTGCCCAGTGGATCACACCACGCGGTTTAATGCCCTCTGGCGCATCAGCACCCACAGTATTGGGCACAACAGTCGCTTTTATCTCAGAAATACTGCCATCCTTATCACGCATAACCTCCTCTGCACGAATAATATAGGCACCGCGTAAACGAACGTAATCACCTAAAACCAGACGCTTAAATTTTTTGCGTGATAGAGAAACGTCCTCACTAAAATCGTTGATATCAATAAAAATTTGCTGACTGAAAGATAGCGACCTAGTCCCCAAGTCTTCTCTCTGAGGATGTACCGGAGTATCAAATTGCTCACCTTCACTATCATAATTAGTAAGGGTTACAAGCACAGGTCTTAGCACACACATAGCGCGGCGCGCATTTGTATTGAGATCGTCGCGAATAAAGTGCTCAAATTGAGCTAAATCAACGACACCATCTGTTTTGGCTACAGCTAAACTATCACAGAAGTTGCGAATTGCCTCTGCACTGACACCCCGCCTGCGTAAGCCAGATATGGTAGGCATTCTTGGGTCGTCCCAGCCATCTACATGTTTTTCGTCAACTAATTGCTTTAACTTGCGCTTACTGGTGATCGTGTAATTAAGATTAAGGCGTCCAAATTCATATTGGCTTGGCTCGCTAGGCACCGATAGATTGTCGATAAACCACTCATACAAGGGTCGATTGGCTGCAAACTCTAAGGTGCAGATAGAATGGGTTACACCCTCAATTGCATCCTCTTGACCATGGGCAAAGTCATAGGAGGGGTAAATATTCCACTTATCCCCTGTTCTGTGGTGCGGCATGCGCTTTATGCGATAAAGAACAGGATCACGCATATTAATATTTGGCGATCCCATATCAATTTTCGCCCTTAGGGTCATTTGGCCCTCAGCAATTTCACCTGCTTTCATCTGTTCTAAGAGCGCTCTACTCTCTGATGAAGCGCGGTCACGGTAAGGGCTGTCAGTACCTGCTTCAGTCAAGGTACCGCGATAGGCTCTTATATCCTCGGCACTGAGTTCACATACATAGGCTTTTTCCTGATCAATCAGGTCGCAGGCCCAACCAAAAAATTGATCGAAGTAATCAGATGCATAGCGAATATCACCGCTCCATTTAAAGCCTAGCCACTCAACGTCACTAATAATTGCCTGTACAAACTCATCACTCTCTTTTTCAGGATTTGTATCATCAAAGCGCAAATGACAATCACCCTTAAACTGCTCAGCTAAGCCAAAATTTAAGCAGATAGATTTAGCATGCCCAATATGCAAAAAACCATTGGGCTCGGGTGGAAATCGGGTAATTAATTTCTCTGTTTTGCCTGATTGGATATCACTGCTGATAATTTGTTGAATAAAATTAGTGGGTTTTTCTGGGTCGGCCATATCAGCACACTTGTAGAGTCGATTAACGCTAAATTATAGCGTCCCATTGGTTGTCAATAAACCTAATAACTCAATCAAAACACATATAAAGTAAAAGAGATTAAAAAACTTCTTCAAAGCTTGCTTTGATTTAGCGTATTAACAACTTAAAATAACGCCTCCTATCATTTTTGACTATTATGGAAACTCTATGATCACTTTTAAGACGTCTATGGGCGATTTTTCGATTGAATTAGATTTCGAAAAGGCTCCAATTACCTCTGCCAACTTTTTAAGTTATGCCAAAGAGGATTACTTTAACGAAACGGTCTTTCATCGCGTTATAAACGGGTTTATGGTTCAGGGTGGGGGCATGACCTCTGATATGCACCAAAAAGAATCCAAAGCACCCATTGAAAACGAAGCAGACAACGGCCTAGAGAATAAAATAGGCACCATCGCCATGGCTCGTACCAGTGATCCACATTCAGCTTCTACACAGTTTTTTATCAATGTAGCCAATAATGATTTCTTAAACCATAGCAGCAAAACTATGCAGGGTTGGGGCTATGCTGTATTCGGCAAGGTTGTTGAAGGTATGGATGTCATTGAAAAAATCAAAGAAGTTCCAACGGGCAGTCATATGGGACATCAAGATGTGCCTGTAGAGCCCATTGAAATTACTGAAACTATCATTAGCGATAGCTATGCATCTAAAGAATAGAAATTTCGACTAACTTTAATTAGTACTACCTATGTCGATATTGTTTATATCAGATCTTCACTTATCACCAGAGCGCCCAGACATTACTCGGGCGCTTTTAGATTTTTTAGAGAAACAGGCCTCTACTGCTGAGGCACTGTATATTTTGGGCGATCTCTTTGAAGCCTGGGTCGGTGATGATGACAATACACCCCTCTGTATTGACGTTCAAAGTGCACTCAAAGTGCTGACCTCAGGGGGTGTAAAACTTTTTATTCAACATGGTAATCGTGATTTTCTTATTGGAAAAAAATTCCTAGAAAATACTGGCGCCAATCTACTTGCTGATGAACATATCATCGAGCATTACAATCATAAAGCTCTGGTTATGCATGGCGACACGCTGTGCACAGATGATAGGGACTATCAGCGTTTTAGACGCAAAGCACGCCACCCTCTATACAAGTGGGCTTTGGGTTTACTGCCCCTTAAACGCAGACAGAGATTAGCACGGGATTGGCGAGCTAAAAGCGCAGCGGCCAATAAAAACAAAGCCAGTGAAATTATGGATGTTAATAGCAATGCTGTTGACAGGGTAATGGAAAAACATGCAATCACTACCCTAATCCACGGACATACCCATCGCCCAAATCGCCATCCGGTGACATATGGTGAGCGTATAGTTCTAGGAGACTGGGAAGCTAACGGCTGGGTGCTTACGCTAAACAGTAGTGGCTACCAACTTGATAGCTTTAAGATTAGTTAGCACCATAAATCCAACACTGGAAATCTGTTTTTTTTAGTTTATTATTAACGTAACTTTATATTTAAATTTTTAGGGTATTACTATGGACTCCAATCCAAACATTGATAAGTACAGCTCAAAAAGCAACACCTCAGGTATTCAAAGCACAGCGCTTGATCCTGCAGTAGCTAAAGTACTGCGAAATACCTACACATTACTGGGTGTAACCTTAACCTTTAGTGCATTGATGGCAGGTTTATCTATGGCCATAGGAGCACCTTTCTTTGGCCTATGGACACTTCTCCCTTATTTTATTTGTCTATGGATGACAGAGAAAAACAAAAACAATGCCTCAGGTATCTTTTGGGTATTTGCCTTGACCGGCTGGCTGGGTTTCACCCTGGGACCCATATTAAATATGTACCTTGCCGTGGCAGGAAGTAAGCCCATTATGATGGCACTTGGAGCAACCGCTCTAGTCTTCTTTGGTGCCTCATCTTACGTGTTGACCACGCGCAAAAACCTAAGCTTTATGGGTGGGTTTTTAATGACAGGTATTTTAGTGGCCTTTGTAGCGGGAATTGCCAATGTATTCTTAAAGATACCTGCATTATCTATTACTGTTAGCTCAGTCTTTGCCTTTCTTTCAGCGGGAATCATTATGTGGCAGACCAGCGCCATCATACATGGTGGTGAGCGCAACTATATCTCAGCGACTGTAACGCTATTTGTAATGATTTATAACCTATTCCTAAGCTTGCTACAGCTTATTGGTTTTATGAGCGACGAATGATAGTTCGTAAAAATGATAGTTAGTAAAATAGCTAACCCAAAAGCCCTGTGAGTTACAGGGCTTTTTTTGTTTGGAAATAGAAAATGACAGTTAAAAAAGATCATTTAAAAGAACTGCCACCTTGGACCGTTGATAAAGCTCATCAAATAGCCGCTGGTGAAGGTTTAATTATTAATGATGATCACCTGCAAATCTTATTTCTAGCAAGAGAATTCTTTCGTGATTATGGGTTTTCGCCCTCAATGAGACCGCTATGCAAGGTGATCACTGCCTCTTTAGGAACAGAAAAGGGTCGCAGTATCTATCTAAATAAACTTTTCCCCGGAAGCCCAGCAAAACGTGTTGCTACCCTTGCTGGATTGCCAAAACCCAAAAACTGTATTTAGGGATTATTATGAAACTTGCTGACTACGATCTACTCGACCTAAAGCCAAGCCAATCAGCTATGGATAAGCAGGCATGGCAACCCTTTTTACAACAACTGCCCAACTGGCAGATCGCTATTACAGAGAGCATTCCCCAACTTCAATGCAACTACAAATTTGCAAATTTTGTTGAAGCCATGGAGTTTGCCAATAAAATTACAGTTATTGCTGAGCAAGCTGATCATCATCCAAGCCTCGGCATTGAGTGGGGCAAAGTAGCTCTGTGCTGGTGGTCCCATGATATAAAGGGCCTGGATTTAAGAGATTTTGTGATGGCCGCGAAGTCAGATCAACTTTACAAACAATGAAAGACCCGATAAATCCCAGCCCTAATAATAGTTACAGCAATAGTAACTATCAAAACCAGTTAAATAATAAGGTCAAAAACTTTACTCAGGCTCTGAAACAGGCGCGTCTAGAGGCCCCAGATATAGCTGTTTATAACTCTGAACCCCTAGGATTTCGCATGCGTGCCGAATTTCGCATTTGGCATGAAAACGGATCCGCTTATTACGCAATGAATAAGCCGGGCGAGAAGCGCCCCTATATTATTGATAATTTCCCAATAGGTTCGGCCATTATCAATCGCTTAATGCCGCCTATTTTAGACGCTATTAATGCCAGTCAAACCCTGAGCCGCAAGCTCTTTTCTATTGAATTTCTCACCACCCTAGGCGATGAAGCTCTGATAACGCTGATTTATCATCGCCAGTTAGATGATGATTGGGAATTAGAGGCAAAAAAGCTACAAAGCACTTTAAATATTAAGATTATTGGGCGCAGTCGTAAGCAAAAAATTGTACTAGACAAGGATTATGTAACCGAACATCTAACTGTCGACAACAAGCAATACATCTATCAGCAAGTAGAAACTGGGTTTACTCAACCAAATGCTCGAGTAAACTGCAAAATGCTTAGCTGGGCCAGTAGTTGTCTGTCTAATAGTCAAGGTGATTTAGTTGAGCTTTACTGCGGCAATGGCAACTTTACGGTTGTCTTGGCGCAGCATTTTGATCATGTGTTAGCCACTGAAATAGCAAAAATCTCAGTTAATTCTGCACTAGAAAACTTTAAAGCTAATAAAGTTAATAATGTAACCGTAGCACGTCTCTCAAGCGAGGAGTTCACTCAAGCTCTAAACAGAGAGCGACAATTTCGTCGACTCGCTGAAGTAGATTTAGATAGCTACAACTTTTCTACTATTTTTGTTGATCCGCCCCGCGCTGGACTCGACTTTGGCACTGAGAAGCTGGTGACTCAATTTGATGAGATTCTCTATATTTCATGCAATCCACAAACACTAATAGAAAATCTTAAAACGATTACCCAAACACACAAAATACAAAAAATAGCACTGTTCGACCAATTCCCATGGACCGAACATATCGAATCTGGGGTTTATCTAAAACGGAAATAGCAGCCTATTAAGCTTAGGCGTCGCTATCAGGCAACATTCTCTCAGGTAGGCTTTTCTTGGTTTTTGCGCCCAATTTTTTAAGCTCTTCAGAACGGCGAACTAAATTACCACGTCCTGTAGACAAGCGCTTATGGGCTGTATCCCATGCGTCTTTGCTACGATCTAAGTGCTTACCTATATCATCCATAGCATCTATGTAGAGAACAAACTGGTCATAGAGAGCGCCGGCCTTGTCTGCAATCACCTGAGCATTGCGGTTTTGGTCTGCATAACGCCAAAGATTTTTAATCGTCCTTAGAGTTGCCATTAGAGTGCTAGGGCTAACCAAAATAATGCCTTTGTCGTAAGCATCTCTCATCATGTCAGGGTCACTGTCTAAAGCCAGCATAAACGCTGATTCAACGGGCACAAAAATTAGTACAAAATCTAGACTATTGACACCCTCAAGGCTCTCATAATCTTTGATACTCAGACCCTTAATATGATTGCGCAGAGAGTTAAGATGCTGTGTTAGACAATGCTGTCGAGTGACATCGTCCTCAGCATGAAAATAACGCTCATAGTCACTGAGGCTAACTTTGGCATCAATAATAATGTCCCTGCCTTCAGGCAAATGCACAATAATATCGGGGTTACGGCGCTGCCCCTCATCATCCTTAAGGGCTACTTGTGCCTCGTATTCCCTGCCCTTAGTTAATCCAGCATCCTCAAGTAGCTTTTCGAGGACAAATTCTCCCCAATTACCTTGGTGCTTGTTATCACCGCGAAGTGCATTAGCTAGGCTAACCGCATCAGCAGATATCTGAAGCGTTTGTTTTTGTAGCTCACTTATCTGACCGGCGAGTTTATTTCGATCTGCATTTTCCTTCTCATAAGCATTGGATACCTGCTGGCGAAACTCACCAATATCTCTGCGCAAGGGGCTTAAGGAGTTTTCCAACTGCTCCTTACTTTGTTGAGAAAATTTAGTCTGCTTATCGTCAAAAATACGGTTGGCAAGATTTTCAAATTCCTTACCTAGGGAGGTCTTTGCATCGTCCAACGTTTTTAGCTGAGATTCAAAATAAGTCTTTTGATCAGTGACCTTTTGATCCAGCACTTTGTTGTCAATTAATAAATCAGAAATCTGTGCGCTATATTTATTTCGAGCGGATAATTGGCCCAACCAAAAACCAATAGCAACGGCTGACACTAAAATAACTAGGATCCAGAATGCACCACCCTGAAAAAGTCCCGACAGCATTTTTTAAAAATCCCCTATTATTTAACTGACCGTTTTGCGATTATAGCCCTTTAATAACGACTAAATACAATAATTACCTAGTAATGTTAAAACCACTTATTGATATTACTCTTTTTCAAGATGCCATCGAAAATGATGTTGTAATCATTACGGCCAATCAACGTTTGGCAAATCAGATTCATCAGGCATGGGGTCAATTAATATCTAACAATCAAGGCGTGTGGACTACACCTCGGGTAATGCCCCTTGAACATTGGCAAAACTATTACTGGCACGAACTACAAGATCAAAACCATCACTTGGTAAGAGGATTAACCAAACTAGACAATACCCAAAGCCTGTATTTCTGGGAACAGGCCATCACCCAGCATGAAGGCGAGTCAAACAGTGCTTACGCCGAAATGGCGCTTAACTGTAATGATCTATTACAACGCTGGAACCTTACTGAAAAAGATATTCAATTTAGCTCAAACAGTGTTGATAAGTACCGCAACTGGTGCAATAGCTACCACAAGCTATTAGATAAAAATAATTTTGTGACCTCTGCGAGTGCATGGAAATTGGTCAGAGAAGCATTTCAGACCCAAGCACTTCCAAAGGAAGCCACCCTAGCCCTATACGGATTTCAGTCAATACCACCCTTACAGCAAACAACACTTGAATGTGCTTGTGACAAGATAATTGAAATTTCTGAGGGCACTCAAAAAGCAAAATGCATCAAAGTTGCCTGTGCCGATGCAAAAAAAGAAATGGATAGCGCTGCCAAATGGGCTGCTACCGAACTTAGCAAAAATTCAAATCAAAGAATAGGCATTCTTGTACCAGAGCTTAATAGTGCGGTTCAGCCAACAGCGCGGACCATTAGCGAGGCACTCGCTCAATACAACTGCCCAACTGATGTAAATATCTCTGCGGGTGTCTCCCTTAATGAAACACCCTTAATTTATGCTGCGTTGGGCTTAATTAATTTATGCAAAAACAACCAAACTCTCGAGGAATGGCTGCAACTTCTCTACTCTCCTTTTTGCTTCTTTGACCAACTGCCTGTGCAATTTAAAGTGGAGTGTGAGCTTTGGTTGCGAAAAACCCATAGCTACCAATTTAGTTTTGAAAAATTTATACAGGCCGCCAGAGGTGTACAGGCAGAACAGGAGGATCCAGATGCGTTGGAACCATTCCTAGAACCCCTGTATGGACTGCAAAATTGGATAAAACAACAAACCAAAGGAAATAAAACATTTTATGACTGGGCTGTATTTTTTAACGATTTAACGCAGTATCTACAGTGGCCAGGCAATAAAGAACTCGATAGCCTCGAGCGCCAGCAACTAAAACAGTGGCATAAGTTATTAGTTAACTTCTGCGAATTAGACAATTTGGGTATAAATATAAGCCTAAATGATGCGCATTTATATTTGAGCAAAATTGCTGGTAAACACATATTCCATCCACAAACAGGTGATGCACCACTACAGATACTGGGCTTACTAGAGGGAAGCGGGCTCAAATTTGATCAACTATGGATTATGGGCTTAAGTAGTGACAATTTCCCTTCAGCTCAATCCATGGACCCTATTCTGCCCGCCGATTTTCAACGCACTCACTCAATGCCACACAGCTTGCCGGAGCGTGAATTAGAGATAGCCAACAAGCTCTTGGATAGCTACCGTAACAATTCTCAACAAGTTATTTTTAGCTGGCCTCTTAAAGAGGGCGAGAGTGATATTGATGAGAGCCCACTGATCAAGGCAACTGAGTCGATTCAAATTGATCAGCTAATACCTGAGCACGGCGAAATGGCACCCTGGTTGCAACAACCTTATCAATGCCAATCAGTTACAGACACGGCACCAGCATTTGATAGTCAATATGAATCCATTAAAGGTGGTAGCAGTATTCTTAAAAATCAATCAACCTGCCCTTTTAATGCGTTTGCCATACACCGATTGGCCGCATCTGAAATAAAGGAGCCAGAACTTGGGCTCTCTGCCATGGCTCGAGGCACCATACTCCATGAAATACTCTATCGCCTCTGGGGACAGTGGAAATTCTCAAATAAGCTGAGTGATTTATCGGTTCAGGCGATAAACCAGCAGATCAACCAAAATATACAAGGGGTATTGGAAGAACAGGCTAAAAAACACCCAATTTTACTGGGACTTCGCTTTAAGGAACTAGAACATCAAAGACTGTTCAAGCTGACCCAGCAGTGGCTAGAACTAGAAAAAAATAGAGCTCCCTTTGAAGTTGCAGCTGTTGAGCAAAAAGTAGCGATTAGTTTTGGTGATCTCAATATATCCCTGACTGTTGACCGCGTTGACCATGTCGATGATAAAACCGTACTCATCGACTATAAAACCGGTTCCGTTAACGCCAAGGACTGGGAGGGAGAGCGCCCCAAAGACCCGCAGTTACCGCTTTATGTATTGGCCTATACAGAGGCAGTCAATGGCTGTGCCTTTGCCCAAATTAAAAGCAATAATATTAAATTTAGTGGACTGATGGATGATCCATCTATACCCGATATCAGCTTGAGTTCTGACTGGCCTAAACAGATTGAGGAATGGCAACAAAGTATGCACAACCTTGCTCAGGAATTTACCCAAGGCGAGAGCAAATTGCAGGTCTACAACAAACAAGCTTTTACTTATCAGGAATACCTGATACCCCTTAATAGATGGAATGAACAAGCTGATATATCTGACTTTGACGAATCTGCAGAAATAGAATGATTAAAATTAATACAAAAAAATAGGCATATAGGCACTAAAGATTAATTAATAGTGGAGACGACTATTTGAACACAACAACCGACAAAACTAACGGTTTAAGCGACTTTTCAGCGCGACAGCAGGCTTTGGATACTCAAGCCAGCTATATCGTCTCGGCGCCAGCAGGATCAGGTAAAACAGGGCTGATCACCCAGCGTGTATTGGGATTATTATGTCAAGTGGAAAACCCTGAAGAAATCCTCTGTATTACCTTTACACGAAAGGCGGCCTCAGAGATGAAAGGCCGTATTCATAAAGCCCTTACAGAAGCTGCGGAGCAGCCGCGCCCCACAAAAGAATTTGAGGCACGCACATGGGATTTAGCCACTCAAGCACTTGCCCATAACAATAAAATGGGCTGGAATTTGCTCTATATGCCCAACCGTCTGCGCATCAAAACCATTGATAGCTTCTGTAGCTATGTCAGCAAGCAGTTTGCTCTGGAATCAAACCTAGGCACCATGCCCCAACAAACTGAATTCCCTACCATCTACTACCATAGGGCAGCTAGGGAGTTTATCGAACAGTTAGAACAGGACAGTGAAATCGCACTCACTCTCGGCGTTATTATTCGCCATACCGGCAATGATCTCTCTCGATGCGAAAAATTATTTGCCGATATGCTAGGCAAAAGAGAACAGTGGCTACCTCATATATACAACGCCGCTAATAACCAAAATTACTTCCAACAGGTTATTGCTGCTCTGGTAGAAAACACCTTAGAAAAATTGACTGAGCAGCTATCCCCAATTGCCGGCGAACTGGTTGAACTGGCAGATTTTGCTGCAACTCATGCCAATGAAGATAGCGAACTGGTGACATTAAAAGGCATAGCTGAACTGCCAGAAACCAGCCTTAAGGGACTATCAAGCTGGAAACTGTTACTAAAATTACTTGTCACCAGCAGCTTGCAGCCTCGAAAACGCATTACTGCCAAAGAAGGGTTTCCAGCGCAACACAAAGATGAAAAGCAACGTATGCAAGCGGTTCTGGCTTTTTATGCAGAGCACAACCTATTGCAGGCATTGCTGACAGATACCATGCATCTGCCAGAGACTGATGACAGCGTTAATGAGAGCCAACAACCGGTTATCAATGCCTTGGCCAAGCTTCTGCCACTATTGGTTGCCAAGCTAAAAACACTCTTTAAACAGCATAATCTGTGTGACTACCCAGAAACTACCCTAAGCGCCCTATCAGCTCTTAATACTGATCCAGATCTAGGCGATATATCTGATATTACTCTTCGCCTAGATTATCAGCTAAAACATATTTTGGTTGATGAATTCCAAGATACTTCCGGGTCTCAGATCGAACTTCTACAGCGCCTTGTATCCGACTGGCAGGAAGATGATGGTCGCACCTTGTTTTTGGTGGGTGATGCCATGCAGTCACTGTATAGCTTCCGTGATGCTCGTGTGGGATTATTTATCAATGCTCAAGATCACCCTATTGGCCATGTACGCTGTAAACCCCTGTATTTAGACAGCAACTTTAGATCTCAAAAGGGCATTGTAGATTGGGTCAATGAAAACTTTATCCATGCATTTCCCGACACGCCCGATATTAACCGCGGCGCCGTACCCTATAACCCATCGGTTGCAGTTAAAGCAAAAGACCAGCAGCCAGCCGTTCACTTTAACGGCATTATCAGCCAACAAAAAGATACCTATGAACGCTATGAGGCTGAACAGGTTGCCAACTTATGTAATACATTAAAAAAAGAGCACCCAGAGCAATCGATCGCTATTTTGGTGCGCAACCGCAGTCACTTACGGCGAATAGTACCCGCACTTAAAGAGGCACAACTGCACTGGGATGCGGTGGATATAGATCCATTGGCTGATCTAATGCCGGTTATTGATATGATGTCTCTAACCAGGGCTTTATTATCTCCAGCCGATCGTGTGGCTTGGCTGGCCATTCTGCGTGCACCCTTTTGTGGTCTGGGCTTGGCTGATTTACTTGCGCTCTGTAATGCAGAGGGTAATGCTCAAGCTAATGCTAAGAGCAATGTTCAGGGTTATCACCAAGAAAATTCTGCAGAAACCACCGATAGTGACAGTTTAAAAGACCGCAAATCGCAACCAGTTTCAATTTTGCACCGACTACAGCAGTGGCAAACGGATAAAAGTGCATTCCCCAAACTGACTGATCAAGGAAGTACCATCCTTAAACGAGTAGCGCCTTTATTAACACAAGTCTGGGATAAGCGCCGTAAAGAAAATCTTAGAACAGTGGTAGAGCGACTTTGGGTTGATCTTGGAGGGCCAGCCACCCTGCTGGGTGACAGTGATATCACCGATATACGCACCTATTTAGATCTTCTGGAAAAATGGCAAGTTGCGGGCACGATTGAAGATTGGTCACAGTTTCAAAAAGCCATTGAAAAACTATTTGGCTCACCCAGCAAATACCGTGATAACACTAGCTCTGATTCCGCTTCTAACTCAGGCTCAAATATGCAAAACAAGGGCAGTCTGCAAATAATGACTATCCATAAAGCTAAGGGACTGGAATTTGATCAGGTAATCCTACCTGGGCTAAGTAAAGCGCCTAGGGCAGATGATAATCCCATTCTTCGCTGGCAAGAGGAGGTAGATGAAAACAATAACCGCTCACTGTTAATTGCTGCCCTAGGTGCCCATGATGAAGACAATGACCCTCTTTATAGCTACCTAAAATACGAGCAGAGCAGCAGAACTCAATTAGAAAATGCGCGTGTGCTCTATGTGGCTGCTACACGAGCGGTTAAACAATTGCATTTATTCACTAGCGTAAAATCAACCAAAGATAGCTGGCAGAAACCTGGCAAAACAACTCTGTTAGCAGCACTTTGGCCAAGCTTAAAATCCAACCTAGAAAATATCTCTGCCACAACACAACAAACTGAAACAGCTAATTGTGTCTACAATATTGTGGAATTACCGGAAGACGAGACAAAGAAAACATCTCATCAGGACTCAGCCCATAAGCACAACGCCCTGCGCAGACTGCCTCCAGCGTTTATAGCTAAACCAATGCCCAATAATATGATGGGGTTCGGTATTGAAGAAAAACCTTCCGATGAGCAACCCTCAGAGATACTCTTAGATCTTGACGCAAGGGCGCGTCACCAAGGCACTGTCCTACACAGAACCCTTAAGCAAATTGCGCTAGAGGGTCTTGAGAACTGGCCTCAAGAACGCCGTCAGCAACTTCCCCAAGGATGGTCAGCTCAATTAAAACAACAGGGTATTATTGCCACCAGTGCCGAGATCATGGCACTCAGCCAATCCCTTGAGACCATGCTGGCAGATAAAAAAGGCCAATGGATACTTGAACCCCATACAGATCATCAATCAGAATATCCCCTGTCCCACTATAATAAATACACCGATAGAGTGGCCACATCAGTGATTGATAGAACATTTGTTGCCGATGGCACGCGATGGATTATTGACTACAAATTTTCCAGCCCAGATACATCAGAAACTATTGAGCAATTTGCACAACGGCAAACTGAGCAATATCAGAAGCAATTAAACCACTATGCCTATCTATTTGGACAATTTGACAGCAAACCTGTGCGATGTGCGTTATATTTCCCTTCTATAGCCCTATTCCACGAGGTTTATAGCAATTAGCCTTTTACTAAGGTAAATTTTAAGTACAATAGCCAACCCTTGCAGGAACCAAGAATTAGGTAATAAACCATGGATTCACAAGCCATAGAAAATGTAAATATTGAACAACCTGAGATTCTGATTACACCCGCAGAACTCAAGGCAAAAATCCCCCTTTCCGATAAGGCTCGAGAGACCGTTGCCCAGGGTCGAAAGGCGATAGAGGATATTTTAGAGGGTAAAGATCATCGAATTCTGGTGGTTATAGGCCCCTGCTCAATCCACGATACCAAAGCGGCTATTGAATACGCCAATCGACTTAAGGCACTGGCTGATAAAGTAAGTGATACCCTACTTATAGCTATGCGCGTGTACTTTGAAAAACCGCGCACTACGGTTGGCTGGAAAGGGCTAATTAACGACCCCTATATGAATGACTCATTTAAAATTACCGATGGCTTACATGTAGGTCGCCAACTACTGCAAGATGTTCTAGAGATTGGCTTGCCAACAGCTACCGAGGCCCTAGACCCTATTTCGCCCCAATATATGCAAGACCTAATTGCTTGGTCAGCGATTGGTGCACGCACCACTGAATCACAAACCCACCGCGAGATGGCCTCAGGCTTATCATCTTCAGTGGGCTTTAAAAATGGCACCGATGGCAGCTTAACTGTGGCCATTAATGCTTTGCAGTCTGTAGCCAGCCCCCATCGTTTCTTGGGTATTAACTCAGACGGTAAAGTCTCTGTGGTAAAAACCCGCGGCAACCCCTATGCCCATGTGGTACTGCGTGGTGGCAATGATAAACCAAACTATGACTCGGTAAGTGTGTCTATCTGTGAGCAAGAGTTAGAAGCCGCAGGGATCAAAAATAATATTATGATTGACTGCAGTCACGCCAACTCCAACAAAGATCACAATCTACAGCCACTGGTACTGGAAAATGTTGCTAACCAAATAATGGAAGGCAATAAATCTATTATCGGTGTTATGCTTGAAAGCCACCTGCATGCTGGCAACCAAAAGCTATCCACCAATAAAGATGAAATGACCTATGGCGTTTCAGTCACTGATGCCTGTATTGATTGGGAAACCACCGAGAAGTGCATTACCGCAACAGCGGATAAATTGCGGGATGTGTTAAAGGCCAGAATTAAAGACTAGAGTTTAAGCGCTAGGGGTTAAAACTTAACCCCTAGCCCTGCAAATCTTAATTGTTAAAGTATTGACGATTATATTAACTACAGATATTCCTCTGATTTAGTGTTTGATTTGTAGTTAATCTGATCACTCAATACCTCAGCACCCGAGCGCATCATTTCAATTGCATGGGTTGACCCTAAAAGACTAAAACGAACCACCTTAAACTCATCCCCCTCCATGGCAACAGCAAATCCTATATTAGATGCTTGCCTAATAATATTATCCACATCATCAAAGGGTGTAATAAAAAAGGTATTTTCGCCTTCAAATTTATGGGCGCATATCAAATCTACCTGAGCAACCCCAGCACTGGAATTAATAATTGATGGGTATTCTGAGCCCTCTGTGCATGTAATGCCCAGCGTGACTATATAAACACATGTTCCCTCATCAAAATAACAATACTGCCCCAGCAACCGTTCACTATCATTCATGGTGGCAGCATAAACAAAATTGCCAGCATCAAGGGATAGATCCCAAAACCAATCTTTGTTTTGCTTAATATTAGCGAAAGTGCTAACTGAAATAAGCAGTAACGATATTGCCAATGATTGCAGTATTTTTTTCATATGCCTCACCGTCTAATTGATTAATCAATAGAATATTAAATTAATAGTAGCCTACCGCCCTTTTAATTGCACTATTGGGTGTAGGTAAGCCTAGGAAAAGCGGGTGATGGGGTCTAAGGGATTTTGGTGGTTGATGTGTAAGGTGATTTGGAGATTACAGTGGGTTGTGTTGAGGGATTTGTTAGAAACTTTAGGTTGAATTTGAGACTGGTTTTGAACTCTAGTTGGCTAATTAACCCAGATAGATGGATAACGAATTAACCTACAAAAATTTGGAGTAAACATTTAGTATAAGAGTTTCGATATGTCCCGAAACTCTGTGCTCACCTGTAATAAGCGAATTTGGATGGCCGCAACTATTTCGAAAATCTAGTGCTGCTTCCAGCTCTTTTTTTACATCTCTTCCATATACAGAGGCTGACTCACAAACCACTAAGAATACACTTTCCTTCATTCGTGTAAAATCATCAGTGCATTTTGCGTCTTTCCAATTAGGATTATTTAATTTGGCTTTCTCGTTAAATTTACGCAGGTGGTTATTGAAAACATGATCATGTAAAACTGAAATAGCACCAACCCAAGAAAGAACCACTGCAGCGCGATAAAGCTTCGCTTCAAAGCACTGAACTGCTTCCTCAACAAAGTTTTTGGTTTCGATTTTAGTAATTTTTTCTAAGTATTCCCTTAGACTGCTTGAAACAGCAACAACGGGACCGCCCATCATTTTATTTAAATGATCTCTGCCACTATCAGAAAGTTCCCAACCGGCTGTGACACGAATGGCAAAGCCCTTTTTTTTCAGACAAGACAGGGGGTATGATAAGTTTTTCTGCTTAAATTCAGTTAATCCGCATTTGATACCAAGCTCCCTTATATTTTTAACCGTTTTTATTTTTAAAGGGTCAGCACCAAGTAGGAGAATAATTTTATTTTCATATGATATACCTGGGATAGAAATGTGCTGTTTAACTGAGCTTAAACTAATCACGTAATTTTTCTTCCAGATAACATCTTTTATCATTACTCAATGAGTAATTACCTTCTGAATGCTCATATATTTCACCAGCAGACATTAAGCTATCCAATATTCTGGTCAAATTACCTGAGAAGCTTTCTTTGTAAAATCCTGTAGCTTTCTTCATGTGTTCAAGAAGTTCTCCTCGCTTAAAAACTTCCTTATCTTCATAAATCGTTAGGTAAGCAGCCGCAGCCAAAACAACATCTTTACCCATAGAGCCACCTAATTTAGCAGCAATCGTACGTACAGATAATTTAACCTTCTCGGATGGTTTTATAGGGGATGTAACTGTTGGTGCTACTGAAGATATAGTGGGGTCAGCATCTACTCTAGGTGCAGATAAATCGGTTGTTTTGTAAAGATCTGTAACATTTGAGATAAGTGCTATCAGACTTTCTTTTAAAAAAGTCTCACTGCCCTCATATTCAATTTCGGTTTGCCCCATTTTTATCTTGATCTTACTATTCATGAAAACTCCTTGTAGCACAAAATAATTAACAAGACTGATTTTAGCTCACTGACTGTGTGTTTTTTCATCATTAGCAATCAAACAAATATAGCTTACCCACAGCCCATTTCCTTTTTAGTTATTCAAACTATTCACTATCAATTAAGAATGCCCACTCCCTT
>CAXRJI010000058.1:0-3826 GCA_964231105.1 Porticoccaceae bacterium
GCCCTCACCAAGAGAGGTCTATTTACTGCAACGTAAAGTATCGAAAGTGGGCTCTGGACTGGGCAAAACCACTGGATGGATCCATCGAGCAGGTTTGGCCATGAAAAATGTGCGCATGATGCCTAGTTGCGATTATCAACGAATTGATGACGAAGGTTTACACCTTAAGGTTGGTGATGAGGCTATGTTACTCGATGTTGATACCATTATTGTATGTGCTGGGCAGGAGCCTCTTAGAGAGATCGTCGAAGGACTAGAGGTACCTTACCACTTAATTGGTGGTGCTGATGTTGCAGCCGAGCTGGATGCCAAGGGTGCTATAAATCAAGGGACAAGATTAGCCGCTGCACTATAGTTGGCAAACTATTGAAGTCTGGGCAAATTTCAAACTGGCAAAAAATAGTTTGGATTTGCCGGTTAATTTGCATTCTGCCCTTGCATCATGGTTAGAATACTCCCATTATTGCCGCCCAAAATTAGATTGCTCTGGAACTTAGCCAATATGGCTTTTTTGGAGCCTATAGGAGTATAAGCAGTGCCCACACCCTTCAACAGTATGGAATTTCGTCAAGCTCTAGGCAGTTTTGCGACTGGAGTTACCATTGTTACCACATTAGGTAAAAATGGCGAGAAAGTGGGCATGACCGTTAATAGCTTTAACTCGGTTTCCCTCGACCCTCCACTAATTTTGTGGAGCTTGGATCGCAAAACCAACTGCTTTGATGACTTTGTACAAGCTAAATCCTTTGCAGTACATGTGCTGTCTGCTGATCAACAGGATTTGTCTCAGCGCTTTGCCAGTGTTGGAAGTGATAGATTTCATAACCTCAAGTGTTCACAAGGTTTATCCGGCACTCCCATTCTGCCTCAATGCAGTGCCTATTTTGAATGTTCTTCGGAGCATCTGTATGAAGGTGGCGATCATATTATTTTGGTTGGTAGAGTCGTCAACTTTGTCGATAACCAGTTACCGCCCCTGCTTTTTTATCGCGGACAATACAACACCCTGTAAGCGCATTATAATAGTGGCTTATTGATTGTCTCAGGATACACCTTTGACCATTTTTAGACCCTGCATTGATATTCACGATGGCAAAGTAAAGCAGATTGTCGGTGGTAGCCTGCGTTCAAGTGGCGCACAAACTAACTTTATCAGCGACCAAGATGCCACTTACTATGCTGATCTTTACTGCCAGCAAAATCTCACCGGCGGGCATATAATTTCCTTGGGCCCCAATAATGAGCAGCAGGTTCTTTGTGCTCTAAATGCCTATCCCAAGGGGTTACAGTATGGCGGCGGAGTAACCCCTGAAAACGCTGAAAAATTTCTTAGTGCCGGGGCTTCACATATTATTGTTACATCTTTTCTATTTGATGGTGGCGAATTCTCTTGGTCGCGACTAGACGCCATAAAATCTGCTGTTGGCGCAGACAAATTAGTGCTGGACTTAAGTTGCCGAAAGACCACCAATGGCTGGATGATAGCGACCAATCGCTGGCAAACCATCACCCATACACCGGTTAACCAAGAGACCATTTCCGAACTGGAAAACCACTGTGCAGAATTTTTAGTTCATGCAGCCGATGTCGAAGGGTTACAGAAGGGTATTGATCAAGACTTAGTCAGCTTACTGGGAAACAGCTGCACTATCCCCTGCACCTACGCCGGTGGTGCCACAACACTTGATGATCTAGAGCTTGTGGATTCACTATCCAATGGCCATGTTGATCTGACTATAGGCAGTGCATTGGATATCTTTGGAGGGTCTGGAGTTACTTTAGCTGACTGTATTCAGTGGAATATCAATCAGCAAACCAGACGTTAAATTAACGCTAGTATTACCACTGCCACTCTACACCCATATTTAGAGTTCTAGGCTGACCCGGAAAATAGCGATAGCCAGAAAAACCCGTATAGTCGGCTCTGTCTGCATAAGCACTATCAGCCAAATTCAAAACTCTTGCATACAGTTTAAACTGTTCTGATAATCTGTGAGCAGCTCTTAGGTTAAAGATATTATGACCCGGGTAACTGTGCAGATTTTCTGGATCCAAAAAGTAATCACCCATTATCTGCCATTCCAATTCAAACTGCGTCTGATCTAAATAGCGCCAAAGAATCTGAGCGTTAGCGAAATAGCGCGGCGCGGAATCAATATGGTTTCCACGTATTTCAATGCCATTAATATTTTGGCTGTGGCGATAGCGATGCAATGCGTGGCTAGCACTCAAACTAAACTCAAGCTGGGCGCTGAACTGCCATTTAAGCTGCAACTCTAGACCTTGATGCTTGGTGGCGCCATCGCTAAGGTTAAAGAAGTCAGAATCTCTGTAAATATGATTCTCTTTTTCCATATGATAGAGCGCTAGCTTATAAATCAGGGGATTTTTACTGCCCCTGAGACTTAACTCAAGAGCACTGATATTTTCTGATTTTAAATCACTTGTCTGCTGATCCCTTTGCAAACGATAAAGTTCAGTAGCCTGTGGGGCTCTATATGCTCTGCTAAAACGAGCGCTGAGCTTGTGGTGGTTATTTAGATCATAAATTAAACCAAAATCAGCCGACCAATTATCAAAGCCCTCTTTAGCAGAGGGTGGCCGACTGTATCTACATCCACCAAATCCACAACTTGTGCCATCATCACGGGTGCGTCCGGCTATCATTTGGTTTCGATAGTCATAATGAGTAGATTCATAGCGCATACCCGCCTGCAGGTTCAGCGAGTCTGTCGTATGCCATTGCATATCAGCAAAAAGAGCACCAACTTTGGCATCCACTTTATAGTCATAATGCTTACCCTGTGGAACAGTCTCTTGCAGAAAAGCAGAGCCCACTGTTGTAGTCGCCTGTGACTGCTTAAGAAAAGCATCGGTATATTCAATATCAGCACCGAAAATTAGCTTGGTCTGTGGTTGCGGTGAAAAATGATAAGAGAGCTGGGTGCCTGCGCCAGTCTGACCATTTTGCTCCAAAGGGTCACCGGGCAAAAAATGCTGTAGAAAATCCATTTTGGTGTGTCGCACATAGGGCGTAAGGATTAACTCAGCATCAGGTAGCTGATAAACCATACGCGACCAAAGCCGAGCCGAGCGAACATCTCTATAGGCCTCTGGATTGGGGTTAGAACGAGCTAATAAAGGATCTTTGTAGGCGTTAATGCCAATGATATAACCCGCAGTTTCCTGATTTAGATTAGTCGCACTAAGGCCGGTTAAAACCGATACAGTGTCAGTTTGATAACGGTATTTAAGGGATACCTTCTGCTGATCAACGCCAGATTGATCGCGATAGCCACCATTATGGGTCAGTGAGGTTGCAAAGGAGAAATCTTCAGTACCAACGCTTAACTTAAGACGCTGGTTATCATTTTCAGTTAAATCTACACCCAGCTTATTTGGTGAACCCACACTTGCAGTGACCACATTAATCACACCATGTATTGCATTTGAACCATACATCACAGTACCGGGACCCAGCAAAACTTCAATCCGTTCAGCCACTTCACTGTGGGCTTCAAACAGCTCATTGATATTGCAAAATCCCGAGGCGCGAAGGGGAATACCATCTTCAGCCATAACAAAGGCACCACAGGCGCCAGCACCGGTCAAAACCGGTGAACGAATAGCTGGCAGGTATTCCTGGCCATTACCTCGGTTTAAATTAACCCCCGCTAGTCGAGAAACTGCCTCTTGAATATGAGTGTGAGAAACTAACCGGAGTTCTTCACTGGTCACTATTGCAGTGGAGGCTGATAGTTGAGACGGTTGGGATTCAGTACGCTTGGCAATAGTGATAATTTCTTCAACCTCCATTGCCTCCGCC
>CAXRJI010000059.1:0-24993 GCA_964231105.1 Porticoccaceae bacterium
GAGATTCATGTTCGTACCGCCAAGACTGATACTTTTGGAAGAATCCAGACTTAATTGTACTTTCAACTGATTGCCAATAATCGTCACGAATAGTATTTGTGTAGTTGATATCGCCTAAGCACAGACTATGTTTTCCAAATAAATCTCCTTTAAATTTGTAACCTATGCAGAGACCTTTATGTTGATCAGCATAGTGACTCCACATCAATATACTGGAATAAGGTTTTTTGCCACGCACATGCTGGCGTGCCAAAGAAAAAACTCTGACTTTCAAGACTAAATCTCTTAATGGGTTGGGTATTTGCCCCTCATGTTGAGTAATTAGGGGGCTATCTAGCGGATCATTAAAATTGCTGGGATTTTGAAAGAAGACCTGCTTATTGGCTAAATTTGATAATGTATCTTTATTAATTGCAGTAAATTTAAATAATTCTCGAGTGTAATCGTAATTATTCGATATTTTAGCAAATGCAAGAACTATAGCTTTTCTATACTTTTTGGTTGCAAGTTTATATTTGTTTGATGAAAACAGAGCATTGCCCCAATTTCCATATGCCTCAGCAAATTGGGGCTGAATCTCGGTGGCTCTTTTATACTGATGTGAAGCATCAGTATATTTCTTTAGATTAAGTAAACTGTTGCCCAAATAGAAACATGCCCCTTCGTCATTAGGATTATTTTCTATTGCTTTTTTAAACTGCTCTGTGGCTGCCTCATAATAGCTTAGCGCATAAAGGGCTAGACCATGGTTAGAATAGAATTCAGCATCTTTAGGATTTATTTTTATGGCTTTCTTTACCTGTTCTATGGCTTCTTCATATCGGCTAAGTTCATAAAGAGCCTTGAAATAACTATTATATAAATCAGCGTCTTTAGGATTAATTTTTATAGCTTTTTTTACCTGTTTTATGGCTTCTTCATAACGACTTAATTGGTAAAGAGCTAGGCCATGGTTTCTGTGTAAATTAGCATCTTGTGGATCTATTCTTATGGCTTTTTTTACCTGCTCTATGGCATCTTCATAACAGCTTAATTCATAAAGGGCTAGGCCATGATTATTGAATAAATCTGCATTCTCAGGATCGATTTCTATGGCTTTTTTGAACTGCTCAACAGCTTCTTCATAACGATTTAATTCGTAAAGGGCTAGGCCATGATTATTGTATAAATCAGCATCCTCAGGATCTATTTCTATAGCTTTTTTGAACTGATCTACAGCTTCTTCATAGCAGCCTAAATATTTTAAAGCGATACCCCAATTACAATATGCCTCTGCGAAATTAGGCATAATCTTTATGGCCTGATCAAACTTAATTATCGCTTCTCTATAGTCACCCAGACAACCCAACGCAATGCCCCACTCAAAATATGCCCACGCATTTTGAGAGTTGATCTCAGCAGCTGCTTTAAAATACTCTATCGCCTTTTTAAACTTCCCTAGCCCAACTAATTTCC
Organism: Porticoccaceae bacterium; assembly: GCA_964231105.1. Taxonomy (GTDB): domain Bacteria; phylum Pseudomonadota; class Gammaproteobacteria; order Pseudomonadales; family Porticoccaceae; genus HTCC2207. Next base: position 1,456 of record CAXRJI010000059.1, read on the forward strand.
TTCCAACCTCCACTGCTTTCAAATATTTCATGATAATTATCCAATAATTGATATGTCTTTTTATATTTTTTAAAAGTAGACGATATGGATAACTTTAGCTGAGTTTATATACAGAATTTGGTAAGTGCCCCAAAATACGTTCTGGGGCAATAGAAGTTATCAATGAAGGAGTTATAGAAATATTTGAAACTGACGACGATAACTTAATAATTGATGTTAAGTAGGTCCTATACCTACTGGAATTAAGGTAAGCATAGCTGGTTACAGTTTTACACAAGAGTTACATGTAAGCATTTGATGTATCCGTATGATCTGTAACATCTTTAACCCCTTTTAATTCGGGGATTTTTTCCATTAAAGTCTTCTCAACACCGTCTTTTAATGTCAGGTCAACCGCTGAACAGCCCTGACAACCGCCGCCAAACTCTAAGACAGCAAAGCCATCCTCCACTGCTGAAAGGGAAACAGCACCTCCATGAGCTGCCAGCCCAGGGTTTATTTCACTGTGTAAGAGATAGTTAATTTTATCTTCTACGGGACTATCATCACTTACGTTGGGCACTCTGGAATTAGGTGCACGAATAGTTAACTGACCGCCAAACTTATCCTCGGAAAAATCAACTTTGGCATCATCCAAGAAAGGAATACTTCGCTGCTCAAAATAAGCATTAAAGTCGTTATATTCAACCACTTCATCTTCTTCATTGTGCTCACCGGGTCTACTGTAGGCAATGCAGGTCTCAGCCTTAGGCGTGCCGGGGTCTGTGATAAATATACGAATGCCAATCCCCTCGCAGTCCTGTTTTTCCAATAAGCCAGCGAGATAGTGCTGTGCTGATTCGGTGATTGTCACGTTAACCATAGAATATTTCCAAAATGCTAATTAATAACAGGCCTATTTTAAAGCATAGCTAGGCGTGGGCAAAATTTTCTTTTTAGTCGCTTTTTTCAAAAATGTTGGTATGATGCGCATCCATCGAAATATTTTGATAAAGCAATAGGTATAGGCAGTACAGACGAAAATGCATACAAAAATCAGTGTTCATCCAAGCAATCAGCTACTACTAAAGGCTGCGCAAAAGCGCATACTGCTTTTAGATGGCGCCATGGGCACCATGATCCAACGCCATAGCCTTGAAGAAGCTGACTTTCGTGGCGAACAATTTGCTGACTGGAAAGTGGATTTAAAAGGCAATAATGATCTGCTAAGTCTGACGCAACCAGAAATAATTGCCGATATACATCGTGCCTACTTGCAAGCGGGCGCTGATATTATTGAAACCAATACCTTTAACTCAACCACAATCTCCCAAGCTGACTATGCAATGGAAGATATTTCGCGGCAGATAAATTTGGTTTCTGCCCAATTGGCCCGGCAGGTGGCAGATGAGTTTAGCACTGATGATAGGCCACGCTTTGTGGCGGGAATTTTAGGCCCAACTAGCCGCACCGCTTCTCTGTCTCCAGATGTTAATGATCCTGGCGCACGCAATGTCACCTTTGACGAACTAGTTGAGGCTTACGAGGAGTCAGCCAAAGCACTGATCGAAGGCGGTTGCGATCTAATTATGGTTGAAACCGTTTTTGATACCTTGAATGCAAAAGCGGCGTTATTTGCAGTCCAGTCAGTGTTTGAAGAACTGTCTTTAGAGCTACCGATAATGATCAGCGGCACTATTACTGATGCCAGTGGCAGAACTCTCTCAGGTCAGACGCCTGAAGCTTTTTGGAACTCAGTACGCCACGCCAAGCCCATTAGCATAGGTCTTAACTGCGCCCTTGGCCCTGATGAATTAAGGCCGCATCTATTAGAAATTTCTAATGTTGCCAATACCCTAGTAAGCGCCCACCCTAATGCTGGACTGCCCAATGAATTTGGCGGTTATGATCTCAATGCGCAAGATATGGCTACGACTATTGAAGAGTTTGCCCGCTCTGGGCTGCTCAACATTGTCGGCGGTTGCTGCGGTACTACACCTGAGCATATTAAAGCCATTGCGGATGTAGTGGAAAATCTAAAGCCAAGAGTCATACCTGATATAGAACCCGCTTGTCGTCTTTCCGGTTTGGAGCCCTATACCATTAAACATGACTCGTTATTTGTAAATGTAGGCGAGCGCTGTAATGTCACTGGGTCAGCGGTGTTTAAACGGCTTATTCTCGAAGAAAATTATGACGCTGCCCTGCAAGTGGCTCAACAGCAGGTGGAAAATGGCGCTCAGATAATCGACATCAATATGGATGAGGGAATGCTTGAAGCCCTCCCCGCTATGGTCACCTTTCTTAATCTTATTGCCTCGGAACCGGATATTAGCCGTGTACCTATTATGGTGGACTCCTCCAAATGGGATGTTATTGAGGCAGGTTTAAAGTGCATTCAGGGCAAAGCTATTGTTAATTCAATTAGCCTAAAAGAGGGACAAGAAGAATTTATCAAGCATGCCAAATTATGTAAAAAATACGGTGCTGCTATTGTGGTTATGGCCTTTGATGAAGAGGGGCAGGCGGATAATTTACAACGCCGTCAGGAAATCTGTCAGCGCAGCTATGATTTACTTGTCAATACAATTGATTTCCCGGCTGAAGATATTATTTTTGACCCCAATGTATTTGCAGTAGCCACAGGCATAGAGGAACATAATCGCTACGGCTTGGATTTTATTGAAGCCTGTGGCTGGATTAAACAAAACCTACCCCACAGTATGGTATCTGGCGGCATTTCTAATGTGTCTTTTTCGTTTAGGGGCAACAACCCTGTTCGTGAAGCCATTCATTCCGTGTTCCTGTATCACGCTATTAAGCAGGGCTTAAGCATGGGAATCGTCAATGCTGGACAGTTAGCGGTATATGATGATCTTCCTTCGGAGTTGCGCGATACCGTTGAGGATGTCGTCCTATTCCGCGATAAAAATGGTACCGATAATTTACTTGCCATTGCGGATAAATACCGTGGTGATGGCAGCAGCTCCTCCACAAACGAAGATTTATCATGGCGCGACAATGATGTAAATCGCCGACTTGAACACGCGCTGGTTAAAGGTATCACCGCCTTTATTGAGGAGGATACAGAAGAGGCTCGACAATCAGCCAAACGCCCCTTAGAAGTGATTGAGGGCGCTTTAATGGACGGTATGAATATCGTTGGCGATCTTTTCGGATCTGGGAAGATGTTTTTACCTCAGGTGGTCAAGTCGGCACGGGTAATGAAACAAGCTGTCGCCTACTTGCAACCGTTTATTGAGGCAGAGAAAGACGAGTCTGCCGCCAGTAATGGCAAAATCTTGATGGCAACTGTAAAAGGCGATGTCCATGATATCGGCAAAAATATTGTCGGCGTTGTTTTGCAGTGTAATAACTATGAGGTGATTGATCTGGGCGTTATGGTTCCTGCAGAGAAAATTTTGCAGACAGCCATTGAGGAAAAGGTAGATATTATTGGTCTATCAGGATTGATCACGCCATCTCTCGATGAAATGGTTAATCTAGCTTCCGATATGCAGCGACAGGGCTTAGATATTCCCCTGCTAATTGGCGGTGCAACAACCTCCAAAGCCCATACTGCAGTAAAAATAGCCCCCAGCTACTCGGCAAACCAAACCATTTATGTATCTGATGCCTCGCGCGCTGTTGGGGTTGCAAGCAAATTGCTCAGTGAAGACAATCGGGACGCCTTTGTACAGGAAATAAAAGCAGACTACGAGGCTGTTAGACATCGAACAGCTAATAGAACATCACGCGGGACATTGTTTGCCTATTCCGATGCAGTAAAGCAAAAACCACAGTTAAACTGGCGCGATTATCAACCAGAGACGCCCAATCAATTAGGTGTCACTGTGCTTGATGACTACCCCCTTGAGGCTCTAGTTCCTTATATAGACTGGACGCCTTTCTTTATTACTTGGGATCTTGTCGGCAAGTATCCAAAAATATTTGATGACGAGGTTGTAGGTGAGGCGGCGCAAAATTTATTTGCGGATGCTCAGAAATTACTTAAAGATATTATCGATAACAAACGGCTTAAAGCACGTGCTGTATACGGAATATGGCCGGCCAATACGGTAAATCACGATGATATTGAAGTCTATTGCCCAAAACACAAGAACAGATTGGCAACCATGCATCATATACGCCAGCAGATTCAAAAACCGGGCGCCAGTGAGGAACTTTATTCCCTTGCAGACTTTATAGCCCCCAAAGACAGCGCTATAACCGACTATGTTGGCGCCTTTGCGGTTACAACGGGTATAGGTGCTGACGAATTAGCACAACAATACGAAGATAATAATGATGATTACAATGCCATTATGGTAAAAGCTCTCGCAGACCGTCTTGCAGAAGCGTTTGCAGAACATTTACACGAACGCATACGTTGTGAGCATTGGGGTTATGCCAGTGATGAGAACCTCGACAATGAGGCACTTATCAAGGAAAAATACCGCGGCATACGCCCTGCCCCTGGCTATCCCGCTTGCCCTGATCATACAGAAAAAGCCACCCTATTTGATTTGCTTAAGGTGGAGGACAATATAGGTGTTGAGCTTACCGATAGTTATGCCATGGCACCTGCGGCTGCAGTCAGTGGGTGGTATTTTGCCCATCCAGAGGCTAAGTATTTTAATACCGGCAAAATCGATACCGATCAGGTGGCGTCATTAGCTGAGAGAAAAGGCTTATCAGCAACCGAGTTATCCCGTTGGCTGTCGCCAATACTCAACAACTAATTTATCTTAAATCTATAAAACCTATGTCTATGAGCAAGCCAAACCATAAAAGAACTAATTTTGTTTCAGTGGTTAAGAGCATTTTAGCAGCTGGCATTGGGGTTCAAAGTGAAAAAAATAGACAAAGGGATTTTGAAAAAGGTAATCCTTTAGTTTTTATAGTCGGTGGGATTATATTTACAGTTCTATTTATTCTCACTGTAGCCTCTGTGGTAGGCCTAGTTCTTAGCAATCAATAAATCAGACTTTATATAAAAACCCCGTCCTATCTTATAAGACGGGGTTTTTATTTGTTTTATGATTAGAGATTAGGTGCTTTAAAAGCGATAAACACCCTGCAACGCTATATTGCGTGGGCGATTAACAAAACCATAGTAGGAGTTGCCTCCATCGCTGGTCAAAACACCCGCCAGAGGCGTATTACCACCAAAATTAATCACGGCCTCATCGGTTAAGTTGCGACCAATTAGAGCGACCTCCCATGTATCATTGGAATTAGCTAGGCTAAGTCGGGCATTAACTAGAACAAATGCGTCTTGTTCAGCCTGAGGATCTAGATTTGAAGCATATAGATAATTATCCATATAAAGTAGATCCATACCGGCATCTAGATACAGGCCATTACTTAACTGATCAGACCAAGCTGCACCGATATTTGCTTGAAATTCCGGCGTGTACTCCTTGCGCTGTCCGCTGACGTCGCATAGCCCAGGGTGCGACTGGGAATTTGAAGCCTGACCAAAATAACATTGAGAGTTGGGGAATTTATCGTAGTTAAAATCTAGGTAAGCAGCAGAACCGGTTAACATAATATTGTCTGATACAGCCCAGCGACCATCTGCCTCCAATCCCTGTACTGTAGCTTCACCCGCATTGGTTACATTAAAGCCAAGGACACCATCAAATTGCGAGACTTGCAGATCCTTATACTCGGTATAGTAGAGAGCTAAATTTAACTCGGCTGCACCATCAGCTAGCAACATTTTCGAGCCCAGCTCAAAGCTATTGCTCTCTTCTCGATCAAAGGTCCAACTACCAGTGATTGAGGCTGTTGCTGCAGCGGCAGCCTGAGCTTCTGGGGAGGTTTGTGTGCCTAATACAGCGGCATAAACAAGAGGATTTATAGCGTTGCCTACAGAAGCATCCCAATGTGCATTTGAGCGGGCGTCAAAACCACCAGATTTATAACCTTTAGTCCATGTGGCATAGACCATAGTCTGATCATCGGTATCCCACTGTAAAGATACTAATGGGGTGAAAGATGTGTCATCAATTTCACCCTCAATTGTGTCATAGGGCTCAATACCGAAGATGCCAAATAGATTATTGTAACCATTGATAAGCCCAGCCAACTGCGGGGTTGCGCCATCGGGTGCCGTAGCGGGCAATGGTTGTCCGCCATAGGTTCTGCTAGCAATATGTTGTTGCATGCGATTGGCATCTTTGCCCTCATCCGTATAGCGACCACCTACTGTTAGACGCATATTTTCATCAAGGTTCCATGTCGCCTGAGCAAAAACGGCCCATAAATTTCCCTTTTGATTAAATTCTCGTTCAGTTGAGGCGCCAGGCGCTAAAGGTGCTAGAGAATTCGCACCTTTTAAATAAAGCGCCGTTTCAATCACTGTAGGGTCAGTTAGGCCTATTGAGTCACCGTACTCGAGATCAGTTGATTGATAAAATATGCCGCCTATATAGTCTATGGTATTGCCCAATTCAGAGGTAAAGCGCAATTCCTGACTAAATTGATTGTACTTCTCATCGCGGGTAGCATTAAAAATTTCAGCACCCGTAAAGTCGCAATCACAGAGTTCGTTAAACTCATAATCAACAACGCCAGTAACTGAGGTAACCGTCAGACCATCCATTTCCCAGTCAATTGTTAGGGTCGAGTTCTCTACTTGGTTATCGCTGCTATGCCCATTATTAGAGTTGTTATAGTCAAGTTCTCCCTCAATATAATTTTCAGGATTTATTCCAACAACATTACCTGAATTATCAAAGATAAAACCACCGACAAGAGTATTTAATACATCTAAATGTTTGGGATCACCAATGCTATTAAATACTTCCAAATTGCGACCCAGAGTACCAAAGGTAGCTCTTGAGGTTTTTAAGTTTGCAGTAGTGTTCTCATTGATATCCCACTGGAGCGAAGCACGAATAACCTGCTCTTCTTCTTGCTGCTCTTCTTCTCCATTGGTGGCATTTAGCATATAACCATCCATTGTGCGATCAAGAATAGCCAGGCGTCCACTTAAGACCTCGTTCAGAGGCCCTGATAGAACTAGACGCCAATCCTGCTCATCATGTTGGCCTTCGTAGAGCGCAGTCAGAGATCCCTCAAAGGTGTCGCTGGGTTTAGCTGTAATCTGACTGACCGCACCAGCAATACTATTTTTACCGTAGAGAATACCCTGAGGCCCTCGCAATATTTCAACTCGCTCCATATCAAACATAGGTACCCGAGCTAGCTGATCACGACCATAAAAAATACCGTCGTTATACATACCTACAGATTGCTCAAAACCTGAGTTAATGCCGGAACTAATACCTCTGACAGCAATTGTGGTAGATATACCTGTTTCGTTGATAGAGAAGTTAGGCACATAATCAGATAGGCCCTGCAAATCGACAATCCCTGCATCAGATATTTTTTCTGCATCTACTGCCGCTACAGATACAGGTACATCTTGCAACGACTGGGCACGCTTCTGAGCCACAACTGTAATTTCCTCAAGGGAAGCAGCAGTTGCAACCGACGATATACTGGCTAAGGCAAAAATCTGCGAATATTTGCCCAGTGTTCGAAACTTGGTAAGCACAGAAGGGCTATTTGCAGAAGCCCCAGTAGAAGCCCCAGTAGAAGCCCCAGAGAAAGACTTAGTAGAAGAACTAGAAAGCCCAGTAAGTTTAGAGAGTTGAGAATATTTTTGTTGCATAGTAATGGTTCCCCACGTTAGTTAGTTATCCTTAGTTTGTTGTCCTTATTATGGTTATGGAACAGAAGGACTACCTCGGATCCGCCTCATGCGGACTAACGCTTCGAGTAATTCCTTTTACCCCATGTACTCTTTCGGTGTTTCTGACTTTGCAATCAGTTACAGATTTGGTTATCTATCTGTACACCCTGTACACCTTTTATCTACTTATTTATCCATCTTTTTTGTCTTTTTTATCTTTTTTTTGCTTTTATTTACCACTGTTATTAATTTTTATTTAGCCTTTTGGCCGAGAGCAGTTTGATCTAAAACAGTCTGACCAAAAGATGAACTCAGCTCCATCATACAGTGCGATCTATCAATCACCGCCGCCAAATAGGCACTGTTCCTTGGCAAAATCTGCGAGGCAAAGAATTTAGCTGTAGCAACTTTGTCTCGGTAGAAAACATCCCCTGAGCCTTGTTCAATTTTCTCTTGTGCTTTTAAAGCTTGCTCCACCAACAACCAGTAAGAGAAAGTATTGCCAAATAACATCATATAGTTGTGTGCTACTGATGACGCTTTATCCGGCGCAGAAAGCACCGAGTCCATTGCTTGTTTACACTGGCTATTGGCTTCCGCTAGGCTTTCTAGTAAATATTTTGTTGCCTCGCTACTTAATATAGTCGAGGACAGTGTTTTTTCCACTTTTTCGATTATTTTAGTCAGACCCTCCCCTCCATCACGCAGACACTTGCGCCCAATAAAGTCCAATGCCTGTATACCATTGGTCCCTTCATAAATAGGTAAAATACGCGCATCGCGCATATGTTGGGCAGCGCCTGTTTCCTCAATAAAGCCCATGCCACCATGGACTTGCACACCCAGAGAGGTAGACTCCATTGCGGCCTCCGTGCACCAAGCTTTTACCAGGGGTGTCATAATCTCCACTAGCTGTGCATTATCAGATCGAATTTGATCATCGCTGTGATGCAGGGATCGATCCTCTGCAGCAATTGTAAAGAAGGACATAGCACGCCCTGCCTCAGTGAGTGCCCGCATTTGCATCAACATACGCTGCACATCTGGATGATAGATAATGGGAGCACGCCCCTCTACACCCTGCGCATTTCCCTGCACACGCTCAGTGGCGTAGCTAAGGGCCTGTTGATAGGCTCGCTCAGCAATACTTACCCCCTGATGCCCGACTGCAAGGCGTGCATTATTCATCATACTAAACATGCATTTAAGACCCTGATTAACTGGGCCTACTAAATATCCTACGGCACCCTCTCTCTCACCAAACGACATAGTGCAGGTAGGACTGCTATGTATGCCAAGCTTATGCTCAACACCTATTGCTTGCACATCATTGCGTTGACCAATGGTACCGTCTGAATTAATCAGGTACTTGGGCACTAAAAATAAGGAAATTCCATTATTACCATCGGGAGCATCTGGCAGTCTTGCCAACACTAAGTGCAAAATATTATCTGTCTCTTGGTGATCACCCCAAGTGATATATATTTTTTGGCCAGTAATTAAATAGTGGTCATCGTTGGGTACGGCTTTGGTTTTTACCGCTGACAAATCGCTACCAGCCTGGGGTTCAGTAAGGTTCATTGTGCCAGACCAAACACCAGATATCAGATTGGGCAGATAGGCGTTTTTCTGATCCTCTGTACCATATAAGCTTAGAGCATGAATCACACCGCGAGTGAGTAAGGGTAGCAGGCTAAGTCCCATATTTGATGATTGCAGCATTTCTTGGACAGCCAAATCAACCACGCCTGGGAAACCTGCACCTCCATACTTATGTGCTCCCCCAAGGGAACACCACCCAGCCTCTACTATTTTTTGATAAATGCCCTCAAGAGCCGTTGCAGTCACCACCTTACCTTCGCAAAGATGGGCAGGCTGAGTGTCTGCAGGCCAGTTGGTAGGTGCAACCATATCTTCATAAAACTTTGCCGCCTCGGGCAAGATAGCCTCAACCATATCACTAGAGCAATCTTCAAAACCTGGCATCTCAGCGTGCTCTTTATAGTTAATAAGAGAGTCTAAGATAAACAGCATCTCTTGTTGTGGTGCCTTGTATACAGTCATAGATATGTACTCCCTTGCTCTACAGGCCTTTCTGTTCAGACCTTCCTCTACAGACGCTACTCTAAAGACCTTGTTCTACTGACGTAGCCACACGTGACTTATTGAAGCAATATTGTTCCACAAGGATAATTCCCTCGCTTTAAAGGTGTAAACGAAAAACCATGACTACTGAGTTTTTGGGCACGACTGCATTATAAAATACGGAGGTAGCGGAATTTAGAGGGGCAAGCAGAGGAGAATGCAGCGGAAAATATAAATAAATAACCACTAAGCTAACGTCCTATTTTGAGGATTAGAGTATTTCTACTGAGCCGTATTTAGCAATTAGCTTGTCCGCAAGGTCATTTTGTGCCGCGGGGATATCTATCTGTTTACAACGGCCACCATCCCAGTTTCTGTAACCCTGCAAATCATTATTACCAACATTGGTATGAATTTCCCAAACGATATGACAGCGCTCTAGCTCAGAGGGAATTGGACTTTTTGCTATCTCATCAAGTAAAGAATTGATGCTAGGTTTCTCTAGGGCTTGTCGGAGATTGGCATCAATATCAAGGTGCATAAATATTGGTTTCTCGGGAGCGTAGGGTTGCCAGTTGAACTTCTGTCCATAATTAGGGTTACCAAACTCAGCAAAAGCAGCCCATGCACCCATAAAAGTACGCTGCATCTGATCTCGCTCGGAACTTTCTGGATATATATAGCTAGAAATGGGGCCATAGGTAAAGTTACCCGTCACAAACGCAATATCAGTGCCATGGGCTGCACCAAAAAAGGTTGGGAAATCGATAAATAGAGACGGTTTTTGATGGTCCCAATCAAATCTATATGCATACAAATCTCGGTAGCCCGCGCTGTAAAGCGCACTTAAAACACTGTCTACACCTTTGAATTTCCAAGCCTGAGATCTAGTTCGCACCCAAAAATCATAGAGTTCTGGGTCTTTGAGACTGTACTTGGCTGGCAGTAGCTTTGTGAATGGATACCGTGACTTAACAAAATACCTATGAAGAGCTAACCATAGCGATATTTCATCCTTGGTGGCACCTGCAATTACAGGCATTTGTTTTGCCAAATTTTTATCACCCAAGGACTTAAGTAACCCCTGATATGGAATAGCGACCCCGTCATTGGTTGCAAGGGGTATTTTATCAAAGGAAGGGCGTTCTTGGTCTCTGTAATAGAGACCGACAAAGTCACGGGCATCGATCTGTAGCAGGCGTTTTCGAATAATGTCGAGGGGCACTTGATCCTGAGGTTGCTCGAGCATTTGGTTAACAATTTGCCATGCACCACGCTTGATCAGTGGGTCAGCGTTATCTCTATTAAATGCCTGAGTTAGAGAAACTGACGTGGTATAACCAGATTGGGAGATGGCACGATGAAATAGACCCTCTGACAGTGGGCTAGCCAATAAAGCAAGTACATTGTGACCACCCGCCGACTCGCCAAATACCGTGATATTGTCTGGATTGCCGCCAAATCTAGCTATATTTTTATTAACCCATTTAAGCGCTTGAATAATATCTAAAAGACCAAAGTTACTGGATTTGTCTAAACCAACTTGTAGGTCTTGTATGGCAGGATGAGTAAACCATCCCAGTGCGCCTAAGCGGTAATTGATTGTCACTACCACTACTTTTTGCGATTGCACCAATGCAGTGAAGTCATAGTAATCCTTTAACCCCGAGGTATTAGCACCACCATGAATCCAAAACATCACGGGATACTGCTTTTGGGCAAAGTCACTGGGTGCTTTTATATCTAAGTAAAGACAATCCTCGGTGCCCACAATACCTTCGCCCTCAGCTCCCGCATACCTACTAGCTCGTTGCACACAGGCATTGGACTGCTTATCAGTAATGGATTGATTAGGTGCCAGCAACTCTCGGGGAGCCTTCCAACGTAGATCACCCACTGGCGGTTGAGCATAAGGAATGTCATACCAGGCTGTAACCTGGTTACCCTCGGAGGAGCTCTGCCAACCCTGCACTCTGCCACTGGTAGTTGCAATTAGGGCTTTATCCGGCGATTTTAGAGTCGCCGAGCTATTACCGAGCCATGTGCATGCACACAGCGAAAGAGAAAAAATAATTAGGACTGTTTTTGATATATTTTTATTATTAAGCATCATGATTCAGACCCCCGATACCCAACAGTACGCTTGTATTTTATTTTTCGATCATCTACAACCTACATTTACAATTCATTAGATGAGGGATTATTAGGTCTAAATAAGTTACAACAAGACATACGTGTTAAAATACACCCATGAAAAATGCATCACAGAACCTTACCCAGTTAACTAGTCGAGAAAACCTCTATCGACTCAGTTTAATCCGCGGTGTTGTTTTGCTGGGTCAATTTTTGGCACTGATATACTTCTCTCAAATTTATCCAATTGGTTTGTCTGTAGCGTCTATTTCAGTTGTATTGGCTATTTATGCCACAATCTGTATCGCAATTTTACGACGAAGTATTCTTGATGTAGCTATCAGTGACTTAGAGTTTTCATTCCATTTAATGGTAGATATTGTTTTTTTCTCAATTCTTCTGTATCTCAGTGGTGGTGCGTCTAACCCTTTTATTTCTTATTACTTAATACCTATCAGTGTTGGTGCCATAGCCCTACCCCTTTATCACACTGCAACTATCGCTCTGATAGCTATGTTAGCTTACAGTTTATTACTTTTTTACCATGTTCCTCTGGCAGCATTAACACCTCATCATGGAGGACATAGCGATGCAAACAATCTTCATATTTTAGGCATGTGGGCCAATTTTGCCGTAAGCGCCGCCATAATCACCTACTTTATCAGCCAAATGGCGAAAGCTCTTAAAACACAACAAGAGCAGATTACCCGACAGCGAGAGTTACAACTTCAAGATGAACAGTTATTGGCAATTGGAACAATGGCTGCTGGAACAGCCCATGAATTGGGTACCCCGCTAAATACCATTAAGTTAACCGTCGATGAAATGCTGTCGCAACCAAAGGTGGATCATAGCAGTGATCTCGATTTGGTTAATCAACAAATCGAACAATGTAGAATCACCCTAAAGCAACTACAAAGTACAGCAGACCAAGCGACCTCTAAGGATTTTCCGCCACAATCACTGCTAAGTTACTTCGATCTGCTTCTAGAGCGCTGGCAGTTAATGAGACCCAAGTTGGAAGCCAGAATTTCCTATATAGGCAATGAATTGTCTATGCCCAAACTAAAATTTCATCCGACTATTGCCCAATCTATATTAAATCTTCTCAATAATGCGGCTGATGCAAGTCCTGAATATGTGTCAGTGGAAATTAGTTGGACAGATAGCAAAGTTATTATGGAGATTAGAGATAAGGGTGAAGGCTTTAATCCTAAGGCTCTTGATAGCTTCGCAAAGCCATTTACCTCAGATAAAGCCGATGGCTTGGGGCTAGGCTTATTCCTGTCTCACAGTACAATTACCCGCTTTGGTGGCACAGTGAGTTTGCAGCAGATAAAAAATGGTGGAACCTTGACTACTTTGATCCTACCTTTTGACCCATCGACAACTGAAGAGGCTAGTCAGTGAACTATCTGCTGGTAGATGATGACCCTGTATTTACTGATACGCTATCAAGAGTTCTAGGGCGTCGTGGTTATAAAACTTATTGTGCTAACGATGGCGAGCAAGCACTCAGCTACTGCACCAATAAAACAGTGCACCGGGTTATTTTAGACCTTAAGTTGGCTCAGGAGTCGGGCCTTTCAATTCTAACAGCCATCAAAGAGGTAGCACCCACCGCAGAAGTTTTGATTTTGACTGGATACTCCAGCATCTCAACAGCAGTGGATGCTATAAAACTGGGTGCTATCAATTATCTTTGCAAACCCGCATCAGCGGATCAAATTATAGCGGGCTTTGACCCCTCAAAAGCTGTTCAAAATGAGGATCTAAACCCTTCTCCGCCCTCGGTTGGGCGTTTGGAGTGGGAACATATTCAGCGAGTTATGGCAGATAATAACGGCAATATTTCAGCCACGGCGCGTAGCTTGGGAATGCATAGAAGAACGCTACAGAGAAAGTTACAGAAAAGACCCGTCAAAAGCTAAGCTGGCACTCCTAACAGTGGGTGCCAGATACTGGATAATAACTTGATACTAGCTAACTTTTAGTTGGTCTAAGGATTATTTCCATCTAGCTTTTTTGGTTGTTCATAATGCCACGCACTGCCGCGGGAATATCCGCGGGAACCACCACTATTTTGGCATTGGGTGAAGCTGACATATCTTTCATTGCACTTATATACTGTTCACCCAATAGATACATGGCCGGCAACTCCTTGTCTTGAATCGCATCATTCACTTTACTCAGCGCCGATTTGGTCGCCTCAGCAAGAACTACTTGAGCCTCAGCATCACGCCTAGACGCCTCTAAGCGCCCATCTGCTTCGAGTATAGCAGCGGTTTTTTCACCATCTGCGCGGGTGACTGTCGCACGGCGTTGGCGCTCAGCGGCGGCCTGCTCTTCCATTGCCTGTTGCATGGTGCCAGAGGGATTAATATCCTGAATTTCAACTGTTTTAAGTGTGATACCCCAGTGAGAAATATCCTCAGAAATGGAGTCCTTTAGTTTTGCTTTAATCTGATCTCTGGATGAGAGTGCATCATCGAGTGACATCTCACCAACAATAGAGCGCAAAGACGTCTGCACTAGAGTACGAATGGCAAGCTCATAATCCTCAACGCCGTATACCGCCTTTTCTGGTGAGATAATATTGATATAGGCAACTGCGTTGGCAATGATAACCACGTTATCCAGTGTGATAACTTCCTGAGAAGGTATATCGAGAACGATATCCTTTGTAGTAGCCTTAAAAGATACTGAATCAATATATGGAACAATAAGATTTAGTCCAGGATCGAGAGATTTATAGTACTTACCTAGGCGCTCAACCACCCATTTTGATCCCTGAGGAACCAGTTTAATACCCTTGATCAGGGTAATTACGACTAATAGAAAAATAAAGCCAAAAACAATAATTGCTTCCATAAATTACGTCCTCAATCTTGCTTAGTTTATAGCCTCAACTACTTTAGTTTATCCACCACTAAATAGTTACCTGATATCTCTACGATCTGCAATCGATCACCTAACTTTACCGATGCATCACAAACAAACTCCCATTCATCTTGATCTAAGACCGGCGTGGTAAAACGCAACTTACCTTTTGTAGTCTCAGTGGGCAATTTGATAACCTGGCCTGACTCCCCCACGCAGGATCGCTTGGCTAGCTCTTTATTATTTCTTTGTTCAGCTTTGGGTTTTAACCAACGAAACCATAGCAGGGTGAACACCACAGAGGCAAAGGTCCATAAAAGTAACTGAAGGGCAAAGCTCAGATCAAACAGCGACATTACAACACCCACCAAAATAGCGCCCAGACCAAACCAGAGAATAGTAAAACTTGGGATAAATATCTCAGCGATAATTAAAACAATGCCCAACACTAACCAATGCCAATACACCGTATCTAAACTCATTTTTGACCCCTATTAATCTACTATCAACTCTAACATTTTCAGCATCGTAGATGCTTACTCATTATCAAAGCATCCTCGCTGCCCAATTCAGTTCGATAATAGCCTTTACGTTCAGCAATTTTATTAAAGCCCAGTTGCGAATACAGGCGTATTGCACGAAAGTTTGTAACTCTAACCTCAAGATACAACATTTTGATAATTAAGGGCAAAGAATCTAAAACTGCACTCAGAAAAAGAGTCCCTAGTCCCTGCCCCTGTCTATCGGGATGTATAGCTATATTATGTAACTCGGCCTGATCTGCAACTAGCGCCAAAACTGCAAAGCCAACAACCAGATTTTGATCTTTTAATACCACTGTTGAGGACATGCTGTCGATAAACTGGGTTTCGCTCCAGGGATTATTAGCAGTATTTTTTTCAATCAATAATATTTGGGATAAATCATCCGCAGTCATACTGGCAATATGCAGACCCTGGGCCTGTAAAGTTGGACTCTGTGCCTGCGCTAAATCTAATTGAGGGCAGTCTGTCATTAGATATAACTACAAGTGTGCGCAATAAGGGCTAATTACTTGCCAAGTCAATCGCTTGAGATGAGATTGATGCAACATTTCCTTGAGAGAAGGTACCAAAAAGGATGTAAGACCATCGGCCATGGAAACAACACCATTTTCAGCTTGCTCTCTCTGCTCCGCACTCAATAACCATTGCTGTATTTCACTGCCCATCAAGAGAAGCGCCTTGCTTGATCTAGCGCTTACCCTAGTATGAATCAATGTTGATAGGTAGTCTCTAATTTCAGACTCATCTCCTTGCATATTATTGTGGGGAGGCCAAGTTATAACATCCGCAGAGGGCAAGGTTATTGTCTGATTAACCATAGCAGCCACAATATTTGTCAGAAGAGTCACCTCTTGTGGATCAGGGTAAGGCTCATTAATAGCACAACATACAAGAATATCATCGGTCGCCTGCCAGAGAGCAAAGCGCAATTCAACAGCAACAGGTTCAGAAATTTGCTCTGACGTATCTTTTGCTGATTTGACCGTTAACTTTTCTGCTGACGCGCCCAAAGATTCAATCAGGGACGACACAGCTGCGGGATTCTCAACCGATGGCTTTTTGATATTTAATGCTTGCGACTGCTCAGCCTCTTCCAACAACACGCCACTCGAATCCTTTGAAACATATTGGACAATACCCAACCTCTGAAGGTATTGCCCTCGAACAGCGTGTTGATTGGGAGTACGCATAGTAACTAAACGCCACCCAACTGCGGGTGTAACCTGCCTGGATTGCGCATAAGCGTCAGTGCGTTTACGTAGGCCTTAGCACTGGCAAGTAAAATATCAGTATCAGCGCCTTGACCATTAATAATACGCCCCTCTTTTTCTAGTCTCACTGTGACCTCACCCTGAGAGTCAGTTCCTTGTGTTACCGCATTAACCGAGTAAAGTTGCAGGTTGGTTTCACTGCTTACAAGCTTTTCGATGGCATTAAATATCGCGTCAACCGCACCATCTCCCTCAGCCTCAGACATATGTTCTTGACCCTTGTAGCGGATACAAATCTTAGCATTGGGCAGCTGACCTGACTTACTTAACACTTCTAAATCAACTACCGTCAGTGCATCTTCTTCAGAACCCACTTGCACGTCTGAAACCAAGGCTTGAAGATCTTCATCAAATATTTCACGCTTTTTATCTGCAAGATCCTTAAATTTTGTAAACGCTTGATTGAACTCTTCTTTGCTATCAAATGCTATACCCAATTCTTCAAGGCGAGCAGCAAATGCAGCGCGGCCCGATAGTTTACCTAGGGATAGTTTATTGGTACTCCAACCCACATCCTCAGCTTTCATAATTTCGTAAGTTTCACGGAATTTTAGAACACCATCTTGATGA
This sequence comes from Porticoccaceae bacterium, assembly GCA_964231105.1. GTDB lineage: Bacteria > Pseudomonadota > Gammaproteobacteria > Pseudomonadales > Porticoccaceae > HTCC2207. Next base: position 18,624 of record CAXRJI010000059.1, read on the forward strand.
ATACCGGACTCGTGAGCAAAGGCATTGGCACCGACAATAGCTTTATTAGGTTGCACAGGAAAACCAGTAATACTGGAGACTAAGCGCGATGTTGGCACTATATGGGTTGTATCAATCTGGGTGTGCACTGGGAATACATCCTTACGCGTTCGAATAGCCATTACCAACTCTTCAAGGGATGCATTGCCGGCTCTCTCTCCAAGACCGTTGATTGTACATTCAACCTGACGCGCGCCAGATTTAATTGCCGCCAAACTGTTAGCAACGGCCAATCCTAAGTCATTATGACAATGCACAGAAAAAATCACCTTATCTGCATTGGGTACCCTGTTGATCAAGCGTTGCATCATCTCTCCGTATTCACCAGGATCTGAATAGCCCACTGTGTCAGGCAAATTTATTGTACCTGCGCCAGCATCAATCACCGCCTCTGTAATACGACACATAAAGTCAAAGTCGGTGCGACTTGCATCCTCAAGGGAGAACTCCACATCATCAATTAGGTCTCGGGCCATTTTAACTGCACCCACTGCCTGCTCTAGAACCTGATCTGGCTCCATTTGAAGTTTGTATTTCATATGAATGGGCGAGGTTGCAATAAACGTATGTATTCGCCCTGCATTAGCCCCTTGCAAGGCCTCTGCAGCCCGCTCTATATCTCCCCTTACAGCTCGGGAAAGGCTGCAAATACGACTGTCTTTAATTGAGTCGGCTATGGCTTTAACAGCCTCAAAATCACCTTGACTGGACACTGCAAAACCAGCCTCAATTACATCAACACGCAGTTTCTCCAGTGCCTTGGCGATACGCACCTTTTCATCCTTGGTCATAGAGGCACCAGGGCTCTGCTCACCATCGCGCAATGTTGTATCGAAAATAACTAATTTATCTTTTGATTCCATGATCTTTTCCTACTTGCGGGCCAAGTGTTATGTGGCCCATTGTAAAACGAATTGACCCACCATGGGGATTCAATTTAAACCAATTTAATGGATAGAGATTTTTTATAAGATATAAGTAGAGATGCCCCCTAGGGCAGGAGGAAAAGAACACCACGCAAGGTGACACCCAAAGAAGGCTGGGTGATTGGGATGGTTTTAAAAAAGCGTCTGTTCATACAAGGCAATCTAACAGAGAAATATTTTAATGTCGAGAGAGCGCAACAATTTATCTATTTGTTAATTATCTGCAAGGGTTTAACCTCTACAAAGGTTAGTCTTAAGTTTTATTAATACCAATAAATTTTGCCAATATGGACGTGAAAGGCGCAAAAAAAGCAAATACAAAAGCTAAAAGAAAAAGGACTCGCGGCGGATCAATAGTAACCACCACAAAGCCCATGGCGATTGAAAAAATTACCACAAATGACACCTTCCCACGTAGATCAAAATCTTTGAAGCTTGGGTATTTAAGATTTGAAACCATTAGCAACCCCGCTGCCGCAGTGAGCACAGCAGCCAGTATATATAAGAACTGTGATTGCGACCCCTGCACAGAACCAATAAAACCAGCAATAAGGGCTGCCGCTGCAGGACTGGGCAGTCCGGTAAACTGTTTTTCATCAGATTGCGCTGACTGTACGTTAAAACGAGCCAGGCGAAGAGCGGCACAGGACGCATAAATAAAAGCTGCTGCAATACCAAGATTACCAAGACTACTTAAGCCCCATGCATAAGAGACAACCGCTGGTGCGATACCAAAAGAGACCATATCCGCAAGACTGTCATATTGCATACCAAAATCACTTTCAGTATTGGTCAAGCGAGCTACTCTGCCGTCCAAGCCGTCAAAGAACATTGCTGTAAAAATAGCGATAACAGCAAATTCGTAATGGCCACCAAAACCCAATAAAACCGCGTAAAAACCCGCAAATAGTGCGCCTGTAGTAAGCACATTCGGCAGCAGGTAGATCCCTTTTTTGGTTGACCTTCTGCTCTCTCCTTGAACTCCAGAGGCACCAGGCAGATTTATGATTTTTTCCGCGTTTTTACTCTTTTTCATCTATAACACCTTATAACAAAGTGGCATGTGTATTTTATTCTTCTTGCAAAAACTTATCCTGCAGTATCTGCAGGTCTTGTATAGATAACCCCAAAGCATCAATAAGATAATTGCGCAAACTGCCATAGTGCTGATCAATGGCGTCTAAAAATGCGATTATATTATCAGCATGCACTGAACTGTAGGGTATTAACCATGATCGTTGCCAGGTTTTAACACCCGCATCGCGAAGATGGCCCTCAATGATATCCATTAACTTGTCAGAGTTATAGTACTCAAGAGTGAGCAAGTAGTCCTCAATAATAGTTTCACGGGGCACATCCAAAGCACCCAGAATTAGAGCAGCAGCCATGCCAGTTCGATCTTTGCCCGCTGAACAATGAAAAATATGAGCGCCCTGTTGGCTATCAACTAGCTCCCGCATAAAGCGGGTATAAGCTGGAATAACTGAGTTAACACAGTGTCTGTAGGAGTTTACTACTAACTGATGGGAGGACTGGTCGGTGAGTATTCCATCCTTAAGGAATTCCCAGAATCTTGAAATGTCGCCAATGGAAATCTGATAGTCGTCAATAAATGTGGCAGACACTGACTGACTGGGCGACTGCTGCTGTTCTTCAGTGCGACGAAAATCGTGCACTTTATCAACGCCAATTTTACTAAGCAGTTCAAGATCAGCCTCTGTCAGTTGCGCTAGATGACCACAGCGCATTAACTGACGCCACTTAACCGTTTTGCCCTGGTTATTACGGTAGCCACCTAAATCACGGAAGTTAATACCGCCCTCTAGGGGAACTTGCCTTGAGTATTGGCTATTATCGCTCACATTTAACCTTATCTGATAAAGTACAGGACTTTGAACTCAGAACAAAACGGCCCTCGAGAGGGCCGTATTTTCTGAAGCTACAGGGCTAATTTTTATCTTTGTCAACCAGTGCATTTGTGGTAATCCATGGCATCCTTGCGCGTAATTCAGCACCTACCTTTTCAATGGGGTGGGCTGCATTATTGCGACGATAGGCGGTCATGGACGGATAGTTTAACGCACCCTCAGAGATAAATTTCTTAGCGTATTCACCATTTTGAATATCTTTTAAGCAGTCGCGCATGGCCGCACGGGACTCATCGTTAATCACTTTGGGTCCTGTTACATACTCGCCATATTCCGCATTGTTGGATATGGAGTAATTCATATTGGCAATACCGCCCTGATACATTAGGTCAACAATTAACTTAAGCTCATGGAGACATTCGAAATAGGCCATTTCAGGGGCATAGCCTGCATCGGTAAGAGTCTCAAAGCCGGCTTTTACCAGCTCAACTGCCCCACCACAAAGAACTGCTTGCTCACCAAATAGGTCTGTCTCGGTCTCGTCTTTAAAGGTCGTTTCAATGATTCCCGTGCGCCCACCGCCAACACCCGATGCGTAGGACATAGCCACTTTTTTGGCATTGCCCGTTGCATCTTGATAGATAGCAACTAGATCAGGAATACCACCACCATTAACAAATTCATTGCGTACAGTATGTCCAGGTGCCTTTGGCGCGATCATAATGACATCTAAATCAGCACGCGGCACAATTTGGTTATAGTGAATAGCGAAACCATGAGCAAAGGCTAGCGTTGCACCCTTCTTGAGATTGGGCTCCAATTCATTTCGATAGAGCTGCGACTGAAATTCATCAGGCGTCAAAACCATCACCAGATCTGCACCTGCTACTGCACTGGGCACATCTTTGACGGTAAGTCCCGCCGCCTCAGCTTTGGCTACAGAGGATGACCCTTCGCGCAAACCAACTGTAACGTCAACACCCGAATCTTTGAGGTTATTAGCATGGGCATGACCCTGTGATCCGTAACCGATAATTGAGACTTTCATCCCTTGAATAATGGAGATGTCACAGTCTTTGTCGTAATAAACTTGCATTGATTTCACCTAGTTAAATTATTAAATACGTAAGAATTTTTCACCGCGAGAAATGCCTGAAATGCCACTTCTCACAACTTCCATACTGCCTATATCCCTTACAGCTTCGATAAAGGCATCCAGTTTGTCACTGTCGCCCGCTAATTGAACGGTATAGGTAGTTGGTGTCACATCGACAATGTGTCCGCGAAATATCTCGACACAACTCTTGAGCTCAGCCCGAACATCATTGTCAGCCGCTTTAATCTTTACCAACATCAATTCACGCTCAATGTGCGACCCTACCGTCAAATCTACTACCTTGATGGTATCAATTAGCTTGTGTAGTTGTTTGACCATTTGCTCGGCCATTTTATCATCGCCCTGAGTTGTCATTGTCAGGCGCGATAATGTGTCATCATCGGTGGGAGCAACCGTGAGCGTATCTATATTATACCCTCTCTGGGCAAACAATCCGACCACTCTGGAGAGCGCACCGGATTCATTTTCCAATAGAATAGAAATTATGCGTTTCATTAGGTTCTCTCCGTTTTGCTAAGCCATAGATCACGCATGGATCCTCCGGGCATTTGCATTGGATACACGTGCTCCGACTGATCAACGTAGATATCCATAAACACCACACGATCTTTCATATCGAAACACTGGCGCATTTTCTCTTCGAGGTCGTCAAACTTGGTTACCTTCATGCCTACATGGCCATAGGCCTCAGCCAATGCAACAAAATCAGGTAGAGATTCCTCATACAAACTCTGGGAGTATCGACTGCTGTAGTTCATATCCTGCCACTGCCTAACCATACCCAGTGCCGAATTATTAAGATTAATTATCTTTACCGGCAAATTGTATTGGCTACAGGTTGATAACTCCTGAATACACATTTGAATACTGCCCTCGCCAGTCACACAGGCAACTGCGGCGTCTGGAAAAGCCATTTGCACACCCATAGCGGACGGAAGACCGAAGCCCATGGTTCCCAACCCGCCGGAGTTTATCCAGCGACGTGGTTTATCAAATAAGTAATACTGCGCAGCAAACATTTGATGCTGTCCAACATCAGAGGTCACAAAAGCCTCGCCGTCAGTGACTTTGTAAAGCGCTTTGATAACATCTTGAGGCTTTATTAAATCACCACCGCTGGGCTCATAGCGACTGTCTGTATAGATGCCTTTATCTGCACGCCATTGGTCTATTTGTGCCCACCAGTCTTTAATAGCTGCCGCATCTGGCTGAGTATCCAATTCCTCAATCAAAGTCAGCATTTCTTTTAGCACGGCTGTACAGGTACCAACCACAGGAATATCCGCATTGATATTTTTGGATACCGAGGTGGGATCCACATCAACATGTATTATGGTTGCATGGGGACAAAACTTATCCAGATCATTGGTTACACGATCATCAAAACGCGCACCCACTGCAAAAATAACATCGGAGTGATGCATAGCTGTATTGGCCTCGTAGGTACCATGCATACCCAACATACCCAGAAATTGGCGATCAGTTGCTGGATACCCACCCAAGCCCATCAGCGTATTAGTGATTGGGTAATTCAGTTTCTGTGTTAACTGAGTTAGGTATTCGGCTGCATTATCAAGGATAATTCCACCACCGGTGTATATGATGGGACGCTTGGCCTCCAACAATGTTTTAACCGCACGTTTCACTTGACCACGATGACCTTTATTTGTGGGCTGATAAGAGCGCATCTTTATGTTTTTAGGCCATTCATAGGGAACTTTGTAATCCGGATCAGTGACATCTTTAGGGATATCCACAACCACAGGTCCAGGTCTGCCCGTTGCGGCAATGTAATAGGCCTTGGCAATGGTTTCAGCAATATCCTCAGTTCTGGTAACCAAAAAACTGTGTTTTACGATGGGTCGCGAGACACCCACCATATCCGTTTCTTGGAAGGCATCCTGACCAATTTTGCTCATAGCTACCTGACCAGATATAACTACCAGGGGAATTGAATCCATATAGGCGGTGGCAATACCGGTAATAGCATTGGTAGCCCCAGGGCCAGAGGTCACAAGCACTGTACCCACCTTGCCAGTGGCGCGTGAAAAGCCGTCTGCTGCATGCACAGCAGCTTGCTCATGACGTACCAGCAAGTGATGCACATCATCTTGTCTAAACAGGGCATCATAGATATGCAACGCCGCACCACCTGGGTAACCCCAAACATGCTCGACGCCTGCATCTTTAAGCGAGCGAATTACAATTTCTCCGCCAGATAACATTTCTGACATAGGTATAGCCTCCACAGTTTTTAGAGCTGTTCCCAGAGGCGACGAAAGCTGAAACATCAACAAGGATGCCGCATGTTGCGGCTAGTGACAGTCACACCGATAAGTGTATTGACTGTTAATCGGGCTATGGGTAATAGCGCCATCTCTTTTGATGACCAGCGACACGGGTTGCGCCTGTCTGGTACT
>CAXRJI010000060.1:0-22631 GCA_964231105.1 Porticoccaceae bacterium
GCTTTATTGATATTCTTCAAATGTTTGAAGCCGATCCCGCAACTGAAGCCATTGTTCTGAGTGGTGAGAGTGGTGGAACAGCAGAGGAAGAAGCCGCAGCTTATATAAAAGAAAATGTAAGCAAGCCTGTTGTATCTTATATAGCTGGTGTTACGGCACCTCCTGGTAAGCGTATGGGCCATGCGGGTGCTATTATCTCTGGCGGAAAGGGCACAGCTGATGAAAAGTTTGCAGCTCTTCAAGATGCTGGCGTGAAAACCGTGCGTAGCTTGGCTGATATTGGTGAAGGCCTTAAAGAAATAACTGGTTGGTAAGCAGAAATCATCTGTTGGTAAGCAATAGTTATCCTTATTATCTAATTCGAGATTACTCTAAACGTAAAAGGCATCTTTAATAGATGCCTTTTTTATTAATCAAACGGCTTGTTCCCCTTTATTATTAGCAGCGATTTGCAGGATCTTTTTTATATGCAACTTTAGGGCTTAGTTTGTATTCGCTCTATTCTGCGCGTATTCCCCTTAAACGTTGAGTTAAAACCCTAAATCACCTTTAAGTGAATTCTATTCAAAAAAGCATAATTAATTGGTCTAGCATCAGGTTAAGACCTTAAAAGAGGGTTCTAGGATAGAAATTTCAACGTCATATTAAATACGGTAGTAAAGGCAAGCTCATTACTTGATCAATCATTAGATTGAACTTCAAGTGAAAAGGAGAGAGTAGAGCCTAGAGGGATTTAGGAATTATCTAATGAAAGGAATCATTCTCCCATTAGTGGTAGCTCTATCTGTTATAGCATGCAGTGGTGAAAGAGCAGATAAAACACAGTCAAACACAGCGCCACAATTCGTTACATCAAAATCACTCACTATAGTTGAAGGCCAGCAAGTAGTCGCAGACCTTGAGGGGTTCGACAGTGAGGGTGATACATTGGAATATAGTCTTGCTGGAGGTGTGGATAATGGTCTCTTTAATCTAGACAGCACAGGCAAGTTGCTATTTAAAAATTTGCCGGACTACGAGTCACCTACAGATGCAACAAATGATAATCGTTATGAACTGAAAGTGCGTGTATCTGACGGTCTATTATCAAGTGAAGAGAACTTTACCATTGAAGTCTTAGATGCTCTTGAAGGAAGAGTAGTTGACGGGCCTTTAGCGGGAGCGCAACTATTTATAGACTGTAATGCGGATGGTGTATGGAGTGACAACGAACCTATAACCAGTACGGGTGAAGCCGGCTACTTCAGTGTCGAGATGCCCGATAACTGTGATAACCAGCTACTTGTTTCAAAAGGTGGTATTGATATCACAACGGGTTATGAGACCAGTATGGTTTTAATGGCGAAATTGCCCGAGGATTTTAATTTATCATCACTTATTGTCTTGTCCCCAGTCTCTACAGTAATAGCCTTTGCTGATCAAGCTGATCATAAAATGCTTCTCAGCAATCTTGGTATTAAAAGTGTTGAGTCAAGTTCGGCACTGCTTGGCATAGATCCCTGGCAGGACAGTCTGAGTTCGAATACTGACAATGTGTCAAATGTGACAAACTCAAAAGCTCAAAAAAATCTAACCAGTGAAATTGAGATTCAACAACTCAATGGACAACTTGCTACTCTAATTGAGACTGTAAATACCCTTAAATCTGATGATGCCAATACGAGTGTTGCAAGCGCTGTGGCGGATATGGCCTCTCAGCCATATGCAGAGATTAGTCTCAGTAACACCGGCAACCTAAGCGATATTCTGGATGCTGTTCTGGATGGGCAAGTAGTGCCAGATATGATACTTGAGGCGGTAGCGTCTATTAATAGCCATCTTGCAGCTCAGACTGATCCCACTGGTGATACTACAATAGCAATACAAGCCAGTTTACAACAACTGCAAACGAATATTATTGCACTGGCTAATAATGATCTTTCAGAAGAGTCGTTCAATCTACAAAGCATACAGACTTTAACTGCCATTACTCAGTTGCCTATAGCTGTCCCCGGTTCGCTGGAGGTAATAGAAAATAATGAAAAATTGATATCGCTTGCTGGTACTAGGTCCGACGGGTCAGAAGCTGAGTTATTTCGTATTGAAAGTCTACCCGATTATGGCATCTTAAGAGACAGTAATGGTGTAGTGATTGAATCCCAAGCTTTGCCCTACATACTAGCCGATTCCCAAGTTATCTACTCAAACAAAATGGGGGTTAATAGTGACAGCTTTGTTTTCGCAGTCCTAGATGGAGATTTAAAAAGCAATTCAGCACAAGTGGCAATTAAAATTTCAGGCATCAATGAACGACCCATCGCATTCGATCAGGTAGTCCTATTAAAAGCTGGAGAATCTGCAGACATTGAACTTCTGGGCGCTGATAAAGATGGAGATCAGCTACGCTATAAAATAGTCAGCTTGCCAGAGCATGGCGTCTTGATGGATGGTGATAAGGAACTGAAGCTTATTGATCTCAATTATCTGTTGCCAAACACTCGCATTACCTACAAGAGTAGCATAGGAAATACCGCTATAGATGCCTTTCACTTTGTATCGAATGACGGCCAGTCAAACAGTAAAAAGGCAGAGGTAAAGTTAAATTTTGAAAGTGAAAATAATATTCCATTAATTGGTGGGCAAAAGTCTTTAGTTGTCTCGGAGGATGGTGCTCTTGAGATAACGCTTGACGACCTGATAGTCATAGATACTGATAATACCTATCCAGATGATTATGCCCTGCAAATAAGTGGTGGTTTTTACCATAGGGTCGAGGGATCAGTGGTTATTCCTGATGCTAACTTTGAGGGTGAACTGACGGTGCCAACTTCAGTCAGTGATGGGATCAACTACAGCCCTATGTTTAATTTGATTATCAATGTCACCAGCATCAATGATGCGCCTGAAATTATCTCGCAAAAAATATTGTCTATTAATGAGGATGATGCAGCTGTTCTGGACTTAGACGATTTTATTGTGACTGATGTGGATAATCCCATACAGGATTTGAGTATCAAGGTGCTTCCTGGAGATAACTATAACGTTGATGGGGTTGAGGTTAAGCCAGACAGACATTTTGTAGGTACTCTGTATGTTCCCATATTGATCAACGATGGAGAAAAGGACAGCGAACCTTTCACAGTGACTATCACAGTCAATGCGGTCAATGATGCGCCTGAGATCCAATCATCACAAGCGCTATCTATGGATGAGGAAGGTGAGATAACCCTGAGCTTGGATCATTTCCAAGTGCAGGATGTTGATAATGAATACCCTCAAGGTTTTACCCTGACTGTGTTAGCGGGTCAGGATTACCAAATTGTCGAAGGGAACAAGATCAAACCCCATAGCAATTACTGGGGCCCTCTGAATGTCGCAGTGCGAGTGAATGACGGTGAACTTGATAGTCGGTTATACCAGACACCTATCACAGTCAGTGCGGTCAATGATGCTGGCACTATTGAAATACGGGGTGCTGTAATTGTAGGTCAAACCTTAATTGCTAAAGTCAGAGATGTCGATGGTGATGATAATCTGATTATCACCTATCAATGGCAGCGGATTGTGGGCGGTATTGAGGAAGATATACCTGGTGCCAATGGGTCTGATTATACATTGGAAGATAATGACGAAGGAGCAACCATAAAGGTTACTGCCGAATACGTTGATAACCAGGGATTTCCTAACATAGTAATAAGTGAAACTAAGACTAACGTTGTTGCTGCTCTACCCATTACTAAAAGGACTCTATTAATCTCTGATGCTAATCAAGGTGGAACTGTATTCACTCAAGAGCAGCTGTCGGAGATACTTAATATTGCCGATATATCCGATTATACCTTAAAAGAATTATCTGCATCGGTGCTAAGGGCAATAGTGGAGAGTAAGTTGCCTGATGATTATTCTAATCCTGATGGCAGTTTACCAACCACCAAGAATATGCCAGTTTTGTTGCCAGATGATTATTCCAGCAACAGGTTATCAACCACAAAGGATATGCCCATTTTAGGGTATGCGGATATCCAAGATATGTTCAATGCGTTGCCCATAAGCGACACTTTCGGCATTGACGATAGAGAAATAATAATTAGTGAATTGCCTGAGTTAGATGAGCAGTCGGTTGGCACTGGCCGTGCCACTGTTGGACAGAGTTTTAGCTTGGCAATTTTTGACCTAGATAACGAGCTCAAAGGCATAGCTAACATCAGATTTGCACCTCAGCCAGAGGACAATAGTTCTATCTGTATCAATCCCGATACCGCCACATATGAAAATTTAGGCCTAAACCCTGTGGTGCTAGTGCATGGCTGGAATGCCTTTGGTAGGGCCAAAACGCTCAATGCAAAGGGCTTCAACAAGGTTGCTAAACACCTCAGTAAATGGCAAGAAGCACCTATATATCTTGGCGGCTACACATTCACATTTGGCCCGACAGTGTTTACTACGGAGGTCGCACCTTGGGGAACCATTGAGCAGCGCGGAGAGCAGTTGATCGCCTATATCCAGTGTATACTCGATATTAAGGATTACACTGGCACAGATAATAAGTACCCACAACAGGTAGATCTTATTACTCACAGTATGGGTGGCCCTACCGCACGTTATGCAGCTTACTGGCTTGACCATAACGCTGGAGATGATCCTGGTGCGGGTGAATCAACCTATGTAAGGTCAGTATCAGCGATTGCAGGTACTCACTTTGGTGGAAATGTTCATATTTCAAGCAAAGCGCACCTGTACAAACTCTATGGCGCGAATGAGCCTTTTTATCAGGCGACTCAATTGGCGCCAAGTCTCACTATCAGTGATATCTTATTTAAGTTTATTCCTGAGGAGAGTTTGGGGGATGAAAATGAGGCAATAGGGAAGCAATATCAACTTGCCATAAAGCTACTAGAAAAATTGTACAAACAAGATGGTTCAGGGCTGATCGGTGACCTAGAGAGCGTTTTAGCTCAATCAAAAGCGATAATGGAAGAGCTCGTTGGCACTGATCGTGTCCTGACAACTTGGGGTAGAAACAAGGAAGCTTTTACTCGCCTACTTGACATATCTGGCTTGAGGACTGGTCTTAGTGAGTTTTTTTCTAATTCTTCTAATTTGGAAATATGTATTGAAACCCATCCTGATTACGGTTGGTGTACTCGAATCAAATATGATGATCTTGTTGATGATGCTTATGACGGATTGTGGTCACTCGAATCGGCGAGCAACAAACTACGAATGGTTTTGGGTTCTGATTACATCCGTGACATTTTTGTCAAGGCAAAAACAGGAATCACTGTAATAACAGAGGAATTGAGGAAGTTAGATACTGATCAGGAGCCTGATTATTATGCAATTGTTAGATCAATAGCCGATATCGAAAAGGCTACCAGTGACGCCTACAATAATCCTCTGGGTACTCATGCAGGTGTAGATTTATACCTATCAGATTTGCACATTTATATCGATGACTTTGCTGGAGCATTGCTCGATTTGAAGGGCGTGTTGGCTGAATACATGGAATTACCCGACTTGCTATCTAGTTTATCGGAATATGGTCTTGCAGGTGTCAGCGGCCTGAAATTTTCAAAAAGTGAAGCTGAACAACTGCAAGATGCTATAAGCAGTTTCAGTGTGATTTTAAGTTCAATTAGTGATCTCGTAGAGGACGTAAATGACATAATTAATGAAAACTGGCTTGATAAAATACTTTTCCAGGGCGACACAGATATAGAAGAATTTCTTCATTTGATTGCGACGTTGCTGAAAGCAAGTGAGTCCTTGTTAGCACCCTTTAAAGTAGCCATTTGGGAACATAATTTAGATATCAGCAATATACAAGATTTGCAGATTTGTGAAAGGTTCTTAAGGCCAGGCACATGCAAGAAGACAAGCCTGCAGGGATTTGGCACTGCTGTAGGTAATTTAGTAGGGTATGACGGTGCGCCTGGATCGCTCGTAAAAATAGATAATGCAATAGCTGATATCAAGGGTTTATTAGCTGAAATGACAAATGTCACTACGGGTCAGTGGCAGGACTTTATTGATTGGGAAGTCGGACAAATTGAAACGATCCAAGCAGAGCTATTAGGGGCTTTCCTAGGCTCTGATGCGGCTGCAAAATATAACGTTACCTATCAGGATCTCAATGATTGTCTAATTGAAAATAATGATTTTCAAGATTATCTTGCTCAACAACTAAATAAGGAAGCTACTGATCCATTCGACCTTCCCATAGAGAGCTTTTTGAGCAAAGAATGTGCTGGCTTTGTCAATAATCTAGTGGATGCATTAATTGAGCGTCTTGTGCCTATTACAGAATCCGTTCGTGAGGAAATCAAGGTTGGACTCTATGGGGTTAGCCATTTCGGCTCACAAATGTTTAACCTAAAATACCCAGACACTGGCATTACTTTAGGTAATTTCGGGCAATGTATAGACGAGGAATACCCCGATGACTATTTATTTTCTAATGGCGGTAGTGTAACCGATCTCTTTAATAACGACCGATCGGGCAAAACAAAGTACTACTCATGGGTCAATCAGCGTGATTGGAATGCAAGTACTTGGTCAGATCGATTGAATGCTAACATCGTTGTGCCTATCAATAACCCAAGGGTAAGTGATGAGATTTTGGGTATATATAAAAGTTTTACAGATCTGTCTGCATTTATGATGATTAGCCGAGATCGAAATGTCTATATTGAAGGCGAGCAAACCATTCAGCAAATTAATGAACTTATGGAGCATACGGACTTTCTAGTGCATGTCTGCGGACAGGAATTGGGTCAAGTGGTCGGGCGGAGTGATTTAAACCATGCTCAGTCAACCAATAATAGTCTTCGTCTGACCGAAGAAATCGAGGACTTCTTTGATTTATTGATGGGAGGGGAAATAGGTGTGGGAAATATTTCAATTGTCTCTGAAATGTCTGCCTGTAATCAAAGTAATGATCTGATAACACGAAATACTTGTCTTATCGACCTATTCCCCAGGGTTTTAATTATGTATGGCCTCTACAAGACGAAGACTGTCCTTGAAGATGCAAATAATGATGGTCTACTCGATATATATGATCTGCTATTGGGTTTGTTGACGGACGAGATAGAGATTCGTGAGGTTTATGGTGATAAGAATGATGATAACTATGTGCCTAAGATTTTCAGTGATCTTTTAGAGGCGGCAAGTGATTGGTGATTGATATCTGATATCGACCTATTACAAATCAGAGGTATGCTGATTTATTATAATTTGCTCATCTTGAGTAACACTAACGAGCAGCACTCTTTTAATTTTAGGACATCGCTTGGCACTATTGGTAAGCCAAAGTGTCTGGTAAGGCGTCATTGTAATAATAGGCCTAGAGTCACTAAAGTCATTGCCACTGATTGATTCTTTTAAGTGGGAATCAAAAAAGCGCTTCAAATTGCGAAGGGGTCTGTGAGTATTCGCTCTATTCTGCGCGCATTTCCCTTTTAACGCTAAGTTAAAACCCTATATCGCCTTTAAGTGAATTCTATTCAAACAATTATAATCAGCTAGTCTAGTATTACGCGGAAAATTCTAGGGCAAGACCTTAGGATAATAATAAAAATTTCAATTTCTTATTAAAGATGGTAGTTAAGGCAAACTCATCTCTTGATCAATCATTAGATTGAATTTCAATTAAAGGGAGGTGAAGTCTAGGGCCTAGAGGGTTGCAGGAATTTTCTAATGAAAGGAATCATACTCCCATTAGTGTTAGTAGCATCTGTTGTGGCATGCAGTGGTGACAGAGCAGATAAAACACAGTCAAACACAGCGCCACAATTCGTTACCCCAAAATCACTCACCCTAGTTGAAGGTCAGCAATTAGTCGCAGACCTTGAGGGTTTCGATAGGGAGGGTGATATATTGGAATATAGTCTTGTTGGAGGCGTGGATAATGGTCTCTTTAATCTACACAGTACAGGCAAGTTGCTATTTAAAAATTTGCCGGACTACGAATCACCTATAGATGCAACAAATGATAATCGTTATGAGCTGAAAGTGCGTGTATCTGACGGTCTATTATCAAGTGAAGAGAACTTTACCATTGAAGTCTTAGATGCTCTTGAAGGAAGAGTAGTTGACGGGCCTTTAGCGGGAGCGCAACTATTTATAGACTGTAACGCTGATGGTATTAGGGGTACTAATGAACCCCAAACTACTACAAACGAAGATGGCTTCTACGCTGTAGTGATGCCTAATAATTGTGATAATCAGCTTCTAGTCTCCCAAGGAGGTTTTGATATTGCAACCGAGAACGAGACCAATATAGTTCTCATGGCTAAATTACCTAACGATTTTGATCTCTCCCAAGATATAGTTTTAACCCCTGTATCTACGGTGATGTCATACACTGCTCAAGAAAACCAAGAGATACTTCTTAGAAACCTTGGCATTACTGGTCTTACAACCAGTGCACAGCTTTTGAGTATAGATCCATGGTTGCAAAGCACTTCGTCCGGTACCCAAAATGCTTCATATTTTAAAACCGGTGATGACTTAAACAGCGGTATTGAGATTCAAAAGCTTAATGGTCAGCTGGTAACACTGATGGCAACTGCAGATAGCCTATCAGAGAGTCAGAGCAATGTTAGCCTTGCAAGTACCATAGCTGATATAGCTGGTCAGCCAGATGCTGAAATGGATTTGACCAATGCTGTTGTATTGAAAGATATCTTTGATGTTGTTTTGGATGACCAAGAGGTTCCCGATGTAATCTTTGAGGCCTTGGCAACATCTAATAGTTTTATTGCTGCCCAGAGCAATCCTGCAAGTGATAACGCGATTGCTATGCAAGCTAATTCTCAACAACAACTTCAAACCAATATAGTTTCGCTGGCCAATGGCGATTTGTCTGACCAGGACTTCATCATAAAAAACGGCCAAGCCCTAACAGCTATTACTCAATCGCCACTCGCTATACCCAGCATAATTGAGGTGCCCTATGAAAATGAAGTGGTTGTTTTTCTCTCGGGCAGCAAATCTAACGGCCAGCAAGCGGAAGTGTTTCGTATTGAAGAGTTGCCTAGTCATGGCTCTCTTAGGGACACTAACGGCGTAATGGTTGAGCCTGAGAGTTTGCCTTTTATCCTATCTAGTCACCAAGTTTTTTATACAAATACATCAAAAGCAAGTGACGACAGCTTTGTTTTCAAAGTGCTTGATAAAGATTCAAACAGCAATTCCGCTTTAGTCGGCATAAAAGTGACTGGTGTCAATGATAGGCCCGTAGCTACAAATCAAATTGCATCAATGGAAGTGCAGGGTTCTACAGAGATTAAGCTTGAGGGGTTTGATAAACAAGGGGATCAGCTAAGGTACAAAATAGTTGATCTGCCGAAGCATGGCAAACTAATTGATGGTGATAAAGAGCTCAGAAGCATAGATCTTAATTATTTATTATCTGAAAATTCTATTACTTACATAAATAGCTCAAGTAATGTCACCACCGATGAATTTTATTTTGTCTCTTTTGATGGACAACTAAATAGTAGAAAAGCCAAGGTAACGATTAATATCTCAGCTGGTAATGATATTCCAGTTATTAAAGAGCAAAAACCTCTAAGCATTGCAGAGGACACAGCCTTTGATATACATCTTTCCGATCTGACGGTTACTGATAGTGATAATTCTTATCCTGATGATTTTACCTTGATGATACTTCGAGGGCAGAACTTCACAATTGATAATACGCGGATTGTTCCAGATGCTGACTTTGTGGGAAACCTTCTAGTACCAATTTCAGTTAGCGATGGGACGAATTTTAGTCCAGTCTTTAACTTAAGTATTGATGTAACAGCTATTAATGATGCGCCAACAATTGTGGGACAGATAACCTCAAGCTTAGTGACTGATGAAGACCATTCTATAGCCATAAGCTTAGATAATTTTGTTGTCACCGATGCAGATAGTCCTTTGCAAGACTTAAATTTACAAGTACTTCCAGGTCAAAACTACACAGTAGACAAGGCTGTGATAGAGCCAGATGAAAATTACTCGGGCTTTCTTGATGTCCCTATACTGATCAGTGATGGAATAACTAACAGCGATCAGTTCAACGCCACTATAAAAGTAAAAGCAATCAATGACGCACCAGAAATAAAATCCTCACAAATACCCCCAATTAATGAAGATGATTCCGTTGCCTTAACACTGAGTTATCTTCAGGTCACAGATATCGATAACACTTATCCAAACAACTTTACCCTGACAGTTCTGGATGGTGAAAACTATGACCTTGAGAATAATAAAGTGATACCCCATGAGCATTATGCAGGTACCCTGTCTGTTCCACTGTCAGTGAATGACGGATTAACTGACAGTGATATTTACCATGCGCCGATCGTTGTTAACGAGGTTAATGATCAGCCACAAGCATTAAATAAAGCAGTGTCGGTCAAGGAAAATAAAGAATTTTTAATAGAACTCGAGGGTTATGATGTTGAAGACAGCAGCCTCACTTATGAAATTGTAAATCAACCCGTATTTGGTGTGTTCACTCAAATCAATGGTGCTCAGTTGTTTTATAAAAGTACTTCAGACACAGCTGTCTCTGATAGCTTTACTTACCGAGTTAAAGATAGTTTAGGTGCTGAAAGTGAAGCTGCTACTCTATCAATTGCAATTGAGCCTGCAAATGACTTAGGTTATATCTCTATAGAAGGTAGTCTAACCTTAGGTCAAATCGTGATTGCGTCTGTGAGTGATAGAGACGGGTTTAATGAAAATGAAGTTTCTTATCAGTGGCAGCGTTTTGGAGGACCTAACAGCATAAGGGGTGATTACGGCGAAAATGTTGGTAATAACGCGCACTATTTAATTACCGCCAATGATATAGGTGCAAAAATACGTGTAACGGCTCAGTACACTGATAACCAAATATTCTTTAATCAAGTCTCAAGCATTGAATCCCCAATCAGTGAACTGCCTATTACCAAAAAGACCGTAAATATTGCTGATGCCTATATACATTACACGGTATTAGACAACGAACAAATTCGTACACGTCTAAATATAGAAAATATATCTGACTACACCCTAAAGGAACTAACAAATCCTGCGCTAATTGAGATAGCAAAGTCATTTCTGCCAGATGAAAATCCTAATAATATACCTGGAGGAATAGATAATATTCTTGTGTTGGGGTATGAACATATCCAGCACTTGTTCAATGATTTGCCTGACAGTGATATTTTTAGAATTTATGATAAGAAAATAATTATCAATGAATTGCCCAGCCTAAAAAGACTATTTGTAGGGACTAATTTCACACGCATTGGCCAAAGCCATAGCTTAGCTATTTTTGATAAACAGCAAAGGTTGAAGGGGCTTGTAAATATCAGATTTGCACCCGCAGAGGTCAATAATAGTATCTGTTTAAATCCCGATTTTCTTGGATCGATGCCACAAAATCCAGTGATTCTTGTTCATGGTTGGAATGTCTTTGGCAAAGGTAATATTGCCAATATAGACCACTTTAATAAAATTGCTGAGCACTTAAATAATGCCACGGACGCACCAGTATTCACTACCGAGGTGTCGCCTTGGGGTTCTATAGAAGAGCGCGGTGAGCAGTTAATAGCCTATATAGAATGTGTATTAAACACTGACCCAATGCATAGTAAGGTTGATCTAATAGGCCACAGCCTTGGCGGGCCAACATCTCGCTATGCCGCTTATTGGCTTGCTAAGCATGATGGTCACGACTACCCAACAAAAGTCAATTCGGTGTCGTCTGTATCTGGCACCAATATGGGCGGTAATGTTTATGTTACAAGTAAACAGCATCTAGATAAAGTGCTTAATATGAAACCCACTTTGTATCAGATGAGTATGCTGATCCCTTATGCCACCGTTACTGATATTGTGTTTAAATTTGTCTCCAAGAATGATTTTTTTAATCCGCAATCCACTCTTGGCAAGCAGCGCCTTCTGTTATTTGCCCTATTAGACAAACTAGCCAATGGCAATCCCGCTGAGTCTTCCTGTGAATCTAATCGCCAATGTCAACTTCTTGATAGCGTCAAAAAAACACTTGCTGGATCTAGGCTTATGCTTGATAAAGTCATTGATGTGGTTGAAATTTGGCATCTGGAAGAGAATGAAAATGGATTGATTAATCTGCTTGTAAGTTTGCGCGGGCCTTTGACTTATCTTGGCCTGTGTATCGATGGTGATTGGTATTGGTGTAATCGCACCGAATTAGAGGATTTAATCTATGATCTTTATAGCAACGGATTCCGGCCCCTATTGGAATCGGGTAGAAAAATACGGAGTGCGCTTAATTTTATTGAGCAGTCCAATATATTGACTAATACAAAATTGATGGTTTTTGATATAAAAAATGAGTTAAGAAAATTGGAATTTGAGGAGGAGCCAGATTACTACAAATTGATAAGTCATATAGCATCTTTCCAGGAGGACCTTAGTGGATTAGAGAGAGATTTTTACGATGAAGGGGGAAATAAATTATCTTTAATGGAATTAGATAGTTACATTGATGATTTTGCTAATGCTCTGATACAAATTCAAACCGTAATTAATAGATATCTCAACTATTCACGACTTGAACTTTTTGACGTATCTTTTAAAGACATTTTTTCTGAGTATGTCTTTTTGGGAATAAATGACAATGAAATCAGTGATATTCGCGATGCAGTCAGAGATTTTGCCGCTATTCTAGCGTCTGATACTTCCCCTAGTGTTAAGTCGCTTCTGGTAAAAATTAAAAACCAAGACATTGATTCAATTCTTTGGGCATTAGTAGCTGGTAGCGAAGAGTCTGTAGAGGTCATCGAGTCGCTATCGGAATTGGCAAAAATCAGCGAGACCCTGTTGGCTAATTTTACTAATACAGCTACTTCCTATAGGAGTAAGTTTTTAACTATAGAAGGGTTAGAAGTTTGCAGTGAATATAATCGAATAGGTCGAACTTGTACGTCTACAAGTCTTGTCGAACTGGCGGATGCCTTTCAATTTGCTCAAACAGGACTGAGTAGAACAAAAAGCGCCTTAACTGATATAAAAAATTATTTGAGTCAGATTTCCGGTATATCTGGTGGTGAATGGAAAGACCTTATCAGTTGGGAGTTTGAGCAATTTAGGTTTGTAAGAGAAAAATTGATAGCTGATTTTCTTTCCTCTGATGCCGCGGCTAAGTTCGGGCTTACGCCTCAGGAACTTAATGACTGTTTGGTCAATAATCAGCCCTTTAAAGCGTATGTTAATGAGCAGCTTCTCAGTGATGTTACAACACTGCCTGATGCCAGTGTTCTGAGTGAAACATGTTCCGGCTTTATTAATAAAATTCTCGATGCATCCCTTGAGCTAATAATGCCCCTTAATAAATTTAACGCCAAGACACAAAGATTCCCAGATGTGGATATAAAGTTTGGATCCTTTAGCATAGGGCCTTTTGCTCCACAAATATTTAATCTCAAATATCCAGATACAGGCATTACATTGGGTAACTTCGAGAAATGTAGGGCTCAAGAAGAGCCTGATAACTATTTATTTTTTAATAGCAGAAGCAGAACAAGTAACTTTAATAACAGCCGTCAAAATCAAACAAAGTACTACTCATGGCTGAACCAGCGGAGTTTCCGGCGCGACAACTGGTCAGATCGACTCCTCACAAATGTAATGATTCCAGCAAATAATCCTCGCCTAGAAGTTTCAGATCTCTACACTAGTTTTAGTGACCTAAGCGTCGCCTTTATGATTGATCGCGACTCCTCTGTGGAAGTTGAAAATGAACAGTCGGCTGAAGAAATACAAGCATTGTTTAAGCATAGTGATTTTATGGTTCATTTATGTTCACAGGAATTGGGCCAAGTAGTTGGTTTAGCTGACTTGAATCATATGCAATCGACAAATAACGAGCTATATCTAACCCACGAGGAGGATTTGATTAATCTATTTAAAGGGCAGGTTATTGGTGGCAATTTTTCTATCTCATCCGAGATGCTTGCTTGCAATACGCAAACCAGCGTTAGGTCCCGAAATACCTGTCTTTCTGATTTATTTCCACGGGCCCTAATTGCCTTTGGTCTTTACAAGGCCAAAAGTGGTTCCGAGGACACAAATAAAAATGGCCTCCTGGATATTTTTGATTCGCTTCTAGGATTTTTCGCCGAAGAAGTAGAAATGGCTGAGGTAAGTGATAATCCTAACTTTAAATACGTACCAGACATGTATTTAAAACTTCTTCTGGAGGCCCAATCTGATGCTCGCTAGTCGCTTTTCTAGTATTGCCTATCATTGGGGTAGTCTACGTTGAGACTTATGTTGCCCCAGAATTGGCGTCTTTTCTGACATTAGTAATCCATAAAGTCTGATAGGGTTGCATGATAATTACAGGCTCTGCATCACAAAAACTATCGCCACTGACTAAGTCATACCATGTCTCATTATCAATTAAATTGATATCTGACAGCGTCAAAGGCTGAGCTTCAGAACTGATATTGCTGATTGAAAAAATACTCTGCTCTCTGTCCAAACTTTGACGCCAGAATCCAAATAATTTTGAACCCAAATGAAGAGTAAATTGCGTTGCATTGGGATGAAAGGCTGGTTGGCTACACCTTATTTTCAGCAATCTCTTTAGTTCAGTGAACACTTGGTAATGTGGACTATGGGTATTTGCCAGTTCAGCTTCAAGGGCTTTTAAGTCCCACTGGTGTCTATTAATAGCTCTATTGTGACCGCAGTTTTCCGCGCGCTTATAGTCATTTCGCGTACCCAATAAGCTGTGAATATAAATGCCAGGGATGCCCTCAAGTGCCAGCATAATTGCGTGGGCGCAGAGGTAGCGTTGTAGTCCAAAGTCATCTGCACCTTTGTTGGTACCCTGCAGAGCATCAAATAGAGATATATTAATCTCGTAGGGTTTGCGTTCACCGCCATTTGAGGAGCGCCATGAAATCATACCTCCAAATTTATGCATTGCTGCTACTAAATCGTTAATTTCTTGTTCGCTGAGAAGTCCCTCCGCGGGTCGCAGCCCAATACCGTCATGAGACGCGATAAAATTAAAATAAGCAGTACCATTGCGGGCTGGTGGCATACTCATCATCCATTGTTTTAAATGGCTACAGTCTCCAGTATTGAGTGTATTCAGTAGCAGGGGAGGCAAGGAAAAGTTATAGATACAGTGAGCCTCATTGGCATTGCCAAAATAAGCCAAATTCTCACGGTTGGGTATATTGGTTTCAGTAATAATAATCGCGTCATTGCGCGCTTGCTCAATTAAAGTTCGCAAAAGGCGCACACATTCATGGGTTTGTTCTAGGTTTATACAGCTAGTACCTACTTCCTTCCATAGAAAAGCCACGGCATCCAGTCTAAAAATGCGTATTCCATAGTCCAGATATTGACGGATAATTCCTACAAATTCTTTTAGCACTTGAGGGTTTTTAAAATTTAGATCAACCTGATCGTGACTAAAGGTACACCAGACATGTTCTACACCCCGCGCCGTTTTCACTTCTCGCAGTAAATCATTGGCTCGGGGTCGCACAACTGTACTTAAATCATCATCTGGGTTGGCAGTAACAAAATAATCACGCCCGGGTTGGCAATCTTTAACAAAGTTTTCAAACCAAAGACTGCGCGCAGAACAATGATTAATTACCAGATCCGCCATCAGTGAGTAGTCAGTGGCTATATGTTCAATATCACTCCAGTCCCCCAAACTTGGGTTAATGGTTGAATAATCAAGTACCGAAAAGCCATCATCAGAGGTGAATGGGCAAAAGGGAAGGATATGTATGCCACTGATTGATTTTTTTAAGTGGGAATCAAAAAAGCGCTTTAAAGTGCGAAGGGGTTTCTGACCCTCATCAAGAATACTGTCACCATAGGTAATAACAATACTGTCTTGTTCACTCCAGTGATTTTGATATTTTTGCTCATTGGCATCCCCTTGATCAAGCCTCATTTCTGCCATTAATTCCTTGGCCAGTTGAGCAATTTCACTATTATCTAGGAATGCATAAATTTCATGCAAATGGTGTTCAATTTTTTCACTAACACTTGTGCCCATTATCAGAGACCTCTAAATATTATGAAATTGAAAACTCTTTTCGATCGTTTTCTACCGCACTAAGCAGTTGGTCGAATATATCGGGTATAGCACTTACTACACGGTTCCAGCTGGGTATAAACGGACGCTCCATCGGGTTGTTAAAGAAAATATCACCGGCTTTGATAATATTTTCAGCGAACATCTCAACCGCCAGTTCCTCTTGGTGAATATCAAGAGACAGACCGTTTATCATAGCGTCATTATGACAGGCTTCGATCGTGTCCAGAGCCATACGGTAATAGGTTGCCTTTAGTGACCTAAAATGCTCTTGCTTAAAGGTCTCCCCTTGAGTAGCCAGTTTTCGATACATTGCCTTTGCAATATCAATCGACATTTTAGACAGCCCTTGATCATCCTTAGTTAGCGACAAATCTTGGTGCTTATGATCATAAACATCGGCAATATCCACTTGGCAAAGTCTATTGCTGGCATAGTTACGATACATTTCCGATAGAACACCAACCTCTAGACCCCAATCGCTAGGAATGCGAATATCATTAAGTACATCGCGACGAAATGAAAACTCTCCCGCCAATGGATAGCGAAAGCTATCCATATAATTTAAATAATCCGTGTAGCCAACGGTCTTTTTCAAAGCCCTAATTAGAGGAGAAACAAAAAGTCGTGACACGCGCCCATTGATTTTGCCGTTGGCGATACGCGCATAGTAGCCCTTACAAAATTCATAATTAAATTGCGGATTGGCTACAGGGTAAATCAACCTTGCCAGTAACTCGCGGTTATAGGTGGTTATATCGCAATCGTGCAAGGCGATTGATTCAGCTTTTTTAGAGGCTAACACATAGCCCATGCAATACCAGACATTGCGTCCTTTGCCCATTTCCCTAGGGGCTAAATCCAGATCTTGCAGCTTTTGATCCAAAGCCTTTAATCGTGGGCCATCATTCCATAACACTTGGAAGTTCTGCGGTAAATCAGAAAAAAACCTCAAGGCTTCTTTAAATTGACTCTCGCTGGCACGGTCAAGTCCAATCACTATTTGGTTTAAATAGGGTACTTGCTTAAGTTCTGAGAGAATCAGAGGCATAGCTTCGCCCTCAAGCTCAGAAAACAGCGAGGGCAATATCAGGCCAAGGGGCCTTGCTTGGGAGAAGCATAATAGCTCGCTCTCCAACTCAGCAAGAGGTCGTCGAGAGAGGTTATGTAATGTGGTAATACAACCGTTTTGATGAAAATCACCCATAGTATGATATCTCTAAAATGAAAATGTGTTTAACCACTTGGATACCCCCTCTACCCAGCCTTTAGGTCCGGGTTTATCGCTCAACAGCTTATTTTCAGTGCGGTTGAGAGAGGGTGGTTGATGGTTTGTGGATTTAATAATTAATGCACTTGAGGCTGCCTCAAGCATATCAATATCATTATTGCTGTCTCCAATAGCCAGGGAGCAAATATTGCTTGACGAAAAATTTGCTTTAAAAATGGCTTGAAGTTGAAGTAATGCGGTACCTTTATTGGCTTGGCCCCCAAGAGACAAAAAGCGACCGCCCTGAAGCAATTTTGCGTCCGTTTCAGAGAGCGTCTTTATAAACGCCTGCTTGCGTTTTTCAGAGCCAGTCCATCGAATAGGCTCACTATGCTCTCTTTGATGACTCAAAGAGGCCTGAAGTGATGTTAAGCCAGTCAACTGTGCCAGTCCCTCAACACCCTCCTTTCTAACAATGGTGGTAAAAGAATCATATTCACTAGCAAAATCAACTGCCTTATCCCATAAAAGTGCTAACCAATGAGCTCGTGGCTTACAGTTTCTAAGTACCCAAAAATCACCCTGTACTGAGAAACCTTTAGGCTTTTTCTTAAAATAGCCACGAGGAATAAAAATTGCTGCGCCATTTTCGGTAATAAAAGGGTGCGGGTTTTTCATTTCATCACGCAACTTGCACACCTCTGCAAAGGTTTTGCTGGTAATCGGTATTACAGGGATGGACATTGACTGAAGTTTATTTAACAGAGGGCGAGCGGCTGCAAAGCTGTAGGTGTAGTGATCTAATAAACTGCCATCTAAATCTGTGAAGATTATTGGCATATTTGTAGCATTATTTGCCATCGACACAAATCCCTGAGGCGCACCATCTTGGTGCATTCCCATCACAAAATAACAGCTTATTGTTCGTTTTTGGCAACATGTAGTACTACTTAATCAATCTATAGTTAAATAGTGCAGAAAGCGTGCCAACTAATTGCACCGTCACTACGTTTTTTTGGTGTCATAATTTGCGCTTAGTTGATTTATTTTTGCATCCTTTTATCTGTCCATATATCTATTTGTTGCAAACTAAAAAAATCACTGTTGCATCGTCTAAACTAAAATATCAGAAAAAGTGATCGAAACTAAAAGTAGTAAAAAACAGAAGTAGTAAAAAACAGAAGAAGTTAAAAAAGATAGTAAAACAATAGCAATCGAAAGCCAGTAATGCACAACACGGATGTAACTGCATGAAACACACAAACTATTGGGCCCTAAAGCCCCTTGAACAAAGCATCGTTTCTAAAATCTTATACAAATCACCAATGCCTCAATCTGAGAGTCGAAATATCCAGCAACTATTGAATGGATTAACAGAGGGGGTAGTTTGCAAATGAGCACAAAAGCGAAGTCAATACAAAATCAAATCGAGAACTCAGAAATCTATTATGCCAACACCAAACGCCAACACTTAGATCAGCATCTCTATGCGGTGGGCTATATTGCTGAGCGTCTTTATTTACATTTTTTCCCGGAACAAAAGGTCATATCTAAGGCTGTCTTTGTTGCTGGTTGTTTACATGATATTGGTAAATTAGATCCGCAATTTCAAGCATGGGTTACAAACATCAACAACCATAAAAGCGTTTATGACGATGGCCAACATATAGATAAACCCAAAGACCATTTTGAAAATCACCCGCGCCACAACGAGATATCCACGCTTATCTATGAATTACTTGATGACCGTTCACTAAAAGCCATCAATCAACCTAACAAACGTGCCATCAAACATACCTTATACTGGCATCACGCTAAGCCATTTCGCAAAAATAATAGCTTCGAAACCTACGGCTACATATACAAAAAATTAGAAAGTAACCTTAAAGATAGTGATTGCAGTCAACTCATTGAAAAATCTCTGCACTTACTTGGTAGTCTTTGCGAAATTGACTGCCAATATCGTGATCAAGAATCCAGCTATCTAAAGCAGTGCTATGTCCAAGAGTTTGATACTGAAAAATATTTTGATCTCGAAGACAAAAAACTACCTTTATATAAACGCTATGAGTCTTATCAAGACCTCACAAAATATCGAGAGTGCATTACAACTAATGCTGTAAATAATTTAATCAGAGCCTGTGTGATTACTGCAGATCGCTGGGTTTCAGAGCTCAAGGCTAAAGAATTAGAAAGTGCAATTAAAAACAAAACCTTAGCAGACTTTGCTTATCATCAATTGCAAACCAATACTGCCTCGCAGACTAATCTAGAAAGCGATATATCAACTTATATTAAAAAATTTAAAGACGATCAAAGAACACAAAAACAAGCAGAGGTTGCCCAAAAACTCGCCAAAGACAATCAGCATACAAAAATTCTATCTGGTGCTGCTGGCTGTGGTAAAACTAAGATCGCCTTAGAGTGGGCGCAACTTGGTAAAGCTCAACAAATTATATGGATATGCCCAAGGGTACAAATCTGTCAGGGTGTTTTTCAGTTACTAACTGAGAGCCTGCCCAACTCAACCATCGAACTGCATACCGGCGAATTTAAGTACATAA
The DNA here is from genome assembly GCA_964231105.1 of Porticoccaceae bacterium. Classification (GTDB taxonomy): domain Bacteria; phylum Pseudomonadota; class Gammaproteobacteria; order Pseudomonadales; family Porticoccaceae; genus HTCC2207. Next base: position 19,847 of record CAXRJI010000060.1, read on the forward strand.
ATAATCAGAGCAATAACACGCCTGAACACAGATACTTTAAGGGTGACATCGTAGTTACCACCATTGATCAAATTCTTGGCACCATCATTAGTCATAGTCGCATTGACAGATTACTTAATTACCTTTCAGCGCATATTGTATTTGACGAGTACCATGAATTTATCAATATGCCAGCATTTAATTTATTGTTTCCAGAATTAATTGCTACAAGAGCAAATCTCAAAGGCGGTAGAAATAGCCTCGCTGTATCCGCAACGCCCCATAATATCTATATTGAATCCATACTCGATATGGATCTTGATCATGATGTTATTGAAATGCCCACATTTTCTAATAGCCAATACCAATTTCAATTTTGTCACTTTGACGATGCTGAAGAGAGTTCATTAAACCCACTCTATCAGCCGCAAAATCAAACGCAAAAGTATCGTACTTTTGTTATCAGCAATACCGCACTGACAGCCCAAAAAAGTTTTATTAAGAATCAATCCAATGAAAACGCACTATTGTTTCACTCCAAGTTCACCAACAGTGACAAAAAGAAATTATTTAATAAAGTAATGGAATCATTCAAAGAGGGCAGTCACGGACAATATGAGGTACTGCGCAGTGGACCCATTGTTCAAGCAGCCCTCAACATTAGTAGTGATCATCTAATATCAGAAGCTACCACTGCGGAAAACTGCTTACAACGCTTGGGACGATTAGACCGTTTTGGCCTAAATCAGCATCCCAATATCTTTAAAGTTGCCGTGCCGGCTTCACTAGACAAGGGGAGCGGACCCAGCGCTGCATTTTTATCAAATATCTTTAGTCTGCATTCAACCAGAGCATGGACTAACTTTCTTCAAAGTAAGTCAGATAACGGAAAAAGTATCTTAAGTCTCACGACAATCTATGCAATATATAAAGAATTTTACAAATCTGACGAAAACTGCCTAGCGATCAAAAAAGACCTTCTCAGAGCGATGAAAGAGAGCGTAAGGCTAATAGAGTCAAAGGTCAGAGAGCCACAAACACTAGCCAAGCCAAAAAATTCAGACGGCCAAACACCTAAGATAAGTGCCAATTCACTCAGAGGTGATAATCGTTTTGTGCAAATGGCCCTTTGCCAAGTCTCTGATTCAAAAAAGCCCAGTTTTAGTGATAATTATCTTATCGATACATCAGTTAATAAAAACATCACAATAACCGAATCATTAAATCGTTTAAGACAAACAGGTTTAATTGATTATGCCGTTCAAAAACAGGGCAGAATTGATCCAAATCAAGATTTGGATCAGATACCCACCAGCAAAACAAGTCTGCGTAAAAAGCGACTCGAGAGTCTCTCGAGAAGCGCGGAATACCCAATTTACCTCAGTTTTACGCCCACTGATTTGCGCCAAAAACTGGGTGAAAATCGCCCTCACAAAGAGGCAATTTACTATGCGCTGTGTGACAAGCAGCCCATAGGTTCAATATCAAGGAAACATCTACTCACAATCAAGGAGGATTGAAAATGGAAAAAATAACAGGAATAAGAAGTGTAGATTTCAAAATCACGGCAAAAGGACATGGTGTGGTCAATTGGAATGGCCCTACCACGCTAAGTAATGAAGGCAAAACCGTTGACAACCATACAATGCCAAAATTAAGGGGTTACACCAACCTATCTGGCAAGGTAAAGGATGAAACCGGTTACAAGTACAAAAAAGAAGCCCACGATATAGATTTTAAACAAACGCCTCTTTATATAAGCCAAAACTGTATCAGACACCATTTATTCAAAGATCATGCCTATGATCTTCACTTTGCCAAAGAGAAAAGCTTACTCCCAGTGCTCGCCTCAATAACTGGGCTAGTAAGGGGATACGCAGTGCCCTCAAGCCAATGCAAGAGAGCCAGTGCTTTGTTACTTGAAGACTTTGTAGACCAGTTGGGAAATGGAAATTTTGAACAGTTTGGTCAAGCAGGCGAGAGAGATAGCTCCTCCTTTTACTCAAAAACTACCTTTGGCGATACCGAATATGAGTCATACGGCTCAATTTGCATTGAACAGTTACAATTTATTTCTCTAGATAATAAATTTGATAGAGCAGCTATCAAGAGTACGTCCATGGTAGAGGGCAAGGGTGAAGAAGCCGCGCAAGCGGTTCAGGACTTTATACAAACCCTCGACACCACACTAAAGCCCAGTGTGGTTTTTCATCCCAACTATGTTCGCAAAGGCACAATTTATCAGCAAGGTGAAGCCGGCCTGCTGCTAAATCAAGATGCTATTCAAGCCTTGGTAGAACACACGATTAAATCTATTTCTGAGCTTTCTATTCGACAAGCAAGATCCTATATGTATGTGGACACTGTAGAGGTTGATTACAACGACAGTGCAAAAATGATGCGTATCAAGAGATTTTCTAATGAAACGTCTCAACAACCGCAAATGCCTTATGCAATGTATTACTTTGCCAAATAGGTCTCACTATGCAGATTAAAATTGAATATAAATCAACTTGGGGCAATTCTTTTTTAGACGGCGACAATAATCAGCCCTTACCCACAAAAGGCAGGGGCTTTGTTTGCTCCCTCAGAGAGCTACAAAAAGAAGGAAATTACATGCCAAGGCAAACTACCTTGTCCACGGTTATGGGTATTCTTAGCCGTTTAATTGGTGATCAACGCAAGCTCTACCAATCACGACAGTCTGATGATTACTATTTTTCTGACCTAGAGCCGCTAGTAACCTTTAATGATCAGCAACTTAATGTCACCGATGAAGTGATCTTTCTTCGCAATATTAAAGGCA
>CAXRJI010000061.1:0-25014 GCA_964231105.1 Porticoccaceae bacterium
GAGTTTGTCTCAGGTCTGGATATTTTGATTGTGCGTGAACTGGTAGGCGGTATCTACTTTGGTGAGCCGCGGGGTATTCGTACCTTAGACAATGGCGAGCGCGAGGGCTACAACACCTATAAATACAGTGAATCAGAGATACAGCGTATCAGTAAAATGGCTTTTGAAGCCGCTATGGTGCGAAACAAGCGCCTGTGTTCAGTGGATAAGTCCAATGTTCTTGAGGCGACTGTTTTGTGGCGCGAGGTTATTAGCGATATGGCTGCCGACTACCCTGAGGTAGAGTTAAGCCATATGTATGTAGATAACGCAGCAATGCAGTTGGTGAAAGAGCCTAAACAATTTGACGTTATTGTTACCGGCAATATGTTTGGTGATATTTTGTCTGATACCGCGGCTATGCTAACTGGATCTATTGGTATGTTGCCCTCAGCGTCTTTGGATAAGAGCGGTCGTGGCATGTATGAGCCCTGTCATGGTTCGGCACCGGATATCGCCGGTCAAGGGATAGCTAATCCTCTGGCGACTATCCTCTCGGTTGCCATGATGTTGCGCTACTCGCTGGGCGAGCCGCAGGCTGCTACAGCCATTGAGCAGGCTGTTAGTAATGTACTTGATCAGGGTTTGCGCACTGCAGATATTTACACTGAAGGTAGCAACCAAGTTGGCACTGTGGCCATGGGTGATGCTGTCGTATCAGCAATTTAAAATAGGTATTAAAAGCAATGAAAAAAGTAGGATTTATAGGTTGGCGTGGCATGGTCGGATCGGTCTTAATGGAGCGCATGCGCCAAGAGTCTGATTTTAAGGATATTGAGCCGATATTTTTTACCACCTCTCAAGTAGGACAGGAGGGGCCAGATGTGGGTGTAGAGACGCCCCCATTGCAAAGTGCTTTTGATATCGAGGCGCTTTCAGCGCTCGATGTGATCGTTACCTGTCAGGGTGGCGACTATACTAAGCAAGTTTACCCTGATTTACGCAACAGCGGTTGGCAGGGGTACTGGATTGATGCCGCTTCAGCTCTGCGTATGGAAAGTAACGCTATAGTTGTGTTGGACCCAGTTAATCAGTCGGTAATAGAGGCAGGCCTGGCCAGTGGTGTAAAAGATTATATTGGCGGCAACTGTACAGTGAGTCTTATGCTAATGGCCTTAGGGGGTTTGTTTAATGCCAATTTAGTGGAGTGGGCCAGTTCCATGACCTACCAAGCGGCTTCCGGCGCTGGGGCCAAAAATATGCGCGAATTAATCAGCCAAATGGGTGTAATAGAACAGTCCGTTGCCGCAGATTTAGCCAATCCAGCTTCGGCTATTTTAGATATTGATCGCAAGGTGACTGAGACCTTGCGCAGTGACGGTTTTCCTGTAGATAACTGGGCTTTTCCTTTGGCAGGTAGCTTGCAACCCTATATTGACTCACAGCTGCCCAATGGACAGAGCCGCGAAGAGTGGAAGAATCAAGCGGAAACCAACAAAATATTAGGACGTGAAGACAATCCAATTCCCCTAGATGGCCTCTGTGTGCGAATTGGTGCCATGCGTTGTCACAGCCAAGCGCTTACAATTAAGCTCAACCAAGATGTACCTATAGATGAAATTGAATCTATGCTGAGCGAAGCTAATCAATGGGTACAGCTGGTGGGCAATAATAAGGAAGATTCAGTAAAGTATCTGAGCCCAGCGGCAGTTACGGGGGGCTTGCAGGTGCCCGTGGGACGTTTGCGCAAGATGAATATGGGCGATCAGTATCTGTCAGCCTTTACCGTAGGGGATCAGTTGCTGTGGGGTGCTGCAGAACCTCTGCGCCGTATGCTGCGAATTCTGATTGAAAAATAATTGAGCGCTAATCAGACAGTAATTAAACGATATTTGGACAGTCACTGGATACAAATTGCCAATTTAGATACAGGCAAAAAGCTAAGTTGCTAGTTTCAGGTATCACTACTTTTGGTTTAAGCTTGTTAGGATTGTTTACAGGGTCTTCCAATTAGGAAAGGCGATGAAAGATTTAATTGTTTCTAATTCACTACTTAAAAGGATGGCCTCCCGTTTAAGTGTCCTGTGGCGTACTTTTTTACTTGCCTCTGTGTTAAGTCTCATTTGTCATAAAGTTATGGCCTTTGGTGCGGGTGAGCTAAAAATCCTTTCTTCTGCCCAACAACCGCTCAAAGCTGAAATACTGCTACCGCGCACCACGCAGGATAATACCGATGATATTCAAGCTGTTTTTGTGGCCACAGAAACAACCTATTCTCAAGCGGGCCTGGTCTATAGTGATTTCTTAAGTCAGCTAAATATTTCCCTGTTGCCCGTGGGTGGAGGGCTATTGATTGAAATCTCTGCTCCACAGATCCTGGTGGGTGAGCTTGATTTGTTGCTCGAGTTTAGAACCTCAGAGCAACAATATATGCATTTTTATGGTCTAACAGGGTCCAAGCCCACACCTGTTAGTCAGCCTTCAAGTCAATCTATAAGCCGTGAGGATCAATCGCAAGCTATGCGAGTTCATAAAGTCGTTGAAGGGGATACTTTATGGAACATCGCCAAGCGTATGCAACCAGAGGGACTAACCGTCACTGAAACAATGAATCTATTGTTTGAGGCTAATAGCGACGCTTTTCATGACGGTGATATTACGCAAATTAAACGGGGAGTTATATTAAACCTCAAGCTGCAGCCAGCCTCTAATTCGCAAAATAAACCCTCGGTATTGGACGTCCAGCAAACAGCAGATCTGTCAGATAATGTTGAGGCGAACACGCCAGTAATTAGTGAGCCGGCTGCAAATGCAAGCGCGCCCGAGGTATCGGTGGTAATTGATAACGAGGAAGCTCTGGAAGGTATTTTGCAAGAGCTTGCTGAGGAATTTGCAGAAGAGGCTAAGGCTGAGGTTGCAGAAGAGGCTTCTGCTAACACAGTTTTGATACAGCCAGCATCTAACGATACTGACAGTCAGGCCTCGGTCACGGCAATTGCCTTGAATAGCTCCCCTGAAATCAGTTTAGCAACTACTTACGAACAGCTTGATACAGCACCTGATGCATCACAGCAATCAAAACAATCAGAACAACCTGAACAACCTGAACAACTAGTAAAAATAGTTAAGGCCGATAACAATCAGCAGCAGAACGATCAACTTCAAGATAAAAAGGCTGAAGTGCTGGCGTTTGAGTTAGAGCAAATGCCAACACAATCAGAATCGGATGTGGCGCCCCAGCTTACCCAGTTATTGGCTAGCACACTGGCCCGCATAGAGGCCTTGCTAGATTGGCATTTTGTCCATGACCCCATTGTCGATTACAGAAAATTATTGACTTGGCCATGGTTGGGGGGTGCCCTACTTGTACTGATTCTGTTTGTACTGTTAATTAAATCACTGTTTAAATCGCGCCTAAAAAACAAAAGTGATGAGATTGAAAAATCATATGATTTATTTGAGGACGATGATCTACCTGAAAGCTATGATTTTTCAGAGGGTCTTGATTTACCTCAGGACCATGATTTACCTAAGCGCTATGATATATCTGAGGATCCATATTTACCCAAGGAAGATAAAGAGTTGGCTGAAAGTCCGGCACAGGATAACTCTGATAATAGTACTGGGGATGATAGCTCTGGCTTAAATAATAGCTCTGGCTTAGATAATACCTCTGACTTAGATGCTAGCTCTAGCATAGATAGCAACAGCATATATGCTAATAGGGAAAGTGGTGATTATGAGAATAGCACTTCTGCCTCTAAATACAGGCGTGTTTATCCCGAAGCATCGACAAAGTCCAGTGGAGATAAAGACAGTCTTGATGAACAAGCGATTGCTTTCCCGGGTATTGATGAGCTCGATGCGCAAATGAGTGAAGAGTTTCCCGCGCAGCAGACCCAATCTGACAATTATCAATCAGCCGCTAACAGTGAAGATATAAATGATATTGATCCTGTCACTGTGCGATTAGAAATGGCAACTATCTGTATGGAAATGAATGATAACGAGACCGCACGGGAAATTCTTCAGGAAATCATCCTTGAGGCAGAGGAGCCGGCAAAGGCTAAAGCCCAAGCAATGTTAGAGCGCCTTAACACTGAAATGAATGGATAGAATTCATGGTAGATTGGGTCTATACAGATGGTTGTAAGATTCCTCATGATCAGGTGCTTCCCGAGGGTATCCAACGCTATGCCGCAATACTGCAGTATCAAGGGGCAGACTACTGTGGATTTCAAAAGCAAAATCACAGTCCCTCGGTGCAGCAGGAGCTTGAGGCAGCACTCAGTTATGTAGCTGATTGTCCTGTTAGCGTGGGCTGTGCAGGGCGAACAGATACAGCTGTCCATGCCAGTCATCAGGTAGTTCATTTTGATTGTAAAGCTCAGAGAACAGGTTACAGCTGGGTACAGGGTGCCAATAGCCAATTACCACAGGATATAGCGTTGATCTGGGCTGATCAGGTGGATAAGGATTTTCATGCGCGCTTTAGCGCTAAGTCGCGTACTTATCGATATATCATTGATAACAGCTCAACTCGACCTGCTATCTTGGCGTCAGGATTAACTTGGATAAAACAGCCGCTAGATACCGCAGCAATGCAGGCGGCTTGTCAATTTTTGCTAGGTGAGCAAGACTTTTCAGCCTTTCGTGCCGCTGGTTGTCAGTCCAACTCTGCCTTTCGCAATGTGATAAGTGCAAATATTTATAGCACCGGTTCGCTTGTTATTTTTGAGGTCAAAGCTAATGCCTTTTTATTGCATATGGTACGTAATATAGTGGGCTCTCTGTTCGAGGTAGGGCTAGGGCGACAACAACCCCAATGGATTCAGCAATTGCTCGCTACCGCTGATCGGCAAAAAAGTGCGGCAACCGCGGTGGCCAACGGGTTATATTTAGTTGATGTTGAGTACCCAGACCATTTTGGATTACCGCTGCTGCCAAAAGGGCCTGTTTTTCTGCCAGCCATATTAGGACAATAAGTGATGACAGTACGCGTTAAAATTTGTGGGATTACCAGTATCGAGCAGGCTCTGATGGTACAGCAGGCAGGTGCTGATGCATTGGGCCTAGTGATCTACAACAAAAGCCCGCGCTATGTCGATATCAAGAAGGCCGCCGAAATTAGGGTAGCTATCAAATCACCGGCAATGGCAGTAGCCCTATTAGTCAATGCCAGCGAAAACACAGTGGCTCAGGTTATCGATGAGGTTAGGCCGGACCTTCTGCAATTTCATGGCGATGAAAGTGCAGATTTTTGTCACCAATTTAACTATCCTTTTATTCGAGCTGTGCGCATGCGACCAGGTCTTGATATAGATGCCGAAGTTGCAGCTTATCAAGCTCAGGGTGGGTTTCTTTTTGACGCCTGGAGCGATGATCTCTATGGCGGCACCGGTCATAGTTTTGATTGGTCTAGGTTGCCTACGTCAAGGAATTATCCATTAATACTCGCGGGTGGCTTAACGCCGGATAATGTGGCGCGGGCAGTGCAGTTGATAGGGCCCAATATGGTTGATGTCAGTGGTGGGGTCGAATCTGCCCCTGGTATCAAAGATCAAAAAAAGGTTGAGCGCTTTATTGCGAATGCTAAAAAAATACCCTAAAAAAGCCACGGGTATTTTACAGCCTCGGGTTGTTTGCCCAATTTAATCGGTGTATGGTGCACATCCCCTTGAAAAAGAGGCATAAAGGGCTTAATTTTTGCCAAGCTCGAGTCAAGTTTTTTCGGTAATTTTCCTTGTTTAACAGGCAATAATCAGCAATTTTAAGGATTACAATTAATGAGATTGATTTTACTAGGGCCCCCAGGTGCCGGCAAAGGCACACAAGCGCAGTTTATTTCTGAAAAATACGCTGTGCCTCAGGTATCCACTGGTGATATGTTGCGCGCTGCAATTAAGTCGGGGTCTGAATTGGGTCTTAAGGTCAAAGATGTGATGGATTCTGGTGCTTTGGTATCAGACCAGTTAATTATTGCACTGGTTCAGGAGCGTATACAGCAGGCAGACTGCGCCAATGGATTCCTTCTTGATGGTTTCCCAAGAACCATTCCACAGGCTCAGGCTTTAAAAGATGCGGGTGTAAGTATCGATTTTGTAATTGAAATTTCCGTTGATGATGAGCAAATTGTATCCCGTCTCAGTGGTCGCCGTGTTCACGAGGGCAGTGGCCGAGTCTACCATATAGAACATAACCCCCCGCAAAAGGCTGGCATTGATGATGCAACCGGCGAGCCGTTAATTCAGCGTGAAGATGACCGTGAAGAGACTATTAGAAACCGTCTCTCGGTCTATCACAGTCAGACTGAGCCGTTGGTAAATTTCTATAAAGATCTCGCTCAGGCTAATAAGGGTGCGCCAATATTTTCATCTATAGATGGTTTGGGCTCACTGGATGAAGTGCAGGCAAGAATTACCTCAATTCTTAGTTAGATAGTTAGATAGTTAGATAGCTAAATACAAATACCCAGCAACTGCTTTTTGATTGCCTAATGCGTTAATCATTCTGTGGTCTATAGATTGGTAGGTTTAAGGTATACTGCTAGCAGTAAAACATTGATAATTTATTGTCTGTTCGCGGCAGAGCACTGGTTGCTAAAAGGGTAAATAATGACCTCACTATTAGCGGTTGAGACATCCACCACAGCCTGTTCAGTGGCCCTTCAGGTCGCAAACCGCACCTTTGCTCGCTCGTCAAATGAGCCAAGATCCCATTCCAAACGACTGATGGCTATGGTGCAAGATATTCTGAAAGAAGCAGACCTGCAGCCCCATCAACTGGATGCTCTCGCCGTCACTGTAGGCCCAGGCTCCTTTACCGGATTGCGTATTGGTTTTGCTACAGTACAGGGCTTAGCCTATGCCCATGATATACCTGTTGTGCCTCTCTCTACGCTTAAAGTGATGGTTGCTACTTATCTAAGTCAGGACCCTTCAGATATTAAACACTCTGCGGATACAGAGATTATCGCCGTGTTAGATGCGCGTATGTCTGAATTTAGTTTGGGTCGCTATGGATTAAGTAGAGACAGCGATATTGTGCTTATTGAGGACGATCAGTTGTTAAATGCCGAGCAAGCACTCTCAAGGATCCATACTTTAAAGCCGACGGCTCTAGTGGGAGAGGCAGATTTGCTTGTGGATACAAACCCAGAATTAGCCGCTATTTATACACCCCTTTATCCCCTTGCGGAGGCGATTCTTCCCTTAGCGCAAGCGCAAGTAGAAAAGGGCAATGCCCTGCCAGTAACGGAAGTTGACCTCGTTTATCTGCGCGGTGCCGAGGCTTGGCAGAAAAGAAAACGTTTGAGGGAGGCGTAAGTTATGGATTTGCTTCAAGCGCTATGGCTTGCAGTTATTCAAGGATTAACTGAATTTTTGCCTATCTCCAGCTCGGCGCACCTTATTTTGCCCTCAGCTATTTTGGGTTGGGAGGATCAGGGCCTAGCCTTTGATGTGGCTGTGCATGTTGGCTCACTGCTAGCTGTTTTGATTTACTTTAAGAAAGATCTGACTGTACTGCTTCGTGCATGGTTTAAAGCTACCTTTCAAGGTGCAGAGAGTGATTCTGAAAGCCGCATGCTGTGGTTTATCATTATGGCAACTCTACCTGCAGCGGTAGTCGGCTTAGTGGCTGGAGGATATATAGAGTTACATCTGCGTTCTATAGCGGTGATAGCGACCACAACAATTGTCTTTGGTCTATTACTGGGTTGGGCTGATTGGCGCTATCGAGGGCCTCTATCAATAAAAGATATGTCGTGGAAATCGGCCCTATTAATAGGTTTTGCGCAGGTTTTAGCGCTGATACCTGGTACTTCAAGATCTGGCGTTACCATTACAGCTGCTTTGGCGCTTGGTTTTGATCGGCATTCAGCGGCGCGCTTTTCTTTTTTAATGGCAATACCCATCATTTCTCTGAGTGGGGGTTATAAAGCACTGCAATTATTGTCTCAGGCTTCAGTGGCTTGGTCCGCTATTGCCCTAGGCGCCGTTGTGTCGGGTATAACCGCTTACCTGTGTATTCATACCTTTCTTCGATTGATAGATAGAATCGGTATGATGCCCTTTGTTATTTATCGCTTACTGTTGGGTATGCTTTTAATTTTAATTTATCTAGGGTTGATTTAGATGGGTAAGACAGCGGTTGCTTTTGTTGGTTTGGGGGTGATGGGCCATCCAATGGCAGGGTGGTTAAGCCAAAAGGGTCACTCGGTGACCGTTTACAATCGAACAACAGAGGTTGCTCAGCGCTGGGTCGATACCTATAGAGGTGAATTAGCCCATACACCTAAATCAGCAGCTGAGAATGCCGAGGTGGTCTTTGTCTGTGTAGGTAATGACGCCGATGTGAAAGAGGTTGTGCAGGGTGATCAGGGCATTTTGGCGGGGTTACAGTCAGAGTCTATTTTGGTAGATCATACAACTACGTCAGCCCAATTAGCCCATAAACTTGCTGACAGCGTCAGCCAGTGTGGCTGTTATTTTGTCGATGCGCCAGTTTCTGGTGGGCAGCAGGGGGCAGAGAATGGTCAACTAACGGTTATGTGTGGTGGCGAACAGCTTATTTTCGATAGGGTAAAACCCCTTATACAGAGTTATGCCAAAGCCGTGACTTTAATGGGGCCTGCAGGCCATGGTCAGTTGTGTAAGATGGTTAATCAAATTTGTATTGCTGGCTTGGTGCAGGGTCTCTCTGAGGGATTAAATTTTGCTGAAAAAGCGGGCCTTGATCCCCATCAGGTGGTGGAAGTAATTAGCCAAGGTGCCGCGCAGTCGTGGCAAATGGAAAATCGCTATAAAACAATGTTAGCGGGGGAGTATAATCACGGTTTTGCTGTAGAGTGGATGCGTAAGGATCTGGGCTTTGCTCTGGAAGAAGCTAAGCGCAATGGCAGTGAGTTGCCAGTGACTGAAATAGTTGATCAGTTCTACAGTGAGGTGCAACAGTTAGGGGGAAGCCGTTGGGATACATCCAGTTTACTGGCAAGGTTAAAATCCCTCTAGGTACTACACACACATTTTAATCAGGAAAGTTTATGGTTAAGAAAGATAATCAGTTTAATGCTGAAATATTTAATACCGAGCTCTGTGCATTTCTCGATGCGTCCCCCAGTCCTTTCCACGCCGTGTCTAGTATGGTTGCTATTCTTGAAAAAGCTGGATTTAGCCTGTTAGATGAGGCTGATGACTGGCAACTTGAGCCGGGCAGCAAGCATTTTGTGGTGCGCAATGGCTCCTCAATTGTTGCCTTTACTGTGGGAACTAATGATCTTGATAAAGCGGGTTTGAGAGTGGTTGGCGCGCATACCGACAGCCCATGTCTTATGCTTAAGCCCCAGCCCGATATGGCCAAAACTGGTTATGCGCAGTTAGCTGTGGAAGTTTACGGTGGCGCATTATTAAATCCTTGGTTTGACCGCGATCTCTCTGCTGCGGGACGCCTCGTCTATAAAGACAGCAAGGGTAATTTGCGGCAAAAATTAGTAGATTTTAAGCAGCCAATGGCTGTGATTCCCAGTTTGGCTATTCACCTTGATCGCGAGGCTAACAAGGGGCGTACCATTAATCCGCAGACTGATATAACACCGGTTATTGGTTTCAGTGATGAGGGTGACAAACCAAAAGATTTTGCTCGCATTCTGCAACAGCAGTTCCTGCAGCCCAAAGAGCAGGTGATGGACTTTGAGTTATGTCTCTACGATACCCAGTCGGCAGCGCTTTTGGGTTTGGAAAGTGATTTCCTCTGCTCAGCCCGCTTGGATAACCTGTTAAGCTGTTATATTGCTACCCGCTCTCTTGTTGAGGTGAATAATACCAATACCTGTATTATCGCCTGCAATGATCATGAAGAGGTGGGGAGTGTGTCAGCCGTGGGTGCCGATGGCCCGTTTCTTGAATCTATTATTGGGCGAATTGTAGCGGCGAGAACACCAGCAGTGCAGTCGCACGTAATTAACCGTTCCTTGTTAGTTTCCTCTGACAACGCCCATGGCGTGCATCCCAACTATGCCCATAAGCACGATGATCTTCATTTACCAAAGCTCAATGGGGGGCCAGCAATCAAGAGTAATGTTAAACAGCGCTATGCAACCAACAGTGCTACTGCCAGTTTATTTAAACAGTTTTCTCAGCAGGTCGATGTACCTGTTCAACAATTTGTATCCCGTAATGATATGGGATGCGGTAGCACAATCGGACCCATAACATCCTCGCGCTTGGGTATGCCTACGGTTGATATTGGTATTCCCCAACTGGCTATGCACTCCTGCCGTGAAATTGTAGGATCGCAAGATCCATTGAGACTATCAAAAGTGCTCAAGGCCTTTTTTGATGCCTCAGATCTGAGTGTAGAGGCTGAATAAAAGGCCAAAATATTATCCTATTTGTCACAGTGTTAAGAATTTTCCTATGAGTCAAAAAAGAGTTTTAACTGGTATCACAACTTCAGGTACACCCCATCTAGGTAACTATGTGGGTGCTATTAGACCCGCTATTGAGGCTAGTCATAATGGCGGCTATGAGTCATTTTTCTTTTTAGCGGATTACCACGCGCTGATTAAGAATCAGGATCCACAGTTGGTGCGACAGTCTACACTGGAGATTGCCGCCGCTTGGTTGGCATTGGGATTAGACCCAGATAAAGTGATTTTTTATCGGCAATCAGATATACCAGAAATACCTGAGCTGACGTGGTTTTTGACCTGTATGACGGCTAAGGGATTGATGAATCGTGCCCATGCTTACAAGGCATCAGTTCAAGCTAATATCGATGAAGGTGAGGATGAAGACAACGCTATCACCATGGGCTTGTTTAGTTATCCTATTCTAATGGCCGCAGATATTTTGATGTTTAAGGCGGATACTATCCCTGTAGGGCGTGATCAGATACAGCATGTTGAGATGGCGCGCGATATAGCCCAGCGATTTAACCACCATTACGGAGAACATTTTGTGCTGCCCTCTGCCCAAGTAGATGATGATGTGGCTATTCTGCAGGGCCTTGATGGGCGCAAAATGAGTAAAAGTTATAACAATACCATTCCGCTATTCCTATCTGAAAAGCAGTTAAAAAAACATATTAATAAAATAAAAACTAATCTTTTAGAGCCGGGGGAAGCCAAGGATCCCGATACCTCCTCAGTGTTCCAAATTTGGCAGGCATTTGCCACTAAAGAGCAGACAACTGAGATGCGTGAGCAGTTTGCGGCTGGAATTGCCTGGGGAGAGGCAAAAAAGCAGCTTTTTGAGTTAATTAATCAGCAATTATCAGAACCCCGTGAGCGCTATGAGCAATTAATCGCTAACCCCTCTGAGGTAGAGACGATCCTGGCGCAGGGTGCTGAAAAAGCGAGGTCGCTTAGTGCGCAATTTATTGCCGAACTGCGGCAGGCTGTGGGTATAGTTTCACTAAGATAATTGATTTAAATTCTGTTCCTTATAGTGAGAAATTGCGTATTACACTGTATAATACGCCACCTAAATGTTGGCAATCTTTCTATTACTCTCAAGTTTCAATACGGAGACCCCAATGACCCTAAGTCGAGTTTTAGCATTACTGTTTGTAACCGCAATTACCGTTGCCTGTAGCAGCAAAGAAGGAAATGTGGAATTAACTGATAAACAACATGCCCTAGTTGCTGAGCGTCTTGCTCCTCATGGACAGGTTATGATGGCTGGGCAAGCTGTGGTTGCCGCGGTTGCGGTTAGCTCAGGGCGTAGCGCTGAATCTATTTATAGTGTTAGCTGTGCCGCATGCCATAACAATGGCGTTGCCGGCGCTCCCAAAATGGGCGATGTGGGCGCTTGGGCAGACCGTTTACAGCAGGGTATAGAGACAGTTTATGCCAATGCAATCAATGGTATACGAGCCATGCCTGCAATGGGAACCTGCATGGATTGTAGTGAAGATGATATTAAAGTAACCATTGACTATATTTTAGAAAATAGCCAATAAGCTTTTTTAAGCATTAAAAAAAACCGTCAAAGCCAGAGTGGTTTCGACGGTTTTTTTGTTTATTTATTTTATGAATTGAAGATTTGCTTGATGTCTTCCAGATAGAGACATTTTGTATCTAATGCAATGATTCATCCGAGTCAAAAATAGCTTCAATATCATCTTGATTAAACACATAACGCTGATCGCAGAACTCACATGTTATTTGAACAGACCCCATTTCCTCGATAATACTTTCCATTTCCTCTCGCCCCAAGGTGGCTAGCGTCTTAGCTGTCCGTGGTTTTGAGCAACTACAATAAAATTGCAACTGATCAGCAGTCAATAAACGGGTGTTTTCGTTATGAAAAAGTCTGTATAACTGCTGCTCGTGGGAGAGACTGAGTTGCTCATCGCTTTGTAGGCTATCTAATAGAGCCCCAAAATGTTGCCAATCTGCCTCAGATTTTTCTTTTTCTACAGTGCGCGGCATTTGTTGTATAAGAATGCCACTTGCTGTTTGATGATTCGCCGATAGCTTTATCTTTGTTGCTAACTGTTCAGACTGAGCAAAGTAAACTTCAAGGCATTCGCCAAGGGTATCTTTATCCATAGGCACAATGCCTTGATAACGTTCACCACCTTGGGGCTCGATGGTGATTGCAAGGGTTGCAGCGCCAATAAGTTGACGTAGGCTTTGTGGCCCTGAAATATCCTCCAAGTCACCTCTTACAATGCCACGTAACTTAGTTTTCTGGAAACATTCAGCCATCATCATTTTGACTGGTCCCTGTCCAAGCACCTGAATGCTCAGCATGGCTGGAAACTTTAGGGTAGCGCTGAGTAAACTAGCGGCGGTCAGAAACTCACCCAGTAATTGAGCTACAGCGGACGGATAGTTTTGCCTAGCGAGTATGTCCCTGTAACTCGATTCAAGCGTACATATTTCACCACGTATATCGGTACCGTCAAATAAAAAGCGCTGTCTAGTGTCTGATGAATTCATGGTTTGCCATTTTACTTAAATGTTGTTCTGGAGATAACTATTTAATGAGATATTCGAAGAACTAACCGTCGCGTAAAAAGCGGTGGATTTGCCTTCGTTGTTTTTTATTAGGACGAATAGTTCTGGGTGTTGAGCTACTAAATGCCTTGCGCTCAGCGGCTATTTTTTCCCTAGACTCAATACTCTGCTGAGTTTCAAGATACAGTAATTGAGCTTCATCAGCGCCTCTTCGCTGATCAGAAAGCTTTTGCACAACAACGGTTTTTTCGTCATAACCTTGACGAATTTTTAAAGTTAGGCCAAGTTCTAACATTCGACTTGGCTTTGTCTTTTGAAATTTATTGTCATCTACCAGCACTCGACCATTCTCAATAGCAGCTTTCGCCAAAGCCCTGGTTTTAAAGAAACGTGCCGCCCATAGCCACTTATCAATACGCACTTTATCCATGACTTGAGCCCATCAAATCCATAAAATTAGTCAGCGGTTGGAATTCATTACTTATTTGTCTAACCTGCGAACTGTCAGGCTGAGTCACTACAAATATATGCTTAATGCCAAATTTTTTGGCTGCACGAAGTACGCTTTCAGAATCATCAATAAAAACTGTTTGAGCTGGGTCAAATGCTAGGTCGCGTTTAAGTTTTTGCCAAAATTGTTGTTCTTCTTTTGGTATGCCGTAGTCATGAGAAGATACAACGGTATGCAGAAGGGGCTCAATTTTAGTGGCTGAGAATTTTAGTTTTATACCTGCTCTATCAGCATTAGTGACTAGAATGGTACGCTTACCCATAGCATTTAACTGTTTTAAGAATTGCAAAGCCTGCGGACGTTCGCAAATAAGATGTCTACATTCTTGTTTTAAAGCAATGATGTTTAAATTAAATTCGGCTGACCAATAATCAGTACAGTACCAGTCCAGGCTACCTTGCTTTTCTTGCAGACGATTTTGCATTTCATCGCTGACTGCAGTGAGGGGCGCCGCATGTAACTCACTGAACCGTCTGGGTAAGTGTTGCGTCCAAAAGAAATTATCAAAATTTAGGTCGAGAA
The DNA here is from genome assembly GCA_964231105.1 of Porticoccaceae bacterium. Classification (GTDB taxonomy): domain Bacteria; phylum Pseudomonadota; class Gammaproteobacteria; order Pseudomonadales; family Porticoccaceae; genus HTCC2207. The sequence continues at coordinate 13,977 of CAXRJI010000061.1, forward strand.
GGGTGCCATCCATATCTAACAGCACTGTATCCACTTGGTCCCAATTCAGTGGCTTAATTGTCACAGAACTCAAAAAAGATCCTCGGGTAAAGGCTCTTCATCAGCGCTGGGAAGTACTCCTTTAGACACATAGTCTGGAATATACTGTGATCGAAATATCTCATAGATTCCAGGTTGATTGGGTGCTACCCGAAACCCTGTTTTTGGGTCAATTTTCACGCGCACGATACCGCTGGGTTGGGGTATATTTACCTCTGGCTTATCAGCAAGAGCTTGCGCCATAAAGTCAATCCAAATTGGCAGCGCAGCAGAGCCACCGTACTCATTGCGTCCTAATGTTGAATTATCATCAAAACCTACCCACGCGGTAGCCACAAGGTGAGAGGAATATCCTGAAAACCATGCATCTCGAGGTCCATTGGTGGTACCTGTTTTGCCGCCTAGGTCATTGCGTTTAAGTACTTTTGCCTTTTTACCTGTACCTCGTGAAATTACATCTTTAAGCATTGAATCAATTAGAAATGCGATCTGCGCATCTATCACTCTTGGCGCTTTTGTGGGAGGAATCTCAGGGGCATTTTCGAGTGCCTGTTGAATGATTTGATAATTATCTTTTTCAGAATTTGGCACAGACTCCTCAGCTAGCTTGTCTAGCAATTCCTGGAGTTGTAAATCTATCTCTTGTGCAGAAATATCCGCTAGGTCTGCTGCCTCTTCTGTTTGATCAATGTCACAACTATCACAGGCTATCTCGGGGGTGGCCTGGTATATGATATTTCCATCGCGATCAATTACCTTGTCTAACACATAAGGCTTAATCAAAAAGCCACCGTTGGCAAAGGTTGCATAGCCACGTGCAATCTCCATAGGTGTTAAAGCATGACTGCCCAAAGCCAAAGAGAGATCAGACGGCATTTCCCCTGTATCAAAGCCAAATGCTTGCAGACCCTCAAGGGTGCGATCAACGCCCATTCTTCGCAAAAGCCTGATGGATACTAAGTTGCGCGACCTAAACAGAGCCTCGCGAATGCGAGTGGGGCCATAAAACTTACCACCATCATTTTCTGGGCGCCAAATATCCTCGAGTTTGCTGTCATCAAATACCACAGGTGCGTCATTGACGATTGAGGCGGTCGTAAAGCCACTATTTAGCGCTATGGTATAGATAAAGGGTTTAAAGCTGGAGCCCGGTTGTCGAGAAGCTTGAGTTATTCGATTAAATCGACTTTGGCGAAAATCAAAACCACCTACCAGAGCCCTGATCCCTCCCTCTTCTGGAGACAGAGCAATCATGGCTCCCTGAGCAACTGGAAGTTGAGCCAATATCAAGCGGTTACTGGATGTGTCGCGACTCACTCGGATAAGATCACCTATCGAAAATATATCTAACGCTGAACTGATGGGTGCAGTGCGAGCACTGGCCGATTTATAAAGCCTCAAGCCGTCAAGTCCATCGGCCCAGTTCAAAGGTAAAACCTCCCCGTACTTCAGCAGAAGCATAAGGTGATCGTCAGCCGCACTGATAACAATGGCTGGCTCAAGGCCGCCATAAACTGGGGTTTTGGCAAGCACTGTCTCCCATAAATCTTCAGCGAGAGCTTCTTGTTCAACCCCACGATATCCATGACGCCTGTCGTAAGCCATAATGCCAGATTGCAGTGATCTAGTAGCTTCACTCTGTAATTTTGAATCCAGTGTAGTTACTGCTGTATAACCCTCGGTGTAAGCTTGAAGCCCAAACCGGTCAATTATCTCTTGGCGAACCATTTCTGCCGCATAAGCCGCATCGATTTTTGAGATTGAACCATGATAGGTGGCTGTATCAATTTCGGAGATCGCAGACTGATACTGACTGGGGGTAATTTTTTTTAGCGACAACATGCGCCCTAGTATCCAGTCTCTTCTTTGCAGAGCGCGTTCAGGCTTAGCTATAGGATTATATTTAGATGGTGCCTTTGGTAAGCCAGCAATCATTGCAATCTCTGCAAGTGTGAGTTGGTCGAGAGTTTTTCCGTAATAAACCTGAGCCGCCGCGCCAACGCCATAGGCTCTATTGCCCATATAGATTTTATTGGCATATAGCGACAGTATTTCTTCTTTAGTAAGTTCCTCTTCTATTCGAAACGCCAGCAATATTTCATTGAACTTGCGAGTAAATTCTTGTCGTTTACTGAGAAAGAAATTACGCGCTACCTGCATGGTAATCGTGCTACCACCACTTTTAATGGATCCAGTAGCTATTAGTTCATAAGCCGCTCTAGCCAGAGCTGATACAACTATACCGCCATGCTCAAAAAAACTATCATCCTCTGCTGCCAAAAATGCATCTACCATGGCTGGCGGAATCTGATTAAAGTTGACCGGTGTACGTTTTTTTTCTCCAAACTCCGCAATGATCTCAAGATCTTGAGAATACACCTTGAGCGGTATCTGCATCTCAATTTTTTTTAATTCTTCAACTGAGGGTAGCTTGGGGCTGAGGTATAAGTAGATACAAGAGGCAACAATAAGGAACCCACCAAGTCCCAGCAATACGAGTGCCAGAAGTGCTTTGAGTAGTTTTCTATGATGAGTGAGCAATGTCTTATGCTGCCATAAATTAGGGCTGACTATTATAGAGCTATGAACCCTTTTTGTGCATTATTTACTGTGTTTTTTACAGATAACATAATCATGCAAATACAAAAAAAACTGCGTTATGCATAAAAAAAGTGGAATACTTATAGAAACGTGGAATACTAGTCTTAATTTCATTTTTACGACAAGCCAAAAAAATTAATCAGTAAAATTCATGACTAATCAACATATCTTTCTGGTTGGACCAATGGGTGTAGGTAAAACCACCATTGGCAAACGCCTAGCCAGCCTCCTCGAACGCCCCTTTATCGATATCGACAAAGAGATCGAGGCCCGCTCGGGTGCCGATATTCAGTGGATTTTTGACCGCGAGGGCGAACACGGATTCAGAGAGCGTGAAAGTCGGGTGTTTGAGGACATTATCACTGCAAATGATCGAAGTGTAATTGCTACTGGTGGTGGCATCGTGCTTCGTGCAATCAATCGCAATTTTTTGCGTGAATATGGACAATGTGTTTACTTAAGTGCTTCAAAAGAACAACTTTACGAGAGAACGCTGAGGGATAAATCGAGGCCGCTTTTACAAGTTGAGAATCGCCAGCAGGTTATTAGTGACCTACTCAAGGAGCGTGATCCTTTATATAGGGAGGTTGCTGACTTGGTATTTACGGCAGACGGTGGACAAATTAACAAAGTGGCAAAAAGACTGTTAGATGCATTGTCAGAGCTTTGATAAAATCTTACCTTACAATTCATCTTACAATTGATAGGTAACAAACGGCATACTACTCAACATGGAAAATCCACTAAATAACGCAACCGTAAAAGTAGATTTGGGTGATCGAAGCTATCCAATTTTTATCGGTTCTAAGCAACTTTCAAATGCACAGGTGTCACATTTTGTTGCCGGTAATAAAGTATTGATTGTCACCAATTCAACGGTAGCACCACTTTATATGGAGCAGCTAAAAGCCCAGCTGGCAGATAAAGAAGTCGATTCAATTATTTTGCAAGACGGTGAGCAGTTTAAGAATCTGGACACACTAAATTTAATTTTTAATCAGTTATTGCAAAACAAACATGATCGAAAAACCACACTTATTGCATTGGGTGGTGGAGTTATTGGTGATATCACAGGATTTGCCGCAGCCAGCTATCAAAGGGGAGTGCCCTTTATTCAAATACCCACAACACTGCTGTCGCAAGTTGATTCATCGGTGGGAGGAAAGACTGCGGTTAATCATGAATTAGGCAAAAATATGATAGGGGCGTTTTATCAGCCCCAAGCAGTGGTGATAGATACCGACACCCTTGATACCCTGCCCGATAGGGAATTTAGTGCGGGTATGGCTGAAGTGATCAAGTACGGACTGATTGCCGATGCAGAGTTCTTTGTCTGGCTGGAGAAAAATACCTCGGCCTTACAGGCAAGAGATAAGCAAGCTTTATCCTATGCCATTGAGCGATCCTGTTTAAACAAGGCCAAGATTGTCAGTGCCGATGAAACGGAGCAGGGCCTACGTGCCATACTAAATTTGGGTCATACCTTTGGCCACGCTATTGAAACCTATCAAAAATACACAGGATGGCTGCATGGTGAAGCTGTTGCCGCGGGTATGGTTATGGCCTCACAGCTCTCATTACTGATGGGCGGTGTTTCCGAGCAGGAGTTGACGCGTATTAGTCAGTTGCTGAGTAATTGGAACCTACCTATAGCGCCGCCACAGGGTATGACAGTAGATGATTTTATGGCCCTGATGTACAGAGACAAAAAAGTACAAGATGGACAGTTGCGTCTAGTGTTGCTATCAAAACTTGGTGAGGCCAAGGTGACCAGTGATTTTGAAGCAAACTTGCTAAAACAAATGTTGCATACCAGTTGCTGTGTCTGACTTTAGCCAGTACTAGCCTGTAGTTGCGCTAGATGTGGTCTGTAAGTGTAATTTTAAGCGTACATATGATTGTCGAAAACGCCATCCAAGTGTAAAATACAGCGCCTTCAGGGCCTATGTTTAAGGCTGGTCACGTAATATATTTCTGTAAACTTTTCAGATTTTCCCTATGACTCGAAGTATATGTCGTCTTGACGACTTTAAAGATAACTGTGGTTTTGGACTGATTGCTCATTCAAAGGGCAATGCCAGTCATAAACTCCTACAAAACGCTATTGAAGCGCTGACCTGTATGACACACCGTGGCGGTGTTGCCGCAGATGGTAAAACTGGTGATGGCTGTGGTTTATTGATGCAGAAGCCTGATGGCTTCCTGCGTACTGTTGTCAAGCAGGCTCTCAAAGTTGAGTTGCCCGATACCTATGCGGTCGGTGCAGTTATGCTTAGCACTGATTCCAAGAAGCGAGAAGCTGAAAAGTTAACTCTAAAAGAAGAGCTAGAGGGTCAAGGTCTGTCAGTTATAGGCTGGCGCGAGGTGCCGACAGATAATAGCTGTCTTGGCCCCATCGCGCTGGAATCTCTGCCTGCTTTTGAACAAATATTTATTGCCAGCGAAGTAGCTAAAGACAAAGAAGCACTTAAGGACAAAAAAGCATTTGCAGCGCGTCTCTATATGGGTCGACGCAAGGCAGAAAACCGCTTAAGTGACCACGAAGATTTCCATATAGCCAGTCTAGCCATTGATGTTTTGAGCTACAAAGGACTGATGATGCCGGTGGATTTGCCTCGCTTTTACACTGATTTGGCTGACCCGCAAATGGAAACTGCAATTTGCGTATTCCACCAGCGCTTTTCAACTAATACTATGCCCAAATGGCCCCTAGCTCAGCCCTTTAGAATGCTCGCCCACAATGGTGAAATCAATACCATTATGGGTAACCGCAACTGGTCTGTTGCGAGAACGCCTAAATATAAAAGTCAGCTATTACCTGATCTGGCCGAAGCTGCGCCACTGGTTAATCGCACCGGTTCAGATTCGTCGAGTCTCGATAATATGTTGGAAATGCTGGTTACGGGCGGTATGGACTTACATCTAGCCGTTCGTTCTTTGGTGCCTCCAGCGTGGCAGAATGTAGAAGACCTTAATGCAGATCATCGTGCCCTGTATGACTATTTATCCATGCATCAGGAACCTTGGGATGGGCCAGCTGGCCTAGTAATCACAGATGGGCGTTACGCCGTCTGTACCCTCGACAGAAATGGTTTGCGGCCTTCACGCTGGGTAATGACCAAAGATGACGTTATAACCGTGGCCTCTGAAATAGGTGTCTACGACTATGCACCTGAGGATGTGGTTGCCAAAGGACGTCTGGGTCCTGGTGATATGATGTCTATTGATACCCAAGAAGGGCGTATTTTATTCCGTGATGAAATAGACGATCAATTGGCTGCACGACAGCCCTATAAAAAATGGATGCGTGAGGGTCATTTTGCCCTTGAGTCGACCTTTGATATGGACAGTATTGAGCTTGAAGGCTCTCTATCGCGCGAGCAAATACGTGTTTATATGAAAATGTTCCAAGTCTCTTTTGAAGAGCGGGATCAGGTGTTGCGACCTCTGGCAGAGGGTGGACAAGAAGCTGTGGGTTCAATGGGTGATGATACACCGATGGCTGTCTTATCCTCTAAACAGCGTAATGTTTTCGATTATTTCAGACAACAGTTTGCTCAGGTGACCAACCCCCCCATCGATCCCTTGCGCGAATCGATTGTTATGTCGCTGGGCGTAGAGTTGGGACGTGAAGGTAGTATCTTTGAAGAGAATGCTGGCTTAGCTCACCGTATTGGCCTTGCTAATCCTGTTCTTTCGCCGCGCAAGTACTATGCACTTAAAGAAAATGTATTCGATGAATTCCCAGTGCAAAAATTCGACTTAAATTATGATCCAAATACAGAAAATTTGGAGTCAGCAATTAAGCGAGTTTGTTCAGAGGTCGAGGTTGCTGTAAGAGAAGGTGTGGTTATTTGTATCCTTTCTGACCATAACATTGTCGAAGGTAAACTGCCCATCCATATACTTCTAGCTGTGGGCGCTGTTCACAATCATCTCACTGAAAAGGGTATTCGCTGTGATGCTAACCTTGTGGCCAGCACCGGTTATGCGAGAGATCCACATCAAATTGCTACTCTGATTGGTTGCGGTGCCTCCTTGGTTTACCCTTATCTTAGTTATCATGTGCTGTGTGACTTAATTGCGGGTGGAGAGTTGCTGGTTGATGTAGATACAGCGTTTAAGCTTTATCGCCGTGGTATTAATAAAGGGCTGCTAAAGATACTATCCAAAATGGGTATTTCTACTATTGCCTCCTACCGTGGTGCTCTGTTATTTGAAGCCGTGGGTCTTAGTGACGAAGTGATCGACTTATGCTTCCCGGGCTTAACTAGCCGCATACAGGGAGCCACCTTTTCAGATTTACAAAGTGATCAGCTTGATCTCAGCCAGTTAGCTTGGAAGTTGCGCAAGCCCATTAATCCGGGTGGTTTATTGAAATATGTTCATGGACAGGAGTATCACGCCTATAACCCAGATGTGGTGCAAACCATGCACGCTGCGGTTCAAAATGATGATTATGATAAATGGCTAGAATACGCGAAAATAGTTAATTGCCGTCCCACAGCAACCTTGCGAGACTTGCTGAAACTATCCGATGATGTGACGCCAATTGATATCTCTAAGGTAGAGCCAATCTCGGAGATTGTTAAGCGTTTTGACTCTGCGGGAATGTCACTGGGTGCGCTTTCTCCAGAAGCCCATGAGTCTTTAGCGGAGGCTATGAATACTCTTGGCGGCAGATCTAACTCGGGTGAGGGCGGTGAAGATCCAGCCCGCTATGGCACTATTAAATCGTCTAAGATTAAACAGGTGGCCTCAGGCAGATTTGGTGTAACTCCCGCCTATTTGCGCAGTGCTGAAGTGATACAAATCAAAGTAGCCCAAGGTGCTAAGCCCGGTGAGGGTGGTCAGTTGCCTGGCGGTAAGGTAAACAGTCTTATTGCTAAATTGCGTTACTCAGTACCGGGTGTGACACTGATTTCACCTCCGCCTCATCACGATATTTACTCGATTGAGGATTTGGCACAGTTAATTTTTGACCTTAAACAGGTTAATCCAGATGCGCTGGTTTCTGTCAAGTTGGTATCTCGACCCGGTGTAGGCACCATTGCCGCGGGTGTTGCCAAGGCCTACGCTGATCTTATTACTATCTCTGGTTACGATGGTGGTACAGCTGCAAGCCCAATCAGCTCCATTCGCTATGCAGGATCGCCTTGGGAGTTAGGTTTAACGGAAACTCACCAAACCCTGCGTGCCAATGATTTAAGAGACAAGGTTCGGGTGCAGGCTGATGGTGGTCTAAAAACCGGTTTAGATGTGATTAAGGCAGCTATATTAGGCGCTGAAAGCTTTGGCTTTGGGACAGGGCCCATGGTGGCATTGGGCTGTAAATACCTGCGTATTTGCCACCTTAATAACTGTGCTACTGGGGTGGCGACACAAAATGATCGTCTGCGTAATGATCATTACCGCGGCACTGTGGCAATGGCTACAAACTTCTTTAAGTTTATGGCAATGGAGACCAGAGATTGGTTGGCTGCTCTGGGGGTCCCATCCCTGGAAGCTGTGATTGGTCGGGTTGATCTGCTGGAGCTATTGCCAGGCAATACCGAAAAGCAGCAAAATCTAGATCTGAGCCCATTAATTGAAGATCGTCCAGAAATTAGCGATAAACCACAATCTTGTTTGCAAAGTAAGAATGAACCTTTTGATAAAGGTCTGTTAGCAGAGCGTATGGTGTCGGATATGCTAGGTGCCATCGAGTCTAAGTCTGGAGGCACCTTTGAATACCAAGTTGGTAACTGTGACCGCTCCATCGGTGCACGTCTGTCGGGTGAAATAGCCTCGCGTTATGGTAATAAAGGGATGGAAGATAAACCTCTGACCCTAAATCTTAAAGGTGTAGCTGGTCAGTCTCTGGGTGTTTGGAATGCAGGAGGTCTGAATATTTACCTTAAGGGTGATGCCAATGACTACGTGGGTAAAGGTATGTCAGGTGGTAAGATTGTTATTTGCCCACCGGATGAAAGCCAGTTTAAATCCAACCAAACGCCAATTATGGGTAATACCTGTCTATATGGCGCAACGGGTGGGCAAATCTTCGCTGCCGGTAATGTAGGTGAGCGTTTTGCGGTACGTAACTCTGGCGCGGTAGCTGTGGTTGAAGGTGCTGGTGATCACTGCTGTGAATATATGACCGGGGGTATAGTAACTGTTCTTGGTTCTACCGGTTACAATTTTGGCGCTGGTATGACGGGTGGTTTTGCCTATGTACTTGATCAGGAGCGTAACTTTGTCGATCGGTACAATATGGAACTTATTGATATCCAGCATGTTACGTCTGAGTCTCTCGAGTCCCACCGCAGCTTTTTGCAATCCATGATTGCGCAGCACGCGCGTGAAACCAATAGTCAATGGTCCAAAGAGATACTTGATAATTTTTCCGACTATGCACCGTTATTTTGGCTGGTCAAGCCCAAGGCCTCCAATTTGCAGAGTATTCTGGCCCAAGCCTATGCTATCGCCAGTTAATTGACCCAGCAGTTTGAGATACCAGTAGTTAGAGATACGAGCAGTTAGAGATAAGAGTTATGGCAACAGCTAATAAAGAATTTCAGTTCCTCGATGTTGAGCGTATAGATCCGCCCAAGCGTGATATGCAGCGTCGACGAAATGAATTTGTAGAAATATACGACCCTTTTAATCAGCCTGCTGCTGAAAGCCAATCACAGCGATGCCTGTCCTGTGGTAATCCCTACTGCGAATGGAAGTGCCCAGTCCACAACTATATTCCTAACTGGTTGCAGTTGGTGGCTGAGGGTAATCTTATTGAAGCAGCTGAGTTAAGTCACCAGACTAATTCACTGCCTGAAGTTTGTGGTCGGGTTTGCCCGCAAGATCGGCTTTGTGAAGGTGCCTGTACACTGAACGATGGCTTTGGTGCGGTGACCATTGGCTCGGTTGAGAAATATATTACCGATACTGCATTTGCTATGGGCTGGCGTCCAGATATGTCCAAAGTTGTATGGACAGATAAAAAAGTTGCAGTGATCGGTGCCGGTCCGGCGGGCATTGGGTGTGCAGATATTCTTGTGCGCAATGGCGTTAAAGCCGTTGTTTTTGATCGCTACCCAGAAATCGGTGGCTTGTTAACCTTTGGTATCCCAGAGTTTAAATTGGAAAAAGATGTTATTCGTACCCGACGTGAAGTGCTAGAGGGTATGGGGGTAGAGTTTCATCTCAATACAGAAATCGGTAGAGATATAAGTATTGATGATCTGCTCAAGGAATACGATGCGGTCTTTATGGGCATGGGAACTTATACCACAATGAAAGGCGACTTCCCGGGCGAAAATCTACCGGGAGTTTATGAGGCACTAAAATTCTTGGTGGCTAACGTCAATCGCAATTTAGGGTTTGAAAAGTCGCCCGAAGAATTTATCAACCTTAAAGGAAAAAATGTGGTTGTTTTGGGTGGTGGTGACACCGCTATGGACTGTAATCGTACCTCGGTTCGCCAGGGTGCTGCTAGCGTGACTTGTGCCTATCGCCGTGATGAAGAGAATATGCCCGGTTCAAGACGAGAAGTTAAAAATGCGCGAGAAGAGGGCGTAGTATTTAAATTTAATGTTCAGCCCATCGAAATAGTCAGCAACGCTGATGGTGAAGTGGCTGGCGTTAAAGTGGTTTCTACACAAATGGGTGAGCCTGACGAAAATGGCCGGCGCCGGCCTGAAGTGATACCGGGCAGTGAAGAAGTACTACCTGCAGATGCAGTACTAGTGGCGTTTGGATTTAAACCCAGCCCACCTGCTTGGCTGACTGATATTAAAGTGGATACTGCCGATTGGGGTGGTGTTATTGCTGCCGAGGAACAAACCTATGCGTTCCAAACATCTAACCCTAAGGTGTTTGCCGGTGGGGATATGGTGCGCGGATCAGATCTAGTAGTGACAGCAGTCTGGGAAGGGCGACAGGCTGCGCAGGGTATCCTTGACTACTTGGATGTCTAACCTGCAGCAGTCTCTAAGCTATAACTAAAATAAACTAATTGAGTAGTGATGACAGCCCTTAAAAACGATCGTTTTTTAAAAGCTCTTGTGCGGCAACCTGTAGATCGTACGCCGATTTGGATTATGCGTCAGGCCGGCCGCTATCTACCCGAATATAGAGCAACGCGCGCACAAGCAGGCGATTTTATGAGCCTGTGTAAAAATACTGAATTAGCCTGCGAAGTGACGCTACAACCTCTAGAGCGTTTCCCGCTTGACGCGGCAATTCTATTCTCAGATATCCTCACTATTCCCGACGCCATGGGTCTTGGGCTTTACTTTGCGGAAGGAGAGGGACCCAAGTTTCACAAGCCGATCCGCAGTGCGGCTGATATTGAAAAGCTTGAGGTTATCAATACCTTTGATGATCTAGGTTATGTCACCGATGCGGTCTCAACAATACG
>CAXRJI010000062.1:0-2469 GCA_964231105.1 Porticoccaceae bacterium
TCCACATCAAACTCATTGCGCTTGGCATGGCCGCCAAAATCGTCATGATTATCTAGCAGCAATATACGCGCATTGGGTTTTTCCTTAAGGTAGAAGTAGGCGGCTGAAAGGCCACTCATACCTGCACCGACAATTACTAGATCATACTGTTGAGAGTCTGACTGGCTGACTGTTCCCCAGTCTCGCTGTCCATAACGGGCGACTTGATGCATCGCTTCAAAAGAACCCGGATGATTACCCCGCAAGCCCATTAATGCTGGTGGGTAGCGATTATTACCAAGATTAATTGATTGAGTGGCGTTTAGGGAATTAGACCAGGCAGTGGCTGGCAACATAGCGCCTGCAGTTAAAGCACCAAACCCATGCAAGATATCTCTACGAGTGATTTGACGATGCATGCCCAGTTTTTGGTCTGATTTCTTTTTCATAGTAGTTTTCCAATCGGGCTTTTTATCTGAACTCTTTATCCAATTAGTTACCTATAACCAATCAACCAGTTTGTAGTACAACATACCCAGTGCAACCATTTGTCTGCGGAAAATATGCTGACCAGGGATTGTTAGGGGTTTTATATTGGCAAAAATATCATAGCGCTCCATGGTGCCGCCCACTGCTTCAGCCATAATCTGACCCGCTAAATGGGTAACATTAACGCCATGGCCAGAGTAGCCTTGGGAATAGAAAATATTAGGTGCCAGCTTGCCCATCTGAGGCACTCGATTAGCAGTAACACCAATGGTCCCTCCCCACCCAAAGTCAAATTTAGTGTTAGCCAATTGTGGCCAAATCTTTAGCAGACGCGGCGTTAGATTTTTCTTTATCACTTCGGGATCACTGCCAAAATAGGTAAAGCGACCACCAAATAATAAGCGCTTGTCGGCACTGAGACGAAAGTACGTCAAAATATAGTTTGGATCACAAACTGCGAGATCCCTAGGATTAATTTGACGCACTAAATCATCCGAGAGAGGCTCTGAAGCAACAATAAAACTGTTGACCGGAAATAGGCGACCACGCAGTTTTCGCTCAATAAAATGGTAAGCATTACCAGCAATCACAACATTATCAGCAGTCACTGAACCATGCTCAGTGACCACTTTAGCTTTTGTACCACGCTCTATTTTGAGCACCGGCGACTGCTCATAGATAGTTGCACCTAATGACATCGCTGCCTTGGCCTCTCCGCGGCATAGATTAAGGGGATGTAAATGGCCATTACCCATATTGACCAAAGCCCCCATATAGGCACTGGTTCCCAGAAGATCTTGGGTTTCTTGTTTAGATAGCAGGCTATATTCATGAGGGAAATTATTTTTCTGCAAATACTCATATTCATCCTCAAGAGCGCGAACATGACGTGGCTTAATAGCAACATCCGCATAGCCCGATTTAAGATCACAATCAATATTATAGGTGCTGACACGATCACGGATAATTTGGTGGCCCGCCCAGCGCATATCCCAGAGAATACGCTCACCCTCTTCTCCAAGAGGCTTTGCCAGCCTTTCTTCGCCTGAGATACCACCAATCATCTGACCGCCGTTACGGCCGGATGCACCCCAACCTACTTTATTGGCCTCAACTACTGCTACCTTGTAGCCCCTCTCCACCAAATGAAGTGCCGTAGATATACCAGTAAAGCCTCCACCTACCACACAGATATCAGCTGACTGTGCACCTTTTAGCGGCTGACAGTCGAGCTGCTGATTAACAGTTGCTGCATAATAAGAACTTGTATGGGGCTGTGGTTGAATCATAGTGTCAGCTAAATCCCTGTCAGTAATAATTTATAGCGATAAACCAATTTATCTTAAAAAAAATTATTAATACTTCCTACCCTATGGGGTGCAATAGTCTTAACAAGATTCAAAAGGTAGCGCAAAGGGCTATTAATTAACTGATTTGATAATACTGCGTCTAAACTGCGCCGGTGTCACACCGGTGGCTTTTTTAAAGGCCGCATAAAAAGCGGAGTTGGAATTAAAGCCAACAGCAAAGGAAACATCTAAAATTGATTTAGGCGAATCCTTACCATCGCTTAAAATTGTCTTTGCCTCTTGCACTCTGTAGCTATTAAGGAAATCAAAAAAGCTCATGCTAAAGCCAGCGTTGACGACTTGTGATAAATGATTGACTGAACAGTCCACTCTTTTAGCTAAGGTTGGTAAGGTTAAATCTGGCTCAAGATATAACTTTTCATGGTCCATTAGATTTTTTAAGCGCAATATATACTCATCCATGCGCTCAGAATTTAATCCTGATTTTGCATATTTACTCACTGCCATCGTCGATGCAGGCTCAGAGCTTGTAGCTATGTATGAGGGGTCGTAGTAGTCATCAATTCTAAGGGCTGCTTCACCATTAATTGTCATAAACTCAGCCCCATAGAGAGCATCTGCGCTTGAGTCTGAGGGAAGCATTTTATATTGAAAGGCGATTGAATTTTTGCCAGAAAGCACCTCGCCAATA
>CAXRJI010000063.1:0-20876 GCA_964231105.1 Porticoccaceae bacterium
GGTGGCACGTAATCCAAGAGGTATGCAAACGGTTCGTCAGGCCCTTGAGCCCGGGTATCTAATGCGCGGGGCCAATATGATTAAGAATTACTGTGACACTGTGTTAATTGGAACAGGGTTCCCTGTAGGTAATACCTTTGAAACTGATGGACCCCCTGGAGCAATAGCCCTTTATAAGGCAATAGAAGCGTTAGGCGGAGCGCCAATACTGGCCTGTTGTGACCCTCTAGCTAAAGCCATTCAGGGTGATTACAACGTACACAGACTTATAAAGGGTTCACGGACAGAGGCTCGCCTTGAGGCCGAGACTGTGCTTCAACAACTAAAGCCCAGTTTAGTGATATCAATTGAACATCCGGGGCATGCCGATGATGGCAACTATTATAATATGCGTGGCGAGGACATAAGTACCCACTGCTCTGGCTTTGACTACTTTTTGTCAGAAGCCACCTGTCCCAGCCTTGGGATTGGTGATGGTGGCAATGAAGCAGGCATGGGCAATGTTAAAGAAGCACTGAGAGAGTTAGATATTAGGGCCTCCGTTGTTCACTGTGATGAACTAATAATTGCCGATGTTTCAAACTGGGCAGCCTATGGGCTATTGGCCTGTTTGTCTAATTTGACTCAACGGGACTTTATTGGCAACTGGGACAATAAGGGTGTTTTACAATACCTTAGTGACAGAGGCAGTGTGGATGGGGTTACACGCCAAAATTCACTGACTGAGGACGGCCTAGACAGTAAAATTGGCGAAAATTTAATTCGAAAATTGAAAAAAACAGTTGGATTTTAAATTAACAAAAAATTCTTCTATAAAATGATAAAAATACAAAAAAATTGCCGATATTCATATTAATAAACAGAGATTTAAACTGAATTTGTTTTGCCCGAACATGGTCTCACTGATAACATTTCTGGTAAGAGCTTAAGGATTTACAGCATGAGTATTGCATTTATCAATAACCAATTTTTGCCCCTTGAGGAAGCCAAAATTTCTCCTCTGGATAGAGGCTTTTTATTTGGTGATGGTATCTATGAAGTAGTGCCCTCCTACGACGGTAAACTAGTAGGCTTTAAACCTCATATTGATAGAATGAATGATGGGCTAGAGGCTGTTGGCATCAAACTAAACTGGACCCATCAGCAGTGGTCAGATCTGTGCGACACGCTGATTAAAGAAAATGGCTCTGGCAACTTAGCTATATATTTACATGTCAGTCGAGGCGCTGATAAATCAAGATTCCATGCATTTCCTGATGCAGTTGAACCCACCGTTTTTGCCTTTACCTTTACCATAGCCTCACCCCCAGTAGCTGACAAATCGCTTGTTAAGCCCTACAGCGTGTCTGCAACCAGAGACCTTCGCTGGGAGCGCTGTCATATTAAATCAACCGCTTTATTGGGCAATGTTTTGCATTTTCAACACGGCTATGAAAAAGGCAATGGTGAGACACTGCTTTTTAATGCAAACAATGAATTGACTGAGGCCAGTGCTTGTAATGCGTTTATTGTTAAGGATGGAACTGTTATTACACCCGCCCTTGATCATCAGAAACTACCAGGTATTACCCGTTATATGCTTCTGGATATTTTGCGCAAAGATGGCAGCATACCCGTCGAAGAGCGCGTAGTGACAATGGATGAAGTCGCCAATGCCGATGAGGTATGGATTACCAGCTCCTCCAAAGAAATTGCCCCAGTGACTGCAATTGACGGTGTACCTGTTGGTGATGGTGAAGTGGGTGATGTTTGGCTTGCAGCACAGACACTTTATAGCGCTAACAAATACAATTACTGATAATCCTAATCAATGTCCAGACCCTCTGTAGTTACGGTTGATATCCAGGCCCTTAGAGATAATTTCTTATTGGCCCAATCTCTCGCACCTCAATCCAAAACTATGCCTATGGTAAAAGCTAATGCCTATGGGCATGGGGCAATTCCTGTAGCCAAAGCACTAGAGGACCTAGCGCAAGCTTTTGGTGTAGCCTGTATTGAAGAAGCCCTCGACTTGCGTAAAGCCGGCATAAAGCTACCTATTCTTTTGCTTGAGGGAACCTACAGTGCTGAGGAGGTGCCTGTTGCTGCACAAGAAAATCTGTGGCTAATGGTTGAAAATCAACCTCAGGTTGAAGCTATTGTTAGAGCAAAAATTAACAGTCCGGTTAATGTTTGGATAAAATTGGATACAGGTATGCACCGTTTAGGCTTCCCTGCTCGAGAGGCTCAGACCATCTTTAATCAACTCAGCGCCAGTCAAAATGTGGGTGAGCAGATTGTTCTAGCCACTCATTTTGCTTGGGCAGATAGCTTGACTGAGTCCATGACTCAACAGCAATTAGCATGCTTTGAGTCCAGTATTGAAGTCATCAAAAAACAAAATATTCTTCAGAGTCTGGCTAACTCGGCTTCAATTTTAGGTTGGCCCCAGACCCAGCGTGATTGGCAGCGCCCCGGTTATATGCTTTATGGCAACTCCCCTTTTTCACAGCCACAGGTTAATGCTAATAAGCTTCAACCAGTGATGACATTTAGTTCAGCGATTATTTCTATTCGCACGGTGCAAGAAGGTGAGTCAGTAGGCTATACCGCCAACTGGGTGGCTGATAGAACCTCGCAAATTGCCACAATTGCAGTTGGCTATGGCGATGGCTACCCTCGGCAGGCACCCAATGGTACCCCAGTACTTATTCAAGGTAAGGAGTGCCCAATTGTAGGGCGTGTATCCATGGATATGATTACCGTAGATATTACTGATCTTGCACAAGCCCCATCAATTGGCGAACCAGTCATACTCTGGGGCCCACAACTTCCGGTCAATAAGATTGCATCGTACTGCGATACGATTGGCTATGAGCTTTTAACTCGTATGCCCACAAGGGTCCCTAGGATTTATATTAACCAGTAGCATCTGTCTTTTTATTAATACATTCCTAGTGTGCAGTGTCTGCTCAGAAAAACCACTCTTGGCGATTAGCAAAGCTATCCGAATTATCTGTGATGCGAATGTAAGTTGGAGAAAAGTAAAAATAGCCACTTTTCACAAAAGCACTGGCAATTTTCTCCTCATGCTCAGAGCTGGGTCGCTCAATGATTTTTGAAATTTCAGGAAAGCGTGAAAAATACAATGACTCAAAGCTCTCTCTTTGATGGTCGTCCAATTTAGTAATTTGCCCCTTCATTTGAACTCCTTTTATTGCCTGCCAGTCATCTTTATAGGGTGCATAGATAGATGCTGCGATTTGGCTATTATCGGAGAGACTTTTTATATGCCGGCTCGATGCTGAAGATAAGAAATACAGCTTTGGTTGTTCACTCTGTATATCTGCGGCATAGAGAACGGGTGCTGACCAGATACCCTCAGAATCAAGGGTAGCAAGCGTGAGTACAGACTGAGTTTGAAGAAAGTGCTGAAGCTGAGAAATTGCACTAGGCATTGCCATCCCATCGCTGCATGCTTTCATCGTCAATATCAAAGAGATCAAGCACCCTAGCCACTGAAAAATCAACGATCTCATCCACAGTTTTAGGCCGATGATAAAAAGCGGGGGAAGGAGGACAGATAATAGCACCAATCTGACTGGCTTTTAGCAACAACTCACAATGGCCTGTATGCAGGGGTGATTCACGGGGAACAATTACCAACTTTCGCCGCTCTTTTAGAACCACGTCTGCGGCTCGAACAATCAAATTGTCGGCGTGGGAATGGGCGACCGCTGACAGAGTTTTTATCGAGCAGGGAACAATAATCATACCTGCCGTTTTAAAGGACCCACTGGCAATAGTGGCGGCAATATTTTTATTGTTGTGTACTACATCAGCAAGGGCTTCAACCTGCTCCACGGTATAATCCGTCTCAATACCGATATTCATACGTGCAGCTTGGCTGATAATGGCATGCACCTCTATGTCTTTGTGCGCAGCCAGTTTCTCCATAAGCCTGATGCCATAAATAACACCACTGGAACCAGACATACCAATTATCAACCGCATTTTTAATCCTTAAGCCTGTAGGCTGAACAATCTCTTTGGTAAGGCATTAAAAATGAGGCTAAAAAGCCTCAGCCCTAAGACTTTAATTCCTTACGTAATACCTTACCTACGTTGGTCATGGGTAGTTCGTCTCTAAACTCAACAAATTTTGGCACCTTGTAACCTGCCATATGTTCTTTGCAGAACTCTATTACGTTTTCTTCGGTCAGTTTAGGGTTGGACTTAACCACAAACATTTTCACAACTTCACCAGCTTTTGGATCAGCAACGCCCACCGCCGCACACTGTGAGACATCTGGGTGAGTGGTAAGAGTCTTCTCTAGCTCATTGGGATAGACATTAAAGCCCGACACAACAATCATATCCTTAAGTCGATCAACAATTTTTATAAAGCCGTCTTCATCAACGGATACTATATCACCAGTATGCAACCAACCATTGACGATGGTTTCATCTGTTTGTTCTGGGCTTTGCCAGTAGCCTTCCATGACTTGCTGTCCGCGAACGCATAGCTCACCTATACCCCCAACCTGCTGTTCTTCGCCGTTTTCATTGACTACCTTGATCTTTGTTCCTGGCACTGGGATACCCGCTGTGCCCAGCTTCTGGAAACCCAGAGGATTCATAGAAACGACCGGAGAGGCCTCTGTCATTCCATAGCCCTCACTGACTTTACAGCCAGTAACATCCTGCCATTGATTAGCGACAGATTCCATTAATGCCATACCACCGGACATAGTCACTCTGAGCTTTGTGAAGTTAAGATTTTTAAATTGCGGATGCTCAAGCAGTGCCACAAACAGAGAGTTTAAGCCGCAAAAAATATCAAAACTATAATTTTTAAGGGTGTTAATAAAGCTGGGAATATTGCGCGGATCAGGTATCAAAACACTGTGCCCCTTAAGCGCAGGTACAATGCCAAAACACAGGGAATAGGCATAGATATGATAGAGCGGTAACGGCGCAATCATAACCGACCCTTCCAACGACTCCTCTTGAACAGAGAGCACTGACAAACATTGCGCCAAGTTGGACAAAATACTGTGCTGAGTCAATATCACACCTTTAGAGGCACCGGTGGTGCCACCCGTATACTGCAAAGCACAGATATCACTAGGCTGAGGCACATGGGCCTTAAAATTGATACCTCCAGCCAGTAGTTCGGTAAACGGTATCCAAGAGCCAGCATTCAGCCTTTTCCAGCGACCACCCAATTTCATAAGCACTTTACTGACCATTTTTTTGAAGGGCGGGAACAAGTCAATGGCTCTTGTCACTACCACATGCTCAATATTAGTTTCTGGAAGGGCCTCTTCGAGTGTAGGGAAAAACTGATCCAGCACCACCACCACTCTAACATTGGCATCATTCAGTTGGTGCACCAATTCACGCACTGAGTACATTGGATTAGTGTTTACAATCACTAACCCCAGGCGTAAGGCAGCCAAAACAAGCACTGGGTATTGAATAAGATTGGGCATCTGTATAGCTATACGATCACCCGCTTTTAGCTTGAGATCCCTCTGCAAGTAATTGGCAACCCTGCGCGAAAGTTGATCAACCTTGCGATAGCTCAGGGTTTGACCCAGACAACTAAAGGCGGGCTTATCTTGGCATTCTGAAACAGCCCTAAGCCATAATTCAACTAGTGATTTTGCCGGCAGCGGCGGTTGCTCTGCCGTTAGGCCAATATTTTGATATGCACGATTTATAGCTTGTTTTATTTGCATAAAGCTTTACCCATCTTTGTTTTATCTAATTCTTAATAACTTGTTAAATTTTGTGCTGGTAAACATACAAAAACACAATTTGAAACTCAACCTATAGTTTACCGCGATAATTCACTCATACCTTTTTCAAGACCACTCAGTGTCAGGGGAAACATTTTGTTTTCCACCAAATCTCTTAGCATTTGTATCGAAGGCGTATACTCCCAATACTTATCCTGCACTGGATTGAGCCAAATTAATTTTTCGTAGGTTTCACCCATGCGCTGCATCCAAACCGACCCCGCTTCTTCATTGTGGTACTCCACACTACCACCGGGGCTACTAACTTCATAGGGCGCCATTGAAGCATCTCCAACAAAAATAACCTTATAGTCTGATGAATATTTATGCAGAATATCATAGGTCGATATCTGCTCTTCACGGCGCCGGTGATTATTCTTCCACACATAATCGTAGAGACAGTTGTGAAAGTAAAAGTACTCTAAGTGCTTAAACTCTGTTTTAGCCGCCGAGAAAAGCTCTTCGCAGAGCCTCACATAGGGATCCATGGAGCCTCCAACATCAAAAAAGATCAACACTTTCACCGCATTGTGTCGCTCTGGAACCATTTTTATATCCAATAGGCCAGCATTACGCGCAGTACTGCGAATGGTATCGTCTAAATCTAACTGGTCTGCCGAACCCTCACGGGCAAACTTTCTTAAGCGCCTTAGAGCAACCTTAATATTGCGGGTGCCAATTTCAACGGAATCATCTAGATCGCGATACTGGCGTTCATCCCAAACCTTTACCGCCGTGCCCTTACCTCCCGGGCCACCCATGCGGATTCCCTCAGGATTAAATCCGCCATGACCGAAGGGCGATGTGCCATTTGTACCAATCCATTTATTGCCACCTTGGTGACGCTTTTTCTGCTCTTCTAGGCGTTTTTTAAATTCTTCGATTAATTTTTCCAAGCCACCGAGACTTTCTATTTTGGCTTTTTCTTCTTCACTAAAATGTTTTTCAAATTCTTTGCGCAACCAATCCTCAGGAATCAGCGCCTCAATAATGCCGTCTATATTTTCAAGGTTTTTAAAGTAGGCACCGAAGGCGCGGTCAAAACGATCATAATATTTTTCGTCCTTAACCATGCAAGTGCGCGCTAAGAGGTAGAAATCATCAATAGATCCAAAGGCAATATTTTGCTCCATAGCCGCCATTAGATCTAACAACTCCTTGATGGAAACTGGAACCTTGGCCCGCTTAAGCGTGAAAAAAAAGTTTATCAGCATGCCATTTTCTACTTAGCTAAACCTGATTTCCCTGCCGCCGAGTCATAAATGCCAAACGCTCCAGCAAGTGCACATCCTGTTCATTTTTCAGTAATGCACCATACAGAGGGGGGATTGCCTTGGTTGGATCGCGGTTGGTAAGAATATCCTCAGGAATATCGTCAGACATCACCAGCTTTAACCAGTCCACTAATTCAGAGGTTGAAGGCTTTTTCTTTAGACCGGGTATCTTGCGCACATCAAAGAATATATCCAGTGCTTCATTAACTAATTTTTTCTTAATTTTTGGGAAGTGAACATCCACGATACGTTGCATGGTGACCCGATCAGGGAAGTTGATAAAATGGAAAAAACAGCGGCGCAGAAAGGCATCAGGTAATTCTTTCTCATTATTACTGGTAATTATTACAATGGGGCGCTGAACAGCCTTAATTGTCTCACCGGTCTCATAAACATGAAATTCCATGCGGTCCAACTCTAAGAGCAGATCATTGGGAAACTCAATATCCGCCTTATCAATTTCATCAATCAAAAGCACCACTTGCTCATCGGCTGTAAAAGCCTCCCAGAGCTTGCCTTTGTCAATATAATTGGCAATGTCTTTAACCTTTTCGTCACCCAACTGGGAATCCCTGAGCCGCGAAACGGCATCGTACTCATACAACCCCTGCTGTGCTTTGGTGGTTGATTTAATGTGCCATGATAACAGTGGCTTTCCCAGTGCCTTTGCAACTTCTTCAGCGAGAAGAGTTTTACCTGTTCCTGGCTCACCTTTGATCAGTAATGGCCTCTGTAAAGTGACAGCAGCATTAACTGCCATTTGCAACTCTTCAGTGGCTACATAGTTTTTTGTACCTGTAAATTTCATAGATAGCAGATCCAATATTTAGTCAGTTTTTGGCCCAGCCCCCTATATTAATCTAATTAAGACGATTAATCTGCCGAATGAAAGAAAATTGGCATTAACTATGACCAAACAGTTTCGGTAACAACATCTCTTTTTTGAACAAATTGGTCAACTGCTTGCTGCCCTGTGATTTGCTTTTATAGATGTTAACTTACAGCAATCAGAGGTTTTACTTGAAAAGCTCTACTGGTAGCATTAATAGAATATACCTAACACTTTTTATAAGAGTCTACTTATGACTGGCACATCAAATTTAACGGGCGATTTTCTAGGGCACCCAAAAGGACTTTATGTTTGCTTTGCAACAGAATTTTGGGAGCGCTTTTCATTTTATGGCATGAAATACCTTCTGTTGCTCTATCTAACAAAATATCATCTTTTTACCGACTCAATGGGATTGGATGTGTTGGCCAGTTACGCAACCCTTGTCTATGCCATGCCTGTACTTGGCGGACTTTTGGCAGACCGCTATCTGGGCATGCGAAAAGCGGTGAGTTTTGGTGGCCTACTGCTAGTTTTTGGACACCTTGGTATGGCCTATGAGGGCCATCAGGCCTATATAGTGGGTGAACAAATTGTCCGCGATAAAGGCGCATTAAATGTTTTCTATCTCTCACTGTCATTAATTGTCGTGGGGGTGGGGTTTCTTAAGCCCAATATCTCTACTATTGTGGGCAAACTTTATGAGGACAACGATCCACGACGCGATTCAGGTTTTACCATTTTCTATATGGGTATCAATATGGGCGCTCTATTTGCCACATTGCTATGTGGCTACTTGGGCGAGACTTACGGTTGGGGCTATGGTTTTGGCGCTGCCGGCATCGGTATGGCTTTTGGCCTTATAGTATTTCAAATGGGGCAGCGTTACTTGCTTGGTCATGCCGAACCGCAAAATCCTCAGCTACTAAAAGAAAAGTGGGTTCTGGGAATAAACCGAGAGTGGGCTATCTATCTTGCGGCTACAGCCTCACTCTATCTTATTTGGCATATTATCCAAAGTAGTCATCTTGTTGAGTGGTTGCTCAATAGTTTGAGCTTAGTGGTGATTTCAGGGCTTCTGTACTTTATTTTGAAGAAGTGCAACCGCGTTGAGCGCGGTCGTATGCTAGTAATGATGATTTTAATTTTCTCAACGGTGGTATTTTGGGCTTTATTTGAGCAATCTGCCGCGTCAATGACATTATTTGCTGATCGGGTAACAGAGCGGAGCCTATGGGGTATAGAATTGACAGCCAGCCAGTTTGGCTCATTTAACTCGGCATTTATTATTCTATTAGCACCTGTGTTTGCCAGCCTGTGGATTTATCTGGGGCGAAAAAAATGGGAGCCTAGTATTCCAGTAAAGTTTGCCATGGGCATTATTTTTGCTGGACTTGGATTTGGCGCGCTTATTTTGGGAGCGGCTAATGTCAATGAAGCGGGGCTTGTTTTAGGCTGGTGGTTGGTGCTGGCTTATTTACTGCACACTATGGGTGAACTATGCCTATCGCCTGTGGGATTGTCCGCAGTTACTAAATTATCAGTACCACGAATTGTCGGGTTGATGATGGGCACCTGGTTTCTGGCCACCGCCTACTCTGAATTTGTGGCTATGCAGTTATCAAAAATAGCCGCTATTGATAATGCAGTTGGAGAGACTGTAGACACTGCAACGGCACTTGCCAGTTACAATGAGTTATTCAGCTTTCTATTTGCTATTGGCTGTGGCGTTGGCATCTTGCTGATATTAATCTCGCCATTGTTAAAGAAACATATGCATGGCATTCACTAATATTAGCGGTCAGGCTTGTTCTGACTATTTTCGAGTTTAGGTGCTGTAAACCTAGCAATAACAACTCGACCCAGCAGATAAATCAAAAGAGTAAAGAAGGCGATAGCCAAAATTGGAGCCAGACCTCGCTGCAATCCGAGATCATCACCACGCGCTATTAAGCCCTCATAAAGACTGACAAAAAATGCTGGCGCGAGGTGGGGGTTATCTGGGTATGAGGTCACTGGGGTAAAGAAGAACACCAAATACAACAGTACCAATACGTGCTTAATCCAAGAAATACTGATCTTTCTTATTAGCATCCAAAAAACACTCAGGATGCATAGGACACCAGTGGAATAAATAATCCAACCCCACATATAATTTTCAGCAGTATACATAATCAATCAACCCAACGGATTATATGGTCTTCAATATCGCTATCTTGAACCTCTAATTCAGAAACAGCAAGGTTCTTTACAGATGCGCCCACTGCATGCATGTCATCATAATTTCCACTCACAAGATGATGCCAATCTGGCAACGGCTCTCCTCGAGCGATAAGTTTGTAGGAGCAACTTTCAGGCAACCATGAAAGCGACAAAATATTGTCCCGATCAAGTTTTAAGCAGTCATCGACTTTGGCTTGTCTGGCAGAGTAATCCTTGCAGCGACAACTACTAATATCGAGCAACTTACATGCTAAATTAGTTGTATAAATCTCTGCAGTATCATAGTCCTCAAGCTTTACCAGGCAACACTTAGCACAGCCATCACAGAGTGACTCCCACTCTTTATCGGACATTTCATCAAGTGTTTTTGTTTGCCAAAATTTCAACATATGCCCACCCTTTGCAGCGCTATTGCTCTGCATCAACTTTAACAAACTCACTGGGAGGCATCTGCAGAAAATAGCCCTGTTCATTTAGCGCATTAATCACTCTGCTAGCGTCAACCCGCGCTAATTTTCGTGATGCTGTGAGAGGCAAACACATAACCAGCTCAAGCTGACCAAAGCTGGCAAGTAAGGCTTCTGGCACCTTTTCAAGGCCACTTTTTTTGGGCACATATAGGTACATTTCTTTTTTTCTACTGCCTTTATAAATTTCACACTCAAGCATTGACTATCTCAGGCTAATTTAGCTGTAACTAACTCAGATTCAATTGCAGGTTTAACCCAGAGACTGCGCCATCCGCTATTTAGCCTTTCGGGCCAATAACATTTACCTTCAGCATGGGTTCGCAGAATCTGTTCCAGCTCTTTCTTATTGCAAAGAAACTCTGCAGGTATTTTTTTCTTCTCAGCCAAACAGCTCAACGTATACCTGATTCGTTTAAAAATGGCTGACATTTCCCTTGTTAACGGAGGCGGCAAGACCTCAATACTGGTTTCATAATCAACCGCTTTGATTTCCCTCAAAACAGCATCGCCGTAGCGCTTTACAGAGTGGGGATGCCAATCCTCTATTCTATATAACTGGTGTTTGTCTTGAGGTATTTGCCTCGCCAGTTCATATAAAACCCCATCTTTAACAATTCGAGAACGGGGCTTGTCTTTTGCTCGAGCAAGATTCTCACGCCAATTACATAGGTGCTTTAACACACTGATTGATCTAGCATCTAAACGCCACGCATTTTTTATGCGCAGATAATAATCATCAGACTGTTTTCGTTTTTCTACAAGATCATATAAGCCCTGCATTTCTTCAGCAAACCAAACTTCACGTTGCTGCTCAGACAATAACCTGATGAGTTGCTTATAAATGTCA
The DNA here is from genome assembly GCA_964231105.1 of Porticoccaceae bacterium. GTDB lineage: Bacteria > Pseudomonadota > Gammaproteobacteria > Pseudomonadales > Porticoccaceae > HTCC2207. The sequence continues at coordinate 11,427 of CAXRJI010000063.1, forward strand.
TGTAAATAGGCCACATCGACTTGGGCATACTTTAATTGTTGCGGAGAGAGTGGTCTAGCAAGCCAATCAGATCGAGTCTCTTGCTTATCAAGCTCGATATCATAGAATTTATGAACCAATTTTGCATAACCCATGTTGTAGCCAATATGGGTTAATCCAGCTGCAACTTGGGTATCAAAAATATTTCTAGGTTGGATATCAAGTGCGCAATCCAATACCTCGAGATCTTCGGCACAGGCATGAAAAATAAGTGTTACATTCGGTGATTCGAGCAGTGATTTAAGGGGGGCAAACTGATCAATAGCAAGCACATCAATTAGCCAACAGTTCTCACCATCTGACAACTGAATCAGTGCAATTCGAGGAAAAAATGTATCGGTGCGAATAAATTCAGTATCTACAGCAAGCGTAGAAGATTTTACTAACTGATCGCAAAGTTTTTGCAAGCCTGAGTTGCTATCAATCCAGTCCTGCATTTATAGAGACTTTCTACTTTGTAGCGCCAGATTAAGCGTGCCACCATCTACATATTCTAACTCGCCACCCATGGGGACACCGTGAGCAATTCGGCTCACCTCAACACCCAACGTTCGCGCTTTATCGGCAATATAATGTGCCGTTGCCTCACCCTCGACCGTAAGATTTGTAGCAAGGATCAACTCATTAACCTGATTGTGTTGCAATCGATCAAATAGCACATCTAATCCAAGTTGCTCTGGACCAATCCCATCTATAGGAGAGAGATGACCTAATAACACAAAGTACTTACCGCGGTAACCACCAGCCTGCTCAAGAGCAAATAAATCAGCCGGACTCTCCACTACACATAGTTGCGTATCTAAACGCTTGCTATCGCTACAAATATTACAGAGATCAGATTCACTCAGGGTGCGACACTGTTTACAGCGACCTACTTTTGTAGCCGCTTCATCAATAGCTTGAGCCAATCTAAACGCGCCCTCTCTGTTGCGCTCAAGTAACTGCAGAGCCATTCGTTGTGCAGACTTAACACCTACACCGGGCAGAACTCGAAGGGCATCAATTAATTGATCAATGGTTTTACCGTACAAAAAAAGTCCTCGGCAATGGTCTCAAGTTAAATACTGTTAGTCGGTTAAAAAATACTAATCAGTTCAAAATTAAAGGGGTAGTTTAAAACCTGGTGGTAGATCAATACCGCCAGTCATCGAACTTAAGGCATCTTTACTGTGAGCTTCGACTTTACGCACTGCATCATTTACAGCTGCTGCCAAAAGATCCTCTAAAAATTCTTTACTCTCTTGCATCAGAGATTCATCAAGACTGACGCTGCGCACATCGTGGCGACCGTTCATAACTACCTTAACCAGACCTGCACCGGACTCGCCCGTGACCTCTGCATTGGCAGCCTGCTCTTGCATGGCTTGCATCTTTTCTTGCATTTGCGAAGCCTGCTTCATTAATTTGTTAATATCCATAGTTGCTAGTTACCTCTTACGGTTTTTGTCAATCGATTGGACGTACTGAACTCTCATCCAAACGCGCATCAAACAGTTTTTTGAATTTAATAATATCTGGATCCTGATTGAGCGTTGCAACCGCCTCGGCCAAACGCTCAGCTTTTTCTCGGTTATCAGCTACCCTTGGCGTTTCTCTATTAGCCACACCAAAAGCAATATCTACAGTGACAGATTCGCCAAAATATTCACTTAAGGCCTCAGCTAAGCCCTGCTCATGGGCGGCATCATAGAGGCTAGTTTGTTGATTATCGATAATAAAGAACAAGACACTTTTTTTCTTTTCAGTAAATAAACAGTGGCTTGCAATTTCACCCAGTGAGGCACCAATATCCAACTGTTTGCGCACTTGTAACCAATTATCTGGCGAAAAGTTCTGTAAGGGAATCTTCTGTGGTGATGATTGTTTTTGTTCCGCACTCTGGTCCCCAAGGGACTGTTTATTTTCTTTTGCTAAGGGCTCTTTAATTGCTTTCGCTGAGGGCTCTTTATTTGCTTGCGCTGAAGGCTCTTTGTTTGTTTGCGCTGAGGGCTCTTTATTTGCTTGCGCTAAAGGCTCTTTGTTTGTTTGCGCTGAGGGCTCTTTATTTGCCTTAGCTGAGGGCTCTTGATCAATAGAAGGAGCAAGGGCTTGCGCCTGGGACGCGGTGTTATTATCAGATTGGGGCTTTTTTACAGCTGATTGCGCCACCTCGGAGGCATTTTGGGTAGCACCCTCGGCTGGCTCAGGGCTGTTTTGTTTCGCGGGCTCAGGGCTGTTTTTGCCCGCTGGCTCAGGGCTGTTTTTTTTCCCTTGCTCAGGGCTGTTTTTTTTCCCTAGCTCAGGGCTGTTTTTCACTGGAGGTTGGGTATCAGGGCGGAATGCCAATGCGCGTAAAACAACCATTTCAAAGCCAGATTTTAGGTCCGGCGCCAAAGACAGATCTTTACGTCCCAACAGACAGACTTGGTAGAACAGCTGAATATCTTCCGCAGACACTCCAGAAGCTAATTCCAGCATTTCGGAGTAATGCTCCACACCTTTATCCAATGCTTCGGGTACGGTTTGCAAAATAGCCACCTGATGCCAGATAGAGAGCATATCTGCCAACACCATATCGTAATCTGGACTTAATTCGGCCATTTTAGATACCGCTGCCAGTACTGCTGACCCCTGACCCTGAGTAAGGGTCTTACAGATCTCCATCGCGTAACCGCGACCAATAGTTCCCAACATTGAGTTAACATCAGGCTCTGTAATGTTGCCGCCCCCATGACCAATAGCCTGATCAGTCAAACTGAGTGCATCGCGCATACTGCCGTCTGCGGCCCGCGCTAGGGCCCACAGCGCAGGCTCTTCAAAGGGCAGTTTTTCCTGTTCAAGAACAAATTGCAGGTGCTGAGTAATTCGCTCTGCACTGAGATTTTTAAGGTTAAACTGCAGGCATCGAGAGAGCACAGTGATGGGCAGTTTTTCTGGATCTGTGGTGGCAAACAAAAATTTTACGTGGGGTGGTGGTTCTTCGAGGGTTTTTAAAAGTGCAGCAAAGCTCTGCTTAGACAGCATATGCACCTCATCAATTAGGTATATCTTAAACCTACCCTTGGCCGGAGCATACTGCACATTATCTAGAAGTTCACGCATATCATCGACACCGGTGCGCGATGCAGCGTCAACCTCAATCAGATCAATAAACTTACCAGCGGCAATTTCTTGACAGCTATTACACACACCACAGGGTGTTGAAGTAACCCCCTCTTCACAGTTAAGACACTTTGCTAATATCCGTGCAATGGTGGTTTTACCCACACCGCGGGTCCCTGTAAACAAATAGGCATGGTGAAGTCGGTCACTGTCTAGTGCATTAATCAGAGCCTGAAGTACATGCTCTTGCCCTGCCATTTCGGCAAAGGTATTGGGACGCCATTTACGAGCAAGAACCTGATAACTCATTGTGTAATCTTCATTGAGAAAGTCTTTATTATAAGTTTATATCAGGTGGGCGCAAAGGTTTGATGGCGATGACCCCCAATAGCCACACCTCGGCACCCAGTATAACTACTACCGTTGCTCCCTTCCGGGCCTGGCGGGGTTCATAGCCGACTGTCGCGAGGGGACCATTGGGGGCCACCATAAAGCGATTTATCTAGCAGTTAACTAGTAGTTATCAAGCAACTGCGGCGCGAGATTATGCGAGGTTTATCAGGCAAGTGCAACTTTGAACGTGAAGTCATAAAATAAAAGTCGTCTAAGATAGGTATTTTGCAACTCTATCCATATAATAGCTAAAAATTACAGGAAGCTTTACACGGTGCAACTCCATCGCTACTGCAAAATTATCACACTTGCCACAGCTTGGTTCATCGCTATCAATCTCAGTGGCTGCAGTGATCAACCTAATAATGTAACTGCCGGAAATCTGTCCGGCACCCTGCACTGGGGTAATGGCACGGAACCCCAGAGCCTTGACCCCCATATTGCCACTGGGGTTCCCGAACACCACATTATTTCAGCCCTTATGGAGGGGCTAGTCTATAAAGATAAAGAGACTTTGGAGCCTAGGCCCGGTGTGGCAAAAGCTTGGGATATCAGTGAGGACGGGCGGGTCTACACATTTTATCTGCGCGAAAATGCCCGATGGTCCAATGGCGATCCCCATAATGCCCATGATTATGTCTGGTCTTGGTGGCGGGCACTACAACCTGCCTTGGGCAACCTTTATGCCTATATGTATTTCCCCATTGAAAATGCAAAGGCCTATTATGATGGTGAAATCGATGACTTTGCTATGGTTGGCGTTAAAGCCCTAGATGACTTTACGCTTGAAGTGCGATTGGCTAATCCTACTCCTTATTTTTTACAACTACTGGACCATTACAGTACTTTTCCCGTGCATCAAGCCACCGTGGAAAAGTTTGGTACAGCCGATCAAAGGGGAACGCGCTGGACCTATGAAGGCAATATTGTAGGCAACGGCGCCTTCCAACTAAAAGAGTGGAAAATTAATCGGCGCATTACTGTGGAGCGCAATCCCTATTACTGGAATGCTAAAAATGTAGGCTTAAATGAGATTGTTTTCTATCCTACAGAAAATGTTACCACTGAGGAGCGTATGTTTCGCGCAGGCCAGCTTCATTACAGTGGCGTTCCCTCAGATAAAATTGCCACCTATAAAGAGGCTAATAATCCCGCCCTGCGCATACAGCCCTATTTAGGCACCTACTTTTACCGGCTCAATGTCAATACGCCACATCTAAAGGACAAACGCGTTCGTCAGGCACTGGGTATGACCATAGACAGGCAGTTACTGATTTCTCAAATTACCAAAGGTGGACAGATTCCTGCCTACAGTATTACCCCACCAGGCACCATGGGATATTACCCTGAGAGCGACCTTAAATTTGATCCCGAGACTGCCAAACGGCTGATGGCGGAAGCCGGTTATGCCAATGGTGAGGGCTTTCCAACCACTGAAATTCTTTACAACACCAGCGAGGGGCATCGAAAAATTGCGGTGGCCATACAACAGATGTGGAAAGAGCATCTTAATATTGATGTCACCCTTCTTAATCAGGAGTGGAAAGTCTATCTGGATACAGTAAGTGGCAGAAACTACCAAATAGCCCGCGCCGGTTGGATTGGCGATTACGTGGACCCCAATAATTTTCTGGATATGTTTATCTGTGGCGGCGGCAATAACCGCACTAACTGGTGTAATGCTGACTATGATCAACTTATTTTGGAACAAGGGCCCAGTGCAAAATCTCATAAAGCGCGACTGGCTATTTTTAAGCGCGCTGAAAAAATGTTAATGGATGATATGCCAGTGATTCCAATTTACATCTATACATCCAATAATTTAGTGCATCCCAGCGTAAAAAATTTCACCAATAATATCCTTAATCAGGCTAACTATCGGGAAATATTTCTAGAGCCAGAGACCGATACAGATAAAAGTTCAGGTGGTCAATAGCTATGCTTAGATTTGTATTGAGCCGACTTCTGCAAGCTATACCTGTGTTATTAGTGGTGATATCAGTCACTTTCCTGTTAATACACAGCGCACCTGGTGGGCCGTTTTCTGCCGATAAAGCAGTACCGCCAGAAGTCGCTCAAGCACTAGAAGCTCAATACAAATTGGATCAACCTCTGTGGCAACAATATGTCAGCTATCTGGGTGATGTGTTGCGTGGGGATTTAGGTCCCTCTTTTAAATATTCAGGGCGAACGGTCAATGAACTAATTGCTGCAGGATTTCCAGTCACTGCAGAGTTGGCACTTTATGCCATGCTAGTGGCGCTATTTATAGGCACCAGTGCCGGTGTAATTGCCGCCATTAGACCCAATACTCTGCAGGACTATATCCCCATGTCGGCCGCCATGTTGGGTATCTGTATGCCGTCTTTTTTACTTGGACCAATACTGGTGCTAGTGTTTGGTATTTATTTGGACTGGCTACCCATTTCTGGATGGGGCGATATTCCCGGAGATAAGATCTTACCCGCTATTACGCTGGGCACAGGTTATGCGGCCTATATAGCAAGGCTTTCCCGTGGTGGTATGTTGGAAGTTCTGTCTCAGGATTATATTCGCACCGCCAGAGCCAAAGGTCTTTCTGAGCGCGTGATTATAGGCAAGCATGCATTGCGCGGTGGCCTGATTCCTGTGGTTGCTTTTTTAGGGCCTGCGTTTGCCGGTCTACTGGGTGGTTCTTTTGTGGTGGAGACAATCTTCCAGATTCCAGGGTTGGGACGCTTTTATGTCACATCTGCATTTAATCGTGATTACACCATGATTCTAGGTATGACCATATTTTTTGCGGGTCTTATTATTTTATTTAATCTGCTTTCAGACCTTTTAGCACTTTGGTTAAATCCTAAATTGCGCCATCAAGTTAGGGGAAATAGCTAATGGCACAGCAGCAGACTATGGCACAAGAGGGTAGCTCACTGTGGGCCGATGCTTGGATAAAACTGCGCAAAAACTATCTGGCAGTATTTGGACTCTCAGTGTTAGTACTACTCTGTATTGTGTCTCTACTCACACCCTGGATTGCGCCCTATGGTTATGAACAGCAAAATCTAATGCTGGGTGCCACACCGCCATCGGCAGCCCATTGGCTTGGGACCGATATCTTTGGGCGCGATATGCTTACGCGCATTATGTATGGCGGAAGAGTATCTCTAATGGTGGGCTTTATCGCCACGGCAGTTGCTCTAGTTATTGGTGTCCTATGGGGAGCTATAGCAGGCTTTTTAGGAGGGCGTGTCGATGCCCTAATGATGCGCATTGTGGACATTATGTATGCCCTGCCTTTTATGATATTTATCGTCTTATTAATGGTAGTTTTTGGACGCAATATATTGCTGTTATTTGTCGCCATAGGCGCGGTGGAATGGTTAACTATGGCGCGCATTGTGCGCGGTCAAGTGATGGCATTGCGACAGCAGGAATTTGTCGAAGCCGCCTACTCAATGGGGCTGTCCCAGTGGACGATTATTCGCCGCCATTTAATTCCCAATACGCTGGGCCCAGTGATTGTCTATACCACCTTAACCATACCTAGCGTGATGCTATTAGAGGCATTTTTAAGTTTTCTAGGGCTGGGTATACAACCACCAGAAAGCTCATGGGGGCTATTGATTAATTATGGTGTTGAAACCATGGAGGAATACCCATGGCTACTTATTTTCCCCGGCATTGCACTGTCTTTGACACTATTTGCCCTTAACTTTCTAGGTGATGGTTTGCGCGATGCCTTGGATCCACGAGCATCTAAGGATTAGGGAACGGATATGGCGCTTTTAGAAGTCAATAATCTCGCTGTCCACTTCCACACCAGAAATGGTGTGACCAAGGCTGTTGACGATGTCAGCTTTAGTGTTGATCTCGGCGAAACATTAGCCATTGTCGGTGAGTCGGGGTCTGGTAAATCAGTTACTTGCTATAGCCTCTTGGATTTATTGCCCAAACCGCCAGCGGTAATTGAAGCCGGTACGGCCCTATTTGATGGCGAAGATCTTCTGACCTGTTCAGCTGATCAAATGCGTCAATACCGCGGCAACGATATCGCGATGATATTTCAGGATCCAATGACCTCGTTAAATCCCTTCTTAACTGTGGGTGAGCAGTTAATAGAGCCGCTGATTTATCACCCTGATCCATCGTTGCGTCAATCTCGAACTAGTGCTCGCGATGAGGCTATTAACCTGCTCAATGAGGTGGGTATTTCAGAAGCAGAGAAACGCTTTAACAGCTACCCCCATGAGTTTTCTGGTGGTATGCGCCAACGGGTAATGATCGCTATGGCACTGATCAATAAACCGCGACTGCTGATTTGTGATGAACCCACTACGGCGCTTGATGTCACTATTCAAGCGCAAATCCTAAAGTTGATTAAAAATCTGCAACAGACGCGAGATGTTGCTGTAGTTTTTATCAGTCATGACTTAGGTGTGGTCGCTGGTATAGCGGATAAAGTGCTAGTGATGTGCGATGGCAAGGTACAGGAACACAATAAGACTCAACGTATTTTTCAGCACAGTGAAAGCGACTATACGCAAAAGCTATTAGCCGCCATTCCAAATGGTGCCAAATCAACACCCAACCGTTCAGAATCGGGGAGCCCACTTATCGAAGCCACTTATCTAAAGACCTACTTTAGGGATTTTTCCGGCGCTTTGAGAGGCGATTCGAGCCAATATATTAAAGCGGTTGATGATGTTTCACTCAGCATTCAAAAGGGTGAAATATTGGGTTTAGTGGGTGAGTCAGGCTCAGACAAATCAACTCTGGGACGATCAATTTTGCAATTGGTGCCCAATACTGAGGGCACTGTAAAATTCGCCAATACTCAGTTAACCGGCTTAACTGCCAGCCAACTGATTCCATACCGTCGCAAACTGCAAATGATTTTTCAGGATCCTTATGCCTCGTTAAATCCGCGTATGACTGTGTACGAGACCCTAGCCGAACCCCTGCTCTACCATGGGCTTGCTGATCGCAAAACGGTCACTGAACAGGTACAACAACTGATGGATGATGTGGGACTAGCGAGATCCAGTCTGCGCAAATACCCCCATGAATTTTCTGGCGGTCAACGTCAGCGCATCGCTATAGGCCGAGCTATTGCGACTCAACCAGAGTTTATTGTTGCGGATGAGCCTGTCTCTGCACTGGATGTCACCATTCAGGCGCAGATACTAGAATTGATTGTCGATTTGGTTGAGCGCAATAACTTGACCATGCTATTTATCTCCCATGATCTTTCAGTAGTGCGCAAGATATGTGATCGAGTAATGGTGATGCAACAGGGAAAATTGGTAGAACAGGGAGAAACCGAAAAACTTTGGGCAAACCCACAACAGCACTACACGCGCAGTTTATTGGCTGCTATTCCAATGCCTGAGAATGGCATAGCCCAGAACTGAGCCTTTTATTAAAGATCGCAACTGATTCCAGTTCCCCGTAAACCACAGTATCCATTTGGATTTTTTGCTAGGTACTGCTGATGGTAGTCTTCAGCATAATAGAATGTGGGAGCCAGACGGATCTCTGTGGTAATGTCACCGAAGCCTCTTTCATTTAAAAGGCCCTGTACCATTTGCGCTGAATTTAAACATGCCTGTAACTGTGTGTCGTCAGAACAATAAATAGCAGACCTGTACTGAGTGCCTCTATCATTGCCCTGACGCATGCCTTGGGTGGGATCATGGGACTCCCAGAACACTGCAAGTAATTTAGCAAGATTTGTCTGCTGCGGGTCTAACACAACCAATACCACTTCTGTATGACCCGTTAAACCAGAGCAGGTTTCCTCATAGGTTGGATTGGGCGTATAGCCACCAGCATAACCCACTGCCGTTGTGACTACCCCTGGCTGAAGCCAAAAACGCCGCTCTGCACCCCAGAAGCAGCCCATAGCAAAAATCACAGACTGCAATCCATTAGCAAAGGGCCCAACAATAGGCTGTC
>CAXRJI010000064.1:0-18545 GCA_964231105.1 Porticoccaceae bacterium
GACTTATACCCCTACTTTATTTTAGTTTGGGACCAGTTTTTTAGGTGCTTGCCGCAGTGCGGGAGGCATGAATTTTACGCTGAGATGGCTCAGCGACAGAAAGATAAGTTTAAAAGATACTTACTGATCACTTTAAGTATATAAACCTAGTAGCAATGTACCAAAATCTACATAGGCCATACTGGATCAGTAATATGATGGAGTTTTTATCATTGGTTTCACCTCAAAACTTAAGCCAATGTTACTACAGCAGTTAATATAATATTTACTGATCGACCTGTTCTACGATAACCAGTTTGATCTTTTTATTAAGCGTAGTTTAATACAAAGCCTCAGGGTATTATTTGGGTCTAAAACCCATTTTTTTATCAACAGGTTTTTTTGATCAGCTTAATGATCACCCTTTTATGAGGGTTGTTTACTGCCAGAAGCTCTATTTTTTTACCCTCCTTATCTGCCTGTCCTTGACCTGCCCTTTCAGCCTTTTAATTAAGGTAATGTTATGAAACGTATGCTGATCAATGCTTCTCATACAGAGGAGATTAGAGTAGCAATGGTAGATGGCCAACGGCTCTACGACTTAGACATTGAAAATAGAACAAGAGAACAAAAAAAGTCCAATATATACAAGGGTAAGATTACTCGAATCGAACCCAGCCTTGAGGCAGCCTTTGTAGATTTTGGCGCTGAACGGCACGGCTTCTTGCCTCTTAAAGAAATCTCACGTGAGTACTTTAAAAAGAAACCCTCGGACAACGGTCGTATGCGAATTGCAGATGTTGTTAAAGAGGGGCAGGAAGTGCTCGTACAGGTGGAAAAAGAAGAGCGCGGCTCTAAGGGTGCAGCTCTTACTACCTTTATCAGCTTAGCTGGGCGCTACTTGGTGTTGATGCCAAATAACCCTCGAGCAGGAGGTATATCGCGGCGTATTGAAGGCAGTGATAGAGCTGATCTTCGAGAAGCTATGCGTGATTTACAAATACCAGAGGGAATGGGTGCCATTGTTCGCACTGCTGGCATAGGCAGAGCGGCGGAAGAACTTCAGTGGGATCTTGATTACCTTCTGCAATTGTGGGGCACAATCACTGATGAGGCAAAAGGCGCTCGAGCACCTCATTTTCTCTTTCAAGAGAGCAATGTAATTGTTAGAGCCATTCGCGACTATCTGCGACAAGATGTAGGTGAAGTTATTGTTGATAATGAAGATGCCTACGCCCTGGCAGCAGCATTTATTGGCACAGTTATGCCTGATTTCAAGAGCAAGGTTAAATTCTATCAGGATGAAATCCCCCTCTTTAATCGCTATCAAATCGAAAACCAAATCCAAACTGCATTTGAGCGCGAGGTCGCCCTTCCCTCAGGCGGTTCAATTGTTATTGATATTACGGAGGCCATGGTTGCTATTGATATTAATTCTGCCCGAGCCACTAAGGGCGGTGATATCGAAGCCACAGCCTATAACACCAATATTGAGGCAGCCGATGAAATAGCTAGACAATTGCGCCTTAGAGATGTGGGTGGACTAATTGTTATCGACTTTATTGATATGCTAAACAATCGCAATCAAAAAAGCGTTGAAAATAAAATGCGAGATGCTCTTGAAATTGATAGAGCTAGAGTGCAGGTAGGACGTATTTCAAGATTTGGTTTGATGGAAATGTCGAGACAGCGACTGAGACCCTCTCTAGAAGAAACCATGTCAAAAGTATGCCCACGATGTAAAGGCCAAGGCACTATACGCGGTACGCGCTCCCTTGCTCTATCTATTCTTCGCCTGGTCGAAGAGGAGGCGCAAAAGGATTACAGCCGAGAAGTAAGAGCCATTGTTCCAGTTGCTGTAGCTACTTTTCTTCTAAATGAAAAACGTTCTGAAATTAGTGCTATTGAGTCAAGAAATGGTATCAGGATAACCGTATTGCCCAATACTGAAATGGAAACCCCAAATTTTGAGGTTATTAGAATACGTACTCAGGATGAAGATGATACTGACTTTAGCTATAAACTAGCAGAAGATTTTTCGCCTGCAGAGGCCACTATTGAAACTGAGACAGCACAAACTCAAACTAGCCTACCTCAGCCAGCTGTAAAAACCATTGTGCCTTCCACACCAGCTCCTACTAGCAAGCAGAAGGATACGCCTAATCTTATCAAGCGACTCTGGTCTACTATGTTCGGAGATGACAAGGTTGAGGATGAAAAACCAAAATCTCGAAATTCTGGCAAAGGCAGCCGTGGATCTAAGCAAAATCGTGGTAGCCAGAACAACCGCCGCTCTAGAGCAGAGTCAGGCAATCGTGGAAATAGCTCAAAAGGTAAAGGTCAAGGAAAACCGGATAATCGCGGTAATAAGCAACGCGAGCAAAATCTCAAGGCTAAAAATAGCGAAACAAATCAATCTGTGTCTGATCAAAGCCCTGCTGTAAATTCTGAAAATGAAATTAAGCGGCGACCAGATGACAGACGACGCGGCCCCCGTAGACGCCGCAGACGTCATGAGGTAGCTAGCGATAGCGTAGATAACTCAAATGCGAGCAATACAAGCGCTAATACTGAGCAAGTTCAGATGGCATCTGAACCTGTGCAGGGTATTAGTACAGAGACAGCCAATGAAACAGTTACAGACAAGGTAAGCCCAAGTAAACAAAAGGCTAAAGAATTTACTTCAGATATTCAATCTGAGAGTTCTCAGCCAGTGTCTGCAGAAGCAAGCGCTCCAGCAGAGAAAAAACCTGTAGCAAAGAAAAAGGCAAGAAAGTCGAAAGAGCATGCTGAACAATCAACTGAGCTGAAAACACCATCTGAAACACAAACTGAGAATACAGATAAGACTGTTTCTGATGCAAAAGCTGAGTCAAAACCTAAGTCCAAACCAAAAGCCAAACCAAAGGCCAAAGCAAAAGCAAAGCCCAAAACGAAAGCTAAGGCTATAACTTCTGAAGATGGATCAAAATCAACGGCAGGTGATGACTCTGGCACCAGTAAACCGCAGCAGGAAGCATCAGCAAAACGTGCTAGTAATGATCCTAGAAATCGACCCAAGCCCGTGCAGACGCCTGAGGTAAGTACTGAACGTCCTGATCTAGCGTCGTCAGCAGATATGGTTCAGGCCCAGACTCAACCTAAACCGGTTAAAAAGTCTGCCAGCAAAAGAGCGGCAAATGATCCTCGCAAAAAGCGTAAGGATGAGAGCACCTCAAAAAGTGATGCCTCTGCATCAAACACAATAACTGATGAAAATGCCGAATAAAGGCACTGGAGGCTTGTCAGTCAAAAAAGGCGCTGTATAATCAGCGCCCTATTCTATAGGTGATATACCTATATTAGTTTCGGAGAGATGGCAGAGCGGTTGAATGCACCAGTCTTGAAAACTGGCATACGTTAATAGCGTATCGGGGGTTCGAATCCCCCTCTCTCCGCCAAGAAAAAATAACCCCCGTAAGGGGGTTTTTAATTTAATTAAAAAAATATCTCAGTTTTCAGCGATCAAATAACTAACAAACTTCAAAAAATAACCCCAAAATAAACAAACGCAAACAATGGCAAAAGCTTGATACACATCCAATTCAGGAAGAGCCGGATTGTTCCAGTATGCTTGACCTTTAGAAAGAATACTTACAAGGCCTATTGTTGCCCCTAGCCATGCACCTATAACCGCTCCATCTCCAAATTTGTTTACTCGACCCTTGAATTCTAAGGTTCCTGCCATGGCGTATATTGCAGCAAATAATACAACTATAAATATAGATACCGAATCTACAAATAAGCTGGTCTTACCTTTAGCCGCAAACCAACACCCAACCAAAATTACCCCAATACTCAACAAAAGCTTTAGCTTGGACATATCAACCTCGTATTATTTTTTGTGTCAATTCACTATAACAAAGTAATTCATTCCTAACACAAATTAATAATTTGCTGATCTGTACCTTGTTGATCATCTAAAATAAATGGCATAGTATATGTCAAAATAAAAAATCTTAATTAAGCACTGCTCTACCCAAATTAAATCAAGGGATAATCTATGTCATCTTTTACCAAGAAGTTTTTAGCTGATACAGGCGCAGAGACACCGATCGTATGTGGACCTATGTATCCAGGATCAAACCCAGAACTGATTGCTGCGGTATCTGATTGTGGAGGATTTGGGATTGTACAGCCAGTCTCTCTCACCTCACTGTATGGACATGATTTTAGAGAAGGCTTGCGATTAATTAAAACGCTTACAGATAAGCCCTTTGGCGTTAACTTCACTATTTTTGGCGGGGCTAATAAAAAATACCATGAGCAGATGAAAGAATGGATGGAAATATCCATTGAGGAGGGAATTAAGTTTTTTCTAACCTCATTGGGTAAGCCAGATTCAGTGGTAAAAAAAGCTAAAGATCATGCGGTTAAGGTCTATCATGATGTGCCCAACAAAAAAGTAGCTTTGGCCATGAAAGACTCGGGTGTAGATGGCCTGAATTGCATTAATTGGCGAGGTGGTGGACAAACCGGTATTCAATCGGCAGAACAGTTTATGGAAGAACTGCATGATATCGGTATACCACTGATCTGTGCTGGAGGTATAGGCAATACTGAAGATTATAAACAAGCAATAAAAATGGGCTATGCGGGCGTGCAGCTTGGAACAAGATTTCTGGCAACAACGGAATGCAAGATAACAGATTCTTATAAGCAGGCCATTGTTGACTCATCAGAAGATGATATTGTTTGGACTAATAAGATCGCAGGTAATAACTCATCTGTGATAAAAACTGCGGATATTATGAAAGGCGGATTACGAACTGGTCCAATTATTAACTATATGCTGAGAAAAAGAAGACTTAAAAAATATGCACGCATGTGGTTGATGAGCAAAGGACTGCGCAACTACAGCAAAACCGCCTTTGATGACAATGTACAGTTTTGGCAAGCCGGAAAAGGATTGGGCAATATAAATTCTGTTACTTCAGTTGCCGAGGTTATAAAGGAATTTTCCTCAGTTAAAATCTAAGTTTTATGAAGCGCTATCGCGTAATCAACAGCACTTGACAGTAACTGAGGCATATTTACGTCTATTAGCTGAGGGTAAGTGAGCATATAAGGATAGATTTAAGAAATGTATTTGATGACCTAAAGATGGCGTCCCGTGAGGGACTCGAACCCCCAGCAGTCGCTTAGGAGGCGACGGATTTATCCTGTTAATCGAACGGGACACATAATAATTATATTAGTAATTCCCCTAAAAAACATTCACAATAAAAGCAACTTTTCCCTCAAATTATTATATTTTTTGCGTATCGGCTGACATAAGTAGGGCAAAAAAATAAGGCAAAAAATTACGCAATTATAATTTACGCTATGAATATCCTACTTCTAGACAGTGAGCAGATAACTGGCACCGCGGCAAATATCAGTGGTCGCCATTTACAGCATTTACAGACAGTTCAGAAGCTCTCTATTGGCGATAGCCTGCGGGTTGGCGAAGTCAATGGTCTGATGGGCACTGGTACGTTGGTAAAGTTAGATAATCAATCTGCAACCCTTGAGCTGGATCTGCACACCGCGGCGCCAACTGCTTTACCGCTAACCTTAGTACTTGCCCTGCCCCGGCCAAAAATGCTGCGCCGTATCTTACAAATGGTCTCGTCAATGGGTATTAAGCGCATCCATCTTATTAACTCAGCAAGGGTTGAAAAAAGCTTTTGGCAGTCACCTTTTTTAACCCCGGAGTCTTTAAAAGAGCAACTAATATTAGGCTTGGAGCAAGCTGTTGATACCCAGCTACCTGAAATCGTTCAACACAAGTTATTTAAACCCTTTGTTGAAGATCAGCTAAAAGATATTATCGGCAAAAGCAGAGCGCTGGTTGGCCATCCTACAGCAGCTCAGACGTGCCCAGTTGATATAAAAGATCCTACAACCCTCATTATCGGGCCAGAGGGCGGTTTTATCCCCTATGAAATTGCAAAACTTGAGGAGCAAGGGGTAGAAGCAGTCACCATTGGTGAGCGAATTTTGCGGGTAGAGACCGCTGTGCCCGCCCTAGTTTCACGGCTTTACCCAAGTTAAATATCACAGCTTAAGATAGCCTAGCGCGAGCGATGGCGTCTGTTGATGGAGGCTCTAGGTCTTGCCTTGCTCTTAGACTTTCTCGATTCGCGGCGCTGCAACTCTCTTTCGCGACGTGATTCACCGGGGACTAGGCAGGTGTCACCAGGACCAATTAAATCAGCCCGTCCCATACGCCGCAGCGCCTTTCTTAACATGGGCCAATTTTCCGGATCATGGTAACGCAGAAAAGCTTTATGCAGCGTGCGCTGCTCCTTACTTTTGGCACTAAAAATAGTCTCTTCAGCATGGCGTTTAAGAGGCTTAAGTGGATTTTTACCAGTAAAGTACATGGTAGTTGCTGAAGCCATAGGCGACGGGTAAAAGTTTTGCACTTGATCGACACGAAAGTTATTTTCTTTTAGCCAAAGTGATAACTGCATCATATCCTTGTTGGTAGATCCGGGATGAGCCGAAATAAAATAAGGAATTAAATATTGCTTCTTCCCTGCCTCTTTGGAATATTTTTCAAATAAGCGTTTAAATTCGTAGTAGCTATCCATGCCGGGCTTCATCATTTTGCTTAATGGCCCCTCCTCTGAGTGCTCAGGGGCAATTTTTAGGTAACCTCCAACGTGATGAGTCACCAACTCACGAACATATTCTGGATCTTTAACCGCTAAGTCATAGCGCAATCCAGAGGCTACAACTACCTTTTTAATGCCGTCTAGATTACGTGTCTTGCGGTATAACTGGGTGGTATGGCTATGATCTGTCTCTAGATTGACGCAGATACTCGGGTAAACACAAGACGGACGGCGGCAAGTTTCTTCAACTTTTTTATCTTTACAATTCAAACGGTACATATTGGCCGTGGGACCACCTAAATCGGATATTACTCCGGTAAAGCCAGGTGTCATATCACGAATATTTTCCACTTCATTGAGAATTGATTGCTCAGAGCGACTCTGAATAATTCGTCCTTCATGCTCAGTAATTGAACAAAAAGTACAGCCACCAAAGCAGCCGCGCATAATATTCACCGAAAAACGGATCATTTCGTAGGCGGGAATCTTTGCCTGCCCATAGGTAGGATGGGGAACACGCTTATAGGGCTGCTCAAATACCCAGTCTAATTCCTCTGTTTCAAGGGGTATGGGCGGAGGATTAACCCAAATATCATTGCGTCCCTGATTCTGCACCAGTGGCCGAGCATTGCCCGGATTTGTTTCACGGTGAAAAATTCGATCCGCATGGGCATACAGCACCGGATCATTGACGATTTGCTCATAGGATGGCATGCGAATATAGGTGCTGTCAGGATCGGTTTCTATGGCCTGGGTATCCGGCACAATAGATACTGCCTGCACAGCGTCCTTTTCAGTCTCTGCTCGGCTAGTATCCTGTTGCATTCTGATTTTTTTAGCATCATCGCAATTAGAGGGATGAGGCGCTTGATAAGGGTTTTTATGCTCTTTAATAACACCGGGCTGATCAATTTGTGTGGAATCAATCTCGCGCCAGCCTGCAGGTATTTTTTTGCGTAAAAAGGCACTACCGCGCAAATCAGTAATCTCGCGAATACTGTCACCATTTGCCATACGATGGGTTAGCTCAACAATGGCGCGTTCGGCATTGCCATACAATAAAATATCAGCCGTAGAATCGATCAGTACTGAGCGCTTAACGCTATCGGACCAGTAATCATAATGGGCAAGACGCCTTAAACTAGCTTCGATACCACCAATTACTATGGGTATATGGGGAAAAGCCTCACGGCATTTTTGTGTGTACACAGTCACAGCGCGATCGGGGCGTTTGCCACCCATATCATCGGGCGTATAAGCATCATCTTGACGCTGCCGGCGATCCGCGGTGTAGCGGTTAATCATTGAGTCCATATTGCCGGCTGTCACACCAAAATATAGATTGGGTTCACCCAGCGCCTTAAAGCTCTCTGCATTGCGCCAGTCGGGCTGAGATAAAATACCCACTCTATAGCCCTGTGCTTCCAGTACTCGACCAATAACTGCCATACCAAAACTAGGATGGTCTACATAGGCGTCACCGGTCACCAGGATAACATCACAGCTGTCCCAACCGAGCTGATCCATTTCTTCGCGAGACATCGGCAAAAACGGCGCAGGCAGCAGACATTCGGCCCAGTACTTTGGGTAATTAATCAGATTTTTAGCCATATTCCCACTTGTGTGCATAGGTTTGCCTGCCGAGATAATTAGGAACTACAGAGTTTGCGGGCGCCATTGTAGCCGATTTAAATGATTTAAGCCTTAAAAGGCTGAAGTGCGTACTTGTTGCGGTATTTAGATTTTCAATAGGTATAATCATAAGTTAATGGACTGCAGCTAATATAAACCATGCACCTTATTTCCCATCAAGATATACCCTATGCATCAAATAGCGAATTATTATTTGATAAGTTGCGTGATCTCCCCAATGCAATATGGCTAGACAGTGCTAAACCAAGAAGCCTTCAAGGGCGCTTCGATATTATGTCAGCCTGTCCTGATGTCATTCTAGAAACCCATGCCGATATCACAACAATAACTAAACAACAGGGTACTGAGGAATCAACAGACGATCCGTTTGATATCGCAAAACATTATCTAGCTCAATTAATGCCCATCCAATCAGCCCATAAAGGCCCATTTTACTGCGGCCTTATAGGCTATTTTGGCTACGACCTTGGAAGTAACCACAAAATAATAGATACAGGCGTATCAGGCCCGGAAGATATGCCAGATATGCGCTTGGGGCGCTATTTATGGAGCTTAGTGGTTAATCACGAGGCGCGGAAAAGCACAGTATTTTTCCATCCTTTGTGTTCTAAGGATCTACAAGATCAAGTTTGCCAGCGCCTGCTCAGTACCAATGAGCAAAGTAATCAGCACCCAGGGCAATTTAAGCTAGTAAGCAAGTTTTCAAAAACTATCTCCAAACAGCACTATGTGCACTCCATTGAGCGAATAAAGAACTACATAACGGCGGGAGATTGCTACCAAACAAATTACACGCAGCATGTAAGCGCACCGTATCAAGGAGACCTGTGGCAGGCTTACAGGGCACTGAGAGAGGCCTGTCCTGCACCCTACTCTGTCTACTGGCACTGGGGTAGTCATGCGCTACTTTCCATCTCCCCAGAGCGATTTCTTCAGACCTATGCCGAGGCAGATGAAATTCGAGTTGAAACTAAACCAATTAAAGGAACTATTGCGCGCGGAAAAACAGTAGAAGAAGATCAAGAAAATGCTATTAAATTGGTCAATAGCCCTAAAGATCGCGCAGAAAATTTGATGATTGTAGATTTGCTACGCAATGATATTGGGAAAAGTTGCGTGCCTGGCTCAATACAGGTAAATAAGTTATTTGATCTAGAGAGTTTTCCAAATGTGCATCATTTGGTTAGCACGATTACAGGCACCTTAAGTCCTAACTACACACCTATTGATTTACTAAAAGGTTGTTTCCCCGGGGGATCGATTACGGGAGCACCTAAGGTACGCGCAATGGAAATAATCGCAGAACTAGAACCTATAAATAGGTCTGCTTATTGCGGTGCAATCGGCTATATTTGCGCTTCAAATCAAATGGACAGCAATATCGCCATACGCACCGTTATTGCTGATAAAACTCACCTACACTGCTGGGGCGGCGGCGGTATTGTCGCCGATTCTGATCCTGACACGGAATATGCAGAGTCAATGCATAAGATCCAACTAATATTGGATACCCTAGAAGACCTCTAAGCTAGATATCACCAAACTCCTTTGCACGTTGATGCCAACTTGGATCAGCAATATCACCCTCATCATCTAGTTCTGGATAGGCCAAACCGTGCTTTTGACAATACTTGGCCAACACAGGTTGCATCCACTCAAAGAGCAGTGTCTGGTATGTGGTTTTATCCAAGCGGCAGTCATTATAAAACCCAGCTTGCTCACGCTGTCTTCTTGCTTCAGTAAGAATAATAGCACTGGCTACACTTACATTTAGTGATTGGACCATTCCTAGCATTGGTATAGTGATTGAATGGTCAATATAGGGTTTTGCTTTACTGCTAATACCGTCTATTTCAGCTCCCAATAAAAGCGCTGTAGGCTGGGTGTAATCGATCTGCCGATAATCTAAAGCATCATCTGTAATATCGGCCGCAACTATTTGAAAGTTATTATTTTTTAATTCTAAAAGGGGTTCGCTAATATCACCATATACACGCGTATCTACCCATTTATGTGCACCTACTGTAGTGCCCTTATGAGCTCTGAAAGTAGGGTCATTAGTAGCTGAATGCAATGTCATCACACCCACGGCGTCACAAGTGCGCACAATGGCCGATAAATTTTTTCCCTTATGCACATGATCAGCCACTACCGTGAGGTCCGGTTGCCTTTGCTGCAGAACTTTAGCAATCCTAGAATAACGATCCAATGTCACTGCACTAATACTCTATAAATGCTAGCCCTCAGCATAGGCCCTGCTAACCTCTTCTGCCATTAGTTTTATGCCACGCTCAACTACAGATCTATCCTGCGCATAGGACAAACGAATACACTCATGGCGATGCTTCCAATCATCTTTAATACCCGGAAAAAAATTGTGTCCAGGCACAACAAGAACGCCTCGATTTTTTAATCGCTGATAAAGCTCAGCACTGGTAATTGGTAGGTCTTCAAACCACAACCAAAGAAAAATAGCACCTTCAGGTCGATGGACACGATAAGGTATGTTGCCCATATATTTTTTTATCAGTGACAATGTCTGTGACGCTCGTTTCTGATAAAAAGGCTTAACCACTTCACGACTCACAGTGATTATTTCACCGCTAGCAAATAGTGAGCCCACCATTGCCGGACCTAAATTACCACAGGCCAAATTAATGATCGTATTGGCCTGCGTATAGGCCTGAATAACTTCCTTATTGGCCACAATAATGCCAGTCCTAACCCCAGGCAAACCCAACTTAGAGAGACTAAGCACTAAAATTGTATTGTTATTCCAGTGGGGTGTTACATCTGCAAAGGTGATATTAGGGAAAGGCAGTCCGTAGGCGCCATCAATAATTAGTGGTATATTTGCATTGGTGGCGATTTGATCTAAGTGCTGAATCTCAGAGTCAGTAAGCACATTGCCCGTAGGATTTGTGGGCCTAGAAACACATAGCGCAGCTGTTTTATCACTGATCTCAAGACTTGAAAAATCTACGCGGTATTTAAACAGACCATCTTCCATCAGTTCAATGTCGGGCTTGGTGGCTGTAAAAAAAGGATCTGATATGCCTATATCGCTATAGCCAATATACTCCGGCGTAAGAGGCAAATGGATAAAACTATTTGTACCATCCGGCATCTCGCCAGCGAGAAGGTTATAAAGCGTGAAAAAAGCCGATTGACTGCCATTAGAAACAGCAATATTGCTTGCTGACACAGACCAACCAAACTGATTACTTAATAAATCAGCCATCTGACGCCTAAAGCCTAACTCGCCCTGAGGAGACTGATAAACGCCAGTCATGTTAGAAAGAAGCCGAGAGTCGTTAGCAATTGACTCTAAGCGTTGCTTAAACAGCGCCTCCATTTCAGGAATACGGGCGGGGTTTCCACCACCCATAAAGATCATCTCTGGATTTTCATTAAGAGCCGAACCCAAGTCTTCCATCAGCTCGACAATGCCGGACCCAGCGGTTAATTTTTTTCCAAATTTTGAGAGCTTCAATGTAAAAAGCCTTAACCTAAATAGCTAACTTTAAAATACTATCGCAAGGTTGCATTTAATCACTCATATACCTAAAGGTAAAATTTATCCGTGGCTCTTGTATAGCGCGAACTTTAGCAATGCGATGCTGCCAAAATGTCTGTATTTTTGGTCCCATTACCAGCAGTGAGCCATGGGGCAAATTAATTGATACCTTTTCTTTTGTTTGGTTGTGCCTTAACTGAAAGGTTCGCTCGGCACCCAAACTAAGTGATGCAATCACTGGATCGGCGCCCAACTCAACCTCGTCATCAGCATGCCAATCAACACTGTCATTACCGTCACGATAGTAATTGGCAAGGGCTCGATTAAAAGGGTAATTAGAACAGGATTGTATAGACTCTCTTAATTGATTTAACCAATCCGGAAAGAGTACAGCTGATAGTTTGATGCCTGAATAGGTATAGGTAGTATTAAGCCTATCAGCATACCAATTTTGCAACCTAGGCACAGGAATCTGTTTGCCAAACATATAAATCTTATCGGCGCGCCATGGAAGCTCATCAATGGATTTCTTTAACAGAGTATCCGCCATGGAACGCTCTAAAAAATCTGGCCAAAAGATCATTTTAGCGGTGCTTTGAGGGGACTCTAGGGGCAGTGATAGGGTCTGATGCTTAAATAAATCCATAGATTGGACGTTTAGCTGGGTTGGCCATAAATTCTTGGTTCAACTTCTAACTCAATATCAAACTTTTGCTTGATGTCATCTTCAATACGTTTGGCCAACGCTAAAAGCTCTTTACCCTTACCCTGAAAATTCACCAGTACCAGAGCCTGCTTGTCATGCACGCCCACATTTCCCTGTCGATATCCCTTATAACCGCATTGCTCAATCAACCAAGCAGCAGGTATTTTGCTTAAATCTTTCGACTGGGAGTAATACGGCATATCTGGGTAATCAGAAAGCAATTGATTAACTTTGGCTTTAACTACAACCGGATTTTTAAAAAAACTGCCAACATTAGGGATCTCAGCGGGATCAGGTAACTTTTCACGACGGATGCTACAAACAGTGTCAAAAACTGCTTTGGGGCTTGGTTTGGCACCTCCTAGGGCTAGTTTTAGTGCGGGATAATCTGCATTGACTTGAGGGGTACGTGACAACTCAAGACAAACACTAACAATAATATATTTATCAATTGCCTGCTGCTTAAAAATACTTGAGCGATAAGCAAACTCACAGTCTTTTGCAGTCAGCTGTAATAATTCACCCTTGGCGATATCCATAGCCGTGAGGGACACAAAAAAATCACTTAGCTCTACACCATAGGCACCGATATTTTGTATGGGTGCTGCCCCAACAGTACCGGGAATAAGCGCCAAGTTTTCAAGACCAAAAAAGCCCTGTTCAAGACAATAGGCTACACTATCATGCCAGTTTTCACCGGCGGCTAGCGCCACAAGCACCCGCTCTGCACCCTGAGCTTCAAACTCTATTCCTTTAAGTTCCAAGGCGATAACTAAGCCTGTGATATCGCCGGCAAGAACCAAGTTACTACCCTGCCCCAGCGGCGTGATAGCTAGATTATTGGCTTTGGCAAAGGACAGAGCTTGATGCAGTTGATCTAAATTACTGACGGCACAAAAATATTGCGCACAGGCTGGTAGCGCCAGAGTGTTGTGTTTTTGTAAATTATAATCCTTGTGTATGTCTATTTCAGAGGATAAATCAGTCATAACCGAGCCTTAATATGATCTAGCAGGCCCTTAGCGGCATCTTCTACCAGATCCAGCACCAAATTAAAGCCACTATCACCACCATAATAGGGATCAGGCACTTCTTTATAATCTAAAAACTGCGGATTTGAACAATAATCAAGAAACAGCGAAAGGTTACAAAGGCTGTTTTGCGTCTGCATAGCTCTGAGATCACTTAAGTTGGAATGATCCATAGCCAAAATATAATCGAATCGCTGAAAGTCCTTATCAACAACTAATCTAGCCCGCAGTTCACTCATATCAAATCCGCGCTCCAGAGCGAATTTTTGTGCACGCTTATCCGGCGGCAGGCCTAGATGCCAATCTCCGGTACCTGCTGAATCTATATGTATTTTATGTTCAAGATTATCGGCTAAAACCATATCTTGAAATACTGCATGGGCAGTTGGCGAGCGGCATATATTGCCTAGGCAAACAAAAAGTACTGAGATTTTTGACATATTTTTTAATCTATATATTTTATAGATAATAAATTTAAATTATTGTTTATATTGAATTTATTGTATTCAATAAATCATCTTCTGTATCTATGCCAGCGGGTACAGGCACTTTGGCATCAGCCACAAAAATATCCACTCCATGATAGAGAAAACGCAACTGCTCTAATGACTCTTGGGATTCAAGCGGCGCTACAGGCCAGGACACAAAGTCATCTAAGGATCCTGCTCTGTAGGCATAAATTCCAATATGTCTTCGTGCGGTATTATTGCTTGCCATAGCGCTTTTATCGCTTAAAAAGTGCTCTCGCGGCCAAGGTATGGGAGCACGACTAAAATATCTCGCCATACCCTTTTTATCAGTCACCACTTTGACCACATTGGGATTTAGAAACTCATCTACGCAATGTATAGACTCGCACAGGGTAGAAACGCCTGCATTTGTTTGCATAGCTAAATTATTAGCCACCTGATCTATTACCTCAGGCGGTATTAATGGCTCATCACCTTGCACATTCACAACAATTTGCTGAGGCTCTAAATTTAGGGTTGCGGCAACTTCTTGCAAACGGTCTGTGCCAGAGGGATGATCAGGTCGAGTCATACAGACCTCCGCCCCAAAACTCTTAGCTGCTTGCTCTATCCGAGCATCATCAGTGGCAATCACCACGCGACTCGCCGAACTCTTTTGGGCCTGCTGCCAAACCCGCTGAATCATGGGTAGCCCCTTTATATCTCGAAGCGGCTTTCCCGGTAACCTTGTTGAGGCAAAACGAGCTGGAATAATCACAATAAATGACATTAGGGCGTTTATGATCCTTTATTAGGTGTTAAATTAATGCAGTCTAAAAAACTATCCACAAACTGACTTTTTAAACTTATAGCGACCTCTAAAACCCATATATGCTCAGCGTCAACAGTATCGAGTTTTACGGCATCTTTTTCGGTAATAATAACCGGTAGCGTATCACTAAATTTAAGGTCATCTTTGCTCAAAGGTTTGTGATCATCCACGGCATGCAGGATAACCTTTAAACCGAGTGACTCCAAACTTATAGCGAAGCGCTGCGGATTACCGATTGCCGCCACGGCATGCACCTCAGACGGCAATGCCCAAGCACTCGCTGGTACGACTTTACCCGTAGCTAACTGACGAAAAGCAACAGGCTCCATACTAAAGTGATAGGTACTTTTGTGATTTTGAAACTGCTTACACGAGCCATTAAAGAGGATAAAATCTACATCATTTAGTCGATTTATGGGTTCACGCAAGGGACCAGCCGGTAAACACCAACCATTACCAAAGCCCCTGGCGCTATCGACGACAGCTATTTCAGCATCTCGGTGTAATTTATAATGCTGCATACCATCATCACTCAGTATCAAGTCACAGTCGCACTGAGCAATAACATAATCTGCCGCCCTGCTTCGATTTGCATCAACCACTACTGAACAGTCAAGTTGATCTAGCTTTTGCTTAATAAGAAGAGGCTCATCACCACAGTACTCCACGGGTGTATCAACTTTTACCTCCAAAGGGTATGAGGAGGCTTTACCACCGTAACCGCGACTGATAACGGCTACCCTGTAGCCTCTGTTTGATAAAACACGCACCAGCTCAATAATTAAAGGGGTTTTGCCGCTTCCACCCACAGTGATATTACCAATAATGGCCAAGGGTAGTGCTAGACCTCGCCCCTGATACAAACGCTGCAAGAAGTGCCGCCTCAAACCGGCGATTAGACGAAAAAGTCCTGCTAGAGGGGCCAGTAAAAGTACCCAAGATCGAGGCTTATACCAAGCACTAACAAGGGTTTGCTGAATACTATTAGGCTGTGATTCGGTCAATCCTAGATTACTCCTCAGTTACAACAGATTGAGCGAGTTCATGATCGTATAGATGAGCATAACGGCCACCAGCGGCTAACAATTGCTCATGGGTACCCTGCTCAATAATACTCCCCTTCTCCATCACAAGAATGCGGTCAGCCTTTTGCACAGTACTTAACCGATGAGCAATAACAAAGGTTGTTCGATCTTTCATTAAATCTTCTAGCGCAGATTGAATATAGCGTTCAGAATCAGTATCTAGAGCTGAGGTGGCCTCATCTAAAATTAAAATGGGTGCATCCTTTAAAATCGCACGAGCAATAGCAATACGCTGCCTTTGCCCACCTGAAAGCATCACACCGTCATCACCAATAAGTGTGTCATAGCCGTCTGACAATTGCTCAATAAAATCGGTTGCATAGGCATTTTTGGCAGCCGCCTTAACGTCCACAGCACTAACCTTGGCTAACTCTCCGTAAGCAATATTGTTATAAATATTGGTATTAAATAGGGTTACATTTTGGCTAACGATAGCGATATGACGACGAAGATTAGCTAGGTTATAGTCCTTGATATTTTTACCATCAAGCATAATGCTACCTTGCTCTAGGTTATAAAAGCGCGGAATAAGGCTCATTAATGTTGTTTTACCACTACCTGAGGAACCCACTAGAGCAATAGTTTCGCCTGGTTTAACTGTAAAATTAATATTGCTTAGCACAGGACTTTTGCCGCCCTGATAAGTGAAGTTGATATCGCGAAATTCAAAGCCGCCCTTCACTGTTTTTTTGATCAATCCACCCTCATCTAACTCTGACTTACTGTCTATCACATCAAAAATAGATTGAGAGGCTGCTATACCTCGCTGAATAGCGCTATTGATCTCGGTCAATTGACGGATGGGTTTAATAAGCATGCCTGAGGCTACTAAAAAGGCAATAAAGTTACCCGTAGTCATACTGGCTAAAATGCTTGGACTCAGCATAAAGGCGGTAATTGCCGCAAAAGCCATTGAGACAATAAGCATAACGAGTGGATTACTGAGCCCCTCAGTCAGAGCCATCTTCATATTTTGCCGGCGATTACTGTGGCTAGCTGACTCCATTCGCGTGCGCTCTAAATCAGCACCACCAAACATACGTACTTCATGATGGCCATTTACCACCTCTTGAGTGACATGAGTGACATCACCCATTGCCGATTGAATACGTGTACTTATACGCCTAAAACGCTTGCTAACAATAGATACTAGAAGGGCAATTACAGGTACGACCGCAATAAAAAATAAGGTGAGCTTCCAGTTCACATAAAATAAGTAACCCAAAAGGCCCAACACCAAACTACCCTGCTGGAGCAGTGTTTTGATAGCCTTGGTTCCCGCCTCAGTGACCTGCTGCACATTAAATGTGACCACTGACACTAGGTGTCCTGTCATTGCACGATCAAAAAATTCAACCGGTAAAGATAAATACTTATTAAGGATATCGGTGCGTAGACCATGAACCAGATAATTAGCCACATAGGCCAGTCCGTAACTACCAATTAAATAACCTAAGCCCCTAACAAAACTCACCAAAATTAGAAAAACAGGGATGATAACTGCACTGCTACTTAGACTTGAGTCAGTTGCAAAAGATTGAGCCACGCTGGCTGTAAACCCGGAGGATGGCCTCTGTGCTTCGGGTGAAGCTGTCATGGCACTTACGGTATCAGTGATAAAGCCCAATAAATCAACAAAGGCTATTTCTGCAGCAGAGTGTATTACCAATCCTAATATGGCGCCAACAAAAGCAATCCAGTAGCGCCCCACATAACGAAGTAAGCGCAGATAGGTTGCAAAGCCCGACTTAGTATTTTTCTGAAGCATATATAAGCTCTAATCAGCGGTTGCGCTGATCGTATTAACCAGCAGTCAATCAATAATGGGTGAACTTTAACATAAAGCGTCTGTTTGCCCTATCTTCAATAGAGCAGAAATCGAGCTAACGCCACCAAAACGCCACACCTTGATTACGTGTGGGTTTTATATCAAGTTGGCCATCATATTGCCAAGTGAATGAGATACCACCATGCTCAGCAGTGTGCCAGAGATTACTGCCTAATTTTCGATAGCGATTTACAACGCTTGGGTGGGGATGACCAAAGTGATGTCGATGACCAGCGGAAAATACTACATGGGTTGGCCTAAGGGTTTCCACAAACTCCGCACTTGAAGATGTTTTGCTACCATGATGAGGTGCAACTAGAAGCTTAACAGGCTGCATTTGGTAGCGCTTCAATAGATCCTTTTCCGCTTTTTTTTCAATATCACCTGTTAGTAAAATTCGTTGATCGCGCCATTGTATAAGCAATACACAAGATGAATTATTGCTAGATATTGATGGTGGTATTCTTCGATCGGGGATTAATGCTTTAAATTTAATCGTTTCAGAATTTTTTAATTGGGGGTTCCAAAAGGACCAGGACCAATGCTGCGTATTATCACATTGTACAACCCCTTCACTTGGCTCTGCGTTTAAAGACTTATGATTACCCTCTTTAGATACCTTATATTTTGGCAAAAAACCGGGACCTAAAAGGGCCTGCTCAACAGGGATACTATCTAACAGGCCATAAAATCCGCCAGCATGATCATTGTCCTCATGACTAATTAGCAATTTATCAATGCTAGAGTAACCTCGATAACGTAGAAAAGGCACAATCATGCCAGAACCTGCATCAAACTGAGCGCTATAGGCAGGACCGCTGTCA
>CAXRJI010000065.1:0-6339 GCA_964231105.1 Porticoccaceae bacterium
GCGACCGTGAACAGTATCAAACTCTAGCAAGTGAGCGTTAATTTCTACATTACCCAAGTCATTGATGGCGACAATTTTTATTTTGTCATGTAGCTCGGGACGTTCGTAATAGGCTCTAACAATATTGCGACCAATGCGACCAAAGCCATTAATTGCTATTTTAAACATGAATAATGTCTCTCAAAGTTGTAGTAAAATTACGTAAATTATAGTGATTTAAGCTATTTTAATCAAACAAACACCCATTTTTTTGTGTAAAATTACATTTTAATGGGTTAGCAGTAGACCAACAAAAACGCACTGTCTGCCCTTAACTGAAGTACTAATAATAAGAGAAGCTTAGGGACAGAAAGCTAAAATGCTGGGATGCGAATAAAGCGTGGGGTAGAAATGCGATGCAAAGCCGAAATTTATTAAATGAGATTACTGACTCTTTACCTGACCTAAATAAGTCGGAAGGTAAAGTGGCGCAGGTGATCCTCTCAGACCCTGAAGCAGCTACTCAGTCAAGTATTGCAAATTTGGCCAAGATGGCTGGCGTCAGTGAACCCAGCGTGAATCGATTCTGCAAGCGTTTTAATACCATGGGGTTCCCTGATTTTAAGCTTAAACTTGCGATGTCATTGGCTAGCGGTATTCGTTTTGTTAACCGCAATGTTGATCCAGATGATGATGTTACAAGTTATACACCCAAAATAATTGATAGCACTATTAGCAATCTTGCATTAGTACGTGACAACATCAGTCATGCTCGAGTTAATCAAGTCGTGGATAATCTTATCCAAGCCAAGCGTATTTATTTCTTTGGTCTTGGTGCCTCTGGCCCTGTGGCGAAAGATGCTGAGAATAAATTTTTTAGATTTAATCTACCTGTATCTTGTCACGAAGATGTGCTGATGCAGCGAATGCTGGCTTCTACGGGTACCACCGGTGATGTTTTCTTTATTATCTCCCATACAGGTCGTACCAAGGAGATTGTTGAGATTGCAGAGATTGCTCGAAGTAATGGTTCAACGGTAATAGGGCTTACCGCCTCAAATTCACCGCTTGCCCATCTTAGTAGTGTTGTGCTTGATGTTGACGTGCCTGAAAACACTGACGAATATATGCCAATGTCATCGCGCATAGTGCATTTGGTTATTCTGGATGTGTTGGCAACGGGTGTTACTCTAAGACGCGGTTCAGACTTTCTACCTCATCTTGAAAAGATCAAAAATAGTCTTAAACCGACTCGCTACACGCACAAAAAATAATAACTGTTCAGAGTTCAATTTAGATTTTTTCTGCCGCAACCAAGGCCAATTACGGTTTAAGCTAGGTTGGCTGGGTGTTAATATCCGACTATAAGAAATAAATAACTCGGGGTGAAAAATGTCACAAACAACGCTGTATCCAGTTGATAAAAACTTTTCCAAAGATGCTTGGATTGATCAGGATACCTACCAGGCTAAATATCGTCAGTCTGTTGAAAACCCGGAGGCATTTTGGGCAGAGCAGTCAAAACAATTTCTGACTTGGGATTCACCCTGGCATTCTTTGACTGAAGGAGACTTCAGCCGTGCTGAGAGCAAATGGTTTATTGATGGCAAGCTAAATTTAACGGTCAATTGTATTGATCGTCATCTATCCGACCGAGCAGATCAAACAGCCATAATTTGGGAGGGTGATAATCCGTCTGATGATAGTGTAATTACCTATGGGGAACTTTATAAACAGGTGTGCCGGCTGGGTAACTTACTTCGTCAGCGTGGGGTAAAAAAGGGCGATAGAGTCTGTATATATATGCCCATGATTCCGGAGGCCGCCTATGCCATGCTCGCTTGTGCGCGCATTGGTGCGATTCACTCAGTTGTATTTGGAGGATTTTCTCCAGATGCATTAAAAGATCGAATACTGGATGCTGACTGCGAGGTTGTTATTACTGCCGATGAGGGTGTTAGAGGTGGTAAAACCATACCCCTAAAAACTAATACTGATCAGGCTCTCCAGAGCTGTCCAAATGTGCATACCTGTCTGGTTGTAGAGCGTACTTGTGGAAGCATTCAGTGGCATGAGGGTCGTGATATTTGGTATCACACTGCAGTGAACTCAATGGAGGCTGAATGCCAGCCCGAGTCCATGAATTCCGAGGACCCGTTATTTATTCTTTATACCTCAGGCTCCACAGGCAAACCAAAAGGCGTTATGCATACTACTGCAGGCTATTTACTGATGGCGGCCATGACCCATAAATATACATTTGATTATAAAGAGGGTGATGTTTATTGGTGTACCGCAGACGTGGGCTGGATTACTGGCCACAGTTATATTGTTTATGGTCCGCTATGTAATGGCGCTATTACCTTAATGTTTGAGGGGGTGCCTACTTATCCAGATGCCTCGCGATTTTGGCAAGTGGTGGATAAACATCAGGTTAATCAGTTTTACACCGCTCCCACTGCCATAAGGGCATTGATGGGTGCCGGTGATGAGTTTGTTAAAAAAACATCACGTAGCTCCCTTAAATTACTGGGCACGGTTGGCGAGCCCATTAACCCTGAAGCCTGGGAGTGGTATTACCACACTGTAGGCGATGCGCGCTGTCCTATTGTTGATACATGGTGGCAAACAGAGACGGGTGCTCATATGATGACGCCACTGCCTGGGGCAACACCCTTAAAACCTGGCTCTGCAGCCATTCCGTTTTTTGGCGTTCAACCTATATTACTCGACAGTGAAGGGCTGGAGATAGAGGGGGCCGGTGAGGGCCTGTTAATGATTAAAACCTCATGGCCCAGTCAAATTCGTTCGGTTTATGGCGACCACCAGCGCTGTATTGATACTTACTTTAGCCCTTACCCCGGCTACTACTTTACCGGCGATGGTGCGCGCCGGGACGAGGATGGTTATTACTGGATTACTGGTCGCGTTGATGATGTTTTAAATGTCTCCGGCCATAGAATGGGTACCGCAGAAATTGAGAGTGCTCTAGTGCTGCACAGTAAAATTGCCGAGGCTGCGGTGGTGGGTTATGCCCATGATATAAAGGGTCAGGGTATTTATTGCTATGTTACGCCTATGACCGGTGTGCAAGCTGATGATGACTTGAAAAATGAACTTATCCAGTTGTGCGTTAAAGAGATTGGACCTATCGCCAAGCCAGATGTTATTCAGTGGGCGCCAGGGCTGCCAAAAACCCGTTCTGGAAAGATTATGCGTAGGATCTTACGCAAAATTGCCCTAAATGAGTTCGACTCATTAGGCGATACGTCCACATTAGCAGATCCCTCCGTAATAGATGAGTTAATTGCTAAGCGCAAAGTAAACCCCATTTAAGTGTAAACATGCTAATTCGCTCGATCACAGGGTTGTCTTTTTAACCGCTATGAAACAAAAATTTCTTGGGACATTTCTCGCTATTAGCGCCCTGTACCTGGTGTTGTTGATGGTGCCTGCAAAAGGTAAAGAGAGTATTCCCTTTTATACAAGTGGTGACTCATTCAATATTGCACACCGAAATGGACATGCCTTGATGCCGGCGAATACCGTAGAGGCGGGTCTTTATGCCCTTGAGATGGGTGCAGATATTTTGGAAATTGACCTGCACCTCTCGGCCGATAATTATCTGATTGTTCGTCATGATGAGATAATTGATACCACAACCGATGGGGTAGGCCGCATTGAAGACTTAACGCTAGCTGAAATAGAGCAGTACAGTGCAAAATTTCATGAGATCGAATACCCCACTAAAAGCAGTCCACTCGGAATCAAAATACCAACTCTTTCCGCTCTCTTTGAGGGTATCCCAGAAGCACGCTTTTTAATCGAAATTAAGCCGCAAAATCTCCTCGCTTCAACCCGTCTGTGTGAAGTCATTAGGCAATATAGTATGTCGGAACAAGTTCTTGTTGGTTCTTTCTATACTTCTGTACTCCGGCACTTTCGCCAAGTATGCCCAGAAGTACCTACATCTCATGGACGATCCGAGATACAACGTTTTTTTGTCCTTGCCAAATTAGGTCTCAGCCACCTATTTAGCCCTCAAGGCTACTCAATACAATTTCCAATGTTTCATAAAGGCTGGGAAGTTTTTTCCCCGCAAATATTAAAAGCTGCTCATCAACTAAACTTAAAGTTAGAAATTTGGACGATCAATGATCAGGAAACTTTTGATAAGTTAATTGCTATGGGAGTTGATGGTATTATCACCGACCGCCCAGATTTGCTCAGTCAATCTCTTGGTTTACGGTAGACATATTTAAGTCAACTTTAAGTTAACAAAAACGCAAAAATTTTTCAGCCACTAAATTTCCCTACCACTTTATCCTACTAACGCATCCTGCCACTTTATAAATAGGTAACTTTTTCGCTTGGTAAGTTGAAAATCATGTACTCATAGTCTAAATACTATGCGAGGTTATTTGTTTTGATGGAAAAAAACTATAAGAAATAGATAGACAGGGAGAACGTAATGAATAAATTGGGTATAAGTAAACAGTTAGCACATCTTATGCGAGAGCATCGTGTTTCACAAAGTGGTTTGTCTAGGGGTTGCGGTGTGCCCCAACCCACCATAAATCGAATACTTAATGAGAAAACCAGAGAGCCACGCAGAGATTCTGTGGTTCGCATAGCAAAGTTCTTTAATATTAAGCCAGAGTCTCTCTACAATGAGCTAGAGACCGATGCAAATGACCTGGACATTGGTGCGCAACTGCATAATAAAATGCAGTCTTTAAGACCTGATCAAAGAAGAAAATTACTAAACAGAATGCTTGAGGACTTTAAATAATATCCTTGGTGTGACACCGAATCACTGCTAGTAATTATCTAGATACTTTTGGACGCCGAGTAGATTAAATATTTCACAATAAATCTCTAAATTTCTCCACTTCCTAGTGCTTGTTTTAGTTTTGACTGTAGCTCTGGCTTAAGTTTGGCCATAGATACCATACTAGAATATATGTTGGCATTCGTTTGATAGTAGGTCTAACATTGGAAAAAATTGGAGTCATCGCTATTTTTACCTCAGAAATAATTTACTGGTCAAGCGTCACCCTTGCATGCTTATTAGGCGCAATGTCCCCTGGACCCAGTGTTGCTGTGGTTATTAACTATGCGATGTCTGGTAACAAGTGGGTAGGTCTTTGTTGTGCATGGGGGCATGGTATCGCTATTGCGTTATATGCCTTTATCAGTGCATTTGGGCTTTTAATAGTGTTTGAAAAGAGTTTGCTGGTATTCAATTTTCTTCAGTTGGCAGGTATTGCAGTGCTCCTCACATTAGGTATCAAACTATTCAACGCCCAAACACCACTGATATCAATATCTGATCGTCCACTCTCTCAATCCTACTGGCGGGCTGCTAGAGATGGGTTTCTTGTCGCCTTTGTAAATCCTAAGGTAATGCTGTTTTTCACTGCCTTGTTTAGCCAATTTCTTTACCAAGGCATGTCTGTAACAGAGAAGCTTGGTCTGGTATTTGTTGCCTCCTCGGTAGATGCTCTATGGTACTCTATCGTTGCATTTTTGGTTATTCAAACCACAACCCTAGAAAAGTTACACCAGTATTCTCTTATCATTAGTAAATTATTCGGTGGTTTATTGATCTTCTACTGTATTTATTTTTTGCAGGCGATACTACGGACAGTTAACCTTAACTTTCTATAGACAAGAAAAGTCTTATTCCAGTGTTCTAAAACCTTCAATTTTATCGCGCTTTTATTGCGCTGGCACACTCGCTGGTGCTAACATTTGTTTTTCCTAAGGGGCGGCCGTTATGGCCTGAGAAGCACCCTTTGAACCTGATCCGGATTATGCCGGCGTAGGAATAGGAGCAGTCGTTCTTCACTCTTTCACCGCGTCTTTTTTGGGTCTAAGCAACTTAACCTTACTGAGGCGCCGTATGATTTCTTGCAGTAATTTTTATTCTTTTTTGTCCTACTTTTTGTCCTACTTAACTGCTAGCTTAAAAAAAGTTTCTTCACTATTAACTAGCACTCCGCTGACTCTAGCAATGGCTATGATGCTACCTTTAGCAAC
This sequence comes from Porticoccaceae bacterium, assembly GCA_964231105.1. GTDB lineage: Bacteria > Pseudomonadota > Gammaproteobacteria > Pseudomonadales > Porticoccaceae > HTCC2207. The sequence continues at coordinate 6,022 of CAXRJI010000065.1, forward strand.
TGTTTTTGCTGTGACGAATACCTATGCCAGTGATAGTGTTGATAATAAATCCATCAATGAAGTGATTGTTCATGCTGATTTTCGCGGATCAGAGCTGGTAAAGACACCTGCCAGTATTTCAATTATTAATGAGCAAGAGATTGGCCAGCGCGGTAGTCGACATATTGAAGATATTTTGGCGCTAATTCCCAATATAAATTATGCGGCCGGGGCCTCCCGTGGGCGTTACTTTCAGATTCGTGGTGTTGGTGAGCGCAGTCAATTTGTAGCGCCACTTAATCCCTCAGTGGGAACCTATGTCGATGGTATAGATTTTAC
>CAXRJI010000066.1:0-14188 GCA_964231105.1 Porticoccaceae bacterium
GCCGAAATAGAAGCGCAGATCCGACAAAAGGAATTAAGTCATCTTGCAGCAGCGGTCGAAGAGACACAGGACGCTTAATAGTCAAATGGTAAGTTATTTATTCCGTTTAAAAAGCGCTGTTTAGCGCTTTTTAACGTTTTACATAATGGAATTTGCTGAGATGGATGAAAATAAGCAGTTGGCCAAACTTCGTCTAACGGCCATGAATCTCCTCTCCTATAGAGAATACTCTCGACTTGAACTCACTGAAAAATTAATCGCAAAGTTTGATGAGCCGTCTCTTATTGATAAAGTTATTGATCAATTAGTAAAAGAAAACCTACAGTCAGATCAGCGCTTTTCAGAAGCCTTTATTAGATCGAGGGTAGCACGCGGTCAGGGTCAGGTAAGAATTCGTATGGAATTATGTGAGCGCGGCATAGATAAAGAAATGGCAAATCAAACCATTAATCAGTGTGAAGTTGATTGGTTTGCGCTTGTAAAAGAGGTTACAAAAATTAAATATGGCGATCAACTAGCTGAGGATAATAGAGACAAAGCCAAGCGAATACGGTTTCTCCAATACAGAGGCTTTACCTACGATCAGATTAGCCACGCACTGGAAAAAAGTAATACTGATAACTAGTTAAATTTTGCTAGTAAATTTATAAGATAAGACTCCATCCAGCTTTCACCTTTGAGATTCTTAATAAATCCGCAGTGACCTCCTTTTTGATGCAATTCTATGGTCAGCTTCTCAGGGCAGTTGATCTTTAAAAGATCTTGCCAGGGAATAATAGGATCATCTTTTGTCGCAATAAGTGTGGCTGGAATGTTTAGATTTTTGAGTCTATCTTTGGTTAGAGCATAGGCATTAAAGTAACTGTCTGGATCATTGTAAGGGGTAAAGCGAGGTATAAACTGTTTGTTCATATCATCAATACTTTTTGCATCTTCAAGTTCTGAGCGAAAGTCATACTCAGGAAAATGCTCTATTTTTTTGCGAAGAGAATTCTTCCATCTATAGATAAAGTATTTTTGGTAAATAAATAGGCTCTGCGAGAGTTTTTCGCTAGCATTAATGGGATCTACAGGGGGGCAAATTCCTATTGCGCTGCTAAGGCCTAAATCAGTGCCTCTGTCAGCAGCAATGCGCAAGGTAAAATTACCACCCAACGAAAAACCCACCAGAAATTTCTTTGAGTAACTTCTCTTATTTAAAAAGAGCTCAATGCAGTCAGCTACTTCTGGCATCATTGTTGAGTTAAAAATCTCTTTATTTAAATGTTGTGTATCCCCATGATCACGCAGGTTTAGCCGCAAAACATCATAACCTTCTTTTAATAGCTTATAGGCAGTAGTGACCATATAGGCAGAATTATTCGATCCCTCCCAACCATGAATAAGGATAACTACCGCATCTTTGTTTTTTTCTGGACTTAAATTGCTATCGAAAACACCTTTTAGAGTTACTCCTTCTTTATTAGTGAAGTGGCATATTTCCGACTGCAATAATTTACTTAAACGCTTGGCGCGAAATTTACGCGGACCCACACTATTTAATGTGCTCTGTATATGTTGATTTTTCAGATAAAAGGGTGGTCTAAATAAGAATAAATTGTTCATGGCTGTTAAAGGCTCTTTTCATACTCTTTGCATATACTATGCCGAGAAAATTAATCATAATGTCGCCTCTGACAAAACGCCAATGATATAATGAATCCAAATTATAATTTTATATCTGAGACATACTTGCTTTGCGACTTAAAACTACCCTTCTAAAGCTTCTAATCTTAATTTTTATATCCAATAATTCTTGGTCTAATAGTGCCACTGCAGTTGTGGATAGCCAGTCAATAATGGATAAAATTAAAAATATTGAATCAATTAAGCCTTCCCAGTGGGGAGTGCGCAGTGGCTGTATCTCTGTTAAAAAAATCCGCAGTATTTCATTTCTTGATGATCAACTCGCTATTGTAAATCTGCGAGGTAAAAAACAATTGATACTCAGATTGCGCAATGCGTGTCGAGGTATTGCAAACAAAGGCTTTAGTTATAAAGTTAAGAGTGGTCAACTCTGCCCACGATTTGATCGTTTGACCCAGGCACAAAGTGGCATGAAATGTGAAATAGCATCTATCGAACCCTATGTTAGGTTGCTCGAAAGCGAGTCCTAATAAGTCTATTGGGAGATATTGAGATGAATATGTTGCCCCATTTTTCGTTAAAGATTGTTCCCCATTGGCATGTGCTACGTAGGCTAATATTTACCGCGTTAATAACCCTGTGTCCGTTCTTAGTTGCTGAACCTGTGCAATGGCAGGGAAGTTTTCAGCAGGGGGGATTGGTCCTGGGCAAATTACCCGCCGGATATAAGGTCTTCTATAAAGGTGAAAAGCTCAAAATCAGTTCTCAGGGTTATTTTTTACTTGGCTTTAACCGCGATGCACCAAAAACAGTTGAGGTTATTGTTGAAGATAATTTGGCCAATCAATACCGAGAAGTTCTAAATTTAACTAAAAGGGTTTATAACACTCAGCGTATCGAGGGCGTTCCGCAACAAACAGTTACGCCCTCGGAAAACGATTTAAAGAGAATTCGTAATGACTCAAGAATGGTGGGGCAAGCTCGTAAAAGAGTCACTGATGATACAGATTTTCTAGATGGATTTATTTTGCCCCTAGATGGCATTGTCACTGGTGTTTACGGAAGCCAACGCTTTTACAACGGTGTACCAAAGCGGCCACACTATGGTATTGATTATGCAGCGCCCACGGGAACGCCGGTTGCTGCGCCTGCTTCAGGAACAGTGGTTTTTGCCCACTCAGATCTATTCTACTCTGGCGGCACAATGATCGTTGATCATGGCCACGGTCTCAGTTCAACCTTTTTACATCTTAGTGAAATATTGGTTGAGCAGGGGCAGAGAGTAGAGCGAGGTGAGTTTATAGCTAAGGTGGGCGCCTCGGGCAGGGCTACTGGTCCACACTTGGATTGGAGAATGAACTGGCGCTATGAGCGTATTGATCCCCAGTTGGTTTTACAAACCCTACCTGCAACTAATTAAGATTTTTGTTTTTTGGCAGTCAAATTGGCAGTCAAATCGGTTATCTCAATCAACTTGGCATAGCAGATTGTTGGCATTTTGCGTAAACTAACAGCGTTTAACTTGGATTTTTTGATGTGGATAAGCAGCTACTTAGTATATTAGTCTGTCCAGTGAGTAAGGCCCCTCTGGAGTATGAGGAAGAGGCTCAGGAGTTGGTATGTCGAGCCAGTGGATTAGCCTACCCTATTCGTGATGGTATACCGGTTATGCTGGAGTCTGAGGCGCGTCAACTTAAAGCTGATGAGAAGTTACGCTCTAATGGTAAATAAATCTGGCAACCCAAAATTTTTCGCGCACTGGATATCAATATGAGTGATAAAAGCCTATTTAGCCGAATTATTGATGGAGAACTTCCTGCGGATATAGTTTACGAAGATGACCAATGCATTGTTATCAATGATATCTCGCCCCAAGCTCCGGTGCATATGTTGGTTATACCGCGTCTTGCTATCCCTCGTCTTGCCGATGCGACCGAGGCCGATCGCGCAGTGTTGGGGCATCTTATGTGGGTTGCGGGAGAAGTAGCACGTATAAGAGGTGTTGATGATGCATTTCGCCTAGTGGTCAATAATGGCGCTGATGCAGGTCAAACGGTTTTTCATTTACACCTTCATGTTCTGGCCAATAAAGGCAGTAAAGAAAAACATGCAGAGACGTTTTCCGAGCAAAACCTTTAATAAATAACAACCAATTGGAACTTTATAAGAATGAAAAGTGCTGAAATTCGGGAAGCATTCCTTAATTATTTTGCATCAAAGGGTCATAGCAGAGTGCCCAGTAGCTCTTTGGTTCCTGAAAACGATCCAACCCTTCTTTTCACCAATGCCGGTATGGTGCAGTTTAAGGATGTATTCCTCGGTGCTGAAAAGCGAGACTATGTTCGCGCTGTGTCCTCTCAACGTTGTGTCAGAGCGGGTGGTAAACATAATGATCTTGAGAATGTAGGTTATACCGCCAGACATCACACTTTTTTTGAGATGTTGGGGAATTTTAGTTTCGGCGATTATTTTAAAGAGCAGGCTATAAGCTTGGCGTGGGAATTCCTTACTGAAGTGTTAAAACTACCCAAAGAACGTCTCTGGGTTACAGTTCATATTAGCGATGACGAGGCTGCTGATATCTGGATTAAAAAGATCGGTGTAGATCCTGAGCGTCTATCCAGATTGGATGAAGACAATTTTTGGCAAATGGGCGATACCGGACCCTGTGGACCCAGTACGGAAATATTTTGGGATCACGGTGAACATATCCCCGGTGGAGCGCCTGGCAGCAAGGACGATGATCTTGACCGCTATATAGAAATTTGGAATTTGGTATTTATGCAGTTTGAGCGCGACAGTAGTGGCGAAATGACGCCCCTACCAAGCCCCTCAATCGATACTGGCATGGGCTTAGAGCGAGTTGCTGCTGTGATGCAGGGTGTTCACAGTAACTACGATATAGATCTCTTCCAATACCTAATCAATGCTGCAGCTGAAATAACAGATTGTAAAGATACTTCCAATGATTCCCTTAAGGTATTGGCCGACCATATACGTTCCTGTGCATTTTTGGTTGTTGATGGTGTTCAGCCCTCCAATGAGGGTAGGGGTTATGTTCTGCGTCGCATTATTCGCCGAGCCCTTCGTCATGGCCATAAATTAGGGGCTAAAGACAGTTTTTTCTATCGCTTAGTCACGCCACTTGGCGAAATAATGGGCGAAGCATACCCCGAGTTGATTGATCGTGCTGAGTCTATTGCCGGCACCATAAAACGCGAGGAAGAACAGTTTGCCAGAACTCTGGACAAGGGTATGGGTGTTTTGGAATCGGCTCTTAAGGATCTCAAGGGTAAGACATTGCCCGGCGAATTGATCTTTCTGCTGTACGACACCTATGGATTCCCAACGGATCTAACCAATGATATTGCGCGTGAGCGCGGATATAGCTTGGATATGTCAGGCTATGAGACGTGCATGACCGAACAGCGAGATAGAGCGCGCTCAGCCAGTCAGTTTGAGATTGATTACTCAGATACTATTCGCCTTGAGGGAAATACGCGCTTTAGCGGCTACGAGACATTAACAGACACTGGTACAGCGCTTGCGCTTTACTCGGAAGGTGACGAGGTAGAGTCTGCTTCTGAGGGTATGCGTATTGCTGTGATTTTAGATAATACGCCCTTTTATGCAGAGTCAGGTGGTCAGGTAGGTGACAGTGGTTACCTGCGCTGTGGTGAAGCTACTGTGGAAATTATGGATTGTCAGAAAGCCGGTGAGCATAACCTGCATATAGGGACTGTAATTAATGGAAACTTGCGTGTGGGTGAACAGGTCTGTGCTGAAGTGGATCCTAAAGTGCGTCAGGCAACAGCGTTAAATCACTCCGCAACGCATCTTGTGCATGAGGCTCTAAAACAGGTGCTAGGTCAGCATGTGGAGCAAAAGGGCTCTTTAGTGGACAGCCAGAAGCTTAGATTTGACTTCTCTCATAACGAATCGGTAAATGCTGAACAAATAAGGCAGGTTGAGCAGATCGTCAATGCTCAGATTCTAAAAAATACCGCCGTTAAAACACAAATTATGCCCATGGATGAGGCCATCGCGCAGGGTGCTAGTGCCCTGTTTGGTGAGAAGTATGGTGATGAGGTTAGGGTATTAAGTATGGGCGGTGACTTTTCTGTGGAGCTCTGCGGTGGTACCCATGTTGCTCGCACTGGCGACATAGCATTGTTCAAAATTACAACAGAGACCAGCGTAGCTGCTGGCATTCGTCGTATTGAAGCAGTTACTGGCGAGTGTGCCATGGCCTATTGTGATGATATGCAGGACACCCTGTCAGAGATTGCCTCTATCACACGTTCCTCAGGCAGCAGTCTGTCAGATAAAGTACGTCAATTGGTGCAAGATAACCGCTCTTTGCAAAAACAGCTGGATAGTTTAAAGCAACAGCTGGCCAGTGCTTCTGGGTCTGATCTAATGTCGCAAGCTATAGAGGTTATGGGTATATCAGTTCTAGCTACTGTGATTGAAGGTGCTGATGCTAAAAGCTTAAAGACCATTGCAGATCAGGTGCGTTCTAAAATCAATAAAGGCGTATTTTTTCTGGTTGCCAAAGAGGGAGACAAAGCCTCACTTGTCGCTGGTGTAACCAATAATCTCACTTCTGATTTAAAGGCCGGAGACCTAATGCAGCATGTAAATGCTCAGATTGGTGGCAAAGGGGGAGGTCGTCCTGATATGGCCATGGGGGCCGCAACAGATCTTTCTAAGCTCCCGTCAGCACTGGAGTCAGTGTCCATTTGGGTTGAAGAAAAGTTAAGTTGAGAAAAAAATAAACTTAACTTTTTAGTCTAATTGCTGTTTAATTTGCGCCTTTTTTTACCTGATCTTCATTATTTATGAGTTTAATTGTACAGAAATACGGTGGCACTTCTGTGGGCACTATAGAGCGCATTGAAGCGGTCGCCGCTCGCGTAGCCGCAAAACATCAGGCCGGCAACCAGCTAGTGGTTGCAGTCTCTGCTATGAGTGGAGAGACAAATCGCCTGATTGCCCTGGCTAAAGAAATAGACGAAAGCCCGTGCTCGAGAGAAATGGATGTGCTTGTAAGTACCGGAGAGCAGGTCACTATTGCATTATTGTGCATGGCGCTCAATAAAATTGGACTGGAAGCTAGGTCCTACACTGGCGGACAAGTACGTATTCTTACTGATAACGCTCATGGTAAGGCGCGGATCAAGGAAATCGATGGACACCGCATCAAAGAAGATCTCAATGCCGGCCGCGTAGTGGTGGTGGCAGGTTTTCAAGGTGCTGATGAACTGGGCAATATCACCACATTAGGTCGTGGTGGGTCTGATACTACAGCTGTGGCTCTAGCAGCAGCGCTGGAGGCCGATGAGTGCCAAATTTATACAGACGTTGATGGTGTTTATACCACTGATCCAAGAATTGTCCCGAATGCCAGTCGGCTGGATAAAATTACCTTCGAAGAAATGCTCGAGATGGCCAGTCAAGGCTCAAAAATTCTGCAAATTCGCTCAGTTGAGTTTGCAGGTAAATACAATGTACCGTTGCGTGTTTTGTCCAGTTTTGAGGACGGTCCAGGCACGCTAATTTCCCTAGAGGAAGATGAACAAATGGAAAAAGCAGTCGTATCAGGTATTGCATTTAATCGTGATGAAGCAAAGTTAACCATTAGAGGTATTCCCGATCAGCCTGGGGTTGCTTATAAAGTGCTAGGTGCGATCAGTGAAGCTAATATTGAAATTGATGTCATTGTGCAAAATGTTGCCAAGGATAACTCTGCGTCAATAACCTTTACAGTTCACCGCAATGATTTGCAAGCGGCTCATAAATTGCTGATTAAAATTGCTGATGACTTGGGTGCACAGGAAGTGGATGCGGATGATTGTATAGCCAAAATTTCCATTGTAGGCGTTGGTATGAGATCACATGCCGGTGTAGCCGCAAAGATGTTTGAAGTGTTAGCCAATGAGGGCATAAATATTCAGTTGATCACTACCTCAGAGATAAAGATCACAGTAGTGGTAGAAGAGCGCTATTTAGAGCTTGCAGTGCGTTCGTTGCATTCTGGCTTTGATTTAGACACTCTCGCCTCATAATCTTGGACAGTAAAGCACCCATCTGCTAGTTTTTTTAATACATTCTATGCCCCCCTATCTGGACATAATAAGGATGTTAGGTAAAAAGCTATTCTTTGATGCATAATTGACTGCATTCAGAAGCAGAGTCACTGTTTAAGAATAGAAAAATAAGCAATTAGACGTCTGTAATATTGTTAATGCAATTGAGTCTGGCTGCTACGACCAATTAAAAAAGGAATTAGTTCAGGAGTAATTTATGTTAATACTCACAAGAAGAGTGGGAGAGACACTGGTAATTGGCGATGATGTCACAGTTACTGTTCTTGGTGTTCGCGGTAATCAGGTTAGACTGGGTGTTAATGCACCTAAAGAAGTCGCTGTTCATCGGGAAGAGATTTACCAGAGAATTCAGAAAGAAAAGGATCCTAGCGCCTCCTCAGAAGGTGCTGCAGATTAAAAACAATCTTTGATTTTTGCGCTAATATGATATGATGCCGCCCTGCTTAATAAGGCGGCATTGTCGCTTTTATAACCTCAAACAAAAAGCAATCTTGCGCTAGATAAATAAGCATCAGTGCAAGCTATTATTGATGTTTTGCTGTAAGTTCTAGCTGATTAAGTGGGAGTTTTGTAACCGATTAATCAGCAGAAGACCGATATTAGGTGAAGTGGCCGAGTGGCTGAAGGCGCTCCCCTGCTAAGGGAGTATACGTTAACAGCGTATCGAGGGTTCGAATCCCTCCTTCACCGCCAATTTAATTGGTTAAGTTTCCCCCATAATTTCTATGGGCCTGGTGCGCCGGCATCCTTTTCAATGGATATCTGGTGTTCTTCAATCACTTCCCAAAGTGGGTAGTCCACCCATGTATCATCGAGATAAAACTTTTCAGGCTCTTCCTCTTTGGGGTCTATAAGTAAGTTATAGATAGAAGGATAAGCCATATTTTTGATGGCATAACTTTTGTCATCTATTTCTTTTAGTAGCATCTTCCAGTTGCGCCATTTGACGCCAAACAGATCATTGCCTACATAAATTACCATAGACTCTCTGGCAGATTTTTTACTTTTACCCATAAGAAATAACGACTGGTCAGCCCCATCTAAGATTCTGTCCTTGGGTATTTCTCCACCGACAAAATTGGCTAGGGTAGGAAATAAATCAACGAGATGCATCATTTCATTGGATACTTGACCCGCTGGAATTTTGGCTGGGTAACGAATTAAAAAAGGCACTCGTAGTGCTCCCTCATAGGGAGAGAACATACTTCCTCGCCATGGACCAGTGAAGCCAAAGGATCTCTTGATACCCTCCCTACCATTATCAGAAGTAAAGATAAAAATGGTATTTTCTTTAAGTCCTAATTTATCAATAGTTCCTAACAACTCACCCACATAGGTATCAGTTTGCGCTAATACGTCAGCAAAACTTCCATTCCCTGTTTTGCCGCGAAAGTCTGGATGAGCATCAACAGGTTCATGGGTCTGTGTAAAGGGTAGATAGGCAAAGAAAGGTTGTCCTGTGGGTGCCTTGCGCTTTATAAAGTCGAGGGCGCGGTCAGTGATTTCTCTATCAATGGTGGCGCGCTTGGCGCGATCATAGACCTCATGAGCCTTGGGTTTTTGATTGCGTTTCGAGGTTAAAACACGTGTGAATTCAACGCCAGCATCATGTTGAAAGCTATGGCTATCGGGCCAAAAGGCTTGATCTGATGAATGAGGGATACCAAACCATTCATCGAAACCCTGATCAGTGGGAATGCGGCCCTCACTATCACCTAAATGCCACTTGCCAAACATCCCAGTTGCGTAGCCTGCATTGGTAAGCATTTCTGCGATAGTAATTTCCCACTCTGTGATGCCATACCAGATACCTCTGGGGGGTCCCTCTGGACGTTGACGGGTTCGAATGCCATAGCGACCCGTCATTAGTGATGCACGTGAGGGTGTGCACTCGGCCTCAACATTAAAATTTGTAAGTTGAAAGCCCTCTTGGGCAATACTATCAATATTGGGTGTGGGCGCGCCACGCAACTCTCCACCGCCATAGACACCCACTTCGCCATAGCCAAAGTTATCCATCACCACTAAAACAATATTGGGTTTATCTCTATTGACCGAGTCTGCTTGTGCCAGAGGCAGTGCCGTGGCACAAAGCGAAACTAATGTCACTATAAAAGCCTTGAAAGTGATTTTAAGCATTGTTAACCCACGCACCAGTTATTAAATGTAGTCATTGTTTGTTTTACTTATTTGGTTCTGCAAATATTTGGCTTAAAAAATGGTGACCACTAAATATCAAGCCATGACTGCATATTAAACAGTTTTATTGGACTGGCACAATAAACTGTTGGTTACATATATACTCCTCTGGGGGTATTAGCTTCACTAACAAATCACCAGTCTGCAACTAAGGGACAGGCTGTCCATTGGCAGACTCCAATAATTCAAACCAAGATTGTCGATCTAGCTTAATCTTTAGAGCTTCAGAAAATAATTTGATGCGCTGTAAATTGTTGCTACCCATAACTGGCAATATAGCCGCAGGGTGTGCCAATAACCATGCGATAGCCACTGAACTGATATCCACTCCCAAACTACTTGCCATGGATTTTAATTTTTGATGCAACGGAGTGCTTTTATCTTGAAAGATTTGCCCACCACCCAGTGGAGACCAAGCCATAGGGTGTACTCTATGTTGCTGAAGATAGGCTAAATCACCGTTGGTGAGTGCCGAATTTTCTTGAAGGCTAATTTCAATCTGGTTGGTCAGTAGGCGATGGTGCATTCTTGACTGCAGAAGATCCATATCCCAGGGTCGAAAATTTGAAACACCTACGCCTTTTACTTTGCCACTGTTAACCAGTGTATCCAGAGCTTTGCCTGTTTTATCGGCATTTATAAAAGGATCTGGTCGATGGATAAGCAGTAGATCAATGGTATCTATGGCCATCTCTTTTAAAGAGCGCTCAACGGATTGAATAATATAGTCAGCAGATGTGTTGTAGTGCTTAACTGATTTGTCACTATGGATACCCATGGGAGCAACGATGCCGCACTTAGTAATTATTTGCATTTGGTCGCGTAGATAAGGTGCGTTTCTTAGGGTTGCACCTAGCAGTCCCTCAGCCGTATAGCCACCATAGATATCAGCCTGATCAAATGTGCTAATACCCTGTTCTAAACAGGCCTCTATTTTTGCTTGAATATGCGTAGTTGATGTATCGCTATCGTCGGCGAGTCGCCACATACCATAAATAATGCGTGATAATGAAATGTGCTCGGATAGGGTAATCTTTTCCACTGATCTAAACTCCCAATGGCTTATAGATAAAATTTGTTAGGCTCATATTAGCCAGTAAGTGTGCACAAGGGGAATGATTTTTTATCTATTAGCCGAAAAGATCAGTTTTAAGGGAGTTAATATCAGCGCAACAGTCCCTTATTACTCGCTGAGCAATAGCCTTTTTAGTATGCTGTGCTTATGAGTGCAGATTTTGATCCTAAGCAGCATCCCCACCGGCGTTTAAACCCGCTTACCAATGAGTGGGTGCTGGTTTCTCCTCAGCGATCAAATCGACCTTGGCAAGGACAGTTGGAAGCAGCTGAGGCCGAACAAATCCTCGCCTATGATAAAGACTGTTATCTGTGTGCAGGAAATAAACGCGTTAATGGCGAGAAAAATCCTCAATACACAGGTACCTACGTATTTAAGAATGACTTTGCTGCGCTTAACAACGAAACCCCAACTATTACCTGCGATGATCCGTTATTTACAATGGCAACAGAGCAGGGTGAGAGTCGGGTTATTTGTTACTCCCCCCACCACAGTAGAACGCTACCAAGACTTTCGTTAGAGCAGATTGAGCAGATTGTAGACACTTGGCAACAGCAATCTAGCGAGTTAGGTAAAACCTACAGATGGGTGCAAATTTTTGAGAATAAGGGCGCTGTAATGGGATGTTCAAATCCCCATCCCCATGGGCAGATATGGGCGCAACAGCAACTTCCAACCCTAGTAGAGAAGAAACATACAGCCTTTTCCGATTATTACCAAACACATGGCAGTAATTTGCTGTTGGACTACGCACACCGAGAAATTGACAAGCAACAGCGCATAGTCACAGAAAATAAGAACTGGCTGGTTATAGTGCCCTATTGGGCAGCCTGGCCGTTTGAGACTTTATTGCTACCCAAATTTCCTGTACAGCGAATTACAGATTTAACCAGCACCCAAAAAACCAGTTTGGCGGGTATCCTTAAAGATTTGACGATACGCTATGACAATTTATTCGGTTGTTCTTTTCCCTACTCTATGGGCTGGCATGGTGCACCCTATGATAATAAAGAATATCCGCAGTGGACCTTGCATGGTAGTTTTTTACCGCCACTGCTAAGAAGTGCTTCGGTGAAAAAATTTATGGTCGGCTACGAGATGTTGGCTGAGCCACAACGTGATATCACTCCTGAGCAGGCGGCAATAGAGCTGGCTAAACTCTCTTCAATACATTACTTAGATCAGTAGCCAATGCCAGATTTACAGGTGATAACAGAGATTTTTCAGCAACGCTTTGACACTGAGCCACAGGTTGTCTGTGAAGCACCTGGAAGGGTTAACCTAATTGGTGAGCATACCGACTATAACGATGGGTTTGTAATGCCAGCTGCCATCAACTTTGGCACCTTTATCGCTGCGAGTAGGCGCGATGATAATCAAGTTTTTGCTTATGCCGAGGACTTTGGTTCAGAGTTGGATAGTTTTTCACTTGATGATATTGAATTTAATACTCAGCAAATGTGGAGTAATTATCTGCGCGGTACGCTGAAGTTTTTAAAACAGCAGTACCATAACTTAGGTGGTATCAATCTAGTTATTTCAGGGAATGTACCTCGGAGTGCAGGTTTAAGTTCTTCTGCAAGCTTTGAAATAGCAATCCTCAGGGTGATGGTAGATTTGTTTTTATTAGAGCTAGATGGCGTTAAAGCGGCTCTTTTAGCTCAGCGTGCTGAAAATGAATTTGTAGGTTGTAACTGTGGCATTATGGACCAGTTAATCAGTGCCCTAGGTCAAGAGGGGCAGGCTATGTTACTTGATTGTAGAAGCCTTGCTTATAAATATGCGCCAATACCCTCGGGTATGCAGATTTTGGTAGTAAATTCTAATGTTAAGCGGGGTCTCGTAGACAGTGAATATAACTTGCGCCGCCAACAATGTGAGCAGGTAGCAGAAATCGCTAATATACCGGCTCTAAGGGATATGGACTTGTCTGCTTTGCAGACAGTAAGACATCGTCTAACTGAGATTCAATACAAGCGTGCTCTTCATGTGATTACAGAAAATATGCGTACGGCTGACGCATTGCAAGCGCTAGTAGCTAATGATATTGGCTTACTGAGTCAATTAATGAGGGAATCTCACGACTCCTTGCGCGATAATTTTCAAGTTAGTACAGAGGAACTAGATGGTTTGGTTGAAATAATTGATCAGGTTATTGGGCAATATGGCGGTGTAAGAATGACCGGTGGTGGCTTTGGTGGTTGTGTGGTTGCTTTGGTGCCAAGGTCGCTGGTATCAGCGGTTATTGACGCTGTTACTAGTCAGTATCCAAAGCGCTTTCGACTGACCCCGGATATCTATCAATGTCAGGCTTCAATGGGTGCATTTAGTAAATAGGCAAACAATAGGGAGAGTGGGGACACAATGCGTATCTTAATTACAGGTGGAGCTGGCTATATAGGGTCCCATAGTTTGTTGTGCCTGTTAAATTGCGGCTATGAAGTGATTGTCTTTGATAATTTAGCCAACGCTAGCGCCGAGTCTGTTCACCGAGTAGAGAAGTTAACAGGTAAAACCTGCACCTTCGTTAAAGGTGATGTCTGTGATAGCAAGGCGCTTGACCAATTGTTCGCAGCCCATAGCATAGATGCAGTGGTTCATTTTGCTGCGCTAAAGGCGGTGGGTGAGTCTGTCCAGAAGCCACTCAGCTACTAACATACTAATGTATATGGATCAGTCTGCTTGTTGCAAGCCATGCATAAGGCTGGGGTGAATAATTTTGTCTATAGCTCCTCAGCTACAGTGTATGGTGAATCTAATCCTAGCCCCTACAAAGAAACCATGACTCTGGGCTCGCCTACTAGTCCCTATGGTGCCAGTAAAGTGATGGTTGAACGAATTCTCCAAGATATGGCCCGTGCTGATAAGAACTTTCGTGCAATCTCTTTGCGCTACTTTAACCCAATTGGCGCCCATAGCAGTGGTGATATTGGCGAGGACCCAGCGGGAATTCCTAATAATCTCTTACCCTATATTACACAAGTGGCTGTAGGCAAAAGGGATAAACTCAATGTGTTTGGTGATGACTACCCCACCACTGACGGTACCTGTGTGCGTGATTATCTGCATATTATGGATTTGGCTGAAGGTCACAAAGTGGCAATTGATTGGTTAGCCGAGCAGTCAAATTTTTCAGGTGTTGAGGCGTTTAATTTAGGCACCGGTCAGGGCATTTCCG
>CAXRJI010000067.1:0-5332 GCA_964231105.1 Porticoccaceae bacterium
AACAAACTTGAAGTTGTCTGGATTGTTTCTTTAATGTCAGTGAAACAGGCATTGGCGTCGACATTGATTACAACCTATAGCTTGCAGTGTTAGTGTTGCCTAGCGGGACTAGGCAACAATTAACTTGTCTCTTTTACCTGGCTGGTCGGCCCAGTCATCTGCATCAGCCAGTGGCTCTTTGGTACTGGTTATCTCGGGCCAAGTTTCTGAGAGAGTTGCATTGATTTCAATATACTCTTCAAACTCCTCCGGCAGATCAGCTTCATCATAGATTGCGTCTACTGGGCACTCTGGAACACACAGGGCACAGTCGATACAACCTTCAGGGTTGATTACAAGAAAGTTGGGGCCCTCATGGAAGCAGTCCACTGGGCACACATCAACACAATCAGTAAACTTGCATTGAATACATTGTTCAGTAACAACAAATGTCATGGCTTAGGCCTCCGCAGTTGCTTGCGCTATGCGCTCACTTGCCCAACGCGCCAGTTTGCGTACGTCTGGATCATTATCATCTAACGCCACCTCGAGTAATGGCAATCCATCGGGGTGACTGATTTCACCAATAGCGGCTACAGCAGCTTTTCGTAGATTACTAATGGGGTCAGTTATACAGTCTTTAAGAGCAGGTATACCCTCTACTAGCCCTAATGCACCGATTGTTTCTGCACTCTTTTCCTTCACTTGCCATCGTTCATCATCAATTGCATTAACAAGTAGAGGCAAAGCCTGCTGTATCTTAAGCTTACCAATGCCTTTAATAGACTCGACCCTTACTAACCAATTTTCGTCAGTAATAGCACTCATCAAGGAGTCAGCGACCATTTCTGCTGGAGCAAAAATAAGTGTACCCACCGATGCACGGCGTACTTCAGGATTATCATCATTGGCCGCAACCGACATCAACTGAGGTAAGTTCTCAACATCTTGAAGATAGCCAAGGACACCCACTGCTTCTCTTCTGACACCAGGACTTGTGTGTTGTAGCAAACTAATTGCATGGGGACGTGCATCTTTGATACGAAGCTGCTTAAGCGCGCGCAAAACAGCTGTTAATACAAACGCATCGTCTTTCTTTAAAGCCTCAATTAGAGCTGGCGCTACAGCGGCATCTTTCAGGTCAGCTAGCGCATTAGCTGCTGCATTACGCACATTCTCATCAGCAGCAGTCAAGGCATCTACAAGAGCATCCATCATATCTAGGGGCTCAAACTCATCAATAACCTTAGCCGCTTCTAATCGCACTAGTTCATCGCTGTCACTGAGAGCTTGGATAAGCAACTCAACCGCTTCTGCTTCAGGGCTATCGACTAGGTCCATAACCGCTACACGTCTTATACCGGGATCTTGGTCCTGCAAACGCTGGGAAATTGAATCCAATAATGGATCTGAATACTTGGACATGATTTACCTCAGCGTAATAAATAAGGAATATTGACGGTGACAGCGTCTGTAGGGCAGTCCTGTTCACAGGGCATGCAGTACCAACACTCATCGTATTTCATATAGGCTTTTTCTGTCTCTTCGTTGATCCAAAGCACATCGAGAGGACAGACGTCTATACAGGTTCTACAACCCTTCTCGGCAATACATTTGTCGTCGTCAACAACGACTGGTACTTGGGAAATTTGTGATGCTATAGGCATGATATTGCTCCAGAAGTTTAAAGTTAGCTAGCTTGCTTAACGCGCATTTGTTGATAAGCATTTTTCTCAGATTCATCCAGTTCAACAACATAAGGATCAATAGGACGAGTCTTACACACCATCTCACCTTCATCATTTTTGTAGAGCTGAACATGACAGAACCAATCTTCATTATTGGTTTCAGGGTAATCCACGTAGTGGTGATACAGGCCCCAGCGACTTTCTGTGCGATACATCGAAGCTATCGCAGCCATCTTTGCACAGTCATAAATATGTTGCGCTTCGTTGGCTCTTAACAGCTCATGGGGATCTCTAGCTACTAAGTACTGAATATCCTCTTCCATAGCGATTAAGCGCTGCAGGCCAATATCCATCTTCTTAGTCACTTTGGGTGGCTGCAAATAATCATTTACTAGACGACGAACCTTGTATTCAAACTGATTAGGTGGAATACCATCAGTTCGCTGCATAGGTGCAAGAATGCGTTCTTTTTCAGCTTTAATATAGTCAACGTCTAATTCAGCAAAGTCACGCTCGCTGGCAAACTCTGCGGCATTGGTACCACATATCTCACCGTAGACAAAAGCACCAAGCATATAGCTGTGAGGAATTGACGCCATATCGCCTGCACCATATAAGCCCGGTACGGTAGTTTCACCTTTTTCATTGATCCAGACACCGGATGCAGAGTGACCCGCACAGAAACCAATTTCAGAAATATGCATCTCGACCATCTTGGTACGATAATCAACACCGCGTCCATCGTGGAATCGACCACGACTTGGACGTTCATTGGTATGAAGTACATGTTCAATTTCTTGAATAGTTTCTTCAGCTAAGTGATCTAGTTTTAGAAACACGGGGCCATTGCCACCCTGAAGCTCGTTATAAAACTCGAGCATCATTTGACCACTCCAATAGTCACATTCAATAAAGCGATCACCATTGGAATTTGCGGTATAACCACCTAGAGGACCTGTCACATAGGCACAGGCTGGGCCGTTATAGTCTTTTAACAAGGGGTTAATTTGATAGCATTACAGACCCGATAATTCAGCACCACATTGGTAGGCCATGGAATGACCATCACCACAGTTAGAGGGATTCTCATAAGTACCATAGAGGTACCCAGACGCTGGCAAGCCGATACGACCAGCTGCACCCGTGCACAGAACCACAGATTTAGCTCTAATAACCAATATCTCTGCAGTGCGCGTGTTAAGAGAGATACAACCACAGGCATTGCCATCTGCATCTTTAAGTATGCGTATGGCTTGATAGCGATTTTCAACCGTAACACGGTGACGGCGCAGTCTACGATAAAGAATTTTCTTAATGTTGTGCCCTTCAGGCATAGGCAAAACATAGGTACCCAGGTGGTGAACCTTTTTCATATCGTATTCACCTGTCTCATCCTTTTGGAAATAGACGCCCCAGCTATCCAACTTTTGGATCATATCGTAGGAACCCTCTGCATAGGCCATTACACCCTTCTGCAGTAGAATCCCATCATTGGCGATAGTGATCTCTTTAACATAATCCTCTGGAGTGGAATGTCCAGGAACAACAGCGTTATTAAGACCGTCCATACCCATACTAATTGCACCGGAACGCTTAACATTTGCCTTTTCGAGTAGCATCACCGATGCATCTGGGCTATGTTCCTTTGCAGCAACAGCAGCCATTGGGCCCGCTGTGCCACCTCCTATGATAAGTACATCAACATCTTTTACTGGGATATCATCTGGTAAATTCATTTTGATTCCTTGAAAGTATTAATTTATGTTCAGTGGAAATATTAAGTAAGCAATTGATTTAATTGCGGAAAATCTTGAAGTTGTACTTGTATGCATCACCAAGGAATGCCAAGTATTCATAATCAATTGGCTTATCATTTACATCATGAGTAAGACGCTCAACCCACATAATTGGGGTTCCTATCTCGGTATTTAAATGCCTAGCGTTGGAATGATCCGCTGCTCTAGCCTCTAGGGAAATATCAGCTCGACCCAATTGGATCCCCAATTGGTTTTCTAAAATGGGAAAAATATCGTCACCTAAATCCTTTGAAAATAGGTGCCTGCCAATACTCTCTGGAAAAAAAGAGGTATCAACTGACACTGGACTTCGATTGAGGTAACGCACGCGCACCACCTCAACAACAGGTTCTTTCCCATCTAATTCAAGCTTTTCCCTGACAGCTTTGTCAGGGGATATTTCACGTATGCTCAACAAGCGCGCAGAGGCCTCGTACCCTTTTTGGGACATTGCCTCTGCAAAGCCCTGCAGATGCTGTACATTCTGTGAGGCCTTGGGCTTGCTAGCAAAAGTACCTTTACCCTGAGCGGTAAAAATCAAACCCTCCGCATGAAGGTCGCGCAGAGCTTGTCGAACAGTGATACGGCTTACCTCAAAAGTATTCATTAATGAACTTTCCGAAGGCATACGCTCATTTGGCGCGTATTTGCCTGCCAAAATATCCATTTTTAATGCCTCTTTAATCTGAAGATAAAGCGGCAAATGCGATAAATTTTGTACTGCTTGAACTGACATAGTTTCACCTTCAAAAGTTATAATCTTATTTTACTTGTTATAACAGGTAATAACAAGATAATAACGCACATTTTTTTCGATCTTACGTGTCATATTTACTGAGTTTCGGCTACTTACTACTATGATTTATCTAATCTCTCGCCTGGTTTAAATTCGAAAATTTTTGCCTGCCATTAACAGTAAATTTTTTATCAATTTTTCATCATTCTTGGCTGAGACGAGGCCAAGTAGACAGCCAGAGATTCAATATCTTTATCAGATAGCTTACTAGCAACACTGAGCATTTCGGATTGCTTATTGACACCACGCTCTGCGGATCTGAAATTACTTAATTGTTTACTTAAATAATCCTTGTGTTGAGCGTAAAGCCACGGGGCATTACTTTCAGAATTTCCATGGCAACCCACACAGGCAGGAATACCATCAGCACCTTGATGATAGAGCTTCTCGCCCTGGCTAAATAAAGCCAAATTAGTAGCATCTTGATCAACAAGCTCAGCCTCAGGAAGCGGCAACTGGCTGAAATAATTTGCAATTTCGTCTACTTTTGTCAGATCAACTTCGGTAGTAATCGCTACCATTTGTCCACCATCGTTGGTTCGATGACCTTCATTGAAATCAAAAAATTGCTGGCTAATATAAGCCGGTTTCTGTCCTGCTAATTTAGGAAACTTGGACATTCTGCTTATGCCGTCGTAGTTGTGGCACATGGCACAAATTTCCCACTCTTGCATACCGTCTTTATCTATCATTCCGGCACTTGCGTAAGCGCAAAGCATTAAGCAGACCACACCGACAAATAATTGAAATGGGTTAATTTTCATAGCTAGTGATGGTGGCTGTGCCCTTGCCCATGCATATTCATTTTGGCTTGTCGCTTTTTCACTGCAAGCTCAATTTCCTGAGTAACACCACTGGCAAAAACCAAACTCACTGGAATAGTCTGCCCTTCCACAGGGGGCTTGACCGGTTTGTGCATCATTAAATGCAACCCACCTGGCTTAAAGTGCACAGCTTTGTGTGAGCCAATCGCGACCTGTTCGATTTTTTGCATTGAAACCATGCCATCAATCACGTCACTGGTATGAAATTCAATATGTTTGTAGTTGGGACTAGATGCAGATACTAATGTT
>CAXRJI010000068.1:0-7466 GCA_964231105.1 Porticoccaceae bacterium
CACACTACAGACCAAGGAGTGCTGGCAGACCGCCAATATCCTTGATTTCATGGGTCGCATAATGGGGCATTAATGAGGGTTCGTGGTGACGGTTCACTAGAACTCGAGCACCATAACCCAGATCCCAAGCTGACATATGATCATAACGAAAGCTAGATGAGACATGCATCATTTGCTCTGGACCACATCCGAGTTGGTCGAACATATACTCAAAGGCTTCGACGCGCGGCTTATAAGCCTGAGCCTGCTCGGCGGTAAAAACATGAGCAAATGGGGCACCTAGCATGTCCACATTGTGCTGTATTTGATCATTGGATGCATTGGACAGGATTACAAGTGGAATTTTGTCAGCAATTTTCGCGAGACCCGCCGGTACATCTGGATGCGGACCCCATGAGGGTACTGCCTCGTAATAGCTCAGTCCCTCACTTTCATTAAACTCTATATTCCACAACTTGCAGGTGCGCTCCAATGCATTGCAAATGACGTCAGCATAGGGCTTCCAGGCACCCAACACCTCATGGAACCTGAAGGAGGCAAAGTTTTTAACAAACAGTTCCATCTGGTTTGGGGCAATACGATCCGCAAACATTTCGCGGGTCATCGCCGCCATACCAAAACTGGTTAAAGTACCGTAACAATCAAACGTAATGTACTTAGGTGTAAAAGTGCTCATGAGTTGGGATTCCTGTTGTTTAATTATGGTTTTTTAAAGCCAGCCAATCAAACGCAACCCCTCTTATACCTATATGGGTCAATAGGAGATGCGATTTCTTAACCTAACATTTATTTAATCATTAAACCGCATAAAAATGTGTTCGATGCAAGGGATTGAAACCGCAAGAAACATTGTTTTCTAAACCTGTTGCGGCATATGTTACTGCGCTACAAGTGCCAGTAAGCGCTTGTTTACCAGCCCTAAGTACTGATGTTAACAATGGGGTATTAAGTAGAGATCTTGATGGAACGGTAAGTGCAATTAGCACCCCAATCTATTTTTGCAAACAGCATCACCTGCCGCAATCGCTCATCAATATGAAACTTTTATCTCACCCTGAGACTCTGTTCGACACCACTCACTGTGCCTTTACATTTACCATGGATAGTAAAACTGTTATTCGGTACCTAAAACTGAAGCTACCACTACTTACAGCGAAAATACTAACAGGATAGAAATTATGCATGACTCAAAATTGATCGATATGGATAAAAACCATTTGATTCATCCTGTGACAAATTTTCGCGCTCACGAGAAAAAAGGCGTAACCATACTTGAGTCAGGTCAAGGTCCCTGGCTGAGGGATGCACTGGGCAATAAATTGCTTGATGCCTTTGCAGGTCTGTGGTGTGTCAATGTGGGTTATGGTCAAGAGAGTATTGTTAAGGTTGCTGAGGAGCAGATGCGCCGATTGCCCTATGCTACCGGATATTTTAGCTTTGGTTCAGAACCTGCTATCGAACTGGCGGCACGCTTAATCGAGGTTGCACCAAACTCTCTCAAGCATGTGTACTTCAGTCTTGGTGGATCTGATGCAATCGATGCGGCAATTCGCTATATCACCCACTACTACAATTCCACGGGGCAACCTCAAAAGAAGCAATTTATTTCTCTGCAGCGAGGCTATCATGGATCGACAACGCTAGGATCTGGATTGACTGGACTGCCTGTTTTTCATACTAATTTTGATGTCCCCAATGCCAATCAGCACCACATACCCTGTGTCTATCCCTACCGCAATCCTATGGGCCACGATCCAGAGGCGCTAATCGGTGAATCTGTAAAAAACTTGGAGAATAAAGTTTCCGACTTGGGCGCAGATAATGTTGCAGCATTTTTCTGCGAGCCCATTATTGGATCAGGTGGGGTGCTGGTTCCTCCTGTTGGGTGGTTAAAAGCAATGAGTGATACCTGTAAGCGTTTGGGTATATTGCTGGTCGTGGATGAGGTGATTACAGGATTTGGTCGTACCGGCCCCATGTTTGCCTGCGATGCAGAGGGAGTAGAGCCTGATCTAATGACTGTAGCAAAGGGACTCACAGCGGGTTACGCACCTATGGGAGCGGTCATGATGTCTGATCAAATTTACTCTGGTATTGCTGATGGTAACCAATCCAGTGCACCCGTCGGCCATGGACAGACTTACTCAGCTCATCCCGTTAGCGCTGCTATTGGCATAGAGGTGCTTCGCCTTTATACCGAAGGTGGCATACTCCAAAATGGCAAAAAGGTAGCTCCCTATTTCTCTAGCCATCTTCAGCAAATGCTTGATCATCCTTTAGTTGGTGATGCCCGTGATAGAGGCCTGCTAGGTGCACTGGAACTGGTCGCTGACAAAAAGACAAAGCAACCATTTGATGTCTCTCTCAATCTCAGCGAGCGCTTGGCCAGAATTGGGTATGATAATGGCATTATTTTTAGGGCATTCACTGATAATATTCTTGGATTCGCTCCGGCCCTATGTTTTAGCGAGAGCGAATTTGACTATCTTTTCGAGCAACTTAATAAAACACTCGATCAATTGCTTGCACAACCCGATATTAGGAAGGCGCTTAAATGAACTTGAGCTTTAAAATTGCAGTGATCAGCGGTGATGGAATTGGCAAGGAAGTGATGCCTGAAGGCTTGAGAGTGCTGGATGCAGCGGCTCAGCGTTTTGGTATTAGTCTCGAATACACAATGATTGAATGGGCTTCCTGCGAGTATTACCTAAAACATGGTCAGATGATGCCCAATGATTGGAAACAGCAACTTGATGGAATGGATGCTATCTATTTCGGTGCCGTTGGTTGGCCGGATTCGGTTCCGGATCATATCTCACTGTGGGGCTCCTTGTTGCAAATGCGTCGGGAATTCGATCAGTACATCAATATGCGCCCTGCCCGAACTTTTAAGGGTGTGAGTAGTGCACTCTCGACTGCCGGCTCAGATGATATCGATATGATGATTGTTAGAGAGAATACAGAGGGAGAGTACTCATCGGTTGGCGGCATCATGTTTGAGGGAACCGATCGTGAGGTAGTTATGCAGCAATCCGTTTTCACCCGGATTGGAACAGACCGCGTGCTTAACTTTGCCTTTGATCTAGCCAGGCAGCGTTCAAGAAAAAAAATTACCGTTGCTACCAAGAGTAACGGCATGGCTATCAGTATGCCGTGGTGGGACAATCGAGCAAAGATCATAGCTGAGTCATACCCTGAAGTTGAATTCGATAAGCAGCATATTGATATACTTTGCGCGCGTTTTGTACTGCAGCCAGCGAGATTTGATGTGGTGGTAGCGTCTAATCTGTTCGGCGATATTCTGTCTGACCTCGGTCCTGCTTGCACAGGAACTATCGGTCTGGCGCCCTCTGCCAACCTAAACCCAGAACAAAAATTTCCGTCTTTATTTGAGCCCGTGCATGGTTCAGCGCCGGATATATCCGGTCAAAATATTGCCAATCCAATAGCTATGATTTGGTCGGGAGCACTCATGCTTGATTTTCTGGGTCAAGGTAAAGGCCCAGCCAGACAGGCTCATGATGCCATCGTTGAAGCAATTGAGACTGTCCTCGATACGGGGCCCTATACGGCTGACTTAGGTGGTCATGCCTCAACCACCGAGATGGGCGAAGCGATCGCAAAACTTATTTTAGAAGGAGCCTAAAAAGTGAAATCCAACACTGCATTAATCCTGAATCGAAAAGATTTAATCTGTGATAAAAACTTTATAAATGGGGAATGGTGTGATGCAAAATCATCATTAACCTTTGCTGTAGCGAACCCGGCAACGGGCGAAAATTTTGCCATCACAGCTGATAGCGATAGTGCTGATGCACAAAAAGCACTGGATGCAGCGTATAGTGCGTTTCCCCATTGGCGCGAAGTTACGGCAACAGAGAGAGCTAAGTTGCTCAAGCGATGGCATGCGCTTATTGTTAAGCATCGCGAGGACTTGGGGCGTTTGATGAGTCTTGAACAGGGCAAGCCCCTAGCCGAAGCCATAGGTGAGGTTGATTACAGTGCCGACTACGTAGAATTCTATGCCGAAGAGGCGGTTCGCACCTTTGGAGAAATCTTACCTTCGATCATGCCTGGTAAAAAACAAATCATCGTCAAAGAACCTGTTGGCGTGGTTGCAGCTATCACACCGTGGAACTTCCCCATGGCAATGATTGCTCGCAAGATTGCACCTGCTCTAGCGGCTGGCTGCACTGTAGTCGCTAAGCCTTCTGAAGACACGCCTCTATGTGCCTTAGCACTTGTCAAACTTCTCGACGAAGCGGGTGCTCCTGCAGGTCTAGTCAATATTGTTTCAGCATCGCGCGATAATACACCGCAGGTTGTTAAGGTTTGGTTAAAGGATCCACTGGTCAGGAAAATTACCTTTACTGGATCCACCTCAGTGGGTAAATATCTTGCTCAAGAATCAGCTGAAACACTTAAAAAACTATCACTCGAATTAGGTGGAAATGCTCCCTTTGTTGTATTTGATGATGCTGATTTAGATGCGGCGGCAGATGGTCTGATGGCAGGTAAGTTCCGCAACAGTGGACAGACCTGTGTATGTCCTAATCGTATTTTTGTTCACAACGATATCTACGATGCTTTTGCTGAAAAAATGATTGATCGCGTTAAAGCACTCAAGGTGGGGCCAGCCAATATAGAAGGCTCACAAATTGGCCCTATGATTAATGAGCGCGCAATAGAAAAAATAGATCGCCATGTGCAGGATGCCCTATCAAAAGGCGCAAAGCTTCTTGCCGGCGGAGAGCGAGTTCAAAATAAAATTGCAACTGGGACTAATTTTTATGCGCCGACAATACTCGGAGATGCAACTGAGGATATGGTCATCTTTGAAGAGGAAACCTTCGGTCCTGTGATGCCACTCATTCGCTTTGAAGACGAGGATGCAGTTGTTGCACAGGCTAATAACACGTCTTATGGGCTTGCATCTTATTTTTATACTGCTGACATAAAAAGAGTAGCACGAGTATCCGGCAGACTGGAAGCGGGAATAATTGGCATCAATGTTGGAGCGGCTGCTAGCCCATGGGCTCCAGTCGGGGGCATCAAAGATTCTGGTTACGGCCGCGAGGGGTCCCACTATGGAATAGAGGACTATATGCATATTAAATACATTTGTCAGGGCGAACTGGACTGAGACAGTCATGTTGACGCATAGAGATAAGGTATTTAGGGAATTAATCTAGAAAGTAAAAAATTTCGATTGACTCTTAAGTAAAGCAAAAACATCTGCGCGTCCTTTGGCAAACGGCACAATTTTTCTCAAACTGACTATAAGATATAACTTATAAAATTTTAATTACATACGGGGATGAGCTCGATGAGCCTATTAACCAGAGTTTCAGACAACGCCAATTCTGCTATAGCGCCATTAGATGAGGTGACAAAAAAACGCATCGCTTCCATTGATATTATGCGCGGACTAGTCATTCTGTTGATGATGGTTGATCACGTCAGAGAACGTTTTTTCTATCATCTTAATGTGTCCGATCCGATGGATTTAGAAATGACTTCACCTGCCCTCTTTTTCACTCGTATGACTGCCCACCTGTGTGCGCCAACATTTGTATTTCTCACCGGAATGGGTGCCTGGTTATATGCAAACCCAGTAAATAGACCCCCGCGTTCAGCAAGCAGCTTTTTGTTAAAGCGTGGCCTGTTCCTGGTACTTATTGAGGTAACACTAGTCAACTTCTCTTGGTTTGGAAATTTTGACACCGTTTGGCTGCAAGTGATTTGGGCTATTGGACTCAGCATGATCGTCCTATCATTTATGGTTAGACTGCCTTTCCTTATGATTGGTGTGATTGGTATTGTGATAGTCGCAGGCCACAATCTGCTGTCACCCATAACATTTAATCCAGGGGAAACGGGCTATACGCTATGGGCAATACTCCATGACCGCGGCTTTATTTACGAAGGTGCTTTTCGTATTAAAGCCAGCTACCCTGTCCTGCCTTGGATTGGTGTAATTTTACTGGGGTACTTTGCAGGGCCGCTTTACGCCCGCACTATGGATATGCTTGCCCGACGTAAGCAGTTGATTACTCTCGGAGTGGGTTGTTTGGCCGTTTTACTCGTACTTCGCGGCTTCAATATCTACGGTGAGGTACTACCTTGGCAGTCTCAAAGCACAGCCCTTATGACAGTGATGGACTTTATTAACTTCACTAAATACCCACCCTCACTAAACTTCATTTTACTGACCATAGGTATTGCTTTATTAATGTTGGCATGGTTTGAGACACTGTCTAACAAGTTTATGGATATATTAGAAGTGTTCGGCTCCGCGCCTATGTTTATTTATATCTTGCATCTGTATGTGCTACTGGTTAGCTACCGTATTGCACTCGCTACAGTAGGTCCAAATGCTGGTGATTTATTTGCCTTTAACCACGTCTGGCAGATATGGGCTGTTACCCTTGTTCTTGTGTGGGTGCTCTATTACCCAACTAAGGCCTTCGCAAAATTTAAGCACAGCACCAATATAGGTTGGGTAAAATATTTCTGATGGCCTTAACCTCAATATCAGCAACCTCATCAGCAACCTCTGAATTTAGTGTGCGACCGTTAACATTGGATGATGCAGCCGCAGGGCACTGCCTAACTCAACAGTTAAACTGGCCACATACTAAACAGGATTGGATTTTTCATGTGGCTAATGGTCATGGTTGGGTAGCTATTGATGACAGTGGCACTGTTATTGGCACCTCGCTTATCTGGTTCTACGGCGATAATGACGCCACATTAGGACTGGTTATAGTTGACAATGCTTTTCGTGGAAGAGGCGTAGCCAATGCACTGATGACGCATACTCTGGAGGCTGCTGGAAATAGAAAAATACGACTTGTTGCCACCAAAATGGCTGTCAAACTTTATGAGAACCTAGGCTTTGCTTCTTCAAAGAAAATCACGATTGCACAGCGTCAAGGTGTGATTCATAGTGCTAAGCCGTTGCATGCTAATAATGGAGCCATCGTTAGAGTTGCGAGCGAACAGGATTACGAAAGCATACTATCACTCGACCTCAAGGCATCTGGAATGGATAGATCGAAGGTTATCATATCCCTTTTATCTTCCTCCAGCAGTTACGTGCTTGAAAAAGGGGATAACATTAGTGGCTTTGTTATGGTCAGGGAATCAGGTCGTGGAAAGACCTTTGGCCCCCTGCTAGCGTCTAACGAAACGGACGCCAAGCTACTTTTGTCAAGGGCACTCTCAGAGCATACAGGCTTCTGCCGCATTGATGTCCCAGAAGACGCTGAGGACTTAGGGCTGTGGCTAGATCAAAACGGGCTACCTATTATTGACAGCGGGTTACTGATGCAGAATGTTAACAATGATCTGTTTAACCAAAGCAACATTAAAGTTTATTCACTTATATCGCAGGCACTTCTATGAAATATATTTTAACTCTTACATTAATATTTCTGCTGGCAATCCATACTTACGCCGCTGGA
>CAXRJI010000069.1:0-3896 GCA_964231105.1 Porticoccaceae bacterium
TTGCCAGGCTCATCATCTCTACAAATAAGGGTGTCACAATTATCAGAACTGCCGCTAAGCAATTTAATAAAGTTATCTAAACTTTGAGGCCTGCCATCACCGCCCCATTGGGCTGTACGACGCAAATTTATCTCCACATTATTGGTTGGTTTAAAACCTACAGTTAATCCCAATAATTTAGCATTGCTTATATGCCGCTCATCGTCCAATTCAGAGATAAAGCCGCTGGCAGACCAAGGACCCAGATATTTTAAGATAGGCAGTGAAAATGGATCTGCGTAACTTCTTTGAAAAAATAGGCTAGTTGTAGGACGTGCGTTATTAGATAAAATTAAACTAGTATTCCAACCGGGACCCCACCATCGCTCAACAGCACCTACACCCAGAACCCAGTTTCCCAAAGCCATAGCCAAATAACTATTATCAAAATGGCTACTTTCATTATCCCATGGATCCTGAACCTGAGAGACCTCAAGCTTGTAAGCAAGGTGTTGTGTCAGACCCTGTTGAAACAGAGTTAGCTGTCCTTGATCTCGCACACTATTACCGAAGTGGCGAAAAACCTGTGAATCATTTGCGACCGATAATTTGATCGATTGATGGGGGCGATTGACCCGAGCTGAGCGCTCTCCTTGCCTCTTTACTCTTGCGTAACTATCAATAATTGATTGAGGCTGACCTGTAACATCTGCACTGTCGATATGATCAAGAATGTTAGCCCACATTAAAGGCCAAGTATTAATTGGCGTATTGATAATGCCAGCACTGGATAGACGCTCAATATCCGATCGCAACAGGGCATTGCTAGGATCTAACCAAGGCTCAGCAACAACATTAATGGGATAGAGAAGAGATACTAAGATTACTGCGCTGAACCGATTGATCATACCTCTCCCTACTTTCTCCTAATTTCACCAACTTTTTTAAACAACTTTGACCGTCGACTTCTTACTATAGTTTAAACTGGAAAGTGGCAACACGGCTTTTACCTTTTGACTTAAAATAGTAATTAACACCACTGCTCTTGAGTCTCCATCAATCTGAGAAAAAATGGCATTTAGGCCTCGAAATGGCCCTTCGAGAATCTGTAATCTATCCCCCTGTTCAGGCAGGCTTGAAATAGGACTGTGGTTATTGTGATCCACACGTGCTTTCAATTGCTCAATTAATCGCTCAGGAATTTGGGCAGGATAGTTACCAAAAGAGACTAGCTTCCTGACGCCTCTAGTGTGGTTTACAGATACAGATGACACCAGTGCTTGATCAAAATTAACAAAGAGGTAGTTGGGGAAAAGCACCTCTCTACTGATTTTGCGTTGCCCTTTGTATATTTTCTCAACCAATATTTGCGGACAAAAGGCTTTTAGACCCTGATACTCAAGGTTTTCCTGGGCCCTAGCCTCCTGCTTAGGTTTTGTCTGAACTAAAAACCACTGGCTCACTGCCTGATACTCCATTCCAACAATGAATAAATTATACTGACTCTAGCACGTTTAATAGCGCTTGTTGACACTCTTCAAGTAATTCTTTATCACCACGAGTCTCTAAGTTAAGCCTCACCACGGGCTCTGTATTACTAACACGCAAGTTAAATCGCCACTCTTGGAATGCCATGGAAATACCATCGGTTGTATCTATTTCATTAGCCTGACCTTGATAATGCTGACGAACCGCTTCAATAGCTTTTTTAGGGTCATTAATTTTTAGGTTAATCTCACCCGGTGATGGGTAGGCCTCGACCATGCCGCCAACTAACTCTGAAAGTGGCTTGCCAGAGGTGCAAATTAGCTCCATAACCAATAACCAAGGAATCATTCCACTGTCACAATAGAAAAAGTCCCTAAAATAATGATGCGCACTCATTTCGCCTCCATACACAGCATCTTCAGCACGCATAAGTTCTTTGATAAAGGCATGCCCAGTCTTTGACTGAATAGCTTTACCACCGCCACGTTGCGCCACATCAATAGTATTCCACGTAAGTCTCGGGTCATGGACTATTTTAGAACTGGGATTTTTGCTCAAAAAGGCCTCAGCTAATAAGCCAACGATATAGTAACCCTCAATAAAATTGCCTTTTTCATCGACCAAAAAGCAACGATCAAAATCTCCATCCCAAGCAATACCCATATCAGCGCCGTGCTCAAGCACTGCCTCAATGGTTGGCGCTCGGTTTTCATGCAATATTGGGTTGGGGATGCCATTTGGAAATGTGCCATCCGGCTCATTATGAATCTTGATTATTTCAATGGGGATCTGCTGTTCTTTAAAGCGCTTTTCAAAGGCATCTACAACATGACCAGCAGCGCCATTTCCAGCGTTCATTACCAGTTTCATAGGATGGATATTGTTAATATCTATATAGCTAAATAGGTGATCCATATAGGGATCCAATACAGATAGGGCTGTATAGTCACCCCTTTTACCAATTTCAACAGAAGAAAAATTATTTTCCTCTGCCAGCGCCTTAATGGCTAGCAACCCAGTATCAGAGCTTATGGGTTTTGAATTTTCACGGATTGGCTTCATACCATTAAAGTCTATGGGGTTATGACTGGCCGTTACCTCAATACCTCCGTCAGCTTCAAGGTAAGAAGTTGCGAAATAAACCTCCTCGGTACCCACCATACCTATATCAATCACGTCTGAACCCGCATCACGAATACCCTCAGCAAGTGCATGCTTAAGAGACTCACTAGTCAGGCGAACATCGCCTCCTAATACCACTTTTTGGGGTTTAAGAAACTCCGCATAGGCACGGCCTATTCGATAGGCAATTTTCTCATCTAACTCGGTGCCAAGCTGGCCACGAATATCATAGGCCTTAAAACAGGTAAGAGGGGTCATCGAAATATTTACTCCAAAAATAAGGGCTAGCCTTTAAACATAAGATAGGCTTGGGATTACAGATCTAAGCACAAGATAGCCGCAGAATAGTCGCAAAAAAGTTAAAAAAAATGTTAATTAAAAATCATGAGTAGCTGAAGACCAAAAACCGCGCAAGGGAATGGTTGGCTACTAATATGGGCAGGCATTATAGACTATTATCAATTACTGCATATTATAATTTTCCAAACTAGGAAACTATATGTCTAGTCAGCGGACGTCTTATTCAAGCATTTCTAATTTGAAACAAGACGTCCACAAGATATCGTTATTGGACATCTTCAACAACGGGAAGACTAAAGACAATTTGCTGCTCAATATCACGGATTGTAGCGGGCCCTATGCCTTTTACATCCATAAGCTGCTCGAGGTTTTCAAAAGGGCCAAACTGATCGCGGTAATCAACGATTGCCTGCGCCGTTTTAGGGCCAATCCCCTTGAGCCTGCTGTAAATATCTTCCACTGAAGCTGAATTTATTTTCAATTTATCGCTGATTCGGAACTCTATTACATTATTAAATTTAGGCTTGGGTTTCTCTAACTCATCAACAGCGGGCTTGGATACAACGGCAACAGGTTCAACCGTTTCCTTTGAACTCGCAATACTCCAATACAGCGATAGACCAAAGATCAGTGACAGCAGAATTATAGTTCCACGGTATTTTAAAAGGTTACTCATTTCTGTCCTCCTTAACAGATGATTAAAAACATGTCATAGCTTAGGCAATGCCAGCGCATTTCTACCCTATATAACTGATCATATAACTAACTCCAGTAGTACCACACTCCCTAGCAAATAAATAACCTACGACGATTCAAGTTTGGCAGAAATTCTCTAATAAAAGCGTGCATGGTTCACAAAAAAGCAAAAAATGCACCCTACCTGACTATGAATTGACAATAAAACCAGTGATTACTATAGTTCGCCACCGCTTATAGAGCGGCTAAGTTGTTACTACTGCCCAGGTGGTGAAATTGGTAGACACGCTAGCTTCAGGTGCTAGTGCTCG
>CAXRJI010000070.1:0-7363 GCA_964231105.1 Porticoccaceae bacterium
TAGATCAGTTAATGTTTAATAGGCCCTTTCCTGGCTATGCCCAATACCGAGGGCCACTCAAAAATATGTATATGTGTAGTTCGTCAAATCACCCCGGTGGTGGTGTGATGGGTGCTCCCGGTGCCAACTCAGCGCGGGAAATACTCCGCGATTTCCGAAAGACCAATACAACGCCGGAGGACTTTGGTGATGATTAAGCCTCAATCTGCTGTGATCATTGGCGCCGGTCATAATGGTCTTGTGTGTGCTATATATCTCGCCAAGGCCGGCTATCAAGTGCAAATTTTGGAAGCTAACCAAGATGTTGGTGGTGCTGCTTCTGTCTATGAGTTTGCAGACGGTTTTCATGCGCCAGGGTTGGTCAACGTACCCTATGGTTTAAATGCCAAGATATGCAGAGAACTGCAGTTGGATCTTCACTTACAAAATCCCCCATCTGTTGAGCAGGGTATTTCACTTGGGGAAAAGGGTGAGCATTTAATCTTTACTGGTAATCAAGTGTCTGGTGCGGGCCTGTCTGATAAAGATGTGCATGCCTACCAAGCGTTTAAAGAAGAATTTACCCGTTATGCCCAGGCTCTTCAGCCACTGATGATTAATCGTCCACCTCGATTAAAGGATATGGATCGCAGAGATAAATTAACTCTAGCTAAACTAGGATGGAGCCTACGTTTTGGGCTTGGCACCGAATCTATGCGAGAATTTTTGCGTGTTGGTGGCATAAATATATTCGATGTTTTAAATGAGACGTTTGATAACTCTCAACTTAAAGCAGCCATCGCTGTTGATGCCGTTATGGGTCATCATATGGGGCCACGCACACCCAACACTGTGCTCACCTACCTGCAGCGACTCTGGGCGCAAACGGAGGCATCAACACAATTAAACTCTGGATTAGACACCCTTGAAGCGCTAAAGAGGGCGGCCAAATCAGCTGGAGTTAGTATTCGCATAAATGCGCGCGTGAATCGAATTAGATTAGAGAACGATGTTGCTGTAGGTGTTGATCTTGAATCTGGTGAGCAGATTTCAGCATCTGTAGTTGTGTCCAATACCGATACCAAAACGACTTTTCTGGATTTAGTAGGTGCAAGAAACTTGGATGCAATGTTTTGTCATCGAGTTGACAATATACGCTGTAAAGGCAGTGTTGCCAAAGTCTTTTATGGTGTGAAGGGTCTGCCTAAATTTACTGGACTCAGCGCCGATCAGCTTAATCAACGTCTTTTGATTGCACCCAATTTAAAGTATGTGGAGCATGCATTTAACGCTGTAAAATATGCTGAGCACTCACCCAATCCGATTCTTGAGATAACCCTTCCTAGTTTGCAAGACTCAGCGCTTGCACCCAAGGGGCATCATATAGTTTCCGTGTCTGCCTCCTTTGCACCTCACACCCACAAACTCGGATGGGATAGCCAGAGAAAGCCCTTTGTAAAACATATTTCTTCAATGCTTGAGCACTATGCGCCCGGTTTTGAGGATACGATTGAGGCCAGCCAATTATTAACCCCTGCAGATATTGAGAATCAGTTCCACACCTCAGGCGGGCATTGGCACCATGGTGAGCTAAGTCTTGACCAGTCATTTATGATGCGGCCATTGCATGGAGCAGCGCAATACAACACGCCCATCCAGGGTCTTTATTTATGCGGTGCCGGGACCCATCCCGGAGGCGGTATTACCGGTGTTCCGGGGCACAATGCTGCCCAGCGCATCCTGCAGACTAAAGGAAAGAATTAATGAATGCATCGAATAAAGCATCAGTAATAGATTACACCGAAGTGTTGCAGCCTACACCTTTTCAGTCTCGGGTAAACGATCTGTGCTTGGTCGAAAACTGGACCGGTTGGAATGGCTACAAAATTGCTCGAGTCTATGACACCCTCACTTCTGAGTATTTTGCTATACGCAGTACTTGCGGCGTTATGGATCTTACTCCGATGGAAAAATACCGCATTAGCGGTCCCGATGCCTTGGTATTTCTCAACCGATTGGTTACACGAGATATATCTGGCTTAAAAGATAATCGTGTTACCTATGTGGTTTGGTGTAATGATGAAGGCAAGGTTTTAGATGACGGAACCATCTTCAGCCTTGGTAATGGTGAGTATCGTCTGTGCGCTCAGCATCATCAATTGGACTGGCTGTTGTTATCGAGTTTAGGTTTTGATGTCACCATTGAAGAAGAGACACATGATGTGGCTGCATTGGCGGTGCAGGGACCTACATCTTGCTCAGTTTTGAGCGCTGCGGGATTCAAAGGGCTAGATAAACTAAAGCCATTTGATATTAGCAATATGACTCTAAATAATATTCCAGTTATGGTTTCCAGAACCGGTTATACGGGTGACTTGGGGTACGAGCTGTGGGTTGACCCCAAGGATGCGCTGGCTCTGTGGGATGCTATTTTTAGCGTTGCAGACCAAGGGCTTTATGATGTGCGTGCCACTGGACTTGGTGCCTTGGAGATGGTTCGTATTGAGGCAGGTTTTATTATGCCTGGTGAAGATTTTAATACTGCAGAAACTGCCATACGAGCTGATCGTGATCGCTCACCCTTTGAATTAGGGTTAGGTTGGCTAGTGAATTTTGAAAAGCCTTATTTTACCGGAAAGAGAGCGCTTATGGAGGAAGCCAATAGGCCAATCCAGCGTCGTCTAGTCAGGCTGACGGTGGAGGGCAACAAACAGCCAACCGATGCATTTCTTTACAACCGCAAGGGTGGATCGCGAATAGGTACAGTAAAGTCTTGCGTGTGGTCACCGATTCTAAAGTCAAACCTCGCCCTAGCGGATATTGAATATTCTCGTGGCGCCGCTCCTAAAAAGATATGGGCAGAAATTTATTATCAAAAAGAGTTGGAGTGGCGAGCCATTTGGTCTGAGTGCCATATTTCCAAAAAACCATTTTGGACACATGAGCGCAGCTCAAAAACGCCACCCGGAAAATTCTAACAATTAATTTAAATATGGGGTGACTTATGATCACTGGACGATGTGAGTGTGGTGAGGTCAAATACCAAATTAATTCACAAGTAACCGATTTTAGTCACTGTCATTGTAGCCAATGTAGAAGACTACATGGTGCTGCGTTCGCTTCCTTTGGCGGTGTTGAAAAAGAGACATTTAAGTACCTTTCAGGTGAATCTCAGCTCTCGACCTATGCATCTTCAGAAACTCATGATCGGGTATTTTGCAGTATCTGCGGCTCAAATATATTGGTGGCTTTAAGTGACGAGCCCGATGCCTACTATGTGGCAACTGGAACTATGGACGGTGATCCAAAATTACCTCAGGCCTATCATATTTTTGTCGGTTCCAAAGCGCCTTGGTATCAGATTAATGATGGCGCTGAATGTTATGATACATTTCCTGACGAAGACTAAATAGATGTTAGATATGTCTGGTTGAGCTACAACAGCATTGCTTAATCTAGCCCATAGATAAATAAGGGTATTGTTGTGAACCTTAGCAGTTTAAAAACTTACTTGTTATCAGTTGATCGGCGACAGCTACTCAAGATAGTTGTTTACAGTCTGTTGCTTATCAATTTTGCACAATATATAAGAAATGATTGGGTGATTGCCGGCCATACACTGCATAGTGGAAGTACCTTTTTAGATTGGACGCGTGCCTATGCAGTAACTATTGATGAAAGTGCTTGGATAATTTTGTTGGTTTTATTCGAGATGGAAACCTACATTATTAATAATCCGTTGTCTCGTGCTAAGGCAATGTTGATGTTGGTTGTGCGGTTATGTTGTTACGGTTTTCTCGCACACACTCTCTATGCCTACATTTTTTATGCCTATGAGTTAAGTCAGGCACAGGTTGTTGAGGGCGTTAGCAATCTTTGTCAAATGGTCGGACAGGATGTTTCCTATGCCTACAACTTGGTTTACTCGGAAATATCTGCAGATAACTGCGCAGATTTATCTAGCGCTAACCAGTTTTTGTATATAGACCCACCAACATTTTTTATTGTCCAAGATCTAGCGGGCTTGCGTATCGAGAAGCAACTTATCTGGGTTGATATAGTGGAAGCCATTACTTGGCTATTAATTTTAGCCACTATTGAGGTGACCGTATATTTGCAAGATAGAGGGATTGTCAAAGGGCTGCTTCTGAAAAGTGTTAATAATGCTAAGTTCCTTCTTTACTCAATACTATGGGGTGCCATATTTTATTGGATATACCGTGGCCACTATATGTTCGCTTGGGATGAATTTGTATGGATTGTTGGCTTTGTTGCAATTGAGATGAATGTAGTTGAATGGCGCAAGGAGATAAATCAGTCAGACGCTTAGCAAGTCGAGTTACTTACCTTGCCTTTCTATGCCTGTAGGCGCGGTGGAGACCCCTCGTTGACGGGCTTAGGCTTATTTTAAGAAAAGATAGATTTTAAGTGAGTTAGTTTTGCAAAAATATGATGTGGTAGTGATAGGAGCCGGGCACAACTCAATGGTGTGTGCCAATTATTTAGCTCGTAAAGGTAAAACCGTATTGGTTTTAGAGCGATCGGACAGTCTAGGTGGGTTAGCCTCTCAAAGGGAATTCCATCCCGGTTTTAAGGCTTCAATAGCCCACACTATTCAGCACTTTTCATCAAAAGTTGCCAGTGATCTAAAGCTTGCTAAATATGGCTTTAAAATGCCGAGTTCCCCCCTACCTACAATAGGGCTTAATGTTTCTGGAGATCCAGTTATTCTTAGCGGATATGGCGCCTCTGCGGGGATTTGCGGTGTCGATGAAAAGGACTCACAAGCCTATACAGAATACCTAAACTTTATGCAGATTTTCGTAGATATGTTAAAGCCCTTTTGGCTTAAAACCATTCCACGAATTGCACCCGGTAGCCTTGGAGATATGCTTACCTATGCCCAGTTGGGCCTAAAATTACGTTCCCTAGGGCGACAGGATATGGGTGAATTTATGCGCATTGCCACATTGCCTGCACGCGATCTGATGGACGAGAATTTTGATAACGATCTATTAAAGGCAGTACTCAGCTGGGATGGGCTTATTGGTTCTAAGATGGCGCCGCGCTCTCCCAATGCCACTGTGCTTACCCTACTGTACAAAATGAGTGGGCTCTTTAATGGGGGTCACGGGATTCCAGCTAATGGAGTTGCGGGTCTTATTAATGCACTCTACCAATCTGCTGTGGCGCAAGGCGTAGAATTTAAATTATCAAGCCCTGTTTCGCGTATTTCGGTCGAAGCCAGTGAAAATGGGCAAAAGGTAGTGGGCGTCGAGTTAGAGGACGGTCAGATTATCAGTGCTGACAAAGTTGTTTCGGGTGCTGATCCGAAACAAACATTTGTCAATCTGTTGGGTGTTGAGAATCTTGAAATACAATTTACTAATCGCATCAACCGGCTTCGTTGTGACGGATACGTGGCTAAGCTTCATCTCGCATTAAAGTCACTGCCTAAATTTAAAGGCTTGGATAATCCTCAGGGTCGATTAATTATTGCCCCAACCATGGACGCCATTGAATTTGCTTATGATCATGCAAAATACGGTGAGTGTTCAAATGACCCAGTGATGGAAGTCGTATTGCCTAGTCTTAGTGATGCCAGTGCAGCACCCAAGGGTCAACATACCCTATCCGCTCATGTTATGTATATTCCCCACAACTTAAAGGGGGGATGGACAAAGACAGCGCGCAATGCACTGTATAAACGCCTAGTCGCCATCCTTGAAAACTATGCGCCTGGCATTAAAAAACAAATTATCCAGGGTGAATTACTGACCCCGCTGGATCTTGAGCAACAATACAATGTTACAGGCGGACATTGGCATCACACCGAACAGGCTATGGACCAAATGTTTATGATGCGTCCTACCTATGAGGCGGCGCAATATGCCACACCCGTGTCCGGTCTATTCCTGTGTGGTGCTGGTACGCATCCCGGAGGTGGTCTAATGGGTGCAGCGGGTCACAATGCAGCAAAAGTGGTTCTTGGAGCTAAGGTCAAGTCATGAAAAAATATGATGCAATTATAATCGGTGCAGGGCATAACGGACTCACCAATGCTGCCTACTTGGCCAAGGCTGGATTAGATGTATTGGTGGTGGAGAAAAATGATTATATTGGTGGTGCTGCGGTAACCCGTGAGATGCATAAGGGCTGGTTTTACTCAAGCTGCTCTTATGTCTGCAGTATGATGCGTCAGGCTATTCACCGCGATCTTAATTTAACCAAACATGGCTTGGTATTGGTGCCGTATCTAGGCACTGTAGTATTTGCTGATAATGGCGATACCCTCGCCAGTTATAACTCTGAGGGGCCTGAGTATAACGAACTTTTTAAGCGCTCTCCCCATGATGCTGATGCCATGTTTCGTTTTCAGACTGATTTGGCCCGTTACGCTCAGTTAATTCGAAAAACACTTCTGCGCACACCTCCAGACCCTACTTCATTTCGTCCCCGAGATATTAAAGAGTTGCTTTGGCTGGCCAAAGAATTCTGGTCTTTAGGTGAAAAAGAACTCTATGAATATATCCGTTTCTTTACTATGAGTGCCGCAGATTTTCTAGATGATTATTTTGAGGATGATCTGATAAAAGCAGCCATGGCAAGTCCTGGTGTTATCGGTACAGCTCTGGGTGTTTATTCACCTGGTTCTGCTTATATCTTGCTTCATCATGTTATGGGCGATGTCGATGGCAATATTGGTGCTTGGGGTCTGGCTCGAGGAGGTATGGGGGCCATCTCTCAGGCGTTGGCTGGCGCTCTAAGGGAGCATGGCGGAGATATAAGAACCAATGCCGGTGTACAAAAAATACTGGTTAAAGAGGGTAAGGCTTCAGGTGTGGTGCTAGAAAATGGCGATGAATTGCAGGCCAATATAGTGGTATCTAACTTAGATGCTAAGCGCACATTCACCCAGTGTATGGATGAGGCGGATTTGCCA
This sequence comes from Porticoccaceae bacterium, assembly GCA_964231105.1. Lineage (GTDB taxonomy): Bacteria > Pseudomonadota > Gammaproteobacteria > Pseudomonadales > Porticoccaceae > HTCC2207. Next base: position 6,923 of record CAXRJI010000070.1, read on the forward strand.
CCAGGAATTTATAAAAGAGCTAAAAACTTTAAAATTAGAGGTTCATCCGGCAAGGTCAATATTGCCCTTTCAGGGTTGCCCAAATTCAATAATGTTGCAGACAACCGCTACATTAACCGTGGGGGTCAGGGGTTTGTCGGTTCTATGGAAACCATGGAAAGAGCTTACGATTGCTGGAAACACGGTCGTTGGTCGGACGATCCATTTATAGAATCTGTAATACCCTCAGCTTGGGATCCCACGGTTGCACCTCCGGGTCAACATTGGATGTCTAACTTTATTCAGTATTGTCCGCCGCAGCTTGCAGATGGGCCTTGGACTCCTGAAAAGCGTGATGCTTTCGGTAAGACTGTGATTGATAAGATTGAACGCTACAGCCCCGGCTTCAAGGATCTTATTGTGCATATGGAGGTGCGAACACCCCATGAAATTGAGGCTGAA
>CAXRJI010000071.1:0-9006 GCA_964231105.1 Porticoccaceae bacterium
TGATATCTCGGTGGCCCTAGGTGTTGATCCAGGCTTAGAGTCTGCGGATAACCTGCGTTACCACAAAATTTGTATCCTCGCCGATGCGGATTCTGATGGCCTGCATATTGCGACACTGCTGTGCGCATTATTTGTTCGTCATTTTCAACCTCTAGTCAGAGCTGGGCACGTGTATGTGGCTATGCCACCATTATTTAGAGTGGATGTTGGCAAGGATGTCTATTACGCACTCGATGAGGCAGAAAAGCAGGGTATATTGGATCGTATTGAAGCCGAGGGTAAGCGTGGCAAAGTCAATGTGCAGCGTTTTAAAGGGCTTGGAGAGATGAACCCTCTGCAGTTGCGAGAGACTACCATGGATCCAGATACCAGACGCTTGGTGCAGCTTACCCTACAGCCGGGTGATGATACCCATAGCATTTTGGATATGTTGTTGGCGAAAAAGCGCGCTTCAGACAGGCGCACTTGGTTGGAGACCAAGGGCGATCTGGCGGATACCGCAAATTTATAAACTGTATTTAGCATCAATAAATAGGCAACAGGATGAGTGAAGACGTAACCTTTAATGACCAAGGCCTTGAGAGTCGCTCTTTAAGCAGCTATACCGAGCAGGCTTATCTCGACTACTCCATGTATGTGATTCTCGATCGCGCATTGCCCCATATTGGCGATGGTCTTAAGCCCGTTCAGCGCCGCATTGTGTATGCCATGAGTGAGTTGGGTCTGAAGGCAACCGCCAAGTACAAAAAATCAGCCCGCACTGTGGGTGATGTGATCGGTAAGTTTCACCCCCATGGTGACAGTGCCGCCTATGAGGCTATGGTGTTGATGGCCCAGCCTTTTTCCTACCGCTACCCGCTAGTTGATGGTCAGGGTAACTGGGGCTCTCAGGATGATCCCAAATCCTTTGCCGCGATGCGCTATACAGAATCTAAATTAGCTAAATACGCTGAGTTGCTTCTGTCAGAATTGGGTCAGGGGACGGCTAGTTGGCGGCCCAACTTTGATGCCTCTCTGGAGGAGCCAGAGATACTGCCGGCAAGAGTGCCCAGTGTGCTGTTAAATGGCACTACCGGAATCGCTGTGGGTATGGCCACTGATATTCCACCGCATAATCTCAATGAGGTAGTAAGTGCTTGCTTACATCTACTGGATAACCCTAAAGCCGATGTTAGTGAGTTAACTCAGTTTATCAAAGGACCAGATTTTCCCTCAGATGCGGAGATTATTACATCTCAGGCAGATATCTTAAGTGTCTATGAAACCGGTCGTGGTGCTGTGAAAATGCGTGCCGTCTGGGAGCAAGAGGATGGCGATATTATTGTTACGGCGTTGCCCTTTCAGGCCTCAGGTTCAAAGATCCTTGAGCAGATTGCCACGCAAATGCGCAATAAAAAGTTACCTATGGTGGCTGACTTGCGTGATGAGTCCGACCATGAAAATCCAACTCGATTGGTGATTGTGCCGCGTTCAAATCGCATTGATACAGAGGCATTGATGGATCATCTATTTGCCACTACCGATTTAGAGCGCAACTACCGTATCAACCTCAATATTATTGGCGTAGATGGTCGCCCAGCGGTGATGAATTTGCGTCGCATACTTAAAGAGTGGTTGAGCTTTCGTATAGATACCACTCGTCGGCGATTAGATTATCGCCTCCAAAAAGTAGAGAAGCGTCTGCATCTATTGGATGGTTTATTAATCGCCTTCCTTAATATTGATGAGGTGATCAGTCTAATTCGCAATGAAGATGAGCCGAAGCCAGCACTAATGCAGCGATTTCAGCTCACAGATATTCAGGCCGATTATATTCTCGATACTAAATTGCGCCAGTTAGCGCGCCTTGAAGAAATAAAAATTCGTGGTGAACAAGAGGAACTGACACAGGAAAAGGCTGAATTAGAATTACTGCTTAGTTCCGATGCCCGCCTAAAGACCTTGGTTAAAAAAGAGCTGAAAGCCAGCGCTGAAGAATACGGTGATGAGCGCCGCTCAATACTGAAAGAGCGCTCTGAAGCACAGGCATTTAGCGAAAAAGATCTGTTAACAGCAGAACCCATTACTGCAGTTCTGTCTGATAAAGGTTGGCTGCGTGCTGCCAAGGGACATGATATTGATCCTACAGCGCTTAATTATAAGTCCGGAGACAAATTCCTCTCTGCCGCCTGTGGGCGCAGTAATCAGAATGTATTTTTGCAAGATACTAGCGGTCGTTTTTATGCTCTGCAAGCCCATACGCTACCCTCTGCACGAGGCCAAGGTGAGCCTGCTACAGGGCGCTTAAATCCGCCTTCAGGCTCACTGTTTACCGATGTTGTGATGGGCAGTGATGATCAGAAAATTCTGCTCGGTACCGATGCGGGTTATGGCTTTGTTGCCACTATTGGTGATTTATTTACCAAAAATAAGGCGGGTAAAGCGGTGGTCAGTATTCCCAAAGGGGGACGAATTTTAAGTCCAAAACCCGTAGCTGACAGTAACGCATTAATTGCTGCGGTCAGCAATGAAGGGCGGATGCTAGTGTTCCCTCTGAGTGAGCTACCCGAACTCTCCCGAGGTAAGGGCAATAAAATTATTAATATCCCCAGCTCTCGGCTGCAGGCGCGTGAGGAGTTTGTGGTGGACTATGCAGTCATTTCTGAGGGTGAGTCACTGGTGGTACATTCTGGCAAGCGCTTCCTATCTATTAAAGCAAGTGACCTAGAACATTATCGCGGTGAGCGCGGTCGCCGAGGCCAAAAACTACCACGGGGATTTCAGAAGATCGACCGGCTTGAGTCAAAATAAGGTTCTTGCAATAAAACCGTAAAACTTATTTTTTTCTATAGGGAGCGCGCACTTTGTAGCCAGCTTTTGGGATTAACCGGTTGGCCATCTTTGCGTATCTCAAAGTAAACAGCGGAGTCAGACAAGCCCCCTGTATTACCTGCTCTGGAAATTATCTCGCCTCTTTCAACTGAATCCCCAGTATCTCGAAGTAATTCCTGATTATGGGCATAGAGAGACATATAGCCGTCACTGTGATCAATAATGATCAGCAGCCCAAAGCCGCGAAGGTAATTTGAAAATACTACGCGTCCCTGATGAACCGCTTGTACAGAACTGCCCGCATCAGCTTTAATCAGCCAGCCCTCCCAGCGTATATCTCTGGTGCGCTTATTGCCATACTTTTGCAGTAGTGATCCCCTTAGGGGCCACAGTATTTTCCCTTTGCTAGAGGCAAAGGACCTGTAATTATCAGGTCTAGCCAAATCCGCTGCTGCACTTTTAACTGTGCTAATTACCTGTTCCAGTTCTGAACGTTGTCTTTTCAGGGTATTAAGTTTCTGTTCACTGCTTTGCAACGAACTCTCCAGTTGCCTTAACTTCGCAGTTCGATTGTCTAGGTTTTTGGCCAACAAGAGCCTTTCAGCATCAAGATTTTTCTTCTTTTTAGCGAGGCTGATTTTTTTCTGATTAATGGTTTCGACAAGAGCTGTAAGATCTTTTATATCACTCTTAAATTGCTCTATTTTTTGTAAGCGTGCCTTGAGTACATAATCATAGTACTTAAAAATACGTGCCAACTGTTGCGGGTCTTGCTGATTAAGTAATAATTTAATCGGCTCGCCATCTCCCATTTTATGGGCTGCTCGGATTTGTTCGGCAATAGCAGAACTCTGCTCATTAATGCGGCTCTCAAGCTGGGCTCTGGATTTGTTTAGTGTCGAGAGTTCAGACTCAGTGCCGCTGATTTGCTGATTTAACTGACGGACACGACTATTGAGTGTGGATGAATTCAGTTCAATAGCTTTGAGTTGATTATGCAACGCGTTTTTTTCTTGATTCTGATTTTGCAGTTTGACTTCAAGACTGGAAATTGCGCGCTTAAGATTTTTTAGTTGTGCCTGTTGATCGCTGTTTGAGCTCTGCGCCGTAGCTTCAAAACTTGCCATGCAAAGCACAAGCAAAGCTGCACATAAGGCAAATGCCCGAGTGGAAAGTGCGTGTAACAGTGCATGTAACAGCAAGCAAAAAGAGGAAACGGGTTTGGTGAGTGCTGGAGTAAAAAAAGCCTGGGTAATTTTTAACCTTAGGGTGAAATTACAGTACAGGCTTTTCATTTTATTGGGCCAGTTATTGGATTAGAAGTGATCGTCCACTCATTTCCTTGGGTTGATCTAACCCCATTAAAGCCAGAAGAGTGGGCGCTACATCCGCAAGAGAGCCATCTTTATCCAGAGCAAGATCTTGTCCACCTGCATAGATTAGAGGCACTGGCAGGGTTGTATGCTGGGTATGGGGCTGATTACTGGCCTCATCAAACATTTCCTCAACATTGCCATGATCTGCGGTAATTAACACTTGTCCACCCTGTTGTGCAACAGCTTCTACCACCTGTTGTAGACAGCTATCAACCACTTCAACGGCTTTAACAGAGGCTTCAAAATTCCCTGTATGTCCTACCTGATCACAGTTGGCATAGTTGCAAATAATACTGTCGTACTTGCCGGAGGCAATAGCCTCGAGTAGTTTTTCTGTTACCTCATAGGCACTCATTTCAGGCATCTGGTCATAGGTATTGACCTTAGGTGATGGAATTAAAATTCGCTCCTCACCATCAAATAATTCCTCACGACCACCGCTAAAGAAAAAGGTCACATGGGCATACTTCTCAGTCTCGGCAATGCGCAGTTGCTGTTTTTTTTGGGTGGCTAAGTACTCCCCAAAGGAGTTGGCCAGATTCTCGGGTGGATAGGCACAGGGTACCTCTAAGTTAGCTTCAAATTCTGTGGTCATCACAAAAGTGCTCAGCTCAGGTACACGGTTGCGCTCAAATCCATCAAACTCCTTATCGACGATGGCATGGGAAATTTGCCGCGCTCGATCGGGTCGGAAATTCATAAAGATCAAAGCATCACCATCTTCGATTGTAGCCGCAGATGCACCCTCTTCGACTATGCTAGTGGCTTGAACAAATTCATCATTTTCATCACGCTCATAGGCGGCTTGCAAGGCGTTGAGGGGATCAGATGCTGTAAACTCAGCAGCGCCATCAACCATAAGGTTATAGGCTTGCTCTACTCGATCCCAGCGTTGGTCACGGTCCATCGAGTAAAAGCGCCCAATCACTGTGGCAATCTTGCCCACACCAAGCTCATCGCACAGAGCCTGAGTTTTTTCTAGACTCGATTGAGCACTTCGCGGTGGACAGTCTCGGCCATCTAAGGAAGCATGGATATAAATTTTTGTTGCTCCCCGCTGTGCCGCCATTTTTAGCATGGCGTTTATATGGTCCTCGTGACTGTGAACCCCACCCGGAGACAGCAGCCCCATAATATGTACTGCTTTGCCTGCCTCTACAGCTTTGTCTATGGCCTCACAAAAAACTGTATTAGTAAAGAAGTCACCGTCACTGATGGCTTTATTGATTCGAGTAAAGTTTTGATAGACAACGCGTCCCGCACCCAGTGTCATATGACCTACTTCTGAGTTACCCATCTGTCCCTCTGGTAATCCAACGAACATACCTGAAGTATGAATTAGGGTCTTTGGATTGTTATTCCACAGGCTTTGAAAAAATGGTGCCTTGGCGGCGGCAACGGCATTGTGTTGATTTTCTTCACGATAACCAAAACCGTCGATAATAACCAAAACTGTTGGGGCTTTATTTGCGCTCATTTAACTTAGGTGCCTCATAGATAGGGTAGAACTGTAACCAATATGCAATTTTAAAGATTAGTCAGCATTTTCGCTACGGCTGAAGACAAAAAAATCTAGTGATTTTCCAGAGTCTCCCAACGCTTATAGCAATGGCTGAGTTCTTGTTGCAGTTGTGCTAACTGTTGCTCAGTGTGTTGGATATGCTCTCTTTCACCCTTATAAAAATCTGGCGCACATATAATCTGTGATAGGTCATTTATGGCTGACTCCAAATTTTCAATACGTTCTGGCAGGCCATCTAGTTCCCGTTGATCTTTGTAAGACAATTTCTTGGAGGAGGGCTTAGACGCTGGCTGAGATTTTTGTAACTTTTTACTGGCTTTCTGGGGCTTATCCCTTTGTCTTAACCAGTCTTTATAGCCGCCCACATAATGGTTGATAGTGCCATTACCCTCAAACGCCATAGTGCTTGTCACCACATTATCAATAAATGCGCGATCATGGCTGACTAAGATCACAGTACCTTTAAAGTTGATTAATAGCTCTTCCAACAGATCTAATGTGTCTATATCCAGATCATTGGTAGGTTCATCAAGAATAAGGATATTAGAGGGTTTCAAAAATAACTTAGCCAGTAAAAGACGATTGCGCTCACCGCCCGAAAGCACTTTGACGGGCTGGCGGCAGCGTTCTGGGGCAAATAGAAAGTCTCGCAAATAGCTTACTACATGACGCGATTTATCACCCATCTGCAACATATCGCGACCACCTGACACATTATCTTGTACAGATTTTTCTTCATTGAGAGCACTGCGATACTGATCGAAATAGGCAATACTCAGGTTAGTGCCTATGCTGATTTTTCCAGACTCTGGGGCTAGCTCTCCTAGAAGCAGTTTAATCAGTGTGGTTTTGCCAACGCCATTGCCGCCAATTAAGCCAACTTTGTCACCCCGCTGAATGAGACAGTTAAAGTTGCTAATTAGAGGACTTGTAGCGCTCTGTTTATTAAAGCCAAAGTTAACATCTACGGCCTCGACAACAATCTTTCCAGACTTCTCTGCCTGTTGAATGGAGATAGTTGCTTTACCCTGTCGTTTGCGCCGTTGAGCAAACTCAACACGCATAGCTTCAAGGGCGCGCACTCGTCCTTCATTGCGCGTACGGCGCGCTTTTATACCCTCACGAATCCATGCCTCCTCTTGAGAGAGGCGCTTATCAAAAAGCGCATTATGCTTGTCTTCCGTATCCAGCATGGCTTGTTTGCGTTTAAGATAGGTTGCGTAGTTACAGTTAAATTCAGTTAATTTACCTCGGTCAATTTCAACAAAACGTGTTGCCAAGTTATCCATAAACTGGCGGTCATGGCTGATAAAAAGCAAAGCGCCTTCCCACTTCAGTAGGAATTGCTCAAGCCATTGGATGGCCTCTATATCTAAATGGTTGGTAGGTTCATCCAGGACCAACAAATGGGGGTCACAAACCAGTGCTCGGGCCAGTAAAACACGACGTTTGTAACCGCCAGAGAGGTCGGCTATATCTGTGTTAGCTTCAAGAGCCATTTGCGTGATAATTGACTCAACACGTCGATTGATATCCCAACCATCCACCCTGTCTAGCTCTGCCTGACAGGCCTCTAGGTCAAGCATAATTTGGTTAATTTGAGTTTGGTTATTGGACTTATTGGCAAGGGAAGAAGTAAGACGGTGGTAGCGTTGTACCAGTTCACCCTCAGCACCCAGGCCACCGGCAACAACATCAAAAACACTGCCCTGTGTGTTTTCAGGAACGGCTTGTTCCAATTGCGCTATCCTAACGCCGGTGGCGTATTTAATAACACCGTCATCAGCATTAATTTGTCCAGTAAGTAGTTTTAATAGGGTAGATTTGCCAGCGCCATTGCGACCGATCAGGCAGACGCGCTCGCCACGTTCAATCGAAAAATTGACTTGATCGATTAGCGCCGGTTGCCCAAAGCTCAAATAAATATCCTGTAGGGTCACTAGGGACATAATTTATCCAGTTACATTACTTACACAGTTACGTTATTTGCCCAGTTACACTAGCCATTAAACTTTTTATGATCTATAGGACAACGGCAAATAAACTAACAAAACCCTAAAGAGCTTGTGCCTAAATATGATCAAATTAATCAGTTAACCGAAGGGTTTAGTCAACAGTATCAACTTGGGAAGCAGAGTCATAGAGCCAAGTAGTGCCGCACTCATAGCCAACCCAGTCAATAAGCCAAAATAAATTGAGGGTATAAAGTTTGATAGTGCCAGAATTGAAAAGCCAACAATAATTGTGATGGCGGTGTAAAAAAGGGCTCGACCTATACTGGCATGGGCTCGGTGCATGGTAGCAATATAGTCGCCATCAACGGCGAACTCTCTTTTAAATCGGGTGATATAGTGGATCGCATGATCAACACCAATGCCAACCGTAATAGCGGCGATAGTAATGGTCATCATATCCAGTGGAATTGCAAAAATACCCATACCTCCCAATACTACACCTGCGGCAAGGAAGTTTGGCAAAATAGCAATCAGTGAGATTTTAAGCGACTGAAATAGCACCAAAAACATCAGCATAATGCCAATAAAAACTGCACCTAAGGTCATAATCTGTGATTGGAATAAGCTCTGCAGCATATTGTTGTAGAGTACTAACAGGCCAGTAAAGCGTATATCGGTCTCGGCAATACCCACTTCTTGGGTCGCAAATTGCCTAATTTTTTCTAGTAGTTGCGCACGCTTTAACCCAGCAGTTTCCATCGCCCGCAATTGAATACGTGCTTCATCTAAGTCTTCAATTAGATAGGGGGCCACCATTTGCTGATAAATCTCTTCACTGAGGCTTTGCCGCAAAAAGGCAATTTCGAAGTCATTGAGTTTGTGACCCATTAAATCTGCTGCAACTTGATTGATCTGCACTAGAGAACTGACTTTGCCAATCTCCGGTTGCGCATCTAAAAAGTCTGTTAATTTTGTTAGGTCAGCCAAGCCGGCCGAGGAAAACCAATAACTTTCCTTTAAGGAGGAGTCTGTATCCTCCTCCTCAAACCCATCTAAATCGCCATATTCGTCCTTATTAAAATCATCTTCACCATATTCATCTAAAGCGTATTCATCCATTCCGTACTCGTCATCAAGCAAAACATCCTCAGCGCCATACTCATCATCAAGCAAGGCAAATTCTGAATTATCTTTCTGTATTGCCATAGCATCAAAAGTAGGTGCTTGGAGAATTATATCCAAGGGAGTTGTGCCTCCCAGAGCAGTATCTATAACCTCCATACCGCGATAAATTTCTGTATCGGAACGAAAGTAATCAATAAAACGGTTTTCCACTTCCAAG
>CAXRJI010000072.1:0-45763 GCA_964231105.1 Porticoccaceae bacterium
TAGTATTTTCACGGCTTTGCCAGAGCGATTTCCGCTTCTGCAATACAGATAAATTTTCTGTTGTTTATTATCTACCAAACCATCGATATCCTGAGCGATATTATTTAAGGGCAGATGCACTGCAGTGGCCAAATGACCTGCTTGCCATTCCCTATCAGTGCGAACATCAATAATCATAGTTCCCTCGTCACTGGCCCAACTTAAGCTTGCTAGGAGAATAGTAGTCACAACATAGATAAAGGACTTTTTATACTTAACTTGTATCATTTATTTTGCCATTTTGAAATTATATTTATAAAGGACTCCAGGCACTTCAACAGCTTTGCCATCTATTATCATTGGCGCATATTTCAACTTCTTGGCCGCCATGAGACCTGACTTCCCGAATCCCAAGCCTTCAGGCCACTCTTCAATAACGACTGGATCTCTTACGCCACCTCGCTTAGTTACGATAACTTCAATAATGGCATAACCTTCTATTCCTTTTTGCTGAGCTGTTCTGGGATATTTTGGTATCGAGGAATAAACAGGGAGGAGATCTTGCTGCTGAATATCTCCAACAACTGCTAGGGCGTCCAAGTGTTTTTGAGCCAGCGATGGCTCATTGATTTTCATATATGCCTCTACTAAGAACGCGTGGGCATAATTAGCTAGTGAAGGATCCGCCAAGGATCTTTCAAATGCTTCTATAGCTTTTTTATATTTTTTGTCAGACAGCCTTAACTTGCCAATGTTAAAAAAAGCCAAACAAGCACTTGAGCTATTTTCACCCAAGGCTGATACATAGATTTCCGCAGCCAGCTCAGCATATTTTATTGCCTTCTTTAAATCGTTACGGTCGATATACCTTAAGCTGCTAGCCTTAATCAGCACATTAGCATAGGCCAAATTATCAAGCTCCTTGAGTGACCCAAAAATTTTGATGGCTTTATGCTGTAACTGGTTAGCCTGATTTGGATTTAATTGGGATTCGACCTCGGCCAAGTCCATCAATACCCAAGCTAATTCTTCAGACTTGGCTCCATAAATATCTTTGTATAGCTCTACCGTTTTATGGAGTTCATCAGAGCTAAGTTTTAGTGCGCCACTTTGACCTAGAGCGAGAGCATAATTGTAGGATAACGCTGCTGTATTTTTATGTTTGGGACCAAAAAGCTCATAACCCAAATCTAAAGACTTTTTTGCGCATTGCACTTTGTTTTGAATATCTTCAGAGCTAGTCGAGTCCGAGTAACATACCTGAGCAGCCTTAAAGGCTCGAATTTTTTCTGACCTTGTATCAACCTTAGTATCAGTATTTGCACTTACTGGGCCAACAGTCCAGACAACGATGGATAATATTGCAATAAGCAAACCCAGTTTTCTTCGGTTGACCATTTTTTACTCCTAGCATTAGTTATCAAGATAAGTTGCTTAAATCAGCTAATGGTTAATTAAAACAGAGGTGTTTCACATTCCAACAAGAAAAAATAATTACAATTGATCCCATTAGACGACAAATGAACACATATTATCGTGATAGGTAAATTTGCCCTAGGCGTTTAGTATAGTTATGAATAGAATAAATTCCATACTGAATAGTCAGCGCTAAGTGTAAAACACTATGGCTGATAATAAAAAACCTTGGGGTATAAATTTGGATTTTCAAGCACTGGCATCAGAGTTCTGGGACAAGGGCTACCTGTATATAGAGGACTTTTTTGATAACGAGTTAATGGATCGCTATCAAGGGTTGGCCCTTAGCCATTTTAGTGAGAATCCAGACTTTGTTCACAACAATGAATTTTTAGAAAAATCAAAAACCGATGTGATCCCTTGGTTTCCTCAACGAGAGGGTTGTACAGATTTTGATATTGCAGAAAAGCATCCACAGTTTGTTGGCCTTACTGAGGCCATTCTTGAAAGTGGCTGGTCAACCCTATACAGCATGGTGATGTTTAGTAATAAAGATACTCTGGGGCAGGCTTGGCATCAGGATTGCCCTCCCGAAGATAAATCACAATTTAATTTAAACCGCTTGGTTTACAGTATGGATATTGACGATGCAGTGGGAGGTAAAACACAGGTGGTACCAGGCACTCATAAAGGTGGTGCCATCACAGTAGGGCCTGGCGATGAAAACTTTGCTGAGCAGGTTGAGTTAAGTCCCAAAAAAGGCAGCATTGTATTTCTTCATGGGCATACATGGCACCGCGTTTTGCCAGTAACGGGTGACTATCGGATTTCAACCAATTACCGCTGCTGCCCTGCAGGTACGCCCGCCAGTATTACTGATATAGGTGTCTACAGAAATATGCGTTATGACTTTGCTAACAGCAAAGTGATTGAAGATAGAACTTAATAAACAGAACTAAATAGACAGAACTTAATAAAAAGCCCAAAAAAGCCAATAGCAGAAATCATGAGTAAAGCTGATAAAAAAATAAGATGGGGTATTGTTAGTGCAGCCCGAATTGCCAAAACCTTTGCCAGAGATATCATCGGTATACCCAATGCGTCATTGGCTGCGGTAGCGGCACGGCAGTTGGTCTCTGCAGAAGCGTTTGCCCGTGAGTTTTCTATTCCCAAAGCCTATGGCTCCTATGATGAGTTGTTTGCTGATGCTGATATAGATGCGGTATATATAGCCACACCACATAGCCACCACAAAGAACAATCAATTGCAGCCCTGCGAGCCGGCAAACATGTGCTATGCGAGAAACCCGCCACAGTAACACCCGCTGAATTGGAGGAAGTGTTGGCTGTGGCAGAGCAAGAGGGTCGCTATTATATGGAAGCCATGTGGACCTATTTTTTACCCGCAATTATAAAGTGCCAACAGTGGATTGATGAGGGACGTATTGGAAAGTTACTTCATGTAAAGGCGGAGTTTGGCTTTCCCCTACCCTATGACCCCAACCTGCGCCAATATAACAATAAACTGGGTGGTGGCTGTCTATTAGAAGTGGGTATCTATCCAGTGGCAATGGCATGGTTATTCTTTAAGCAGGATGCAGAGCAACTCACTGTGTGGAATCACAATGCCGACAATGGTGTTGAGGACGATGTAGTTATTATTAACCGCTACAAGGACAGCGATACTACGGCACAGTTAACCACATCATACCGAGGCCAATTAAATAATTACCTGACCCTTATTGGTGATCGCGGTACCATTATGGTGCCCAACTTTTGGATGGCGCGTGAAGCAAAATTATATAAAGGGCCAGACTGTGTAGATCATTATTCTGATACAAGGACTCAGCAGGGTTTTAATTATCAAATCGAACAAGTAAGTCATGAATTGCTAGCTGGAAAGCTACAGCCAGAGATAGTCACTTGGCAAGATAGCCGCGCTTTTCAAAGACAAATGGCAACAATAAAAACAAAATTTACAAACAATATTTAAAGACAATAGTCACTAAGGAATTATCATGAAATCATCACTTAATAACGCTGTTTTTTACGCATTTATTGTCTCGCTAGGAGGCTTTGTCTTCGGCTTTGATGCAGCAGTGATCTCTGGTGTAGTGGGTGCAGTGACCGTTGAATTTGATTTAACTCCCATTCAATCAGGTTGGGTGGTAGCCGCACCTACCCTTTCTAGCGCCATGGCCACCTTAGTTATTGGCCCATTAAGTGATGCCCTAGGACGCAAAAAAGTGCTGATGTTAATCGCCTTTACCTATGTTTTATCCGCCGTGGCATCAGCACTTGCCTCATCTTACATTATGCTTCTGGCAGCCCGAGCACTGGGCGGCCTTGCCTTTACCTCACTGATTATTGCGCCAATGTATATCGCTGAAATAGCACCCGCAAAATTACGCGGCAAGTTGGTTTCCGTTAATCAGCTTAATATTGTTGTTGGTCTGTCAGCGGCTTATTTTGCTAATTATTATATTGTGACTCTCAGCACATCTGATGCTGCGTGGATTGCAACCTGGGGACTTGATGATCAGGCATGGCGCTGGATGTTGGGTGTGGAAATTGTGCCAGCCCTTATTCTGTTTTTAGCCCTGTTTTTGGTGCCCGATAGCCCACGTTGGCTAATACAAAAAGGCAGAGAGACTGAAGCAAGACTGGTGATGGCCAAGATAATGCCCAGCGATGAAGTTGATGAGGCTATTGCTGTTATCAATAGCAGTTCAGCTACTGAAAGCCAATCATTATGGCATCGTATAGGCGGCATCTTTGGCAAAAAGATGCGTTTGGCGCTGGTAATAGGTGTCATTATTGGTGTTGTGCAGCAGATCACCGGTATTAATGCGATTTTCTTTTACGCACCTACTATTTTTGAACAGAGTGGTATTGGTACAGATGCGGCGTTTGCTCAAGCCGCCTTGGTCGGGGTAATTAATGTGGTCTTTACTCTTGTTGCAATCGCTCTTATTGACCGCTGGGGGCGCAGACCGCTTCTTATTGTTGGCTTGTCAGGCATTGCCATCAGCATGCTGATCAGTACTTATGGTTTCTCTCAGGCTACCTACGAATTAAAGGCAGAGAGTATCCAGCACATTGAACAAGCCGCTGGATTCAACGAGGGTTTTGATACTACAAAATTCGATGCCATGCTAGGCACGGTTTATCAGAGTGATACTGAGTTTAAAGCTGCCCTAAGAGATTCTATTGGAGCCAGCGCAGCAAAAGAGTATGAAGGTGCCTTAATCAAAAGTGCTGCGCAAATGAATGCTAAATTAATACTGATTGGCATCCTTGGGTTTGTGGCATCGTTTGCCATGTCCTTAGGTCCGGTGATGTGGGCTCTGTTTTCGGAGATCTTCCCTAATCAGTTGCGGGGTGTTGCCATATCCTTTGTTGGCATGATTAATAGCATGGTGAGTTTTTTTGTACAGTTATTATTCCCCCTCGAGTTGAGTGTTCTTGGGGCCGCGCTAACCTTTTTCTCTTACTTTGTATTTGCTGTTATTGGCTTAATACTAGTCGTTTGGTTGCTTCCTGAAACCAAGGGCAAATCTCTAGAAGAACTTGAGACTATTTTGGTTAAAAGCTAACACCACCAACAGATGGCATTAGCTTTCAAAAGAACTTTACTCGATCAAACCGACAGGTGAATCTGGCCTATTTAGCATAGGCCAGAGAGGGTATGGTTTTACGAAATCGCATAAAGATAAATGCGTAAATCAATAGCGCCACGATCCCTGCACTAGCGCCTAAAATAAATACAGCGCTGTATCCCAAGCTTAAGCCTAACAAAGAAGCAGCAATATTAGGCCCAATTATCTGACCCACACCTTGGGCTGCGGGAATAATGGAGGCAAAGCGACCTGTTTTATCCACATTGGCAATGGTGGACATTTGATAGACATCAACAAAAATCCACAGAAAATTAAACGAAAAGACACTGATAAAGATTTTTTGATCAGTAATACCATTGGCCAAAAGTCCCACTGCCAGGGCCATACTTAATAGCGCCACCAAAAGAGGTCTAATCAGGCCAAAGCGATTACTTAGCACAGTGGCAAAGGCACAACCTACCAAGCTACAGAATGATGCCCAGACCAAGATTTTACTTACCCAACTCGGCGTAGCTTGGTCAGCGAGAGCAGCCAACTCGATATAGGTCCAATAGGCGCCAATATTGATATAGGTTATGGCTATCGCAATAAGGCATAGCCAAGGTACATATGTTGGTATTGGCATCTGCCCAACGTTAGCGCCAGAGGTATCTTGATCAAGAGATTCAGCTTTAGTATCGGCGAATGCTGGTATCCAACCAACAAAGGGTAGCGTAATAAGAAAACATACAATAAATACCCAGTAAATTCCTTCCATCGATAGCATGGGCAAAAACTGCATTTCAGCGGCCTGAGAGAAAGCAAATGCAAATAACATCAAATTATATGCCCGCGCTGGTTTTGAACTCGCCCCTAGGGAGGCCACTGCTACCGCCGTATAAATACCACTACCAATGCCTGCAAGTAGACGCAGCCAAAGTACTTGTTCATATTCAACCATTTTGATGCAGAGCCCATTGGCCAAAACAGCAATGGCGATGCCTATTAAAACTAGAAGGCGCCGATTTACCTTAGCGATAAAAAATGCGGTTAATACTGCACCGAGGGACAAGCCGCCCAAATCAGCACCCGCAACCCGGCCCACTTCAACCTCTGAAAAACCAAGCAAATTAACCCAGGCAGTACTAATAACTGGTATGCCAACCAAAACGCCATAACCTACCAAGGTCATATAAAGGCTTATTACAATTGAACGCCAGTTATCATAGGCTGTTGCAGAAACATTATTAGTCGTCGAAGTCATAGCTGCGCCTCTATTTAGCTATCCACAATAAATTTTGCTAGAGCATTCATTGATTTCAGTATTCACACTATTATGCTTCTTAAGATAATCGAATGGAACCACTTGCCAATGGTTTAACCGATCAATGGTAAAGGACGTACTATTTAAGAAATCATGGTTGGCTAAGATTCATTAGCCATATTTAAGCAAAAAGCTTGCAATTAATGGTGGTGGGGAGTGGTAGTAACAGCCGTGGGACTGCCCTCCCGTATTTCCTACAAGCAGGTCTTTTATTAGGGAGGACTCCCCACCATTGAAGTCTTAATGGTGAGAATCCACGAGAGTCACTACGCTCGAGAAAAAAGTATAATTCAAACTAAATTAAAAAAATGTGA
The DNA here is from genome assembly GCA_964231105.1 of Porticoccaceae bacterium. GTDB lineage: Bacteria > Pseudomonadota > Gammaproteobacteria > Pseudomonadales > Porticoccaceae > HTCC2207. The sequence goes on from CAXRJI010000072.1 coordinate 6,633, forward strand.
TGTAACTCACAAAAATAAATTTTTTTATGCTTTGCATTAGATTTTTTTAACCTATGTGCTTTCATTGGCACCCATTAAGGCATACCAACCTATATAGATATAACACAACATTGGCACAATAAAACTTAACTGGATTCCCAGACTATCTGCAGCCGCACCCTGAATAACGGGAATAAAGGCTCCACCCACAATCGCCTGACACAAAAGCCCTGATCCTCTATTGGTCATTGGACCCAGACCTTTCAGAGCTATTGCAAATATTGTTGGAAACATAACTGAGTTGAAAAATCCAACAGCTAATATTGAAACCATTGCAATATTGCCAGAGCTGTTAATACTAATAATTATGGTTGTAATGGCCATTAAGGCGTTAATAAACAGATACTTAGGTGCGGCTATAAAGTTCATTAGCAGCGCACCAATCAAGCGTCCCAAAAGTGCCCCTAACCAATAAAAGGTAATCATTCTCCCTGCTGTGATTCCGTCCAAACCCACCACTACCGAATTTTTAAAGTAAACAACCAACCAGGTACCAATCGATACCTCAGCACCAACATAGAGAAATATCGCCAATGCACCCAAAATAAGAGGTCTATTACTCCAAACAATTTGATTATTATCTTGAGAGGCTTCTACAGCTACTATGCGAGGTAGCTTGATTAATTTAGCAAAGATAATAGCGGTACAAACAAGAGTACAAGCCAAAATAGAATACAAAGTAAAAATTGTGGTGTTTGTCTCTGCAGTCTTAGAGATCACAATATCCAAGATAAAAAGAGTACCAATCCATGGCCCAATAGTGGTTCCTAATGAATTTGTTGACTGGGCCAAATTGAGTCGACTGGAACTTGTCTTTTGAGGACCAAGGGCTGTCACATAGGGATTTGCAGCTACTTGAAGCATAGCAATACCTGATGCCACAACAAAAAATGCAAAGAGATAAAGTCCATAAAAATGCTGTGTTACTGCTGGAAAAAAGAGCAAACATCCCAGAGCTGTTGTCAGCAACCCAAACACAATACCATTTTGATAGCCCACTCGATCAATCATCTTGCCAGCTATAGGCGACACAATAAAGTAGGCAAAGAAAAAACTCGTTGGCACTAGGCTCGCTGCGGTGTGACTTAAATCAAATGCATCTTTTAAATAGGGTACCCAAATATCATTCAAAGCAGTCAGAAAGCCACAGAGAAAAAATAGACTCATCATTCCAGCAAATGGAATACGTTGTATTTTTGGTTGGACACCGGCACTGGTCTTTGTAGCAAAGCCCTCTAATGATGTTTGTGCCATATAATGCCCCCCTAGAGAAGGTATTTTTATAATTATTCGTATTAGAGTAATTTCCCGCTGATTTGGGTGCAATACAGCCTAAAGGCAATGAGACGCTTTAGTCGCAGACTAAGGTTATTTTGTCGAGTTTTAAAATTTTAGCTTCTATTTATCTGATTTGAATGGATGTCATTGGCCAATATTGCGCAACAATCAATGGTCAGCAGAAATTAGTTATTTAAGCCTTTAAACGCAGCTCTGGTGATATTTTCAAGGCTGTTATCCCCATGCACAATTACATTGTCTTCAATACGAATACCACCGTAGGGAATCCATTGTTCTATTTCTGGCCAGTTAAGGCATCTCGCCTTATCTGAGGCTTGCAATCTGACTAGCAGGGAGGGAATAAAGTATACCCCCGGTTCAACAGTATGCACTTGATTGGCCTCCATGGGGGCACTGGCTCTTAAATTAGGGTAAGTCTCAGAGGCTGGAATAGGGTCTCCCTGAGGATTGGCAAGCTGACTGCCCTTGTCATGGACATTACAACCAAGGTGATGTCCTAGGCCATGGGGATAAAAACTACTGACAATATCTTGCTCAACAGCTTGATCGGGTGAACTTTTTAGTAGCTTAAAATCAATAAGAACCTGAGCCACCTTATGCTGGGACTGCACATGTAGCTCTAAGGGACACTGACCTATGGCTCCCAGAGCAACAAGCTCCTGCTGAACTTTGTCCATCTGCTTTATCATGGCAGCAAAATCACTGCCCTGATCATAGGCATAAGTACGTGTTATATCTGCAGCATAACCCTGACAGGCAACACCTGCATCAATCAGGAAACTTCGAGGTGCCACTTTATGCTTATTGAGATCGGTATGGTGAAGTACTGCAGCATTTTCATTAATACCTGCGATAATACCGTAGGGCATATCACTCTCACTGCAATGACAAGCACCAAGATAAGCAGAGGCTATTTCAAGTTCTGAGGCTCCAGCCCTAAAGGCCTCCTCAGCAGCCTGATGCCCCGGAACCGCCATTTGATTGGCTGTGCGTATACAGGCATGCTCATAGGCTGTTTTATTACGCCGCTGGTAATCAATTTGAGTTAACACTGACTTGGTATTAAAGCGCAGAACTGGCAGATCAAAATCATTGGTTTCGTTCACCAGCACAAAAGGTTCATTTCTTTTAAATAGGTGCTTTTTTAGGTCATCTATAGTGGTGTACTGGATAATCTCTAAACAACTGTCGTAGCCCTCTGGCAACTCCTGTGGCGCCGTATGCCAGATATCCTCTTCAGCTAAGAGATAGAGTTGCGGTTTGCTCGAACTTAAGCTTATTCGAAGAAATGAACCCGCTCGCTTACCTAGAGGGATCCATTCTCTAAAGTAAGGGTTGGCCACAAAAGGGTAGGCCATATCGTCTTGAAATTGAATTTTTTTCGACCCTGAGCCAATGACTAAGGCATCATGACCAGTGGATTGTAGAATATGCTGGAATCGCGAGAGTTTTTCACGGCAGTGCTCAGCAAATAGAGTAGCTGATGGACCGCTTTCTTTGGCCAGAGTTTTAGACATCCCTAACTCTTTTTAGCTTCTTTAAGATCACTGGTATATGTCATGCCTGCCTCAGGATCATCAAAAACGGATTTGTCTAGTAAGCCCTCACTATTGGCAACTACAGTGGTTACCATCGCATCTCCTGTAACATTAGTAGCTGTTCGCATCATATCTAGCAAACGATCTACACCAATAATCAAGCCTATACCCTCAACAGGCAATCCAACTTGATTAAGAACCATCACAAGCATCACAAGACCTACTCCAGGCACGGCGGCAGTGCCTATGGACGCAAGTGTAGCTGTTAATACAACTGTTAAGTAGCCATCTAGCCCTAGGGAAATATTGTAAGCTTGTGCAATAAACACAGTGGCAACACCCTGCATAATCGCGGTGCCATCCATATTGATAGTAGCGCCAAGAGGCACTGTGAATGAGGCCACACTATTACTTACACCCAAGCGTTGCTGCACCGTACGTAGAGTAACTGGCATCGTTGCGCCGCTTGAGGCTGTGCTAAAAGCCAAAGTTAATGCAGAGCGCATTTTACTCATAAAGGTCATCACACTTTGGCCAGTAAGGAGCTTAAGTATCAGCGTGTAGACACCCAAACTGTGCAGAAGTAAAACAAATACAACGGTGAAGAAATACTTGGCCAGACTTAAAATCATATCAATGCCAACCCCAGCAAATAACTTCGCTAGAAGGCAAAAAACGCCATAGGGGGCCAATTTCATCAAAATCATTACCATTTTCATAATGATTTCATTAAAGTCGTTAAAGAACTCATTAATGCGCTGCCCTTTTTCACCGCTTTGGGCAATAGCAAAACCAACTAGTAGAGCAAAAACAATCACTTGCAAGATGCTGCCCATAGCCATTGATTGCACAGGATTACTAGGGAAAATATTTATTATTGTATCTTTAAGAGGCGGTGCGTCTTTTGCAACAAATTCACTGGCAGTTGCCAGATCAATATCAACACCAGGTTTGACTATAACTGCTATCAGTATAGCTAAGGCAATGGCAATAGCTGTAGTGGTCATGTAGAGCAAAACTGTTTTAGCTGCCACCGTTCCAATACGAGAACTGTTACCCAGCGAGGATACACCACAAACCAACGAAACAAACACCAGAGGCACAACTAATAATTTCAATGATCGGACAAAGATTTGACCAACCATATCGAATAGGCCATTCACTAAATACCCATCAATCAATAGTGCAGTTTGAACCCCCACCCAACTTACATTTGAGATAAAGTTAATTATCCCACCCACTAAGATACCCAATAACATTGCGGTGACTATGCGTTTCGTTAGGCTCATTACTGATTCCTTTTTAGGTGATTAACTTATTTTCAAGTTGGATGGGATTTAACCTTATCATCATATTTTATCCCTAAATATAAGTAGATACGAACAATCACTATTTTTGTGCAATGTATCTCTGTTTTAAGTGTAAAAAAAGTGATCCTAATCCTGATAAAGGGCGTAATGGTGTTAGACTAGCGAGGAATTAACAGAAATGCACAAAGAAATTGCGATTCCCGTGAATAACAAAACGACAAATAAGCCCAATGTGGCTGTTTTGAAAAGCGGCAAAAAGCGTGACGACAAGTGGAGCCTGCTTCTTATTGAGGTTGGTAAGGACCGCAGTCGCAAGGCTTTTATGGAGCTTTTTAAACACTTTGCACCTCTTTTAAAGAGTTTTGCCCAAGCTAATCGTCATCAGGGAACATTACCCGGTATGGCGGAGGATTTAGTGCAAGAGGTGATGATTAAAGTCTGGCAAAAAGCAGCAGGCTTTAATCCCGAAAAAGCGTCTGCCACCACATGGATTTATACAGTGGCACGCAACTGCAGAATTGATATGTTAAGGCGTAAATCCAATACCCAACATTTGCCACTCGAAAATGAGGACTTTTGGCATGAACCGGACGAGGAGACGCCAGTTTCGTTGCTTAGGCAAAAACGCTACGAAGAGCACATTAAAAACTCTCTAAGCCAATTGCCTAAGGAACAAGATGAGATTTTAAGAAAAGTGTATCTTGAGGGAAAATCGCACTACGAAGCATCCTGTGAACTTGATTTACCACTGGGTACAGTTAAATCTAGAGTAAGGTTAGCGCTGCAAAAACTTCAGGTTTTAGTTGCCGCCGATTATAAAGATGAGTTTAACCATGAGTAAAAATCCGTTACATCATCCTACAACTGAAATGTTGTTGGAATTCGCTGCTGGTACGCTTGATACAGCGGCCTCTATTTGTGTCTCTGCACACCTGCACTTCTGCCCTAAGTGTCGTGCAGAACTTCAAAACTTAAGTGTTATTGGTGCACAACTTATGGCTGAAACTCAGTCCGAAGAAGTTGATGATGCGTTGCTTTCTGCAGTTATGGAAAAAATTGATGCTATGCCATCAGAGACTGCGCACAAGCGAGAAGATTCCGCAGAAGGTGCCTACCCTAATTGTGTTGAAAAACTGATTAGCAATGCACCACGCGCGCCCGTTTGGAAGCGTTTGTCTAAATCGGTCAATATTGCCAGATTATTTACTGGTCAGAATAAATATGAAGTTGCCTTACATCAAATATGTGCCGGCGGTAAAACACCTAAGCATGACCATAACGGCACAGAGTACACAGTGGTACTTCAAGGTTGCTTCTCAGATGAACGTTCTGTTTACAACGAAGGTGACTTTATTGTGCGTAAGCCCGGTGATGTACACCAACCCATGGGCGCCAACAATGGCGATTGTATTTGTTTGTCTGCCTTAGAGGCACCTATCAAAGTTACCAACCCATTTGGATTTTTTCTCAAACCCTTTCTGCGAATTAATCCTATGTAGAATCCCCTTAGCATCAACCTATATGCAACCGCGCTTCACTGCGCGGTTTTTTTTGCCTTTTTTTAAAGTATATATCACTGCCTAACTACAACATCCCTATCAGCCATATAGCGTTTGGCCTCAGGTATTGTATATTCGCCAAAGTGAAAGATGCTGGCAGCCAGAACAGCGTCAGCACCGCCACTGACAACACCATCAACTAGATGCTGTAAATTACCTACGCCACCAGAGGCTATAACTGGCACTGAAACGGCCTCTGTGATTCGAGAGGTTAATTCAAGATCAAAGCCATTTTTAGTGCCATCTCTGTCCATACTGGTAAGCAGAATTTCTCCAGCACCAAATGCCGTCATTTTTTCAGCCCATTCCACTGCATCAATTCCTGTTGGGTTACGCCCCCCATGAGTGAAGATTTCCCAACGCGGATTGTCTGAAAAATCAGTTTGCTTGGCATCAACGGCAACAACTATACATTGGGAACCAAACTTATCTGCTGCCGCTTGAACAAACTCGGGATTAACTATAGCCGCAGAATTAATCGACACCTTATCTGCTCCAGCGCTAAGTAAATTGCGGATATCAATTAATTCTCGAACACCACCACCAACAGTAAGTGGAATAAACACCTCACCTGCCATACGCTCGACAGTTTGCAGTGTGGTATCGCGCTTTTCATGGCTGGCCGTTATATCTAAGAAAGTAATCTCGTCTGCACCTTGCTCGTTATAGCGGCGAGCAACTTCAACAGGATCGCCAGCATCACGGATATCGACAAATTGTACCCCCTTTACTACGCGGCCTTTATCTACATCTAGGCAGGGTATAATCCGTTTTGCTAATCCTTTACTCAGTACTTTGGTCATTAATCATCATCTCTAAATAGATGCCCCAACTTACCCACTTTGGTGGTTAAATAAGCCGCATTATGGGGGTTGCTGTCTGTCTCTAAAGGCACGCGATCACAGACCTCAATGCCCAAATCAGTAAGCGCCTTAATCTTACGCGGATTATTTGTCATCAATCGTACTTTGGAGGCTCCAAGATGCTGCAACATGGGTGCACATATTGAGTAGTCTCGCATATCGGCGCCAAACCCCAAGCGCTCATTAGCTTCCACCGTATCGGCGCCTTGATCCTGCAAATTGTAAGCACGTATCTTATTAACCAGTCCGATACCGCGGCCCTCTTGTCGTAAATACAGAATAGCGCCACGGCCCAATTCAGAAATTCTACGCATTGCTTCCTGTAACTGGGGGCCACAGTCACAGCGCATACTGCCCAGGGCATCACCAGTTAGACATTCAGAGTGAATTCGGACAAGAAGAGGGTCCTCAGAACTGCAGTCACCCATAGTGATAGCAATATGCTCTTTACCCTTAAAGGGATCTTCAAAACCATGTATATCGAACTGGCCCCAGCGGGTTGGTAAAATTGAGGATTCGATAAAGCGCAGAACCAAATGACTACTTCCTATGAACTGTTATCTAGCCTGTTATTGTAACCTCTAAGGCCTTAGATCGTAAGTTAAATCAAATTAATGGCTAGGGGCAAAGCCAGATTTATCGCCCTTTCTTTGTTTCCAATGCAGGCTTGGAACGAAGCTGCTCAACACGTGATTTAAGTGTAGACCGCATTTTCTGCAGATAGTCTTTAAAATCGTAAACAATACGGTAACAACAGGGTACTAATATCAGTGTCATAGTGGTAGCGAATACAATCCCAAAACCCAAAGATAGGGCCATGGGTATTACAAACTGAGCTTGCATGCTGGTTTCAAAAAACATCGGCAATAGACCCACAAATGTGGTCAGCGTTGTTAAAACAATAGCTCTAAATCGTTGTTGCCCAGCGGAGAGTAGTGCTTGTTCAATGGTTTCACCCTCAGCACGCCTGCGATTGGCAAACTCAACTAGTATCAAACTATCATTTACAACAACACCGGCAAGAGCAATCAATCCCATCACAGACAGCATGCTCATAGTGACTCCAAATAAAATATGACCCACCACAGCGCCGACAAAGCCAAAGGGAATAACGGACATGATAACTAGGGGTTGCACGTAAGACCTTAGTGGGACTGCTAACAGTCCATAGATCATAAACATGGCGGCCATAAATCCTATAAGGGTGCGCACGATCAGGGTCTGTTCCTCTTTGGAGGAGCCACCCAAATCAAATTGTATATCGGGGTATCTATCCAGAAGGTCTGGAATAAAGTTCTCTGTTATATCTGACACGACAATACCAGATTGAATCTTTGAGGGATCCGCATCAGCTATAACATTCACTGTACGCTTGCGGTCAGTGCGTTCAATCGATGACAGCCCTTGACCCAAATTCACGTTTGCCACCTGGCCAATGCGTATCGCCTCACCGGTTCGAGTTTGGATCAGAAGGTTTTCCAAAGCTGCCACTGAGCTTCGGGCTGTGTCAGGGTATCGAACCATCACTTTAACCGTATCTACGCCACGTTGTAGGCGTTGAACTTCCTCACCATAAAAAGCCTGTCGCACCTGCTGTGCCACATCGCCTAGAGTGATGCCGATTTGCGTAGCGTAGGGTTTTAAGTTGATTTGAATTTCTTGACCACCAACACCTTGGGTATTATAGATATCAAACACGCCATTGTACTGGGCTAATTTATTTTCCAATTCAACACTGGCTATCTCAAGCTGATCGAGGTTAGAGCTACTTAATTGAAAGTTAATTTTTGACCCACCACCGGCATTGGTGCTGGCGAAATAACGCTGTTTGCGAACATTTGGTAGCGATCCCACTTGCATACGCCAAAGTCGCTCAAATTCCAATGAGGAAATACTTCTATTCTGTTGCGGAGTCAGAGAGACGATAAAAGTGCCTTTGGTATCGGAATCGGTATAGAGCAAAAGATGTTTAATCAAACCTTCACTGTTTGGATACTGTTGTCGATAATCATAATCAACGCGATAAGCTGCTGCCTCGACTGTTTTCAATACAGTTTTCATAGTTTCAGCTGATGTGCCGTCATGCACAATTACCTCAGCACGAATATCGTCCGAGGGTACATTAGGAAAAAACTCAAATTTGGCTATTCCGCCGTTCAGTGCACCAGCAGATACAATTAGAAGCGCAATAAAACAGGCAACCGTGGTGTAGCGCTTCTCTAAACACTGCTTGAGAAAGGGTTGGTAACGAGTACTGACAAACCGTTTAAGGTTGATGCTCACCCAATCTTGCCAGCGGCGAATAAACGCAAACCGAGGTGACGGTTCATGGCCAAGTTTTAGTCCCACTAAGTGCGCGGGTAATATTAACTTTGACTCGATTAGAGAGAATATTAAACACAGTATCACCACTACAGCGATGGCTTCCTGAAAGCCTGCCACTACGCCACCAATAAAAAGCATAGGGGCAAAAGCGGCCATGGTGGTTAAAACACCAATGGTGGACGGAATAGCCACCCGTTTGGCACCAGCAATCACATTATCAACTGAGGCGACAAACTCGCTGACTCCATTGGACAAACGACTTTTTTTCTCAGCCTCTTGCTGAGCCTCGGTATAGATACTTTCACCAATTACAATGGCATCATCAACAACAATCCCCAGTACCATAATAAAGGCAAACAGACTGAGTACATTGACTGTCACCGGAAAGGGGTTAACTGGCATCAACCAAAAGGCACCTAGGAAACTAACGGGGATGCCTAACAATACCCAAAAGGCCACTTGAATATTGAGAAATAATGTTAATACAATCGCCACCAGTACAGCACCCATGGCCAGATTCGACATCATCATATCCAAGCGACCGCGCAAATGGGGCGCTACGGGTGCAAACTGATCTATCGATAGGCCCTCAGCTAGGGTGGGTCTTTTTTTCTCAATATACTCTTTAACTGCCTGATCAATTTCTAGGACATTTTGATCTTCAAGGGAAAATATACCTATATTGATCGCGGGTTCGCGATCAAAATTAACCAGCGTGCTAGTTTCTGCAAAGCCATCTTTCACCACCGCCACATCAGAAACCAATAATTGGGTGCCATCAGGATTACTGCGCAGCACCATATTTTCAAAGTCTTCACCTGTATAGGCCTTGCCTTGGGTGCGCACTAAAATATTTCCCTCGCTGGAGCGAATCATGCCAGCCGGAAGATCAACAGAAGATTGACGTAACATTTGAGCTACCTCATTAAGCGTCATGCTCAATTCACGCAATCGCTCTTCTTTGACCTCAATAGCTATCTCATAATCATCAACACCCCATAAAATAGCCTGTTTTATTGAGGGCAATGCCAATAGTTCATCATGAATTTGCTGGCCTATGATTTTTCTATCGTAATCGTTAAGGGGGCCAGAAACGGCAACACCTGAAACCCAGCCTTGATACTCAAAACGGCTTACATTTGGTCTCTCTAGGTTTTCTGGAAAATTTAGAATGCCATTAACGCGGTTTTCAACCCTCGCCAGCATCTCATTAATATCTTTATTTTCCTCAATATCCAAGCTGATACTGGCGAAATCGCGACTGGCTTCAGAACGCATTTCCTTAATACCACTCATGCCCTGCAGAGCCGCTTCTATGGGCTCAATAACACCTCTTTCCACTTCAACCGGAGCTGCCCCTGGGTATACTGCCGTCACCTGAATGGTATTGATATATGTGCGCGGAAACATCTCTTTGCTGATTGAGAAAACTGATAAAATCCCAGCCACCATAATAAATAGCATCAACAGGTTTGCCGCCACTGGGTTTTTGATAAACCAAGCGATTAGACCCGAGTTATTTAAGCGCTGCATTACGAAGCGTCCGATTGGAGGTTATTTTTTGGATTTAGCTTCATCCCTTGGACCATTACCCCAAGGCTACTTGTTACCACTTCTACCACACCCTCTAAACCAGCGTTGAGGTAGTAGTAGGACTGATCCTCAAAGGCAAATTCAACTTTTTTCAAATCCAAACGCTGCTCTGAGTCAAGGGTGGCAACTCGGTTACCCGAGCGCAGTGCATGACGAGGTAATGCATAAACTTTATCAATGGTCCTTCCCGCTACCTGTGCTTCAACAAAAGTACCCATTAACAGAGGCAGTGTGTCAGGGTCTTGTTGTGTGTTGTAGGGGTCATTAACCTGTGCAACCAAATACTGGGTTCTATTTTTCTGCTCTACCGTACCTTCAGAGCGCACCAATTTGGCCTGCCAAGTACTTAATTCGCCATTTACAGAGCCACGCAATACAACCGAACGCGGTGCTTCCTGTTGTTCACCAGGATAGGTTATCGGACCTAGCATAGAGAGATCTTTTGCTGTCATGGGCAGGCGTACTTCTGCAAAATCAATCGCAAAGGTTTCACCCAAACGTGCACCAATGGTCACATATTGTCCTACATCCACTGACTTAACAGAGACCATGCCCCTGTAGGGAGCGCGAATTAATGTCCTTTGTAACTTGAGCTCAGCCTGTTTAACTTCAGCCTCTGCCTGTAACAGACGCGATTCAGCCTCTGCTAAAAAGGGTGCACGCAATGCTAATACTGGCGCTTCCTCTAGGGGTCTTCCGCTCATCTGCCATTCTTTCTTCGCTTGAGCCGAGCGCGCTTGCTCGGAGAGCAACTGAGCCTTTGCACTGATCAACATAGCATCTGCACGCTGTTTGGCTACCTCGTAATCAGTAGAATCTAACCTAATTAAAATATCACCTTTAGCAAAGGTTCCACCGACAACAAATTGAGGAGCTACCTCTACCACAAGCCCAGAAACTTCTGAGATAAGGTTTGTTCGCGTGCGCGGAAGCACTGTACCCTGTGATTTAACTGTTAAATTTACTTGAGTTAACTGAAGAGTCTCAGTGGTGACTGCAACACCCTGATCAGGTTGAGCCGACTCCAAAGAGCGCGGTTTAAATTGGCCCATTAACAGTGCAACGATAATGGCAACCAGAATAATGATGCCTGGTTTTGCTTCTTTTAGTTTTGCCAATTTGTTTTTCACCTTAGTAACACCCTATTAGTCACCTTATTAGTCACTTTATTAGTCATTTTATTAGTCATTTTATCAGTCACGTTATTAGCCACTTTAAGAGCCACCCAAGTTTTTAAATAACTAACACTGCGATACGGACTTAAGCTAAAAAAAGCCCAAATAACCTATCAAAGCTGCAACCGCAGCTGCATATAAACCAGCCACCACGTCATCAAGCATAATTCCCAGTCCGCCATGGATTTTTTTATCTAACCAATTAATTGGCCAAGGCTTCACAATATCAAATAACCTAAATAGAGCAAAACCCCAAACTATCGACCAAGCATGAGGAGGAATAAAGGGCATTACCACCCAGAACCCTACAAATTCATCCCACACAATTCCACCATGGTCGTGGGTGTTGAGTTCCTTAGCTGCTGAGCCACACAGATAAATGCCAAACACAAAAGCCAAACATATCAAAAGCCAGTACAGGGGTGGAGACAACTGACTTATTAAAAGCCAAAGTGGGATTGCGGCTAGGGTACCCACCGTTCCCGGTGCTTTTGGCGAGAGGCCACTACCAAAGCCAAAGGCCAACAGTAGTTTTGGCGAGCGTAACAGGTCAGTGAAATGCGGATTATTTTTGGAAATGCTCATACCCTCCATTAGCGGTAGATAATGCGCTACCATCAATTTTCACTTGTGACCGATTATGGTGGATTGGGGTAATTTTGCCAATTTCAGTAACAGAAAAATCTTGGTTACTCAGCCAAGCGTCAAAATCATCGCGTTTGTTCTCAGGGATAGTAAAACATAGCTGATAATCATCGCCACCCGTAAGAGCCCACTGTAGATATTGCTGCTTAGGCACTTGTTTTAAATCAGGGTGAACTGGCAGTTTTTGAGTACTGATCTCCGCACTAACACCGCTGGCTCGACACACATGACCTAAATCTGATACGAGACCATCGGATATATCAATACAGGCACTGGCATAATCACGAAGCCCCTTCCCTAATGCAGTCTGTGGTTGAGGACGATAGAAATGTTTTAATAAACGAAGATTTTGCGCAAAGGCACTTTTTTTGTTGTCTTTTAAACCATCTAGGGCGGCGGCTCCATCACCGAGGGTGCCACTAACAAAAATTAGATCGCCAGGCTTAGCGCCACAGCGTTGCAGGCTTTTTCCTTTCGGCACCTCACCAATTAATGTGATGCTTACAGTGAGCGGTCCAGCCGTTGTATCCCCGCCAATCAGAGCAATATTATGCTCAGCAGCAATTGAACCTAGACTCTGACTAAAATCCCGTAACCACGCATCAGAGGCTTTTTCAGATGGTAGCGTAAGAGCTAATATAAACCACTTTGCAACAGCACCCATAGCCGCCATATCACTGAGATTGACACAAAGTGATCTTGAGGCAATTTCTTCAGCCGTAGCTTCGGCAGGAAAGTGTACCGATTCCACCAAGGTATCGGCGGCAACCACCCAGTGAGATAAATTATCTGATGCAATAACTGCAGCATCGTCACCAATACCTACAATTACTTCCTGCTGATTGGTCAGATTTTTGAAGTAAGTATCGATCAATGCAAATTCTGCAGATTTTTCTTCCATGCACCTAACCCTAGCGGGTCTATAATTTAAATAGTAATGTTAGTTTGATTGGACAGCCGACACTTCAAGCGCCCTTTTATCCATGGCGACACGATCGAGAATTCCATTAATAAATTTATAAGCATCAAGAGGACCAAATGTTTTAGCTAGGTTTACTCCCTCATTGATAGCAACTTTGTATGGGACCTCAATACTGTGGAGTAGCTCATAGGTGGAAATTCTCAATACAACCTTAGAAACCGGATCCAGTTGATCCTGTTCGCGATCTAGATGAGGCTGGTAGGCGGCATCAATTTCTGAAAGATTTTTGGCTACCCCAAACAGCAGGTTATGGAACAATTGAGTATCAACTTTACTCATATCGTTATCAACATGAAAACTAGCCTCAATGGTTTCCAAATCAGTGCCACCCAATTCCCAAGCATACAAAGCCTGAACCGCTAGTCGGCGCGCTTTTTGTTTGGCCTTGGTCTTAGACATTTACTGCGCGCCTTGTATCTGTTTAAACAGGGCAAGCATTTCCAAGACTGTCAGAGCAGCCTCTTCACCTTTATTTTCTTCATTATCCCCAGCGCGGTCTAATGCCTGTTGTAGGTTATCTGTTGTCAGCAGTCCAAAAGCCACGGGAATATCCTCTTTAAGGGCCACTTCACCAATTCCTCGAGTGGTTTCAGCACATACATAATCAAAGTGTGGTGTATCGCCTCGAATAACACAGCCCAGCGCTATGATGGCATCAAAGCGACCACTGCGTGCCGCTCTCTGCGCAGCAAGAGGTAACTCAAAGGCACCGGGAACTGCGAAGTCTTCAATTGCCTCGACAGCTATATTATTTTTACTTAATGCGCGAATAGCTCCCGTGCGCAATCCATCCGTAACCTGTGCATTCCAACGTGCAGTAATTACTGCAATACGCACAGCGCCAAGATTAAATGTGCCCTCTTTGGGTCTGTATTCACTCATTTCTTAATCCTTTACTGCTATTTATCTTGCTTTTGCTCTTGATAGCCAACATATTCCACCACTTCTAGCTCGAAACCGGAAATGCCACTGAATTTAAATGGTGCACTTAGTAAGCGCATTTTATGGATACCCAAATCCATTAATATTTGTGAACCTGTTCCCACCTGCATATAGACAACTTCATTGGCTGGTGGTGTACGCTCAGTATCAAGACTTAACATCTGAGAAATGTTTTGGTCAATATCCTCGGCGCTTTCTGGATAATAGAGAAGCACTAAGACACCTCTACCCTCTTTTGCAATAGCTTCCATAGCCGTATGAATCGACCAAGTTTTAAACCCTTTGTCTGCCTCAATAGCTAGCAGATCCCGTGCAGACCGGTTTACGTGTACCCTCACCAAAGGTGGCTCACCTGTACTAACTTCACCCATAACTAGAGCAAAATGCTTTTCGTTACGGGCATTATCGAGATATGTTTTGAGAGTAAAATTGCCAAAGTGGGTACTCACATTGCGCTCACTGACACATTGAGTTGTTTTTTCTGTTACCAGCCGGTAGTGGATCAGATCAGCAATGGTACCGATTTTTAAATCATGCTTCTTGGCAAAAAGCTCTAAGTCATCCCGTCGCGCCATACTGCCATCTTCATTCATAATTTCTACAATTACTGCTGATGGCTCAAAACCGGCAAGACGCGCCAGATCACAACCGGCCTCAGTATGTCCAGCACGACTGAGTACACCACCGGGTTGAGCCTTTAAGGGAAAAATATGTCCTGGCTGAACTATATCCTCTGGACGCGCGTTACTGGCTACTGCAGCCTGAACTGTTCGCGCACGATCAGCTGCTGATATACCTGTAGTGACCCCCTCGGAGGCTTCGATGGATAACGTAAAAGGCGTGCCATGGCTGGAGTTATTATTGTCCGTTGCTACCATCATACTAAGATTAAGCTGTTGGCAGCGCTGCTCACTGAGTGTAAGACAGATAAGTCCACGGGCGTTGGTGGCCATAAAATTTATATCTTCAGGCCGAACCATGGGTGCTGCCATCACAAGATCACCCTCATTTTCACGGTCTTCATCATCCATCAAAATAACCATCTTGCCCTGACGGATATCTTCTAGAAGTTCTTCCACAGTATTCAATTGCATAGTTTCTCTCGTGCAAGTAAGTCGATTGTACTCGTTGGCTTAGCGATTATTTCCAGCAGCATCAACACTGGACAGGCGCTCAAGATAGCGTGCGATTAAATCAACTTCTAAATTGACTTTTGTGCCCTGCTTATAATTATCCATTATTGTATTAATCATGGTGTGGGGCACAATATTTAGCTCAAATTCTGCGCCATCTACATGATTAACTGTTAGGCTAATGCCATCTACTGTAATTGAGCCCTTATGGGCAATATAGCGTGCTAACTCAGCCGGTGCACGCATGCGAAAACGCCATGATCTGGCATCTTCGTGCAAGGATATTACCTCGCCTATACCATCGACGTGGCCAGAGACAATATGGCCTCCAAAGCGATCACTGGCCTGCATAGCTTTCTCTAAATTAATTGGGCTACCCACTTGCCAGTTGCCAATAGTGGTTAGACTCAGTGTCTCTGTTGAGACATCGGCAATAAAGCCCTTATCAGTTATCTCCACGGCCGTTAGGCATACACCATTGCAGGCAATACTATCGCCTAAGCGAATATCATCTAGACCCAAATTACCCGTATCTATATTGAGGCGCATGTCGCCCTGCCGGTCCTCTAACTGTGTAATTTTTCCAACTGCGCTGATAATACCTGTAAACATAGTGAATTCCCTTAAACCTAATCACAACTTAATTTGCCTGTGAAAATTATTCTAGTAATCCTTATCGGGGCGAAGTACCACCCTGATATCCTCCCCAACCTGACGAATATCCTGAAAGGAAAAGGCCAAATGGGCATCAATAGTCTCGATGGGTAGGCCGAACATAGGTCTTGCCTGATCACCAAATAATTTGGGCGCCCAGTAACAGACCAACTCATCCACCAAACCCTCAGCGATAAACGCACCTGCAAGGCCAGCACCCGCCTCAACCATCAATTGATTGCATCCGCGCCTGCCCAGCTCAACCACCAATGCCTGCAAATCAATGTGCTCACCCAACGCTGGCAGAAAAATTACATCGGCTCCTGCCTCAATAAGCGCTTGAGACTTTTCTCGCTGAGGTTTGGCATCAATTGTTGCAACAAGACAGTGTCCCGGTGCTTGAAGTATTCTAGCCTGATCCGATAGTTTCAACTGAGCATCCACCACTACTTTTAACGGATGCACAATTGGATCAACGATTCCTAAATCTTCTTCAGTTATACGCACTGTCAACGATGGATCGTCCATTAACTGGGTACCAATTCCAGTAATAATGGCGCAACTCATTGCTCGGTAGCGCTGCACATCAGCACGGGCTGCGGGGGAAGTAATCCACTGACTCTGTCCGCTTGCCATTGCAGTGCGGCCATCAAGACTAGCTGCCATTTTTATCAGTATCCATGGCATGCCCTGTGTGTGTCGCTTAAAGAAACCCTTATTGAGTTCCCTCGCTTGATCTTCAAAAAGACCAACTTCAACCTCAATGCCCGCAGCCTGAAGTTGATTTATGCCGGTACCACAAACCTGGGGATTTGGGTCTTCACAGGCTATAACAACACGCGCTAGTTTGGCTTCAATAACAGCCTGAGAACAGGGTCCCGTCCTACCCTGATGACTACAGGGCTCAAGGGTTACATACAGGGTACCGCCGCTAACATCTCCCGCTTGCTGCAGCGCTTCAATCTCTGCATGATTGCCACCGGGTGGACGCGTAAAGCCCTCACCCAGTATTTTTTCATTCTTAGTCACTACAGCGCCCACGCCCGGATTGGGAGTCACTGAATACTTGGCTTTTTCCGCCAATTGCAGTGCACGACTCATCATGGCGCGGTCAACCGCTGAGAAACTCATATTAATCTGCCGTGTCTGACTTGCGTTTGCTAAGTCGATTTAGTTCAGCTTGGAATTCACTGATATCTTGAAAACTGCGATACACTGAAGCAAAACGCACATAGGCCACCTCGTCCAATTCTCGAAGCTGACGCATCACTTCCTCACCTATAATTCGAGAGGGTACTTCACGCTCGCCTTTGACTTGCAGAAAATGCTTGATCTGGGAGATAGAGATTTCAATTTGCTCACTGGAGACTGGGCGCTTCTCCAGGGCTCTTTGTAAACCAGCGCGTAATTTTTCCTCATCAAAGGGCTGTCGGCTTCCATCGGTTTTGATTACCCTAGGCATCACCAGTTCCGCCAACTCAAACGTTGTAAAGCGCTCACCACAATGTAAACATTCCCGACGACGTCTTACCTGACCGCCATCAGCCACCAAACGTGAGTCAATAACCTTAGTGTCGTCAGCATTGCAAAATGGACAAAACATAGTGTCGTTTCAAAAAAAATGGGTTGTTATTCTAACATAACAAAGGCTTCTAGCACCCTTTCAAGAGGCCTAACTTATATCTGCAAAAAAGCCCTTTAGCGGGTCTAAAAAAAGGCCCCACTTGTGTGAGGCCTCTCTTGATCTATATCAGTTGATTGGACGTTATTGATAAACAGGGTAGCGCTGACATATATCCAACACTTTTTCCTTAACCTCCGCTATAACCTGCTGTGCATTGCCGTCTTCCAGCGCATCCAAAATATCACACATCCAGTGAGTCAATTGCACAGTCTCTTCAATACCAAACCCTCTGGTAGTAATGGCAGGCGTTCCAACTCTGAGACCCGAAGTTACAAAAGGTGAGCGCGGATCATTGGGGACCGCATTTTTATTGACCGTAATAAACGCCTCGCCCAAGGCTTGGTCTGCATCAGCACCGGTATAATCTTTACCAATTAAGCTCACTAACATTAGATGATTTTCGGTTCCATTAGAAATAATGTTAATGCCACGCTCCATAAAAGTGTTGGCCATTGCCTTAGCATTGGCGACCACTTGCTTTTGGTACTCAACAAATTCAGGGCTAGCCGCTTCTTTGAAAGCTACCGCTTTGGCCGCTACTACATGACACAGTGGCCCGCCTTGGCTCCCGGGGAAAACGGCAGAGTTAACTTTTTTCGCGATGTCTTCGTCATTGGTAAGCACAAATCCACCCCGTGGCCCACGCAGTGTCTTGTGGGTGGTAGAGGTCAGGACATGGGCGTGGGGAACAGGACTAGGATAAACACCTGCAGCCACCAGACCAGACACATGGGCCATATCAACCAACAAATAAGCCCCCACTTTATCTGCAATCTCACGGAAGCGCGCCCAATCCATGATGCCTGAGTAGGCTGAAAAGCCAGCAATAATCATCGCAGGTTTATGTTCAAGGGCGAGTGATTCAACCTGATCATAGTCAATTAGGCCTGTTTCAGGATCTAAACCATACTGCACTGCGTTGTATAGCTTGCCAGAGAAATTAGGTTTTGCACCATGGGTTAGATGCCCACCATCTGCGAGGCTCATACCTAGGACTGTGTCACCACCTTTAATTAGCGCAAGAAACACCGCATTGTTAGCTTGTGATCCAGAGTGCGGCTGAACATTGGCAAACTTTGCACCATATAGGCTTTTAAGCCGCTCAATCGCCAACTCCTCTGCCACATCCACATAGTCGCAACCCCCATAGTAGCGCTTGTTGGGGTAGCCCTCTGCGTACTTGTTAGTCATCTTGCTGCCCTGGGCTTGCATGACCGCAGGACTTGCATAATTTTCTGACGCGATAAGCTCAATGTGCTGTTCTTGACGCTGATTTTCTTGCTGCATGGCCTGCCATAAATCAGTATCAAAACTTTCAATGGTATGCTGTTTATCGAACATGGTGACGTAAATTCCTAGCTGTTGATAATTGTCTTAAAAAGGTGCGGTATTTTACCCTAAATTGCCTGCAGTTGTATTGCCTTAACTGAAAAAAGCACTCAGTAAATCAACACAAACACAATTTTTTTAGAACACGAAAGTTAGTGCAAAAAGTCATGCATCAAAAGATTGACTACCAAGGTATGGGTTTGCCTGCATAGTCTAAGTATGACAACTCACCATCACACTCTAGGTTATCCATAATCCCAGCGAGACACTCAGCAACATACTTTGCATCAAATAACTTTCCCTTAGGTACTGAAGCACGAAAGGGCTCTGACATCTTTGATTTTACTGTGCCCGGGTGGAATGCCATTAATTTGACGTTATCCGCTCTGCGCTTGTACTCAATGGCAAAGGTTTTAAGGACACTATTTAAGGCTGCCTTGGAGGCGCGATAGCTATACCAACCCCCTAATCTATTATCGCCAGTACTGCCCACTCTGGCACTAAAACAGGCGACCTTACAGGGTTGCTCACCAGCGAGCACATTCATCAATAACTTTAACCACAACGCTGGCACAATAGCATTGGCATAATAGATTTCGTTCATAGCGCCAGCAGTAATATCCTCGACACGCTTTTCAGGAAATACTTGATCGTTGTGTAATATTCCATGACAGATACATACCCGTGAAAATGTTCCCCTATAAGCGGTCAAAAGGGATACTGTTTCCGCCATAACCTCTTCATTATATTCTGTACTAAACGAATGCAACTTGTCGTGCTGCCCACTATTTTGGGGTCCTCGACTAATCGCAAACACGTTGTCGATGGTTGAGGTATTTAAGAAGTGATCAACCAAGGCAGAACCCATGGCGCCACCTGATCCTAAAACTAGTGCATTGTTTGCTAGAGGGCTATCTGTGTGGCTCATGGGGATTTTCTATCTAGCAGGCAGCTGTCACAGCGCTTTTGACCTGTTAACCACCAAGAAATTGAGTTTCTATACTTGGCAAAAAACCGGTAGCCAAGATCCGCTAGGGGCTTGATCAAAGGCCAGCGCAGAACCGCAATCCAACCACCTTTACCCACCAAACTCCAAGCTTTATAAGTTACGTCTAGCCCAAGCAGCAAGGAACCATCTGCAAGCCAACCATGCAGGATACGGTTGGCCTCCTCTTTGCTAATTGTAGGGTAATTAGACTCAAAATCATGGGCATTGATATCAACAAATTGAATTGTATTTTTAATATCCGCTTTATGGAGGTGGCGCATTTCTTTCATACAGAGGGGGCAACCACCATCATAGAAAATTGTTAGCTCCGGCACTTTACAGATCCCCAATCAGTAGTATTAAAATTACGCTGTGCATAACAATCACAAGGGTTGTAAGAAGGAGTCTCATTTGCCAGTAGGGTGCTTCCTCTACTCCAGAGTCAATAGCACGTTCGGCTAATAAAAGGCTGGCATAACCACAGAGCAATAGGGTAACTGCAAAGAGCATCATCAGAGGAGAAAGGTTGATCATAAGAAGAGTTATCCATGCCAACACAGCGATAATATTGCTAAATATTAGCGAGAAACTTGATCTTACAGCCGCTGATGAACGTCTGCTTTTACTCCAGAGAATGCCCGACAAAAAACTCAGTATGATCGCACTGTAGGTAATAAATATATAAGGTGCGTACAACCCCCAGATAGCGGCACTGTGAATGCCGGCTTCAGATAGGACAGACTCACACATACTGCCAAATGGGACCACAAAGGGTATTAGCCCAAGATAACCCAAGTATTGGGTCACTTTGAGAACGTTGTGATCAGACTGAACTGGCTGAGCTTTCACTTGTTGCAAGCCTCTGCAAAAAAATTTTGATAGCTTAAAAATTACGCAATTCTGGAGTTTTCGGATTGTCTCTCCCAGTGATCAAGATCCAAACCAATTTTTATGGCGTAGGGGTTTTTACCTCAGCCATAAAATAGCGAGTATGTATGAAAAAGTTGGGCATTTACTGGTTTAGCAACGATTTGCGTATTGATGATAACCCTTCACTCGCAATAGCGGCTCAAGAGGTGGATCAACTAATGTGTATTGCTTTTATTCCAAGAAATAGCAGAAATAAGCACCATTCAATCCCAGTCCAGTTGTCAAAACATCGTTTAGATTTCTTAATTCAAAGTCTCGACGCGTTGGACCAATCGCTTCGAGGGCTAGGACAATATTTATTAGTCAGTGAAGAAAGTCCCGAAAAAATAATTACTGAATTGGCTGACAAATATGCCATTACTCACTTATTTCTTAGCGATGACGGTTACGCTACAAAAATAGATATTGTTGAATCAATAGTGCAACGGTCTCCCACACTTCAGGTAAAACCTGTGGCTGGCAACCGGCTTTATTTAGAGAAAGACTTTCCCTTCGCAATCGCGGAACTACCTAGCACCTTCTCAAAATTTCGTCGCAAGGTAGAAAAAATTGCTGTGCAAGCACCAATTCAGGCCCCTCAGCAACTGCCTAGACCCATCACCCAAGGACCTATATGGCAAGATAAATATACTGACTATCTTAACTCAACAGGGACGCAGTTTTCTGGTGGCGAGTGGGCAGGCAATAAACACCTCAATGATTATTTTCAAGGGCAGCATGCAAGTACATATAAACTGACACGCAATGCATTAGATGGTTTTAACCAGTCAACAAAATTTAGTCCCTGGTTAGCTAATGGTTGTTTATCAGTTCGCCGCATTGTTGAAAGACTGCATCACTATGAAGAAGAAGTTACTCGCAACGAATCAACCTATTGGATTTTCTTTGAATTATTGTGGCGAGAATATTTCCAATGGTATGAAAAATGTCACAAAGAGAAGTTATTTTTATTTTCTGGTATCAAGGGAAACAAGCCTGTCACTAGTTTTTATCCAGAGCGCTTCCGTAAATGGTGTGAGGGCAACACGCCGTTTGCTATTGTTAATGCCTGCATGAAGCAGCTAAATGCGACCGGCTATATGTCAAACAGAGGGCGACAGTTAGTAGCTAGCTGCTTGGTGAATGAGCTTTCATTGGATTGGCGTTATGGGGCAGCTTATATGGAACAATATCTAATTGATTATGATACAGGTTCAAACTGGGGTAACTGGCAGTATCTTGCTGGTGTTGGTGCAGACCCAAGAGGACTTCGTCGCTTTGATCTCGACAAACAGACCCACCGTTACGACCCTCAACAAACATTTATTAAACAGTGGCAAGCCCAAATCACGCATGCTCCCTTAGACTCAACGGATGCGGCTGATTGGCCAATCTCAGAAAAGCCACTCAAGGTTTCGGCTTAAGCTAATGAGTCAGCCTAAGACTTTGCGCCTTATAATGGGCGATCAACTCAACGCTCAACATAGTTGGTTTCAATGCACTGATTCTCCAGTTACCTACTTAATTGCAGAACTCAAGCAAGAGGCGAGTTACGTATCTCATCATATTCAAAAGCTCTGTGGTTTCTTTGCTGCTATGTCTGAGTTTGCCAGTTACTTGGAGTCAGAGGGTCATAATGTGCTCTATCTCACCCTCGATGAGACCTGTGGCTACGATAATATAAACCAGCTAATCACTGATATCTGCAGACAAGAAAATATACAAACCTTTGACTACCAACAGCCTGACGAGTACAGACTTGCCAAACAACTCGAGCAGTTAGAAGACACTCTTAACAAAGACCCCCTAAATATAGCTGTCACCTGCTGGGATTCAGAACATTTTTTACTGACCCATGCTGAGCTAGCAAAAATGCTAAAGCCGCAAAAGCACAACCGAATGGAGAGCTTTTATCGCAAGATGCGCAAGCGTTTCGATATTTTGATGGAAAATGGGGAACCATTGGCCGGACGCTGGAATTTTGATACTGAAAATCGGCAAAAATTAAAGCCCAGTGACCTTGAGCAAGTTCCTCAGCCGCTTTTATTTAGTAATGATGTAGCGGCCATACTTGAACGTATCAAACGACATCAGATCAACTTTATTGGTCACGAGACTGAACAACTTATATGGCCAGTAAACCGTTCTCAAGCACTGGAATTACTCAATTATTTTTGTACTTATTGCCTGCCTCTCTTTGGCCGCTTTCAAGATGCTATGACACACCAAGGTGACAGTCGCTGGAGTCTCTATCACGCACGAATATCCTTTGCCCTGAACAGCAAAATCCTCAGCCCAATGGAAGTTGTAGAAGCCGCCCTGAGTGAATTCTATAAGCCAGAGACAACTGTGGGCACAGCAGATATCGAGGGGTTTATCCGTCAGATTATTGGCTGGAGGGAATATGTTCGTGGTATGTATTGGGTCAATATGCCCGACTACAAATCGCTTAACCAACTGCAAGCGCAGTTGCCCTTGCCCAACTATTTTTGGACTGGTGATACCAAAATGGCCTGTGTAAAACAGGCTATTGACCAATCACTCGACTACGCCTATGCACATCATATCCAACGCCTGATGGTCACTGGCAATTTTGCCATGCTCGCGGGCATAGATCCGGATCAAGTGGATCAGTGGTATCTGGGAATATATATAGATGCTATAGAGTGGGTTGAACTGCCTAATACTCGAGGCATGAGCCAATTCGCCGATGGCGGTCTGATAGCGACCAAACCCTACGCCGCTAGCGGCAGTTATATCAACAAGATGAGCGACTACTGCAGCTCATGCCACTACAAGGTCAAAGAGCGCTCCACTGCAGATGCCTGCCCATTTAACAGCCTTTACTGGCATTTTATGAATAGGCATCGAGAGAAGTTTTCTAACAATCCTCGCACGGCTATGGCGTACCGAAGTTGGGATCGTATGGATAGTAACAACCAATTAACAACGCTACAGAGAGCAGAGATTAACCTAGCTAATCTTGACAACCTCTAAAGTGATAAGCCCTAAGGGCGTGACACATCTACTAGCGCATCAATGATTGTGTCGTACTGCTGAAAAAACTCATTAGAAATACCATCTGCAAAGGTGACAGGCGTTTGCACATTACCTTCAATTTTAATCAGCCCAATACGATCTAGAAACTCGGCTAACTTGCGTCGAAAGTCGACACTGCCAATTCTTGCGATATATCTAAGCGAACCCCAATTTTGCTTATTCCCCCCTGTGGGATGATATTTAGTGACACGAACAAATATTATATCGTTGGCTCGATCAACGAAGATATACTGGCCAAACTTACCACTAGCATTAAAAATCTGGCTCTCGTTATCATGCCTGGATATCCACCAGTGCAAAGAGTAACCGCGCCCAGTTTGGATGGTTGCATTGGTAAGGTTATCCCAAACCAGTTGAAATGTTTCATCAACAAATTGTTTAGAAATAACCTGTTCGTTATCCCATTGACCATTGCGCGCAAACAATAAACCAAAGCGCGCATACTGTCGTGGTGAGGTATCAATACAGC
Source organism: Porticoccaceae bacterium (assembly GCA_964231105.1). GTDB lineage: Bacteria > Pseudomonadota > Gammaproteobacteria > Pseudomonadales > Porticoccaceae > HTCC2207. The sequence goes on from CAXRJI010000072.1 coordinate 31,129, forward strand.
AGTAGGTCATAGGATTCCCTGCTGCATCTTGCCATAACGTAACATTATCCATACCTATCTTAGAGAGGATTCGATCGCGTAATAATTGATCCGCAGGTATGCCTGTAGCTGATTGAAGAATATCCGCTAACAACATGGAATTAACATTGTTGTACTCAAATCGTTGGCCGGGGGGATTTTCATATTCTACTGATCGGGCATAGCTGAGGTGATCTTCAGTGAAAAACATTTTTTCATGTTCATGGGATGGCATGTCTAAACCACTGGCCATATCCAATATATGACGTATCGTAATGTCCTGACGTTCGTCATTAAAATAGTCTAAGTAAACTGATACTTTGTCATCTAAACTAGCTATCTCGCCTCGATCAATTGAAATACCAATCAATGCTGCATAAAAACTTTTTGCCATAGACCAAGATGTAGCATGGGACTGACTATTAAAACCATCGGCATAGCGCTCACCAATCAAAACGCCATCTTTAATCAGAACAACACCCTGAGTGGCTTGATCCTGAAATGACAGATCAAACAGATGCTTTACTTTATCCTCTGAAATGGCCACTGACTGGGGTGTAGCCTGCTTCCATTCTGCGCCCGGATAGACAGTGCCATAAGCCTGCGAAAAGGTAAAACAGAGAGAGAAAACTGGCAATAGAAGACATTTTTTCATCGATAAACCCCAAAAATTATTATATGTGCGCTTTATACGGGAATAATGGCGATTTTTATCTTTAGTATAAAGATTTAAAAAAATAATCCAAATTTGCTTAATTACGTATACAATGGTGCTGTCTGGGGTAAGAAATTGTAATAATTGGCTACCACAGCAACAGTCTTTTACCCCTTTCGCCTGAGGATTCGCGCATGCAAATTCTCGAAACCGGCGTTATGTAAATAGTTTTATCTTTGCATAGCGTTTAATAATAAATTAGAAAAGGGGTCACAAATGACTAACAACTTAGAGTCCGGCGATTATGTCGGCATGTCCTTTTGGTTAATCTCAATGGCGCTTGTCGCCGCAACAGCTTTCTTCTTCTTGGAGCGCGATCGTGTTTCAGGTAAGTGGAAAACCTCACTGACAGTTTCTGGTCTTGTTACGCTTATAGCAGCAGTACACTACTTCTATATGCGTGATGTGTGGGTTGCGTCTGGCACATCGCCAACTGAGTTCCGCTACATTGACTGGCTATTGACTGTGCCACTGTTGATGGTTGAGTTCTACTTAATCATGTCTGCAGTAGGTAAAGTGCCTGGTCGCGTTTTCTGGAATCTTCTAGTAGGTACCACCTTAATGTTGGTGCTTGGATACATGGGAGAAACTGGATCATTAGACGTAACCATAGCCTTTGTTCTATCAATGTCGGCTTGGATCTATGTAATCTGGTACATCATTAAAGGTGAAGCTAGTCAGGTTAACGCTAGTTTAGCTAATGCTAATGTACAGAAAGCCTACAAAACGATGACTCTGCTGGTCACGTTCGGTTGGGCTATCTATCCACTAGGTTATTTCTTCGGATACCTAATGGGTGGAGCAGTAGATGCAGGGACAATGAATATTATTTATAACTTAGCTGACTTCTGGAACAAGATCGCCTTCGGTGTTGTAATCTGGTCAGCAGCAGTAGCAGACTCAGAATAATTTGAGACTGTGATGTAGTTCGGGGGGGCCTAAAGGGTCCCCCGTTCTAAAAATAAGAATACAGGTAACTAAAAACATAAAAATAATAGTAAAGTTACAACTAATGAGGGTAATTACCGATGGCCCCGACAATAAAAATTAGACAGGAATGGCTATCCCAATTAGACGCACTCTTACACTCAGAGATGCCTCAAGAAAAGAATAGCTTAGCAACAGCTGCTAACTATCATTTTAAAAATCCAGGAAAATCATTCAGGGCACAACTCGCAATATCGAGTGGCGTTGCTCTTGACCTAAATAATTTAAACAACTTGCATTGGGCAGCCGCCTGCGAGTTGTTACACAATGCCTCGTTAATACATGATGATATTAGTGATGCCAGTACCCACCGACGTGGGCAGAAAAGTATCAATGAGCAGTTTGGCTCTGATATGGCTCTTTGTCTCGGTGACTGGATGGTGGCAAAAGCCTTCGAACTGGCTGCACGTCATCCTCAATATGGTGGGCAATTAACCGCACTCTTGGCTCAGTCCATGCAAGAGACTTGCAGTGGACAAATTTCTGATACCAGCCAACGTCAATGTGCTGACTTGGACGTCTGGCAATCCATTGCAAAGGCCAAAACCGCACCCTTACTTAGCGCACCTATTAAGGGCGCAGCTATAGCTGCAGGACTACTCAGTGAAGGCGACAATCATTGGGAAACCTGTTTAGATGAACTTGTGGGTTTATGCGGACTTGCTTATCAAGGCTATAACGATATTGACGATATTGTTCCCTCTAGTCACAGAAGCTGTGACTTAGAAGGTCGTAAACCTAATTTGGTAGTTAGCCTCTTCGCCAAAGAGGGTCTGGGTCGCGATGAGTTTTATCGCTGGTATAGCTCAGATGATAATCAGCAACTTGCTCATTGGCAGCAACGGATTGCCTCAAGTGTGGTTATTCTTCAAGCAAACCAATTAGTAGATGATTGGTTAATGCAGGCGGAGAAATTGGTTTCCTCCCTTCCCTCTGCCCTTCAATCTGTTTCAACTGACCTAGTTGATTCAGTGAAGAAAACTACCTTGGTTAAAAGCCAATGTCGAATCGCGTAGGACCAAGTTCTCACGAAAACAACCAGCATGCTATCGTCATAGGTGCTGGTTTCTCTGGTATAGCAACAGCATTAAGATTAAGAGCACTGGGTTATCAAGTCACTTTAATGGAGCGCCTTGATAGTCTGGGTGGTCGAGCGCAAGTTTTTAAGCGCGCTGGCTATACACATGATGCAGGCCCTACTGTTATTACCGCACCGTTTCTGTTTGACGAGCTCTTTGAGCTATTTGATGAAAAACTAGAAGATCATTTGGAATTTGTTCCCTTAGATCCCTTCTATCGCTTTCACTTTAGTGATGGCAGTCAATTTGATTACCGTGCCTCTGTGGAAGATACACTTTCAGAAATACGTCGATTTAACCCAGAGGATGCTGAAGGCTACCTTCGGCTTCTTGATCAATCAAAAAAGGTGTATGACATCGGCTTTAAGAAACTTGTTCACCGACCTTTTGTCAGTGTATGGCAGATGTTTAAACAAATTCCTGCGCTTATCGCCTTAAAGTGTTACAAAACTGTCTCACAGATGGTCAGTAGCCATCTTAAACATCCATTAATCCAGCAGGCCTTCTCCATTCACCCCCTATTAGTGGGTGGTAATCCGTTCAAAACAACTGCTATCTATAGCCTAATACACTACTTGGAAAGACGTTGGGGTGTATTTTTTTGTATGGGTGGTACCGGTAAGTTAGTGGAGGAATTAGGTCTATTGATGTCCAGACAGGGCATTAATATACAGACTGGTGCTGATGTGGATCGAATTATCGTAGAAGCTAAACGTGCGTCAGGCGTAGAGCTAGCAGATGGTCAGATAGTTAATGCAGACTTAGTTGTGTTTGGCGGCGACCCTGAGACCTGTTACCAACAACTGTTACCTGCCAAAAAGGGTCCTAAAAATCCAATTAAGAAACATTACTCAATGGGTTTATATGTACTTTATTTTGGTACCAAAAAACTCTATCCAAAAGTGGCTCATCACAGTATTTGGATGGGCCCTAGGTTTAAAGAATTGCTCCATGAGATTTTTGAAACTAAAGCATTAAGTGATGATTTCTCACTTTATCTGCATCGACCCACAGCAACCGATAAGAGTTTTGCTCCTGAGGGCTGTGAATCTTTCTATGTACTGTGCCCAGTGCCCAACTTACAAGGTGATACTGATTGGGAGGTTCAAGGCGCTATTTTAAAAGACCGTATTGTTAAGGCCCTGGAGCAGACTATTCTTCCCGAATTGTCATCCGTAATTGAAGAAGTTTTTTGGATGACTCCTGAAGACTTTGCCAAAGATTACCGCTCGATGCATGGGGCTGGATTTTCAATCGAACCCAGACTGACCCAATCCGCTTGGTTTAGATACCATAATCGTGATCGCTCAATTGAAAACCTCTATTTTGTAGGCGCAGGCACACATCCAGGTGCGGGCTTGCCTGGCGTAGTAAGTTCAGCCAAGGTTGTCGAAGAATTATTGACCGGCAAAGAAGTAGGTTCGGGAGGATAAATGATGACCAGCTCAGCCTCCCAACGCATTTTGGCTAAGTATGGTAAATCATTCTACTGGGCAAGTTTTTTTCTAGAAAACGATCAAGCTGAAAAAGCCGCCCGACTCTACAAATTCTGTCGCTATGTAGACGATCTAGCCGATGGAGACTCACCGCACAAATTAGATTATCTGCAAGAAATTTATAATAGCCTCGGAACAGATAATCCCTACTCTATTCTAGAGGATAGCTACGCCCTTGAGGACAAACCTCAACTCACAGACTTTTTACTACTGGCTTACGAGACCGGTGTACCTATTACGGCGGCGCGTGAACTTTTGGCTGGTATGATTAGCGATCAGACCTCTGTGCAAATAGAAAATGAAAGTGAACTGCTTCGCTATTGCCATGCAGTAGCAGGCACCGTTGGGGTTATGATGAGTAAAATAATTGGCTGTAGAGAACCTGCAGCGCAGCAGTTTGCAGTTGATCTGGGTATAGCTATGCAACTGACAAATATTGCCCGAGATGTGCTAGAGGATGCACAGATGGGCCGGCGCTATCTACCTGCAACCTGGCTTAACCTAACGCCAAACTCTATCGCAAAGGCTGATAAATCCGTGCATAGCGATGTATCGTTGGCTATTGAAAAAGTGCTGGATTTAGCAGAAAAGTATTACCAAAGTGCTTTATTTGGCATTCATATGATTCCTGGCCGTGCGCGATTTACCATTGCAGTAGCGCTCCGTCTTTACCGACAGATAGGGGTCCAATTAAGGCGTAAAGGTACCTGCTGGTGGAATGGTCGAACTGTTGTGGGCAAAACCACTAAAGTTTATCTTACAGCCAGAGCACTATTCGATTTGATGCCAAAGGATATTCCCCGTCACCAGCAAGCACTGCATCAGGCTTTAAAAGGTCTTACCGGTGTCAGAATCAGTTGATATTGCTATTATCGGTGGAGGCAGCTCTGGGCTAAATTTAGCTAGGAACTTATGCCAACTTCAACCCATACCATCTGCAGTTGTTATCGAACCCAAAACACCACAGGAGCGGGAATGCAGTTGGGCACTCTGGTCAAAACAAACAGACCTACAACATTATAGGCCAGCACTTAAGGGATCCTGGCCAGCATGGCAAATTATTGATCCCTGCAGAAGTATCACCCATCATGGATCAGAGTATCAGTACCACAGTCTGAGTGCCGGTAGATTTCTTGCCTACTGTGAATCACAACTTAGGGAACCCGTATCCCTGCGTCGAGACAGTGTCAAGCAGGTACAGATAGATGGTGACATAGGCCTGATAACCACTGAAAACGCCAGCATAAATGCAAAGCATATTTATGACAGTCGACCTGTAGAGCAGCCAGAAAATGCCCTAAAACAGCATTTTTTGGGCTGGGAAATAATTACTAAAAAACCTATTCAGAACCCCCAGATCGCTATCTTAATGGACTTTAGAGTCGATCAATCCCAAGGGGTACATTTTATTTATATGCTGCCCTTTACCTCACAGCATTTACTGGTTGAATCTACTTTAGTTTCCAGACAACTGCAGCACAAAAGCTGGTACAGAACAGCCATACAAACGTGGCTACAAGATCGGGGTATAGAAGTTTCACAACAGGTGGGTGAGGAATATGGCGTTATACCATTGGAAGATCATCCCATATCTTCAAATTCGATCGGTGCCGCCAGTGGCGCTATTAGACGCTCATCAGGTTATGCCTTTACAACTATTCAAAAACAAACCCGTCAGCTAGCTGAAAATATCGCCATGGGTGATTACACTATACCCCAGCCCGTTAATAAGGGCTTAAAGATGATGGATACAATTTTTAATGATGTACTGGTTAATCATCCTAACCTAGGAACAGAAATATTTATGCGTACAGCCAAAGCATTAACCGGTGATCAGTTTGCACGATTTATGCTTGGCGAAGCAAACACCTATATTTGGGCTAAAGTCATTGCAGCAATGCCCAAATTACCTTTTATTAAACAAATGATTTTAAGAAAAAATAAGCGGGTAGCACTTGAGCAATATTGAATTTTTTGCACTGGGCGCGGTGTTATTAATCGGCATACCCCACGGCGGTTTGGATGCTGTTATAGCCCGCCGCAAGGGCTGGCCCTCTTCGGCTACGGCTTGGGTTGCTTTTCACCTAGTGTATATTTTTCTGGCTTTATTGGTGATTATTTTTTGGCAATTATTACCACTGATAAGCCTTGGATTGTTTCTTATTATTTCCGGGATACATTTTGGGCGCAGCGACTGTATGGCTAATGGACAATACCGGTGGATGCCATTAGCGGCTCATGGTGGGTTGGTTCCCATTGTCATACCCTATGCTCAAGCCTCTCAAGTAGAGCCAATATTTATACTTCTCGTGGGTGAAGCCAATACACATATTCTGCTCAATACTGTGCAATTTCTTCTTATACCTTGGTTGGGTAGCGTAGTTATTTATGCCTACTATGCGCTCAATAATCCCCTACTACGAAAGTCTTTTATAACACTTATTAGTCTTGTTATTGCAGCGGTTCTACTACCGCCACTGGTTACCTTTGCTCTTTACTTTTGTGCCTTTCACAGCCCTAGACATATGCACATAACCCTGTCCAAATTATCGCCTCAAGAGCGCCACCGTGGTCTATTTGAGATGGCGGTCTACAGCACCCTGGCTGTATTAGCCATTATTGTCGGTGCTTTTTTGTTCCAAGACGAGATGCAATTAGCACCTAAACTGATACAGTTTAGTTTTATTGGTATGGCTGCACTAACAGTGCCCCATATGCTGTTGGTTGACTATAAAGCTAATACAACAATGAGAATAGCTTAATGGGTGATATTTCTAACCGTAAAGAAGATCATATCAATTTGGCCCTGCAGAATGAGCACCAGTGCCAAGATAGCAATGGTTTTGATCAGTTTCAGTTTGAACCCAACCCAATACCTGAACTTGCTTTGGATGAGATAGACTGTAGCAGTCAATTTCTCAATCAAAAAGTCTCCATGCCCCTTGTTATTGGGGCAATGACCGGTGGCTGCGAGAAAGGTCACATAATCAATCAGCATCTGTGTGAGGCAGCTCAAGAGTGCCAAATACCTATGGCACTGGGTTCCCAACGAGCAGCTTTGGAATTAAACCTTGAGCAGCAGGTTCGTCAGTGGATACCCACTGGGATAGTGTTAGCTAATTTAGGTGGCACTCAGATTAAACAACAGGGTATTGATCTTGCTCTGCGGGCCGTGGAGAGTGTTGAGGCCAATGCACTGGTAATTCATCTCAATCCTCTTCAGGAGTTGGTTCAACCTGGTGGTGACCGCGATTGGAATGGCGTTCTAGATGCTATCCAATTATGTGCAGATAGACTGCCTGTTGATGTGATTGTTAAAGAAGTTGGATGTGGTATTGGTGCCAGCGCCGTGACAAAACTAAAACAAGCCGGCGTGCACTCTATTGAACTGGCTGGCCGCGGCGGGACCAATTGGGCAAGTATTGAAATTGCCCGCAATAGCTGTGAAAAACAACAGCAGATTGCTCAACCCTTTGTTGAGTGGGGATTAAATACTGCACAAGCACTAAAAATGGCTCGCCATAGCTGTTCAGATATAAACCTTATTGCCTCTGGGGGAATAAGGCATGGATTGGATATTGCACGCTGTATTCGGCTAGGTGCCAATATGACAGCTATAGCACAGCCGTTTCTTAAACCAGCGACTCTATCGACAGAATTAGTGATTGAAAAAATATATATTTTCCAGCAACAGCTGCGTTGGAGCATGTTTCTCACAGGCAGTCAAAATCTACAGGACTTGCAGAACGCAAAACTGCTCTCTGATGCATAAATCGCACTTTTGCCGTCAGTTACAGCTTTAGATCCAGTTCCAACTCTATTCACCCCTGCATCCTATTACTAGTCTAAATAATACCTAGGTAAGAGACAGGCAGTGGTAGAGATCGCGCCGTTGCTTTAGACTAGAAATAATAACAATTTAATTGATATAGAACGTAAGCATGTCCATTAACTGGTACCCCGGCCATATGCACAAGGCCAGCAAGGAGATGACCGAGGTTTTGCCTCAGATTAACCTTGTGGTCGAGTTATTGGATGCGCGAATCCCCTACAGTAGTTCCAACCCCTTTATACAGACCCTGTGTAAAGACAAACCGCGTATCAAATTGCTAAATAAAAGCGATTTGGCAGACCCCCAAATCACTCAATGTTGGCAAGATTTTTTTGAATCACAAAATAATACAAAATCCATGGCAGTGGATTTAAAAAATAGCGACCCCAGCACTGCAATTATTGACCTTATCAATAAACTCTACCCTCAGAGAGAGGGTGCGAGTACCTTAGCCATGGTGACTGGTATTCCCAATGTCGGAAAGTCCACTTTTATAAATAGCCTAGCGGGTAAACATATCGCAAGAACGGGCGATGAACCCGCCATTACTAAAGGTCAGCAACGTATCAACTTGCGCAATGGCATTATGCTTTTAGACACGCCTGGGATACTGTGGCCAAAAATCGAAAATCCCAACAGCGGTTTTCGCTTGGGCACTACCGGTGCCATTAAAGATACGGCCATAAGCTATGAAGAATTGGCATTTTTTGCTGTAGATTTTTTTCTTAACTGCTACCCCCAGCGCCTACAAAAACGCTTCAACTTAGATAAATTGCCCCAGACTGAACTGGAATTCCTAGAAACTATAGGCCAACAGAGGGGCTGTCTCAGAGGTGGCAACCAAGTAGATTTGGAGCGCACATCGGCTCTATTTATTAATGAACTGCGGGCGGGGCTTCTCGGTCCTATAAGCTTTGAAACGCCTCAGGTTATTGAACAGGAAATGCAGCAGGTGGCACTTTTACGTGCAGAAAAAGAAGCTCGTGAACAACAACGGCTTGAAAAAACTGCACAGCGACGCAAGAGAGCCAGAGCTAACCGAAAAAAATAATTATCCTGAAAATATGATAGATGACTGAATAACCGGCGTATATTTCACCAGTTATAAAAATTAAATCATCATCATGCAGCTAGATTTCCTTGATAATCCATCTAAGACCCCCGAGCAGGTGTCAGCAGGTTTCCCCAACAAGATGGTTATTCTCGATGTTGAAACCACAGGGGGCAAAGCTACCTATCATCGTATTATCGAGATTGGCCTATTGATCGTCGATGACGGAAAGCTTATTGAACGGTGGCAGAGTTTTATCAATCCTGAAACCTCTCTACCCCCTTTTATACAAAGACTGACTGGCATTCAGCCCTCTATGATTGATGATGCGCCTATTTTTGCCGATGTGGCTCACACCCTAGTTGATAAGCTAAAAGGGCGTCCAGTGGTCGCTCATAATGCGCGCTTTGACTATGGCTTTTTGAAAAACGAGTTTGAAAGAGTCGGTATAGCTTACAACACTAAGCCCCTGTGCTCAGTTAAGGTTAGTCGCGACCTCTATCCGCAGTTTAAGCACCATGGCTTGTCTGCCATTATTAAGCGCTTTCAACTTACCATAGAAAATCGTCACCGTGCCCTCGATGATGCCAGCATGATCTATGAATTTTTTTTAAAAAGTTCAGCCCTGTATAGTGAAGGTGATATTGATGCCTGCTGCCAAAAACTTCTAAAACATGCCACGCTACCCAGCCTGTTAGATGCTGGGGAAATTAAGAAACTGCCCTCCTCACCCGGTGTCTATTACTTCTACGATAATAAAGGGCTGTTGCTGTATATTGGCAAAAGCGTGAATATTCGCAACCGGGTTATGAGTCATTTTTCCTCGGACTACAGAAACCCCAAAGACCTTAAAATGAGTGCCAAAATAGCACATATTGATTTTGATCTAACCCCCACCGACTTTGGTGCGCAACTTAGAGAGAGTCAGCAAATCAAGCAACTCTCTCCTATATACAACCGCCAGTTGCGAAAAACCCGTAAGCTCTATCAGTATCGCACTGAAGAAGATTCTCAGGGTTATCGCTGGCTTAGCATTCAATCTGTCACCTCGTCAGCGCCTTCGGATAGCAATTTTGGTCTGTTTAGATCGCCGCGCCAGGCCTCTTTAAAGTTACAACAACTGGCCGATGAATTTTCCCTGTGTCACCGTTTACTGGGCCTTGAGGGCACGCGCAGTGGCGATAAAGGAAAGCCCTGTTTTCGTGCCCAACTGAACAAATGCTTGGGCGCCTGTTATGGTCAAGAGTCAGTGGCTAATTACAACCAACGATTGGATAGAGCGATTGAACGTTACCAGATGCATGCTTGGCCCTACCCTGGTGCACTTTTACTTGAAGAAAAAAACGCCGATATAGTCGCGTATCATATAGTCGACCAATGGCAATATATAGCCAAACTGGACTTAGCTCAGGATATCTATGACCACGGCTACTGCTTGGCGCAAGAGAGCCCTCAAGACCAACCGATTAGCCATGTACCCATCGCCGCAGATAGCCAGTTTGATTTGGATACTTACTTTATCTTAGTGCGATTTTTGCTCAACCCAGAAAAACTCCAACTGAATCATATAAAGCTTTTGCCTCTGTGTGCCAGCCACGAGATTCTGCAAGGTTAATTTGTCATCAAACTGTCACCTGTAGTTCAAAAAATTGTATAAATTGAATACTATGATTTAGTGAAGTCAATGTTGGGATGGTTTCATGTTAAAGGCACTAGTCGCAATAGATTCAACTTCGCTGCTGTGGTTTAACCGGCTTCAATGTTATCGCTCTCTTACCAGATTCTTTCGTACTGTTTCCCGATCCGGTGATGGCCAACTGTATGTGATTTTGGCGGTTCTAGCCCTTGCGATATCAGGTCCCAGCCAAGTACTATTTGTAAAAGCGGCTCTTTTAGCATTTCTCTTCGAGATACCCACTTTTGTCTGCCTCAAGAAACTGTTGAAGCGCAATCGCCCTTTCACTGTTCTTACATTTTGTCAGTCTGCATTAAAACCCTCAGATGAGTTTAGTATGCCTTCAGGTCACACAGCTGCAGCCTTTTTAATGGCTGGTGTTATCGCGTTTTGTTTTCCCAGCCTCTCTCTAGTAGCCTATATATGGGCCACATTGATTGGGTTATCTAGAGTTTTTCTTGGCGTACACTACCCGACCGATATTGTAGCGGGCGCTGTATTGGGTTACACCTGTGCGGCGATATCACTGTCTCTGTTAGTTTAGGACAAACCTTTGACATGAAAATTCTATACGGTGTGCAAGGTACCGGTAATGGCCACCTATCAAGGACTCGAGCACTGCTACCCGAACTGCAGCGACCCGGTATTGATATCGATTTTGTCTTTTCTGGCCGTCGACGCGAGGATTTCTTTGATATGGCGTCTTTTGGTGATTTTCGCCTATTTGAAGGTTTAACTCTTTTCCATGAGCGGGGACGGATACAGCTCTTAAAAACCGTCACACATAATAAATTTGCCCGTTTTTTGCGTGATATCTACCACTTAGATCTCAGTCAATATGATTTAGTTATCTCCGACTTTGAGCCGGTTACGACTTGGAGCGCCAAACTTCGCGGTGTTCCCTGTATTGCCTTGAGTCATCAGAGTGCCTTTGAATACGCAGTGCCCAAGGCCAAGGGTTATTGGGCTTCAAAGCTTGCAATGAAGCTATTTTCACCCAGTAAAACCAGTGTTGGCTTTCATTATCATCACTTTAATCAACCAGTGTTACCACCGCTAATTAGCGGCACACATAAAGCCACTACCGATAAAAACAAAATCGTTGTCTATATGGGTTTTGAAGATCTGAATGAAATTATCGACTTTGTATCACCGTTTACCGACTATCAATTTCAGATTTTTGCCAAGGTCGACAAACCCAGTTCTAGGGGCCATATTAAAATCAACCCCCTCTCGCACCAAGAATTTCACAGACAGCTCAACAGTTGCGCAGGGGTCATCAGTAATGCGGGCTTTGAACTCTCCAGTGAGGCATTACAACTGGGCAAAAAATTGCTGATAAAGCCGCTGACAGGTCAATATGAACAGATTTCAAATGTAGTTGCCCTACAGCAAATGGGACGCGCTAGTGCCATGGATAGACTTGATAAGACTGCACTTGAACAGTGGTTACAATTACCTGCTGAATCTTCTATGAACTATCCTGAGGTTGCGCCAGCCCTAGCTGACTGGATTTTGAATCCAAATCGGTGTGACTTGAAACAGTTAGTAGCGCAGATCTGGGGCGATTCTCTAAGCTAATTCGCTGGCCGTGATAGCGCTTAGGATAGGGCTCAGATAGAACAGAGTTAAAAACTCGGTGGCGAATCAAAAAACTAAGTTAAGTGCGCAGAATAGACAAAATCTTCTGAACTACAATAAGCTGTACTTAACTCAACGATACGGCCATCAAGATTGGTACTAAGACGCTCAATCATTAACACGGGTGAGCCTGCTGGCAATTGCAAATGCTCAGCCATGCATTCAGGCAACTCAACGGCACGTAATTCATCGTCCACTGAGACGATAGTGATCCCATATTTTTCCTGATACAGAATATACAGTGCATTGGGTATTTCTGCCTGCTTATCTATATCAGGAAATATAGAAAGGGGCTGAATCACTTTTTCCAATACGGTAGGCTTTTGCTTAATAAAGCGCAGACGAACTAACTCAACAATAGGCGCATTTAGCGGGAGATTTAACTTACTGGCCTCTTTATCAGTAGCTTCGCGACGCGATGAGGAAATCACATTGGTTTCAGGTATTAAGCTTTCACCGTTGGGTTCGCGTAACCTAAAAAATCGAAATAGCGAACTCTCCTGGGTATGTTCAGCAACAAAGGTACCTTTCCCTTGGCGCCTCTCCAACATCTTTTGTGCAACCATTTGATTAAGTGCTTTGCGCACAGTGCCTTGACTGACACCTAATTCGGCTGCAAGGGCCATCTCACTGGGAATTAACTGGGAGGGTTTCCATGTACCATCTACTAAGCGCGATGTCAGTAGATCGAAGACCTGCTTGTACAGCGGTTGGAAACCTGTTGACAATGACATAGTTAATACCTTTATAAAGGGGTTTGCAGAGCATGCAGTAACTGATCTTCGGTATGGAATTAACCCATCACCCAAATATCAAACCCAGTCAGTTTATTTATACAACAATCGCCCGTGAAAGAATACACCCAGTCTATTTTTTTAAGGAAAAAAAAGGGGGCGAATCCGCCCCCTTTTTCCGATTTTCAGCTGTTAGAAAGAAGCTCTAAAGGCAGCTCCAAAGTAACGCTGGGCATCTCGAGGCACTTGATAACGGAAGCCATCGCCACTGTAAGTGGTCACATAACTCTCGTCAGTAAGGTTTTTACCTACAAGAGAGATGCGATAGCGGTCGTCATCAAAAGAGAAGCCAATGCTAGCATTAAGCATATCATACTCCGGCAACAGAGCTGCTGGATTCTGAGAGCCGTCATTGCCAGGTAAGGTAGCTACCTGCTCATCAGTATGTACAAATGAGCCATTGATGATAATGTCCATGTCATCACCAGGAATTAGGTACTCGGCCATCATTGAGTACTTCAGATCTGGTGCAAATGGTACAGGCAAGCCTGAACGTGCTGAACAAGATGTTGCATCAGCAGGACAGTTAAACTCATCAATTTCAGCTTTCACAGAGGCAAGACCACCGGAGAGTGTTAGGTTCTCCATGGGACGCCAAGTGAAATCAACTTCAATACCATCAGTTGTTACATCACCTGCATTGGTTAGACGCGTAATACAGGTACCGTCTGAACAATCAAAGTTATTAGCTTGGAAGTCTGAGATATCAGTTTGGAAATAAGCTGCATTCAGGATTAAATTGCCTGAGGTGTACTTATAACCCAATTCTAGAGAGTTCGAAGTCTCTTCTGAAATCGGTGCAGAATCGTCGCCATTAGCCTTAAAGTTATAGTAAACGTTATAACCCGGGCCTTTGTAACCTTGAGAGGCTGTCGCGTAAACCATGGTATTGTCATTGACATCCATTTGCAGACCTAATTTACCTGAAACATTGGTCTCGCTAGTGGAGCCATTGAAGTTGGTATTTTCAGTGGCTGGACGCACACCTACACCACGACGGCCGTACTGGTCATTGCTGTAGCGATTGTGACTATATGACACTTCATCATCGGTGTAGCGCAAACCAAACAGCACACGCATATCATCATTGATGCTGTACTTACCCTCACCAAACAGGGCCCAGTTATTGAACTCAGTGCTCATGTAGGCAGTGGCCGAAACAATGTCATTGGCATTACAGGTTACACCTTCAGAAACAGCGTAGGCATCCAAATCAGCTAAGGCAGCCGTTAATGCATCCCCTGTAAGGGTCTCATTGGCATACCACTCCATTGCCTGATTCAGCTGGCCATTATTATTTTGACAGCTAGCATCTCGGGTAAAGTTACGCTCTGACTCAATATTCCA
>CAXRJI010000073.1:0-3076 GCA_964231105.1 Porticoccaceae bacterium
AGGTAGATTAAATCACTAATAGGATTAGTATATTACGATTATGCGGACATTGTGAGAACTATAGAGTCGACTGTTAATCATTGATGATTTTTGAGCAGGTGACTGAATTTTTGTTGGGCAATCAGGTGTTGGAAAATCCTCCATAATTAATGTGCTACAACCAGAAAACAACAGTGCCATTGGCGCGCTCTCAGAAGCCAGCAATGAGGGCACTCACACCACAACGGCCTCAAAACTGGTTTATCTCGATGGTGGCGGTATTTTGATCGACTCCCCTGGAATTAGAGAGTTTTCACTTAGCCATTTAGACCAAGAAACCATTATGTATAGCTTTAGGGACTTTAGACCCTATCTGGGTAAATGCAAATTTCGTGACTGTCAGCATAATCAAGAAACAGGCTGTGCGCTGATAGAAGCCGTCAAAGAGGGCAAACTTCTGGCTCAGCGACTTAAAAATTACCATCAAATAGTGCAAAGTGTTAATTCCGCTTAGATAAATACCTTATATGCTTTAATATTTCTGTTAAAATTCCTGACTTCTCTTTATTCCCCAACGAAAATGATGCAACACCTAATTGAACCTGAACAGTTAGTCACTGAGCTAGACAAAGATAACTTAGTAATTGTGGATTTATGCAATATTGCGCTTTATCAACAAAAGCACGTTCCCGGGGCAGTCCATATTCAGGGAACTCAATTAGTTAAAGGCACACCGCCAGTACCAGGGCTATGCCCTGATGAAAAACAGCTTGCCAAGATCATTAATTACTTAGGCTTAACCCATGACAAACGGGTTATTCTCTATGACGATGAAGGCGGTGGCTGGGCTGGCCGCATGGCGTGGAGCCTTGATTTAATGGGGTTTAATAATTGGTGTTACCTAAATGGAGGCATTGTGCCTTGGATTAAAGAAGGGTTTCCAACAGAATCTAGCGCAAATCAGCCAGCAAGTTTGGACGCCCAATCCCATAGCATCACTAATCCACAGGTCAAAATTAGTGCGGATGAAATAAATGACTCACTGGGTTTAGCAGATTTTGCTATTTGGGACGCCCGAAGTCCTGCTGAATACACAGGCACTATGGTGAGAGCCACCCGCGGCGGACATATCCCCGGCGCTATTAATCTCGAGTGGACTGCCTTAATGGATCAGCAGAAAAATCTGCGTATTCGAGATAATGCTCAACAGATGTTAGATGAAGTTGGGCTCACAAAAGAATTACAGATCGCTACCCACTGCCAATCCCATCATCGCTCAAGCTTTACCTATATGGTTGCAAAAATACTGGGGTATAAAAATATCCGTGGCTATGATGGCTCTTGGGCTGAATGGGGAAATTCACAGGATCTGCCAGTAGAACTCGGCAACTAAACAACTAACAGTTAATTAATTATGAATCAACGAAACGAATTACTTATCGCCTTACAACGCGTATTGCCCAAGCATGCACTTTCACGACTTGTGGCCAAACTGGCAGACTCTGAACGCCCCTGGTTAAAAGATCTACTGATTAAACGTGCTATAAAAACTTTTAATATCGACATGGAAGAGGCAGTAAGTGTCGATTTAGAAGATTATAAAAGCTTTAACGCATTCTTTACCCGCGAGCTAAAATCTGGCGCGCGCCCTCTTCCAAGAGGTAAAAAAGCCGTTGTATCACCAGCTGACGGAGTTATTAGCCAAGCGGGCAAAATAGAAAAAAATAGATTACTACAGGCCAAGGGCATTGATTACAGCCTCAATCATCTTGTGGGTGACTCCAATCAAGGTAGTCAATATGAAAACGGCACATTCGCAACTATTTACCTATCACCCAAAGACTATCATCGCGTGCATATTCCTGCAGATGGGCAGCTGCTATCAAGCAGATATATCCCCGGTGAATTGTTTTCAGTTAATCAAAAAACCACTGAGGGTTTACCAGATCTGTTTACACGCAATGAACGATTGGTTTGTGAGTTCAAATCTGAACAGATGGGCAATTTTACCGTAATCTTTGTTGGCGCCATGCTAGTGGCCGGTATTGAAACTGTCTGGAGTGGTTTTGAGGCGCCAGGTCCGGGTGCAGTTAGAGAAACTGATTACTCTAATCAAAACCTTACCTTTAAAAGAGGTGATGAATTGGGTCGCTTTAAATTTGGATCTACAGTTATACTTTTATTCCAAAAAGGTGCCGTAAAGCTGGAAAAGACAATCTTGCCTGCAACCACTGTTCGTATGGGCGAGAAAATAGCGCTACAGAAGTAGCCATAAAGGTTGCAATAGGATGAGTTTTATTTTGAGCTCTGACTCTGTACAGCCTCGACTAGCACGCTCACATTGTCAGGCTCTATATCGGGTGTAATACCATGGCCCAAATTAAAAATATGCCCACTGCCTTCACCAAAGGACTGCAAAATAGTTTGAACTTCTTGTTCAATGGAAGCAGGGGTGCCGCGTAATACTGAGGGATCCATATTGCCTTGAAGCGCAACGCGGTCTCCCACCAATGCTCTTGCATCGCCTATTTTTACCGTCCAATCAAGCCCCAAACAGTGACATCCTGTATCAGCCATTGATGGCAACCACTGGCCCCCACCCTTAGTAAACAATATAACCGGCACTGTTCGACCTTCAGCTTCGGTGGTGAGGCCTTTGACAATTTTTTCCATATAAGCGAGAGAAAATTCCTTGTAGGCTGAGTGACTAAGCACGCCGCCCCAAGTATCAAAGATCTGCACAGCTTGGGCACCGCTGGCTATTTGAGCGTTAAGATAGTCAATAACTGATAAAGCCAGTTTATCCAATAATTGATGCATCAATTCAGGCTGGGTATAGAGCATGGTTTTTGAGCGCGCAAAATCCCGACTGCTCTGGCCTTCAATCATATAGGTAGCCAACGTCCAGGGACTGCCTGAAAAACCAATTAGAGGCACTCGTCCATTGAGCTCACGCCGTATTGTTGAGACCGCATCGGTGACATAACCTAGATCATCAAAGGTATTGATAACCTCAAGCTTTTCAATATCAGCCGCACTGCGGATCGGCTTGTGAAACTTGGGTCCCTCTCCTTCCGCAAAGTAAAGCCCAAGACCC
>CAXRJI010000074.1:0-12775 GCA_964231105.1 Porticoccaceae bacterium
TGACGAACAAATAATGCGCACAGCAGTGTCGCAATATGCAGGCCATCAGAATCCGCATCGGCGAGGATACAAATTTTGTGGTAACGCAGGTTATCCGCAGACTCTAAGCCTGGATCAACACCTAGGGCCACCGAGATATCATGTACCTCTTGGGAGCTCAAAATCTCCTGAGAATCAACCTCCCAAGTATTTAGTATCTTGCCGCGCAGGGGCATAATGGCTTGATTTTCACGGTTGCGTGCTTGCTTGGCAGAACCACCTGCAGAATCTCCCTCAACCAAAAATAGCTCGCATAGTTCAGGCTCATCACTTGAGCAGTCGGCAAGTTTGCCGGGTAGTGCAGGACCCTGAGTCACTTTTTTGCGAACTACTTTTTTGCTGGCACGCATTCTGCGCTGGGCACTTAAAATACATAGCTCGGCCAACTTTTCTGCTTCTTCAGTATGCTGGTTTAACCAAAGACTAAAGGCGTCCTTAACCACACCGGAGACAAAGGCTGCCACCTCGCGCGATGACAGGCGATCTTTGGTCTGACCAGAAAACTGCGGATCCAATAGTTTTGAAGATAATACAAAGCTACAGCGATCCCAGATATCGTCAGGGGTCAGCTTGACTCCGCGCGGTAATAAATTGCGGAATTCACAAAATTCGCGCATCGCGTCCAACAGGCCAGAGCGCAAACCGTTAACATGGGTGCCACCCTGAGGTGTGGGAATTAGATTGACATAACTTTCCTGAATTAGTTCGCCGCCTTCTGGAAGCCACTGCACTGCCCAGTCCACTGCTTCATTTTCTGAGGCAAAATTTCCTACAAACGGACTGGCCGGCAAAAGCTCCCAACCCTGTAGTGAATTAACCAGGTAATCTCTCAGACCGTCCTCGTAGAACCACTCTTCACTTTCATTGGTGTTTTCATCATAAAAGCTAATGGTTAAGCCACTGCATAGAACCGCTTTAGCGCGAAGCACATGACGCAGTCTGGTGACACTAAATTTGACTGAATCAAAATAACTGGAGTCGGGCCAGAAGCGTAAAATAGTGCCCGTATTTCGTTGCCCACAGGTATCTATAACCTGAAGATCAGAGGTCTTATTACCGTTGGCAAAAGTGATTTGATGGACCTTGCCCTCACGTTTAACAACAACATCTAATTGATTGGAAAGTGCATTAACGACGGATACACCAACTCCATGAAGACCGCCAGAAAATTGATAATTTTTATTTGAAAACTTACCGCCGGCATGCAGAGTTGTAAGAATCACTTCAACCCCCGGCAAACCCTGCTCGGGATGGATATCCACCGGCATACCGCGTCCATCATCGCAAACGGATAGTGAGCCATCTTTGTGCAGCGTTACATCAACGCGCCTGGCGTGACCAGCAAGGGCCTCGTCGACACTGTTATCAATCACCTCTTGTGCTAGATGATTGGGGCGACTAGTGTCTGTGTACATGCCCGGGCGTTTTTTAACAGGATCTAATCCTGTTAGTACTTCAATATCTTGTGCGTTGTAGTCACTCATTGGTTGTCGCCGTTTTCCTTAGATAACGCTTTTATGGATTCACTAAAAATTCATGGTTGGCCTGCAAATGTCGGTGATAATCGACAAAACTGTGGTCGCCACCCTCTTCTATTACCATGTTACAGCCCTGATAATGATCCTGCGCATGGCGATAGTCCAACACCTCATCACCGGTTTGCAAGAGCAATTTGTAATTTTTTTTAAACTTTAATTCTGGGCAATACAAATCTTTGTACTCATCAATATGATGAGACTCAAAAATCCAGCGCTCACCGGTGACATAGTTTTGATTCTCTCCCAGCCAATCAGATAATCCAAGGCCGGGATTTACTGCCGGGTTTATTAATACAGCACGCAGATCATATTGCTCTGCCAAACAAGTTGCAAAAAACCCACCCATAGAACTTCCCATCAAATAAATTGGGCGGGGCAACCAATCCTCAATAATTTTTCTTAGTAGGGCAATCGCCTCTGAGGCAAAGGGAGGTAGCTGAGGACAACAAAAGGTTGTTTGGGGTGAAAATTTGGACAGCCAATGCTGGGTTTGCATAGCCTTTTTCTACTGCGGGGAACTGTTAAAACCATGCAGGTAAAGAAGCTGTGACATAGAACACTGGCCCAATAAAGAGTGCCTATTATAATCAATAATTGGCTGTAATCTTCATATGCAGGGAAATTTTATTGTTTATCACAGACAATAATTTATAGCTAAACCTATAATTGATCAGCTATCAACAGTTAGGCAGTACCCTGCTCAATAAATGTCACGCCTGTCTCCAAATGACCATCAGGGTGTAAATCAAGCCAGCGATAACCTGGCGCCTGATTTGAAAGCGCGAATTGGTCCAAACCAGGCGCAAACTGGACACAAGTTGAAGGTGTTGAGTAAACAGGTAATCCATGCCAATCAGCCTCGTGCCGTTGATGAACATGACCAAAAATCACAGCCTTTACATTACCATGTGCACTTAAAAGTTGATGAAGTTGTTGATGATTAGAGATGCGGTGCTCATCTAGCCAAGCGCTATTGACGGAAACTGGGCTGTGGTGCATGGCAACCAATACAAACTTATCAGCAAGTTGCTTGAGGCCTCTTTTTATCGCCTGAAATTGTTGATTGGAAATATAACCGCCTGTTTCGCCGGGCTGACTACTGTCGAGCATTAAAATACCCCAGTGCTTATGCTCAAAAACTGGCGTAGGTGGGTACTGGGGAAGGTTTTGTTGCATGGTTAGGGGATCATCATGATTGCCAGGCAACCAGAGGGCACTGCGGTTTTGTTTTGTAAGCAGCTTATCCAATAATTGGTAGGCACCCGGCTGACAGTCACTGGCAAGATCACCCGTCAACAGTAGCAAGTCAGTTCCGCGTCCACGCTGATCTAGTTCCTGCAAAACCGCCTCAAAGGTGGCCATGGTAGCCACTCCACGGGTTAGATAATCTGGTGTTTCTCCTAGATGAAGATCTGTCAGTTGATTTAGCCTTAAAATAGCCACCGCATTATTTACTCTGCGCTTCCAGAATGCTTTGCTTTAATCTCTGGGATAAAAGCTCACTGAGGAATATATTCCACTGCCACTTTTCATCTCTCGACTGTCTTCCTTTATCTTCAACAAGCGCCCAGGGAATAGTTCTATCTGAACACCACTCAATAACCTCAGCCATTTTGGCATCATGATAGGCTCTAACTTTAAGATCTATTTCCGGCACCCATTGAGGCGCCATATTCTCCAAAGCAACCGCTACAGTGGTAGTAAATTTTGTGACTTCTATAATCGTAAAAGTAACGGCATTGCGTTGACAGTCGTGAGCTGTAAAAGTTTGACCCAAATTATTTTTACCGGCGAACAGAGACATCAATCCGACATAATTGCGCTCACATTCTCGATGCAAGGATTTTAGATTTAATTGTGCCGTTCTTTGGTAGGACAACCTCTACTCTCCTGTTTGGGATTTACGCTGTAATCTTTGAAAATTTAGCTGCAACCATAACAAACCCACTGTCGCTGCAGCACTGTTGAGTAAGCCAGACTGAAATGCGCTCATAACCTCATCGTAGGGCCAAACCTTAAAAAGTATATCTTCAGCCTCACTGGCTAGACCAAACTTACCCCCTTTATCACGCAGATCCGTCAATCCACAGAACACATACATTTTTTCATCTGTGCCACCAGCACTAACTAAATAGTCGCAGATGGGGAGTAATTTTTCCACTTCAATTCCTGCTTCCTCCTGTAACTCTCTGACCGCAACGCGCTCTGGAGTTTCGCCTGGCTCAATCATTCCAGCCACAATTTCAAATTGCCAAGGTCCCTTGGGTTCATTTAATGCCCCCACCCTAAACTGCTCCACGAGGCCTATAAGATGATTTACTGGATCGTAGAGCAGAACACCCACCGCATTACCACGCTGGAATAATTCACGCTGTATTGGCTCACTCCAACTGCCGTCAAAACGACGGTGGCGCAGGCATAACTTCACTATCCTAAAGAAACCTTGGAAAAGCGTCTCTTTCGTTACAATTTGATAATCTTTAGTACCGAAATTATGTTTAATCATATCAACCTTTTTTAACGTAATACGTTGTGTCACTAATTGGGGCCGGTCCCACTGACCAGTTTATTATGCGCCCATTGGGCTAGTTCTGTTAGAATAAGCATAAAAATAGTTACAACCTATATTCAGTCTCAGCCATGCCAAAGGGGCCACTCGTTGCTAGCAAGCACAAGAGAGCACAGGGAGAAACAATGTACTTAAGTAAAAAATATTTCACTGTATTGATATACGGATTAATGCTAACAAGCGCCTCATGGGGGGAATCTCTCACAGATATCTATCAATCAGCATTACAAAATGATCCTGTGCTAAGTGCCGCCCGTGCCAATTTTAAAGCGGGTCTCGAATCAAAAAAGATCGCTCGCGCCGCTCTGTTACCCCAGATTGCCGCCTCCGGAGAATATACCGAGTCAGAGAGCACAGAAATTGAAAGGACAGGCTATATAGGTGACGCCACCTCTGAAGGCACGCGCTATGCTGTCTCCCTAAGCCAAGCCATTTTTGATGTGTCGTCCTGGTATCAATTTCAAAGTGGTAAGGCTCTAAGTGCCAGTGCCGCTGCTCAATTTTCTGCAGATCAGCAGCGATTTATTATGCGCGTCAGTGAAGCCTATCTCAATGTACTTCGCGCCTACGACAACAAAGAGACGCGAAGCGCTGAACAACGGGCAATCTCACGGCGTTTAGAACAGACCAAAGAGCGCTTTGAAGTGGGACTTGTGGCCATCACTGATGTTCATGAGGCTCAGGCTTTTTTCGATGAGGCCATTGTTAACAGCCTCGAAGCACAAGGTGCACTTAATATTGCCTTTGAAGGACTACAGGTGCTAACTGGGAGCAACCACAGCGTGCTCTCTGGACTTGCAGATGGCTTTAAAGTAAACCCACCCTCAGCAGATAGTGGGCAGGATTGGGTTGAACTTGCGGTAAAAAATAATTTCCAACTTCGAGTAGCTGAACTCGGCAAAGATGCGGCTTTTAGTCAGGCAAGGGCAGCTGCAATGTCTCGTTTACCTAAGATCACTGGTACCGCCAGCTACTTTGACTCCGACAATGAAGTCACCAGCCCTTTTATGTCCTACGATTCTATGTCCGATGGCCACCAAATAGGCATCTCAATCACCATGCCTATTTGGCTTGGTGGTAGCGTTGATGCCACGCGTCGGCAAGCCAAGCAACAGGCTATTGCCTCTGAAGAAAACTTTATGGCAGCGAAAAGAAACACCATTCAAAGCGCTAGATCTCAACACCAGTTGGTAGTCACCAATGGCGCACGAGTCAAAGCGCGTAAACAAGCGATTACCTCTGCAGACAGTGCTCTGCAGGCTACCCAAGCAGGTTATGAGGTGGGCACCCGAACTATTATTGATGTGCTTGCAGCCCAGCGCACGGTTTATCAAGCTAAGCGAAACTATGCTAATGCGCGCTATGATTTTATCTTATCAATGATGGCCCTAAAGGAAGTGACTGGCCAACTTTCACCAGATGATATATATCAGCTCAATGCCCAGCTCGATCCTAGCCTAGTTATCACTCGCTAGCATTCTCAACATATCGATCTATTGTTGCAGTTGATCGTCAATCTGCTCCAGCAATTTTGCTAGGGCTCCGCGATTTTCCTCAGCAATTTGTTTAGCTGCTTTACCCATGGATTGACGGCGCTCAGGGTTTTGTAATAGGTCCAAGGTTTGCTCTGCCAATTGAGTCGTATTTTCACAAACTAACATTGCGTCTCCGCCAATCAATAGCTGCGAAACTTCAGAAAAATTAAATAGGTGGGGCCCACTAATAATAGGCACACCCCATGCCGCAGGTTCAATCATATTATGGCCGCCGTTGGGGACTAAACTTCCACCCACAAAGGCAATATCACAAGCGCCATAAAATAGCATCAGCTCACCCATAGTATCGCCCAATAAGATATCTGCCCTGCACACATCTGCATCTTTATCACTGCGTTTTACTACTGAAAACCCTGCTCGACTACAGAGTTCATAAACCGAATCAAAGCGCTCTGGATGGCGGGGTACTAAAACTAACAGGGGAGGCTTTTCTAATACGCTGACTAATTGCCTAAAGGCCTGTAGGATTAATTCATCCTCTCCGCGGCGAGTACTCGCCGCCAACAAAATTGATCGTGAAGTTGAACCACGCCACTGCTGGGAAACAAGCTGTGCCATATTTTTAGTTTGCTCATCAAGAGTCAGATCAAATTTTATATTGCCAGATATGGTTAGCGCTTGCTCTGGTAAGCCAAGTTCAATAAATCTTGCAGCATCACTTTTGTGCTGTGCCACAACTGCATGCAAAGATTGCAACATGGGCTTAATCAGTGGTGAAATTTTTTTGTAGGAATTAGCTGATTTTTGCGACAGACGAGCATTGGCTAAGATCACAGGAATTTTTCGCCGTTGACAGGCTGCAATGGTATTTGGCCAGAGTTCGGTCTCCATAATAATCAACAACTCTGGCTTCAAACGGTTTAAAAAACGTGCCACCACATCTGGAGTATCAAAAGGTGCATAGGTATTTTCCACTGATTCACCAAACACTGTTCTTATACGATGAGATGCAGTTTCAGTCATGCAGGTTATAATTATTCTGTACTGTGGATATTGCACCTGCAGTGCTTTAACCAATGGCACTGCCGCCAGCGTTTCTCCTACAGATACTGCATGCAACCAAATTGTTTTCTTGTTATTGAGATCAGAGATAAAACCAAAGCGCTGAGCCCAACCTGATCTTAGACCAGGCGCCCTGATCGCATAGAAAAGAAGCACAATTACGCCAACAGGAGTGAGTGCATAGATTAGCAAGCTATATAGAAATCTTATAAGTTTTGCCATTATCAGTTTCTTCTCTCTTTATTCCTGACATCAGCCACTTGACAATAGACGATAACCCAAATGATTACTATCAACTGCTGAGGGTACTCAAATAGTATCAAGTTCTGTATTAAAACAGATGTGGTTTCCAGCTACGAGCACAATAACACGTCATATAATGGTTGGATCAGATGTTACTTGTCCTTTGATATGAATGTTTATGCCGTTGATTTTTAAAAAGCCATATAAACTTAAATATCGGCACATTTGGTTTGTTCAATATATTTTATGGCATGACAGTTTGATGATAAAGCCAACTCTCTCAGATACAGACATGTTTTAAAATCAACTATTCAGAGAGTATGAAAAAGTTTTTGTAAAGCGATGAGGTATGTTTGTTTGACAGCATTGCAACTAAACATTAACTCTGGCAACCTTGCGAAAATTAAGCTCAGCTAATAATTAATTAGAAGGCATAAGAAACTCTATGGAAATCTTTGTTATAAACTTGGACGCTTCCGAGGATAGACTACAAAACATTAAAACAGAGCTTGAGAAACTCCATTTGGAATTTACCAGAGTCCCAGCCGTAAATGGATCCGCTTTAACACCATCTCAGCTTAATGTGCACTATAGCCCAACACTCAACAAAAAGTCTTATAGACGACCACTTTCACAGGGCGAAATCGGTTGCTATCTCAGTCATAGACTTATATGGCAAGAGGTTGTTGATCAAAAATTATCAATGGCTCTTGTAATAGAGGATGATGCAGAACTCAGTGAGAAATTGCCTAATGCATTATCACATATAGAACAAATTTCATTTGACTGGGATATGATCAAACTGTCGGAACCGCCAAGATACAAAAAAAGAGATAGTGCTATTAACTTAGATAAAGAAACCCTTCTATGCCAGTACAGAAAGATACCATCCACAACCACAGCTTATGTTATTTCATATAAAGGTGCCATTAAGCTCCTTGAAGCTCGAAATTTATTCGGTCGACCCGTCGATGAAGATTTACAATTTTATTGGGAATATAGCGGAAAGATATTAGGTATTGAGCCCAGCCCAATATGTACCTCCCCAATAAGTGTAAATAGCATCATTGATAAAAATAAGTCCAGAAAGAACACACAAACTATTTTCTCTAAGATAAAGGGACCTTATCTGCGCTTGAAGTATGAACTAAAGTTAATGCACCACAACCGTAGGCGCAAGAAACTCTCTATAGAAAGTCTCAAACACTAGTTCTGGTAATCAATCTTTTCAGAAGATCTCATAAAACACCGCTAGTTAAACCCTATCGCTCTTTTGAGCCATTCAAATTCAGCGCTGAGATTTCATGACGGCAACATAGAAGCTGACTGGCACAGTCAGCAGTCTAATTAATCGCCAATTTCATGCACAGTGGATTTTAAAGTTTTATTTACGGAGAAATTCATAGTTTCTCCAAAAAAAGTGAATGATTTAGCCAGATGTAGGCGTAAGCCAATGCTTATAACTCGTGGATTTACCACGAACTAGATCAAAATAAGCTGACTGTAATTTAGCGGTGACAGGACCCCTGGCGCCTGAACCAATCAGACGGCTATCGTATTCACGAATGGGCACAATCTCAGCCGCTGTGCCGCTGAAAAATGCCTCGTCACTGATATATACCTCATCCCGAGAAATGCGCTTTTCGTGGACTTCAATGCCCAAATCAGCAGCTAATTTAAAGACTGTATCTCTGGTAATGCCATCAAGACAGGAGGTAAGGTCTGGCGTGTAAATTTTGCCATTGCGAACAATAAAGAAATTTTCTGCACTGCCCTCGGCTACATAGCCTTCTGGATCCAGCATAATGGCCTCATCACAGCCACTGTCTAGGGCCTCACGCAGGGCAAGCATGGAGTTAATATAGTTGCCACTGGCTTTGGCCTTGACCATGGTTATATTGACATGGTGACGGGTATAGGAAGAGGTGCGCACTTTTAATCCGCTCTCTAGGGTTTCTGGAGACGTGTAGGAAGGCCAGTCCCAAGCGGCAATACCTAAGTGAACCTTTAATCCCTCAGCACGCAAGCCCATACCTTCAGAACCTAAAAATACCAATGGTCTTATATAAGCCGCCTGCAATTTGTTAGCGCTGATCACTTCACAGATGGCAGCACTTACTTGCTCCTCGGTATAGGGAATCTGCATATGCAAAATCTTTGCAGAATTAAATAAGCGCTTTGTATGATCCTCAAGACGGAATACACAGGTGCCAGCAGATTCGGTGTCGTAGGCACGAATGCCCTCGAACACGCCTGTTCCGTAGTGCAAGGATGAGGTGAGAAAATGTGTTTGCGCATCACGCCAATCCACTAGTTCGCCATCCATCCAAATAAAACCGTCTCGGTCTGAAAATGTCATTGACCTTTCCTTCTTTTAATTACTTAAAATCTGTTTAATCATTAAAAAAAATTTGCCATTGTTCAATCACCGCTTGCCGATGATCAGCAAATTGTGACAATAAAACCTCTGTAGGCTTATTTTGCAACTGCAAGCTGTGCGCTTCCGAGCGGTAGGCTCGGTAGGCATCCATCAAAAGTTTAGCTTGTTGTTCACTTAAAACACCACAGCTAGCCATTGTTTCTAGGGTTCGAATGGTATCCGACCACTTAGCTAACTGCTGATATTGGTGCGACCAAGCCAAGACCGCAAATTGAACCATAAATTCAATATCTACGATACCTCCGGAAGCCTGCTTTAAGGAGTATTTATCCTGATTTGTGGTTTTATTGAGATGTTTACGCATTTTGTCACGCATTTCAGTCACTTCTGTGCGCAACTGAGGCAAATCCCTAGACCGGCAGAGTTGCTCGGTGCGGATTTTATCAAAGCGTGCCATAGTCTCTGGGTCGCCCGTAATTGCCCTCGATCGAACTAGGGCTTGATGCTCCCAAGTCCAGGCATCTTGCTGCTGGTATTTGGCAAATCCACTGAGTGTAGATACTAACATGCCCGAGTTACCCGAGGGCCTAAGACGCATATCAATTTCATAAGCACGTCCCGAAGCAGTTGATGTCGATAGTATATGAATAATACGTCGACCAAGACGGGTATAGAATGTGGTGCTATCGATACTTTTACTACCGCCCTGAGTCTGCTTAAAGGCATTTTCGTGCAAAAAGACAAGGTCTAAATCAGATTGGTAGCCCATTTCAATACCCCCCATTTTGCCATAGGCAACCACGATAAAGCCGGGAGTGTCAGAGTTGTGTGGGCTATCTTGTTGAACAGTGGGCTCACCGTATTCTGATGCCATTTGTTGCCAAGCAATATGGGTAACATGCTCAACTACCACCTCTGCAGTCCAAGTCAGCTGATCACTGACCTGCATTAAGGTCAGCGTTTGGATAATTTCAGCGGCAGCAACGCGCAATGTACAGGAGCGACAGAAGTAGCGTATTTCTTCCATATGCTGCTCTTGATCATCATAGGGAAGATGCAAAGTCTGTTGGCGTAATTGGTCACGTAGCTGATGTTTTTCTAAAGGACCGTATAGATGATCAGCATCTAATAATTCATCTAGCAATGCAGGGTATTGGGTTAGCTGCTCGGCAATCCAACTACTTTTTGAACAGAGAAGTGCCAGCTGATTTAACGCCTGTGGATTTTCTACCAGCAACAAAAGATAAGCACTGCGCCGCAGGGTAGCCGAAATTAAACCTAATACCCGTTCAAATGTTGTATCTGGATCTTGCTGCTTAGAACAGGCTATTAATGCCAAAGGGATTAGGGCATCAAGTCGCCCACGAGAAATAGCCTGCAAACGCAATAGGGTACGAGTTTGGTAGAACTTTGCCAATTTATCGGCAATTTCACTGGGCTGTTGATAATTTAGTTGTTGAAGTACATGCAAACTTTCGGCGGCGTCTAAATCAGGATGCCAATAATGATATTCATCACTGTCAGTGCTATCGATACTATCAGCAATATCATTACTAGCCGAATCATTGGCGATAATATTGTTGAAATGACCATGCACTTGATGCCTGTGATAGTCAAGTTGATGCAAAAAGTCAGTCCATTGAGTAAATCCCATCACCTTTGCTACTCGCAGTTGCGCCAATTCATCAATGGGTAGCTGCTGGGTTTGTTGATCTCCTATACCTTGCAGTACATGTTCTGTATTACGCAAAAATTCATAGGCTGCCCAAAGCTCTTGTTGATCGGTTTCTGAAATTATCTGCTCAGCGACAAGGCAGTTAAGCACCTGATATAGGGATTGGGTCTGCAGCGCATTTATTCTGCCTCCCCTGATAAGCTGGAAAGTTTGAGCAAAAAACTCTACCTCGCGAATACCCCCTGCACCTAGTTTAATATTGTCCTGCATGCCTTTGCGCACTACCTGTTGATTAATTTGTCGTTTTAGATCACGCAGGGATTCGATGGCACCGTAGTCGAGATAGCGGCGGTAAACAAAGGGTTGAAGTATATTTTGCAGTTGCTCAATATCCTCTGCTTGGCCTGAGACAATGCGCGCTTTTACCAAAGCATAACGCTCCCAGCCACGCCCCTGTGCATGGTAGTACTCTTCAAGGGCAGCAAAATTTTGAACCAGTGGCCCGCTCTGACCATAGGGCCTAAGACGCATATCCACTCGGAATACAAAACCATCAACGGTCTGTTGGTCTAGGGCTGCAATAAGTTTTTGACCCAGACGGGTAAAGAACTCTTGGTTGGAAACTGACTTAGGCCCACCACAAGTCTCACCTGCTTCAGGGTAGGCAAATATGAGATCAATATCCGAGGAAATATTGAGTTCATGGGCGCCCATTTTACCCATGGCTATTACCAGCATTCTTTGTTCTTCGCCATCAGATGTCACCGGCTTACCTAGCTCACTAACTAGTTTCTTATGAATAAAATCTAGCGCTACATTGATACAGGCTTCAGCCAAAAGGGTCAGATCATTGGTAGTTTCTAATAGAGGCGCAAGTCGCAAAAAGTCACGCCAGATAATGCGTATTATCTCACGCTGCCTAAAATGCCGCAGTGTCTTAGCCAGCGCATCTTCATCATCAGTTAAACCAGCAACTTGAGACTGCAAGGTTTGCAAATAATAATCTTTAGCGTATGTGCGTTGAAGATCGCCGCTTTTTAATAGCGCCTCAAATGCCTTTGGATGGGTGATAGCTTGATTAGCAACAAAATCACTACAGCCCCAAATCTGTTCTAATTGCTGAGCAAATTCACTGTCTTGAAGCCGTTCTTGTAACCAGGATGTATCCCTATCAGCCTCTAAATATCGCTGCAGTTTGGTGTCGTAGTTAGTCTTTAGTAATGTCACTGAGGTCGCCATAATGCTCGTTGTAATTTTTTGGGCCCATTCTGTTTATTAACAATTGTTTTGATAGCGCGTAAAATCACGCCTTATCATATCATGAGCATTTAATATGGCCTCACAGCTAGCGTTTAAAGATTTGTTTAGACAGATCATTGCCAGCAACTCTATCAGTAGCACCTCAGCGGAATTGGATCATGGCAATCTGCAGGTTATTAATTTGCTGGCTAATCATTTAAGAGATCTCGGCTTTAAGTGCGAAATCATGCACACCGCACCAAACAAAGCCAATTTAATTGCCACTCTAGGGAGTGGGCCTGGTGGATTAGTTTTAGCAGGTCATACGGATACCGTACCCTGTAATGAGAGTTTATGGCAAAGCGATCCCTTTCAATTGAGTGAAAGAGATAATCGACTTTATGGGTTGGGAAGTTGCGATATGAAAGGCTTCTTTCCACTGGCTATTGAAGCGGCCAAACAGCATCTAGATAAAAAACTACAACATCCTTTGATTATATTGGCCACAGCTGATGAGGAATCCTCTATGGCTGG
>CAXRJI010000075.1:0-15772 GCA_964231105.1 Porticoccaceae bacterium
CACCTAGAGGTGCGCCACCATAAAGACACAATTGATAGACTGAAGCGGCCCGTGAGCGCACCTTATCGGAGACCTGATTGTGCAAAATAGTGCGCCCCAAAGTCATAGATAGCCCAGAGAAAACACCCCAAATATAAACCAAGGGATACAAAATCCAAATACTGGGCTTTAAAGCCACCAGAGCTACTAAAGAGCCGCGCAGTAAAAAGCTTATTACCATTAATCTACCCGTCTTTTTAAATACCTGAGCGCGATTCATTACCCCTAAATTAACCGAGATAATACCCAGAGTAAAAATAATCTGCAGAATGGCATATAACACTGCACCGCCACCATAAAACTGCTTGGCGATTAAGGGCATACCCACCAGATAGACACCAAAGGCCAAAAAGCCGGTAGCAAATACAATTAAAACCAGATGCAGCAGTGCCCTATTCTCCGCAAACAGGGTTAATCCCTCGCGCAACTCCACTAGGGGCTTTTTAGATTTCTCGGTGTTTATATTGGGCTGGCTATTATCTTGCCTTGCATTTATTTGCGGATGGGATAAACGAATAAATACAGCACTGAGAACAAAAATTAGCATTTGTATACCCAATAACTGTATGGGGCTGACAATAGATAACTGTCCGGCTAAATAGAAGCCCACACCTTGAGCGATAAACTGCACCACCATAACCTTGGCCACTGCCTGATGCATCACCTCTGGCGCTGCATGGCCCAACATACTCTCTCTAGCAGGCTGAACAAATGCGGTAATGGTGCCAAATAGAAATCCATAGAGTATTAACTGGTAAAAAGCAGGATCGCCCAAACTAAAACCGACAATTAATAGTCCTATAGGCAAAAGGTATAAAAGATACAGCAGGGATAACCATGTACCGCGGTGACGGCGATCTGAAACCACGCCACCGGGTAATACAAACAATAAACTAGGTAGTAATACAGCCAACTGAGCCAAGCCCAACTTACTGGGGGATTCATTTAAAACACCCACTACCAACCACGGATATAAAACCTTTTGCAGACCCATAGCAATATTGCTTAGACCTATGGTGGTCAGGAAATAAGGGAATGAAAAAGACTGTTTGGACACTTATTTATTTCGCTTTTTTATTTCGACTTTCTGTTTCGAATTTTTTTCGATTTTGGCGCATTGATATTAACCAACCCAAGATAGCCGCTAGCGCGATAATCACTAGCAGTCCAACCAACATAATCAGTAAATTGAGAAGAAGAGAAGATACAGACAGCTTATAGACTTTAACTGCCATTAGCAAAAAGGCAAAACAGGCTACCATAGCGGCAATCCATGTCGATCGCTGCTTTAGATTCTGTTTGGCTTTAGGCTTTATCATAGGGCTTAGTCATGGGTGCTAGCTATTGGTGTTAGCTGTTGGTATTAGTCGTTGGTATTAGTCGTTGGTATTAGTCACTGGTAGTAAACATCCAGCCTAATCACAGGCTTGGGCTGTAATGTCTGGGTTAATTAATAACGTTGCAGAAATTCAATTAATTCCTGTTCAGTTAATACGGGTATATCCAAACTCTGGGCTTTGTTTAATTTAGAACCGGCTCCCGGGCCAGCCACCACCTTATGGGTTTTTGCAGACACACTACCCGCCACCTTAGCACCCAATAATTGCAGCTTTTCCTTAGCCTCTGCGCGACTCATGGTTTCAAGCGAGCCAGTTAAAACCCAAGTCTGGCCTTTTAAAGGCTGGTTCTCAGACTGTTCAACATCTTTCCAATTTACACCCGCCTCTCTAAGGGCCTGAATAATGGCTAAATTATCCGGATTATTAAAAAAGTCGACAATATAGGCCGCCACTACAGGTCCAATATCCTCAACCTCAAGCAGCTGATCGAGAGAGGCATCAATCATAGCCTCCAGACGGCCAAAGCTGGTGGCTAGGTTTTGTGCCGTTGCCTCGCCAACCTCTCGAATACCCAAGGCATAGAGAAATTTAGCCAAACTGGTCTGTTTACTGGCCTCAATAGAATTAACCAAATTAGTCGCTGACTTTTCAGCCATACGCTCAAGGCCCACTAATTGCTCGGGCTTTAAATCAAATAGATCAGCTACGGAATAAATTAGCCCTTGATCGACCAATAAATCGACAAGCTTATCGCCCAAACCATCAATATCCATAGCCTTTCGTGAGGCAAAGTGCACAATTGCCTCTTTGGTCTGAGCCGCGCAAAACAATCCCCCTGTGCAGCGAGCGACTGCCTCAGTCTCTGCTCTAATAACAGATGACTGACAGACTGGACACCGCTCAGGGAATACAATAGGCAAAGCATTGGCGGGGCGTTTATCTTGAACAACCTTAACAATTTGAGGAATTACATCCCCAGCACGGCGCACAATCACCGTATCACCAATACAAACACCTAAGCGCTCAATTTCATCGCCATTATGCAATGTGGCATTGCTCACGGTAACGCCGCCAACAAAGACCGGCTCAAGACGAGCCACAGGGGTTACGGCGCCGGTGCGACCCACTTGAAATTCTACATCTAGCAGTTGGGTGATCTCCTCTTGCGCCGGAAACTTGCGCGCAATAGCCCAGCGCGGTGCTTTAGCCACAAAACCCAGTCGCTCCTGAAGCACTAGGTCACTGACTTTGTAGACAATACCATCTATTTCATAATCTAACTGATCACGCAGAGCGGCCAGATAGTGATAATAGTCCTCACAGGCAACGATGCCCTCAGCGACCTGCACATACTGATTAATCTTAAACCCCCATTGACCCAAAAGCTGCAATATCTGACTATGGCTTTCAGGGGTGATAGCACCCTTATACTGCCCTACGCTATAGGCACACATCTCCAGAGGGCGCGCTGCTGTGATCTTTGAATCCAGTTGTCGCAAACTGCCAGCTGCTGCATTACGCGGGTTAACAAAGGTTTTTTCTCCTGCTTCTAGTGCCTTGCTATTAAGTTGCTCAAAGCCCTTGCGCGGTAGGTAAATCTCTCCTCTGACCTCTAGTAATTCAGGTATATTGTCACCCTGTAACCTAAGAGGAATACTATTAATAGTTCGCACATTGGCAGTGATATCCTCACCCACTCGACCATCACCGCGGGTGGCACCTCGCTCTAGCAACCCGTCTCTGTACAACAAACTAACGGCAACGCCATCTAATTTGGGCTCACAGACATAGTCTATCTCGCTGTTATCTGGCAGGTTTAAACGATCTTTAATGCGGCGCTCAAAATCATTCATTTCTTCATTGGAAAAAGCATTATCCAAAGACAGCATTGGCACAGCGTGCTCAACCTGAGTAAATGCTAATAGCGCCTCTCCCCCCACGCGCTGGGAGGGTGAGTCGTCACTTTGCAGGGCTGGAAACTCAGCTTCAATCTCCTGCAGACGACGCATCAGACGATCGTACTCACTATCGGGAATAGATGGGTCATCCAACACATAGTAGGCATGATTATGCTGATTCAACTCATCCTTGAGACGTTCATACTGTTCGCGAACAAGCTGTGGAATATCTTGCATGCAATTTCGCCAAAGGGTTGCTTATAGAGTTAGGTGTTACGTTGCCGTTGGAAGGCAATTTTAAGGGCTTTTTGCCGATAGTGATCAATGGTCTGTTTAGTCATAGAGCTGCGAGACTCATCTTTTACCGTTAGCTGTAGCTGTTGCGCTAACTTCTCTGCAGTCTCAAGCATCAGATCTAAGGCGTCCACTGGCTCCTCTAATTCGTTGGGCGTCATAAATAGGGTTACACCCACTGCTTGCATATCACCCATAGTATTTAAATCAAAGGTACCGGGGTTTAGTAAATTAGCCATACTAAATAATACTGGCCCGGAACCGTCCTCTTCACTGTGACGGTGAAAAATTTTCATGGCACCGAAGCGCAACCCCAGTGATGTAGCCGTATCAAGCAGTAATTGCCCATCACAACTCTGGCCTTTTTTTGTCATTAAATGAATCACCAAGACGTCTTCAGGTTCAGCACTACTAGATGAGGATTTATTGGTGTTGGGTTTCTCTGGCTGCTGTTGCTGTTGCTGGTCCTGGTGCTGTGCAAGCTGTGACTGTGTATCAGACGCCTCGACAGAGTCAGCCTCAGTATCTAGTGACAATGCACCCTGCTGTGGTTGCTTTGACCGATTAGTATTGAATTCTGCGTTATCGCGAACTTTAACCCGCGCAGGACCTGACGGAAACTGGCTCTGAGCAAAGGGATCATCCTCAGCTTCCCCTCGAGCATTTCGCTCCAGATCGCGCGATGACATCTGTATATTGTCATAGCGATTGCGTTTTCTACGGCGCAAAAAATCTAAAACTATGGCCAGACAAACCATCAGTGTAACGACGATTAAAACTGTTTTTGGCTCAAAATTTTCCATAGGCGATTACCACTCTAATCTCTTTATTAAGGATTAGCAAAACTGCATCTAGCCATTTTTAGCCCTAAACACCTGCCAACTCAGCCGCTTGATTGACATCGACTGTCACCAGACGCGAGACACCGGGTTCATGCATGGTAACCCCCATCAATTGATTAGCCGCTTCCATAGCAATTTTATTATGGGAAATACAAATAAACTGCACCTGACTGGACATCTCTTTTAGCATGGCTGCATAACGACCCACATTGGCATCATCAAGGGGAGCATCGACCTCATCGAGCATACAGAATGGCGCTGGATTTAACTTAAAGATAGAAAATACCATGGCGATGGCAGTTAGGGCTTTTTCACCCCCTGAAAGCATATGAATAGAGCTGTTTTTCTTACCCGGCGGTCTCGCCATTAGCGCTACACCGGTATTAAGCAAATCGTCACCGGTCATTTCTAGATAGGCATTGCCACCGCCAAATAACTTGGGAAACAGCTCTTGGATATGGGTATTTACAAACTCAAAGGTATCTTTAAATCGGCTACGCGTTTCACGATCAATTTTCTGAATGGCGTTCATCAATGTATTTAGAGCATCTTCTAGTTCAGCATTTTGCTGATCAAGGTAGTCCTTGCGCTCCGATTCAAGTTTATATTCATCAATAGCGGCCAAGTTAATCGGCCCAAGGCGCTGAATCCGATTACTCAAAAGTTGCAACTGCTCTTCCCAGTCTACAATTTGAGCATCTTCATCAAGGTTTTTAAGCACCTCTTCAAGGGTTGTTTGCTGGTCAGCAATCTGTGTCTCTAGGGTACGGCTTAAAGTAGCCACCTCCTGGGCGGAGATACGCTGCTGTTCAAGCTTACCCTGAATTTGTTGCACCTGTTGCTCAATCTCGGTACGTAGCTTTTCCTGCTCGCGCATACGGTGTTCTGTATTATCCACCGTCTGTTTGGCTTCCGTCAGTTGCTCCTCAACCGTTAAGCGCGAAGCCAGCACCTTTTCTAATTCAGCGCTATGACTGTCCGAGGGGTCCTCTTTAATAGCAAAGGCCGCCTGTAACTGATCCCGTCTCTCTTGCAAGCGCTCAACCTGACTCTCTAAGCGCTGAATTCCTTCTTTTACCGAGGTCAACTGAGTACTTAAACTACCCTCTCGCATCACCAGTTGTTGGTACTGGGTACTATCTTGATTGGCTTTGGTGCGCGCTTCATCTAGCGTGGCGCGATATTTATCACGCTCAGCAATAAGCGTCTCTCGCTGTTGGCTATCTGTCTCCATTTTTTCAATGGACTGCTCAAGTACCGAGCGAGCATTAGACAGGTTTTCCTGTTCTGTTTTGGCCTGTTGCTCAACATCCGCCAGCTCAGTTTCAGCGCGCTGTTTACGGGCTTGATACTGTTCTATTTGCACCTCAAAGCCACTGAGTTTAGAGCGCAACTCAGCGTAATTTTGCTGTTGTTGCGCCGTATTAGCCGCTATTTCTTTACGCTGTTCTTCTAGTTTGTGTAGTTGCTGTTCATTACTCTGGCGAACAGCCTCAAGATCTTCAATAGTTTGGCTATTGTCCTTTAGTTGCTCGGCGATGGATTCCAGCTCTTGCTTGCGCTGCAAAAATCCGGCGTTGGCATCTTTATCCCGTGCCACACGCAACCAGTTGCTGCCCATCCAAATACCTTCAGGGGTAACCACCGACTCCACTGCACTCAGAGATGACTGCAACTTAAGCGCCTCAGCCAATGTCTCGGCGGCATACACATGGGACAGCAGGCTTTGTGCGCCATCGCCCTCAACCAACTCACTCAGAGGGCGGCCTTTAGACGATGCTACGTCATCACCTACAGCACCTTTGCCAACCAACAATAGCTCGCCTTTATTAAAGTCTTTCAGCAAATCAACACTATTGGCGATACTATCTACTGAAATAGCCTGTAGATAACTGCCCAAAACCGTCTCTACCGCCAACTCCCAACCTTTTGCAGGCACCAATAAGTCACCCAAGCGCGGCGCCTTAGCAAGGCCCTTATCCGCTAGCCACTGGATCTCCGACTCATCACCCATCGCCGCCTGCTGAAGTGCTTCTA
This sequence comes from Porticoccaceae bacterium, assembly GCA_964231105.1. Lineage (GTDB taxonomy): Bacteria > Pseudomonadota > Gammaproteobacteria > Pseudomonadales > Porticoccaceae > HTCC2207. The sequence continues at coordinate 6,451 of CAXRJI010000075.1, forward strand.
GCGACACCTGACGACCCTTTAGCGCCTGCTGAGTCGTTCGCGCCTGATCATAGTCAGCGTTGGTGGTCTTTTCCTGCTCGCGCAGAGCCTGAATATCGCTACTATTATCCTCACCCTGCTTTACTAGGGCCTCACGGGCTAGCTCAGCCTCAGACAGTAACGCCTGAATGGTCGCCATCTCCTCCTCGGCTGGACTGGCCTGAAAACTACTGGCCTCAGAGAATAGATCTTGCTGACGCACCTGCAAGCGACTTAATAGTTGCTCTAAGTGCTGAATTCGCGACTGCTGAACCTCGGCCTGTTGCCGGGGGTCTGCTGCCTTTTCGTTAAAATCATCCCAAGACTGCTGCCACTGCTGCATGGCTGCCTCAGCGGATTGCAATAGTTCAGTAGAGGCTTTATCTGCCTCAGCCGCAGCTTGCAAAAGGGGTTTTAACTCCGCTAACTCCGCTTCCCAGCCACTGACCTTTTGACGATCGCTGGCAAGATGCTGCTCGGCCTCGGTGTAATTGTGTTCCGTTTCTTGAAGATCTTTGGTTAGCTCTTGCGCCCGCTGTTGTGAGTGTTCAATGGCTTGCTCAAGGCGAGAAACCTCACCGCCAATTTTGTAGTAATTGGCCTGAATTTCGTTAAATGCATCACTGGACTGAGAGAACTCAACTCTAAGTTTTTCAATTTCAGTATCACAGGCACTGCGCTGGGTATTTAGCTTTTCCTGCTCGATTTCCAAATCACCAATCACCTGCTTTTGCTCAAGGCTCGATTGATTGTATTTACGCCACTGCAAACCCAATAACTCAGCGGTTAACTGGCGCTCCTGCTGTTTATACTCCGCGTACTTTTCTGCGGCCTTAGCCTGGCGCTCTAAACGACCCAACTGACGGCCTAACTCATCGCGAATATCGGTCAAGCGCTCAAGGTTTTCTTGAGTGCGCTGAATACGGCTCTCCGTATCGCGGCGGCGCTCCTTATAACGGGAAATCCCCGCCGCTTCCTCAATATACACCCGCAATTCATCCGGCTTGGCCTCGATTAAGCGCGAGATCATACCCTGCTCAATAATCGCATAACTGCGCGGCCCGAGACCGGTACCCAGAAAGATATCGGTAATATCGCGGCGGCGGCACTTATTGCCATTTAGGTAATAATTAGACTGGCCATCTCGGCTGACTTTGCGCCTTACCGCTATTTCATTATAAGAGGCGTACTCACCAACCACGCGCCCCTCAGAGTTATCAAATACCAACTCAATCGAGGCTTGCCCCACTGGCTTGCGAGAGCCAGAGCCATTAAAAATAACATCCGCCATGGATTCACCACGCAGATTCTTGGCTGAGGTCTCACCCATCACCCAGCGCACCGCATCAATAATATTGGATTTACCACAGCCATTTGGACCTACAATGGCACAGAGATTACTCGGAAACTGAACGTTGGTGGGGTCAACGAAGGATTTAAATCCCGCTAATTTAATTGATTTTAGGCGCATTATCGGTCGTTATTGTTTGATCTAGCCCATTAGCCATGGGATTACTTTTTGGTATACAGGTGATTTTACACAGTATGTACTTCACACAAAACAATTAATCTGTATATCGACAAAAAACTGCGTTTTAAGCGCCTAAATAAAGGTCTAAAGCCCAAAAAAATAGGTGATTCCTATTGCAAGAATCACCTATCTATTTATTAAACTATATTTAAAACTGTAAGGTAATTATTACAAATCTTCCTCAATTAATACCAAACGTGATCGCTGGTCCTCAGACAGATCATCAATAGCAGCTATGGTTAACTTTTCAGGTATATAAGAAGAGATAGACCTACCTAAAGATACATCGATGCGCTCAGGCAATCTATACATAGCGCCAGTGGCAGGATCCACCACAAGCATACCAATTAAACCGCCAAAGACTATATTGCCAATATACCAGCCATCTAAATCTGAACGCAGCGTAAATACCTTATCGGGATACCCTTCCTTAGTAAATTTAATGGTGTAGGAAGCCGCTGAAAAATACCCTGAGGATGAACTGAGGGTGATGGTTTCAGGTGTTAAACCACTATGAATTTGGCGACCCTGCTTATCGGTAACAGTAAAATTTGCCGACTCCGGACTGCTTGAAATAGCCACAGCATAATCAGATTTACTGACAATGCTAGAACAGCCAGATAAGACTGAGACCAAAGTAACTAAACTGAGAAAGTTGATGAATTTTTTCATTTTAATATCCTTATTAAATTAAATTCCTGTTAATAAAATTATCTAGAAGGCCAAACTAGCACCAACAGATAAGGCAGGCGTAGTGCCATCAGTAGCAATACCCACCTGCAAAGCCCAATTACTATCCATAATAGGTGCACGCACCGATGCACCTGCCGTAATTTCGCCATCCATACTGACCAGGGAGAGCTTGTAGTCCCCGCCCTCTCCACTCATTTTTGCGTAGCCGATTTCCACGAAAATATCCGAGCCACCAGTTTCAAGCTCTATATCGTAAAGGCTGGTACTGATGGTTTGACTTGGGCTGTTTACATTGGCAATACCAATGCCAACTAGAGCCGTGCCGGTATCAAAAGAATCAAAACCAAAATTAAGGCCAGCACTGGTCGCTGATACAGTTTGGTTGCCCAGAGAGGCCTCAGAGTAACCCACCCCAAGGGCAAATTTCTCATTGATTACTCCGGTGTAACCGATGGTGTAGCCGTCAATATCTTTTTGCTGAGTAATGCTGGCATCAAAGAAGTGAACTGTTTCCGCATGGGAAATTACTGGCAAGATTAAAAGTAAAGCAAGTCCATATTTTTGCATTGTGTAAGTCCTTTTAAGTTAAGTTGTAAATACTAATCTTAGTAGAAATAGCCATTGATAATGGCCGTGTTTTGAAACATTTTATCCTTGTTTATAAAAACTCCCTTGGTTAAAAAATTAAATGACTCTTACTACCCCCTTTAAACGTCAATTACATTAAACTAGTTGCCCCGCTTTAAATTGGTTTAGTGATCTACACACTCATTTTTTCATCAAACCAGTCACTACGGCGCTCTTTGCGATATTCTGTTTCTAGCAGAACTTCAATGTCTTGTTCTTCAAAAACAGTTTCTGTTCGGTATATTACAACCTTCGCTTTTAAGATATAGTTTTGGTACTCGTACTCATCAGCGGTTAGTGGTCCAGCTGAAAACATTATAAATTTCTCATCATTTATATTTCTAACCCTACCATCCTCCTTATTACCAAGTGAATGCTCAGAATTTGACCTCTGGCCAATTAACTGAAGATTTTTTATCGAAAAGAATTTTAAATTTTGTTCTGAACTTACCACATATGCAAAACGAATATGGTATGGGTATCCATAATCAAGCTTTTTCTTACCATCTTGTTCATAGTTAGCGCCGTATTGCCCATCTGCGATAATTTCAAGTTTTCCACCAAAAAGACTTAACTCAACAGGACGATATTCATAGCGATGTTCTTCTCTACAACCTATTAAAGTTAGCATAACAGCACCTAAAACTAGTAATTTTTTCATAAACCTTACCCTTTTTTGAATTTCCTTAAAATCAAATGAATGATACACAAATGAATGAATGGGGTCAGAGCCTCTTGACCCAGACTCTCAATCCTTAATAGATTGCTTAACATTTATTTCTTCTAGAAATTTCAATGTTTGGTAAAAAGCACAAGAATCAATTGCGTTAATTCTTATCACTTTATTAACTTTACAAGTTTCTAAGGCAAGTAACTTGAAATTGAGAGAGGTGAAGACGACAGATATATTGAAATGACACAGTGAACTCCTTGTCACCTATTTTAATGAAGATAGTCCAGTCTGGGTGTAAATTCAATTGCCTGAAATTCACACTCTCTCTAATTCCGTTGCTAGTCTAATTTATTAACAGCTTAAAAAGTTAGACTCGCACCAACCGATACGGCAGTCGTAGTGCCATCATTAGCAATACCTAATTGCCATCCCCAGTCACTGCCCTCAATGGGCTGCCGAATGGATGCACTGGCAGAGTTTTCACCATCCATAGTGACCAGTGAAACCTTATAGTCCACACCTTCGCCACTAAGTTTGGCATAGCCAATTTCCGCGTAAACACTGGAGCCACTTGCATCAAGTTCAATATCATAAAGGTTAGTGCTGACTGTTTGGCTTGAGCCACTTACATTGGCAACACCCATCCCAAATAGTACCGAGCCTGTATCAAAAGACTGAAAGCCAAAGTTAAATCCCGCAGTGGTAGCCGATACATCTATGCCGTCATCAGATACCTTAGAGTGACCTAAGCCAAGGGCAAATTTTTCATTGATTACCCCTGTGTAGCCAATGGCATAACCTCTGACACCATCCTGGCTAGTGATGCTAACATCAGCGAAGTGAACAGTTTCTGCAAAAGAAACTACTGGCATTGTTAAAAGTAAAGCAAGTCCATATTTTTGCATTGTGTAAGTCCTTTTAAATTAAATTGTAGTTAATAAGATTAATAAAAGTGGCCATTACAAATGGCCGTGTTGTAAAACAAATTTATCCCTTTTTATAAAAATTTCTGTGGTAGAACCAAATGGCTGTTAACCAAAAGACTCAGGACCAAATGACTCTAGACACCCGAATCAAAGCTATTTAGAAAAGAGAGAAATATGTAAAAGAATATTGCATGGTATTGTGACGTCCTTTTCACTAGTTGATCAGTCTAAATCCTTGACTGTTTGTAATGTGTTTAAACAAGTTTGAAAATAAGCAAGAATTACTCACTTCTTAATAATTTTATTTGAATCGACCTGTAAAATCAAATGGCTTTGTAGCCGTTGATAAATCCACTTTGATTAATAAATTGACTATTCATCAGTTATATGCATAATCGCAGAAAAATCTTCATGGATGGAGTGTTAGTTATGAAAGGATTCAATTTCCTGCTTTTACCAATTATTTTATTCACCCTCTCTGCCTGTGGCGGCGGAGGTACAGCGCCCTCAATTAATTCTGACGATGATTCAACTCCGGATAATAAAGGTAATATCCCACCTATAGCCCGGGCAGGACAAGATATAACTCGGACTCAATCACTTCAGGTAAGTTTATCAGGCACTGGATCAACAGACAGTGACGGCACAATCTCCTCTTACTTATGGAAGCAAATTAGTGGCATGCAAGTCAGCTTATCCGATAACGATAAAGCCGTAGCCACCTTTACTGCACCTCCCACAAATACAGAATTAAGTCTTGAGTTTGAGTTGCAGGTGACCGACAACCGAGGCGCATCATCAACAGATAAAGTGTTGGTTACTATTATTCCCAACTCACCGCCACCAGAGGTTACCATTGAATTCCCTCCATTTGGCAGTCGATTTTTTGGAGATTATATTACTGTTTCGGGTACTGCCTCCAAACAGGGTGGTATTGATGGGACTTCAGTGAACGTCAATGTTGGCAATTCTAATGTGAGCGCGCAAGTTGATGCAGATGGTAGCTGGCGAGCGCAGAATGTTCTGCTACCTAAAAATCTTTCAAATATTGTTATTAATGCAACAGCAACGGATAGGATTGGTCAAACAGGCGAAGCGGAGACAAAAATTGGAAATATACCAACATTAACTCGAGCAAGATTTAGCTTTAATCCACAACTACCCAATATGCTTTATGCAATAGAAGAGACAGGAATTAGTTATGACAGAATTATCGCTATCAATCTTGAAACTATGGAGCATGAACTATTGTTTCATTCTGATTCTGCAGTAGGTGGAAGGGGACAAAACATGGGCCAGATATTTTCGGTAGATTTTGATTCGCTTAATAATCAAATAGTGCTTGCTGATTGGGGAATAGGTATCCATACGTTTGATATTATGGAGAGACACTTAACCACATTTGAGCTTTCGGGAGAAAGTCTTGGACAGGGTTCACATCCAGATGGTATTGCCGTTGATAGTGAAAACAATAGAGCAATTTTTTTGGACCGTTTCAATGCTGAATTAGTTTCTTTTAATCTCAATACTGGCGAAAGTACAGTTATTTCAAATAACTCTGGAGTTGGAACAGGTATATTATTCGATCAACTGAGTGAGTTGGTGTTAGAAACAACAAAAAACAGGGCTCTGGTATACGATAGTGGTTTGGCTTCTATCCTTGCCGTGGATCTTTCAACAGGCGATAGAAGTGTTATCGCCAGCAATACGGTTGGTACTGGTGCCGACTTGAATTATTGTCTTTCATTGGCTTTCGATTCCGGCAAACTGATTATGCTGGATTGGTCATCAAGGATATTTGAGATTGATTTGGAGAATGGTGACCGTAACTATATCTTCACCAATGGGGAACAGTCGAAACAGGCTAGCTGGTCAACACAATTAATGGTTGATAGTGTTAACAATAGATACTTGATCAATGATTTCTCTCATAATACTGATACTAATGATAGTGATTCTGTAATAGCTTTAGATAAAAATACAGGAGAGCGCAGCATAATTTTTAAACAGTCAGTTTCCTCTGGGCCTCAGATTGACATACCTGAACTTATGGACATCGACCCTGCGACGGATATTGGGTATGTTTGGGACAGGACCACCAAGAGCATATATGAGGTTAATTTATCCACTGGGGAACGTAAACTCTTTCTAATGGATAATAGTGGTCTTCTAAATCCGTCAGATATGAAGTTAGACAGATCCAATAATCAATTATTAATTACAGAGCCAAGTCAAAAGGCAATTATTGGCATTGATTTAACTACTAAATTAATGTACTTGATCTCTGGTAATTTTGGTGCAGGCTATCCTCAATATGAATCTCCAGCACTTTTGGCCTTTAGTGAGCACACTGATAAGCTTTATATAGCAGATGTGGGTCTACAAGCTATTTTTGAAGTAAATCTCAACACTGGAACTCGATCAATTATTTCGAGTTCAGACATAGGTGCAGGTCCTGAGTTTAAATCTTTGACCGCTATGGCAATTGATGATGACGGGTCAACAATTTATCTAGCTGATCAAGGAAATGGTAGTACAGTCGAGCATGCTCTTATCGCTATCGATACCAGCACTGGAGATAGAAAAGTGGTCTCAGGTTACCGGACAGGTAGTGGATCTTACCTAAATGGAACTTACAGTATTCATATACTATCAGGCACTAATCAAGCGCTAATATTAGATAATCAGGACTTAAAGCTAGTTGACTTATCTACAGGAGATAGAACGGTTTTGGCAAACAGTAGTGGTACAGGAAAAGGAGAACCGCTAAACATTGGTGAAATAGCGATGGGTGCAAACGAAGGTATTATCTATGCTCTTAGCAGTAATTATGAAGCTATTTTTGCAATTGATCGATTTAGTGGCGATAGAGTGATTATTAGCAAATAAGCTAGGACAAGTAAGTGCTTTACTTGGAAGTTTATACAATAGAGCATTGAAACAGGGCAACGGGTTTGGATCAGCACAACTGGCTGTAAGCTGTGCAATGATGGCAATTTCATTGGAATTTTCCCTCAGCAGGCATACGGCTTTACAGCCTTCTGATTGAAATCCTTAGTTCTACAGTCCCAGTCTGAGCACCCGCTTTTAAAGTGCCTGAGGATATTTCCCAATCACCTGATTGGGGCGTAGCAGAGCCAGTTTGTGATAATCGGGCAATAGCTTTAAATTCCTTTGCACCTGAAAGTTTATGCCCTGCCATCACTGCATCGGCATCGCTTAGACTAATCTGAATTGGCAGGTCTCCTGCTCTAACTTTGCGCGCTGCTAGGGGCACGGGTGGCCCCGAAATGGCGACCAGAGCAACAAAGACCGTTTGTTGCGGGTCAAATTTAATACTGGGGTCGATACTCACCCGTAGCTGAATGGTTTGTAGAGCGTTTGAGGGCAAATTTTGCGAGGTAGCTTTGGGTTCAGCGCCTTGCAGTTTATTTTCGGCAAGATGTATACCCCTATTGAGGGTTTCGGCGTTAAATGAGTTCAGATCCACCTGTTGCAGAGCACCCTGCCAGTAGGTAATCGCCAATTGCCACTGTTCACTTTTAAACGCTTGAATCCCCTTTAAGCCAAGCACGGTGGGGTTAGAGGAGTCCACGGCAAAGGCTTTATCCAGAGCCTCTATCACCGTCTCTGTAAACTCACTGTTAGCCAACATAAACAAAGTCTCTGCATACTGAGCTAGCAAGTAACTATCATTGGGCATCACTTTGAGCGCCTGTCGATAATGATTGCTGGCTGCCTGAAGATCACCATTAGCAGTTGCCTGTTGGGCCAGTATGACCCAGTAATAAGTATTGTCTGGGCGTTTTTTAACGCGCTTTGTAACCTGTTCTGTTAGCTGCTGTTGTAACTGCCTCTGATACTGTTGCAGAGCCTCTTTATCACCGCTATCAACATCACCATTTTTTGCATTTGTATAGAGCTGCGCCGTTTGAGCCAGTTGTAATTTGAGTAGATCAGCAATTCGTTGATCCGCAGCAGCACCCAGTGTGTTGTAAGCCAAAAACGTCACAACAGGGATACTAAGGAGTAAAACTGGCAGTAGCCATGCACCTGTTTTTGCACTGTTGTGTGGGGTTTTATGCGCCTCAATTTGCTCCGTATTGGCCAATAGTAACTGCTGAGCCTGTGCCAGTAACTGCTGGTATTCGGTCTGATCAATATCCCCTGTATTTAGTTGGTTGTTTAGCAGGGTTTCCGTATCGCGAAATACGGCCACATTGGCCGCTAATAATTGGCTGTGGTCGGCAGGCTTTTTCTTATCAACAAAGGGATAAACAATAAAGGCAAGCGCCAATAACAGCAGGATCAGAGAGAAAATCCATAGGGTCATAACTTATTATCTCCACTGCTCTGTTGGTCTTTGCTAGTTTTATCGTTAGCTGCTTTTAGCAGTTTAGATAATCGTCGCTGTTGATCCTGATTTAGTTGAGTCTGTGAAGATTGTGTATCGGGGTTATCGGCCATACCTCGCAGATAAAAGTGGCGATAGAGTATTAACAGGGTAATCAGCAGTAAGACAGCAGGTGATACCCATAAAAACAAGGTTTTTTGATTAACACTGGGTCGATAGAGCACAAATTCTGAATAGCGAGAGACTAAATAGGCTTTAATTTCTGCATCGCTTTTCTGTTGCTCAAGCATGCGATGCACCTGCGCTTTCATATCGGTGGAAATAGGCGCATTGGAGTCAGCTAGATTTTGATTTTGGCACTTAGGGCAACGCAGTTCTGCAATAAGACTGTAATAGCGTTGACGAAGTTCGGGCTGGGAAAACTCGACCATTTCCGTGCTGGCGCTAAGATCTGACTGGCCATCAAAATATGCGCTGGGGGTAAGACTGAGCAGAAGAGC
>CAXRJI010000076.1:0-23357 GCA_964231105.1 Porticoccaceae bacterium
GTATTGGGCTTAATTGCAGCTTGCCAAGCAGATAAATCAGCCAGAGCTACATAGGACACATCAACGCCAAACTTGGTGATGTATTTATCCATCAACACTCGCGTGCTGCCAAATACATCGCGCGAGCAGACAATATGATCACCAGATTTAAGAAGCCCCATAATGACTGACAAGGTGGCGGCCATGCCTGATGCAGTAGCCACGCCCTGCTCGCCACCCTCAAGGGCTGCTAGTCGTTGTTCAAATGTACGAACTGTGGGATTGGTATAGCGAGAATAAATATTTCCCTCGACTTCATCACTAAAGCTTTGAGCGGCCATCTCGGCACTTTCAAAGACATAGCTTGAGGTCAAGAAAAGAGCTTCAGATTGCTCATTTTCATGGGTACGCTGGTATCCACCGCGAGTTGCAATGGTTTGCTGTTTATATTTTTGCTCTTTATCTGTCATTCAATCTAAACCTTAAGTTAGGCATGACCATTATTATGAATGCCTATTACAGATTGTTTTTTGGTATCTGAAGATGTTTTACCCTTTTCTTTGGCCGCATCATTTCGCAATGCCTCAATACGTCCCAGATAATCTTTATCCACATCACCCGTAATATACTCACCGTCAAAAACCGAGCATTCGAAGCGTTGTATATTTTTATTACCCTCAAAACCTGAAGCGATTAAATCTTCTAAATCCTGATAGACAATCCAATCGGCACCAATAATTTCTCCCACTTGCTCATCAGTCCGACCGTGAGCGATCAATTCATTAGCGGAGGGCATATCAATACCATAAACATTGGGGTATCTTACACCCGGCGCTGCAGAGGCCATATAGACATTTTTAGCACCGGCTTCCCGGGCCATTTGGATAATCTCTTTGGAAGTAGTTCCGCGCACAATAGAATCATCAACTAACATTACATTTTTTCCGGCAAATTCAAGTTTTACCGCATTTAGTTTTTGCCGCACTGATTTCTTACGCTCCTTTTGCCCGGGCATAATAAAGGTTCGACCAATGTAGCGATTTTTCATAAAGCCCTCGCGCAGTTTTACACCTAGACGCTCTGCAAGAGCCTGAGCGGAGACTCGACTGGTATCAGGTATAGGTATAACCACATCAATATCATGCTTGGGCCTTTCACGGAGTATTTTATCAGCGAGTTTCTCACCCATTCGCAGTCGGCACTTGTAGACAGAAATATTATCAATTAGTGAATCTGGGCGAGCAAAGTAAACATGTTCAAAAATACAGGGCACTAACTGGTGTTCTTGAGCGCATTGCTTGAGGTGAAGTTGGCCCTGTTTATCCACAAACAGCGCCTCGCCGGGCTCAAGATCTCTAATTAATTCAAATCCAAGGTTGTCTAACACAACTGACTCGGAAACCACAGCGTACTCATCACCCTTGTCGGTGCGACGCACACCAAAGCACAATGGCCTTATGCCATTGGGATCACGAAAGGCAAAAAGACCATAGTTAGCCACTAGTCCAACAATTGCATAGGCACCGCGGCAACGCTTGTGTACGTTAAATACTGCTCTGAATATATCATCGCTGGCGGGCTCTAGTTTGCCGCATAGCTGTAATTCATGGGCAAATACGTTGAGCAACACTTCGGAATCAGAATCTGTATTAAGATGACGCAAATCAGTGCGGAATATATGCTCTCGCAGCTCATCAGCATTGGTAAGGTTACCATTGTGCGCCATGCAGATGCCGTAGGGGGAATTGACATATAGAGGTTGGGCCATAGCGGGTCCAGAGCTTCCCGCAGTCGGGTAACGAACGTGACCTACGCCCAACCTACCCACTAAGCGCACCATATGACTTTGCAGGAATACGTCGCGAACCAACCCCTCACCTTTGCATTGGTGCAGCTCTCCATCCTCCTCTGTAACTATACCTGCAGCGTCCTGACCACGATGCTGAAGCATTGTTAGAGCGTCATAAAGGCGTAAATTTACTTCCGAATTGCCATAAATTCCTACAAGACCACACATGTGCTACATCCAACTGGTTATAAGTTGTTTTAAATCGGTCACTGCCTGCCTGCCCCAACTTTCAAAACCCTCAAATATGGGTATTAAAGCGGACTGTTGCCACCAAACATCTTGGTCCACTGGCACTGCCTTTGGCAATATTATGACTATTGCCAAAACAATGAGTAACCCCCTAAAGATACCAAATACAAAGCCAAGGGTTCTATCTGTTCCAGCCAATCCAGTAGAGTCGATTATCTTGGCAAACATATAATTTATTATCGCACCCAATAACAGGGTGCCAACAAAAAGCCCACCCCATGCGACCAACTGCCTCATAGAGGCCAATTCAATAAGGTTTTGCAACAAAATAGCAACTGTATCACTAAATGTCATGGACACTAGAAATGCTGCAATCCAGATAATCAATGACATAGCCTCTTTGACAAATCCTCGCACGAGACTTATCAATCCAGAGATCGCTACGATAACTACAATGATTATATCTACCGCTACTATTTCCATAAGCACTTAGCCAGTTGGCGTATAAGCTCTCTTAGTGTTCATACTCTATAACAAGAGAGTCTATAGCCAACAACTTGTCGATTATTTCTTTATCGGCTAAAACTCGACGCCTGTCCAATTTAGGCCCAATACAGACCTTATACAAAGTCTGATCTCCTCTTTGAACTGTTCTCTGGTAGGCCTTAAAATTTTTAGCGCGCAACGATTGCATCATTTCATTGGCATTGGACTGTTCAGCATAGGTACCAATCTGCAAAGCCCACGAAATGGGTAATCCTGATTGATTTAAGCCAAAGTCTTTTTCTTTTTGTTCTGTTGCTGTGTTCTCTAGGGCATTATCAAATAGAGCTGCACTGGGCTTCTCGCTGGCTGATAAGGGTCGCGAAGTCTGGGGGATATTTTGAGTAATAATTTCTGGCGCTGGCGGTATTAAGGATGTTCGGTCAATACGTTTAGGATCGGCAAAATCAAATAGGATTGGCAACAGAATCAACCCCAGCGATGCCAAAACTAATACTCCAACAACGCGCTGCTTCAGACCGTTACTCACCTGTTACCTCTGCTGAAATTAATTCCATCACTTGAGCTACTGTATGGAATGAACCAAATACAATAATACTGTCATTACTGTCTGCACTAGCCAACGCCTCAAAAAATGCTTTTTTAACTGTTGCAAACAGGGTGGCTTGCAAGCCTCTATTGTATAACAGTTTTACCAGAGAGTATCCCTCTGATGCGCGAGAAACCCCTTGTAATTCAGCAATTTTCCAATCATCAATTACCGGCATTAATGCGGTTACCATTGCCGACCAGTCCTTATCATCAAGAACCGAGGCTACGGCAATTTTCCTTCCAGGTTTCTTCGTCAAATTTTGCGCCAATAAACCAGCTGCCGCTGGATTATGGGCCACATCCAAAATAATATTTTTACCCTGAAAGCATAATTGTTGCTGACGCCCACTAAGAGCTATACCAACCAATGCAACACGGCATTTATCTGCGTCAAGAGAGATACCTGCACAGATCAGCGCCTGAAGTGCCATTATCTTATTAACGGGAAGCAGACCTTGAACGGGTAAGTTATCAATTTGTTTAGAGCCTGCATCGGTATCAACAAACAACCTAGCAGAAAAGGTAGATTCCTGTAATTGGTAATCAAACTCTTGGCCGCACCACAAGGCTATAGCAGATGTGTCAAGGACTAATTGTTGAAAATTATCGGGATAATCTGTCTCTCCAATAACCAGAGGTTTCTCGGCACGAGCTATACCCAGCTTTTCCGCTGCAATTTTTGATCGGGTATCTCCTAGCCATTCTTGATGATCAAGATCAATACTTGTCAGGACAGCCACGTCAGAATCAATAATATTGGTCGCATCAAGCCTGCCGCCTAAACCCACCTCCAGGAGAATAAAATCCAAATCGTTGGCATCAAAAATTATTAAAGCTGCAAGGGTATTAAACTCAAAATATGTGAGGTCTATTTCGTCTCGAAGAGACTCTATAGTTTCAAAGGCTGAAACTATTTCTGCGTCAGAAACAGGCTGCCCTGAGAGACAAATGCGCTCGTTATAGTGCAAAAAATGCGGTGAGGTAAACACACCTACAGAGTAGTTATGCTCAAGCAGAAGTGCCTGCATACTGGCAATACAAGAGCCTTTTCCATTGGTTCCGGCAACAGTAATAATTTTTGGCCGTTTGCGATGCTCATAGCAGGTTTGGTAGTTTTTTTGATAGCGTTGCCAAACGGCAGAAACCCGCTCCAATCCCAGTTCAATTTCACAGGGGTGGCGGGTCTCAAGCAGGGTTAACCAATCCGCTAGACAGCGGTTAGTCATTGGCAGGTTCTGGCTGATTGGTTAATTTGGAAAGAATGCCAGCCAAGCGATCGCGCATTTCGTGGCGACTGATAATCATATCAATATGGCCTTTTTCCAAAAGAAACTCACTGCGCTGAAATCCCTTGGGCAATTTCTGACGAATGGTCTGTTCAATAATATTGGGGCCGGCAAATCCAGCACGGGCGCCGGGTTCCGCAACATTTAGATCTCCCAACATAGCTAGACTGGCAGATACACCGCCATACACGGGATCAGTCATCACCGAGATATAGGGTATTCCTGCTGCCTTAAGGCGCTCAAGCACTGCGCTAGTCTTGGCCATCTGCATAAGAGAGATAAGCGCTTCCTGCATACGCGCACCACCGGTGGCAGCAAAGCAAATAAAGGGGCTTTTGTTTTCAAGTGCCTCATTGGCGGCGCGGGTGAACTTTTCACCCACAGCGTAACCCATAGAACCGCCATGAAAGGCAAACTCAAAAGCACAGCTCACTACAGGAATAGTTTTAAGTGTGCCACTCATGGCCACCAGGGCATCTTTCTCACCTGTTTTTTTCTGTGCATCAGTAAGGCGATCTTTGTATTTTTTGACATCTTTAAACTTGAGTCTATCTATAGCCTCAATATCTGCGGCAATCTCAACCCGCCCTTCTTGATCCAAGAAAAGATCGAGGCGGCGGCGCGCACCAATACGCATATGATGACCACATTTTGGACACACATCGAGATTACGCTCTAGTTCTGGCCGATAAAGGGGGGATGCACACTTGGGACATTTTTTCCAAAGGCCTTCGGGTACCGAGTTCACTCGATCACTCTTGCCAGCCGTTGGACCTGCAGGTCGGATACGCTTAAGCCAATCCATCTATTTACCTTTGACTTATTATTTATACTTCGATTCGAAGCATTGGGGAAAGTTCCGATAATTCTAACACGAGAACTTATGGCTCGATAGAGGATAAATCATCTAAAGTAGACATAGATTGTGTCAGTACTAGCAGTTTTAGTTTTAGGATTGCTCCTAACCAATTATTGTAACTTGTTTTAGTCTTTTAATTTGGCTGCTTGCCAAGCTTCTTCCATCTGCTCAAGGGAAGGATTGCTGTTCTTAAAATCTATCTCTCTTTCCATTGCTTCAAAACGGCGCTTAAATTTATTGTTGGATAATCCCAGTGCACGCTCGGGATCCACAGAGCAGTGCCGTGCTAAATTGACACAGCTAAATAAAAGGTCACCCAACTCCTCCTCGACCCCTTTTTGATCACCCTTGGCAATTTCCTGCTGAAGTTCCTGAAATTCCTCTTTTACTTTTTCCATAACAGGTGCTACCTCAGCCCAATCAAAACCTACACTGGCTGCTCTTTTCTGTAGCTTTGCGGCACGCTTTAATGCGGGTAGCGCCAGTGGCACATCATCGAGAATTTTTTGCTCACCTTTTTTATGGCGTTCTTGTTGTTTAATCGCTTGCCAGTTGTCTTTAACCGCTTGTTGGTCAATTGAATCAGATGAGACAGAATTAAGTGTTCCGTCCGGAAATACGTGGGGATGCCGTCTCACTAATTTAGAGGTAATGTTTGACACCACTTGATCAAAGGAAAACTGATTATCTTCTTCTCCCAGCTGGCAATAAAAAATAATCTGAAATAGAAGATCACCTAATTCCTCACTGAGGTGTGCAAGATCATTGCGATCAATGGCATCAACGACTTCGTAGACCTCCTCAAGAGTGTAGGCAGTTATGGTCTGATAGGACTGCTTAAGATCCCAAGGGCAACCTGTATCTGGATCGCGCAAGCGTGACATCAGGTATCTTAAATCATCAAGTGTATATTTTTCGGTCTCGGACATAATCATTTGACCTCGGCTAGGTAATTAACACACTTTGCCCAGTTTTATTTAACTGTCACCTTTAAACAGCACCTTTAAACATCCCCTCTAAACAGCCCCGACGATAAATAGCGATCTCCGCGATCACAAATAATCGCCACAATGGTGGCATCTTCAACTTGTTTGCTAAGTTCTAGGGCTGCCGCAATAGAACCGCCAGAGGAAACGCCACAAAAGATGCCCTCTTCTCTGGCCAATCGGCGCATCATATCCTCTGCAGTTTGCTGGGAAATATCCATCACCAAATCGACACTGGCGCGATCAAAAATTCCTGGCATATAGGCCTCAGGCCAACGTCTGATACCAGGTATTGAAGCGCCATCCTCAGGCTGAAGACCCACTATTTGAATATCAGGGTTCTGTGATTTTAAGTAGGACGATACGCCCATAATTGTCCCTGTGGTACCCATAGAGCTGACAAAATGGGTCACGGTACCTTGGGTGTCACGCCAAATTTCTTGGGCCGTACCTTGAAAGTGGGCAAGGGGATTATCAGCATTATTAAACTGATCGAGAACCACACCTTCACCTTGGTTCTGCATTTTAAGGGCTAAATCGCGAGCCCCTTCCATGCCCTCCTCTCGACTTACGAGAATCAACTCAGCCCCATATGCCAACATGGCCTGCTTGCGCTCTTCTGTGGCATTTTCCGGCATAATTAAAGTGATTGGGTAGCCCAGCATGGCTGCAGCCATTGCCAATGCTATACCCGTGTTGCCACTGGTGGCTTCGACTAATTGATCACCAGGTTTTATTTGACCCCGCATTTCGGCATTTTTGATCATACTGATGGCCGGCCGATCTTTGACGCTGCCAGCAGGATTATCGCCCTCTAATTTTGCCAAAATGGTATTTGAGGTAGCGCCGGGAATACGCTGCAATTTGACCATGCGAGTATTGCCGATACATTGATCAATTGTCGGGTATTGCATAGTGTTGCCTCAACATTATGTTGGTTATCAAAAGGGTGCTATTTTGCACTAATCTGCGTTAATCTGCCCTTATTCTGTTGGTAAAAATTGTTATAGAACATAAAATTTCGCTATAACAACCTTCAACAATTTTCTTCACCGTAGCTACACTAGCACTGCGAAGGCTAGGGCATACTCTTTCTCATCGGATAAGCTTAACAGCACCTTTGTAGCACCTAATTCAGCCAATGCTTTTTCTGCACCCCCTGTCAGCTTTACCTGGGGCGCTCCATTGCTATTGTTACTCACTTCAATATCTTGGAAGCTGACACCACGGCCAATACCCGTCCCCAAGGCTTTTGCGATGGCTTCTTTAGCAGCAAATCGCTTGGCAAGGAAAGCGTTGCCATTACTTTTTGCACGATATTGCTCAAGCTCATTTGCACTGAGTATACGCTGCACAAATTTTAATCCCTGTCGTGACCCAGCATCAGCAATACGTGCTATTTCAACAATGTCTGTACCAATTGCTATCGCCATTAGCACTCACCTCCTGACTGTACCGCCCTCTCCTGCTCTTGTGAGCTCTTATTAGATTTATATTGACGGTAGAGCTCACGACTGTGTAGTTGTCGACCATCTAGGTAAAAATCAATGACTATGCGCGTCAGACGCTTTGCCGCCCTAGTGGTGGATATTTTGGAATAATCACCTTGGCAAATTGCAATAATATCCGCACCTTTTAACACTGTGTGTTTTTCTGATGCACCTTCTGCCACTTCTCGCAGACCTTGCTCAGGAATGTATCGATAAAAGCGATCAGCCAATACGGGCGTGCCTTTTTCCGAGTCTATATCCAGTACCAAGCCATACCCCAATTCATCGAGCAGGGTCATTTCAAAACCGCGTAAGACTTTTTCATCGAGACCATTATGAATCAAATTGTTTATCAGCTCACAATAATCCTCATAAAGAGTTTGATGGGGATCCTGTTCATGCAGCAAGCGGTAGAGAATTTCGTTGACATATAGCCCAACAAACGATGATTCCTGTTGTAAAAACACCGGTGCTTGTAATACGTCAGCTCGGCTCAGGGTTTTTAACTCGCCTCTACCCTGCCAACTAAATTGATACTCTGTATAGGGAAATAGTGCGCGGCTGATACCTTTTTTATTGGGCTTACGAAAACCTTTGGCAACACAGCGCACACGCCCGTAGTTGCAGGTAAACAGGTCAACCAGCAAACTGGTTTCGCGGTAGGGTCTTTGATGCAGTATATAGCCACGCTCAGACTCAATTCGCATAGGATACTACTCGTCCATATAGCCCAAACTTCTGAGGGCTCTCTCATCATCTGACCATCCACTGCGAACTTTAACCCAAGTTCTCAGCATTACTTTGGAATCAAATAGAGCCTCCATATCAGCTCGCGCCTGCTCACCTACTTTTTTAATCCTTGCCCCATTACTACCTATAAGTATCTTCTTCTGCCCTTCTCGTTCAACCAAGATTAAAGCACTGATATGGATAATTTTTTTCTCAGCACGAAATTCCTCAATTTCTACAGTAATTTGGTAGGGTAATTCAGCGCCTAATTGGCGGGTAATTTTTTCACGTACTAATTCTGCGGCTAAAAAGCGTTCGCTACGATCAGTGATCTGATCGTCTGGAAACATATGGCACTGTGAAGGGATAAGACCCTTAATTTTCTCTTCTAACTCATCGATACAAATACGTCGTAAGGCCGATATAGGCAGAAAGTCTTGAGCATTAACCTTTGTTTTTAAAAAGTCGATATGGGGTAGCAAATCATCACGACTGTTGATCATATCGACTTTGTTCAGGGCAACTAGGATTGGTACAGATATATTACTGAGTTGCTTGGCTACGTACTCATCAGCCTCACTCCACTCACAGCGATCCAACAAAAAGACAACCACATCAACATCTGCAATTACACTGCTTGCGGAGCGGTTCATTACCCGGTTGATAGCCTTGTCTTGATTGGTATGAATGCCTGGCGTATCTACATAAATAATCTGCACATTATCCTGCGTTTTAATACCTAACAGAGTATGGCGAGTCGTCTGAGGCTTGCGCGAGGTGATACAGAGTTTTTGACCAAGCAGATGATTAAGCAGAGTCGACTTGCCCACATTGGGGCGACCCACAATAGCTACATAGCCACAAAGGCTATCAGAGGTCATTTGAATTGACCTCAATGGCATTAAGAAATTGCTCTGCCACCATTTGTTCAGCCTTACGTCGACTGGTAGCTGTGGCACTGTATTCCTGATTAAGGTAATCAATATTACAGCATACGGTATAGAGGCGTTTATGGGGTTCGCCGCCAGCCTCTAGGACTTTATATTCAGGTAGTGGCTGTCCTCGCTGCTGAAGAAACTCTTGCAAGGTGGTTTTGGGATCTTTAGTGGGTCTGATCTGCTCAGCATTGTCTAGTAATGGCTTAAACCAACGCAAAATACAGTCCGTTACCACATGAAAGCCTGCATCCATAAACACAGCACCAATCAGTGCCTCAACCGTATCACCCAGAATCGAATCACGACGATGGGCACCACTTTTCATTTCTCCTGGTCCCAAAAGAATATCGGGCCCCAATGCTAACTGCTTGGCTACTTTAGCAAGAGACTCAGCACATACCATATGCGAGCGTATGCGACTTAACTCACCTTCCCTAATATCTGGAAACTTTGTGCAAAGGAAACTGGCCATAACTAGACCCAGAACGGCATCGCCGAGAAATTCTAGACGCTCATTATTATGACTGCCACAACTGCGATGGGTTAGGGCCAGAGAGAGATGGGCTGGGTTACTAAATTTATACCCAAGGCGCTCCTGAAGTTGCTGAAGGCTATCGGACACAATTATCCACAGTGGTTAGTGTTAGGCTTAAGTCTAATCATATCCTGTCTGATATTAAATATCTTATTATTTAGGTAGGCTACTGGATTCTGCCTGCACGCTCAAAACTGGGCAGTGATGAATAGTTATCCCAGAACATCCATCTGGCAAAGGCTTTTCCAACAATATTTTCCTCTGGTACCGGACCCCAAACTCTACTGTCACTGGAATCGTCTCGGTTATCTCCCATCATAAAATAATGCCCTTCAGGGACTGTGGCTGAGAAGTTCATACTGATACGAGTCGGCGATAAACGCTTTTGCATCAAGTGCTCAACGCCGGTTAGGTTCTCTTCCATCACTACAGATCTGGGCATATATGATTCAATTGGCAGTGCAGTCTGTTGCATTTTTTCACCATTAACAAAGAGCACGCCCTGAATCACACTGACTTTGTCACCGGGCAAGCCGACAACACGCTTAATAAAGTAACGTTCTTGATGAGGCGGAAAGAAAACCATTACATCTCCTCGCTTAGGCGAGGAAACACTAAAAATTTTGGTGCGCACTGCAGGCAGTCTAATTCCGTAGATCCACTTATTAACTAAAATATAATCGCCAGCTAACAATGTTGGCACCATTGATCTGGAGGGTATCTGAAAAGGTTCTACCACAAACGAGCGTAAAACAAGCACCAAACCCAAAATGGGGGCCAGTGATGCTATAAAACCGAGAGCAGACTCATCGTTCTTGGACAGGCGCCTATTGACCAGCCAGCAGGCTCCAGAAAACAAAAACAGTAATGTAAGAATCAGTTCAAAGTTTAGATCCAAGGAGATCTCCTTCAGTATATTTAATTTGGCTTTATTTAAGTTTTTAATACAGCCAGGAAGGCATCTTGTGGTATCTCAACCCGTCCAACCTGCTTCATGCGCTTTTTGCCGGCTTTTTGCTTTTCTAGGAGCTTTTTCTTTCGTGTCACGTCACCGCCATAGCATTTAGCCGTTACATTTTTACGTAGAGCTTTTACCGTGGTGCGAGCGACAATACTACCTCCAACAGCCGCTTGTATGGCAACATCAAACATTTGTCGCGGAATTAATTCCTTCATTTTTTCCGCTAAACCTCGGCCTTTTTGCATGGCATAGTCACGGTGAATAACCGCCGCTAGAGCATCGACACGATCGCCATTAATCAATATATCTAGCTTAACTAAAGATGCTGCCTCAAAACGACTAAAAGTATAGTCCAATGAGGCAAAACCTCGACTGACCGATTTCAAACGATCAAAGAAATCCATTACCACTTCGCTCATGGGCATGTCGTAACTGAGAGAAACCTGACCACCGATAAATTGCATATCCTTTTGTATGCCCCTCTTTTCCACACACAAAGCAATAACGTTACCCACATAATCCTTGGGAACCAGAATATTTGCCTCACAGATGGGTTCACGCATCTCTTCAATGGTGCCAATATCAGGTAAATCCGATGGATTTGACACATGCAGTGTTTCGCCTTTGTTGGTGACAATTTCATAGACAACTGTGGGCGCAGTAGTGATCAGATCAAGGTTATATTCACGTTCCAACCGCTCCTGAATATTTTCCATATGCAACATACCCAGAAAGCCACAACGGAAGCCAAAACCTAAGGCGTCAGAACTTTCAGGCTCAAAAAAGAGAGAGGCATCATTAATGGCTAACTTGGCCAAGGCTTCACGGAAGTCCTCAAAATCATCTGAGTCTACTGGAAACATGCCCGCATAAACTTGGGGTTTGATACGCTGAAAACCAGGTAAAGCACTGATATCTGAATTACCCATATGGGTGATAGTGTCACCCACGGGGGCACCTAGAATATCTTTGATACCCGCGACCATAAAGCCGACCTCACCCGCTTTTAGAACGCCGGTCTCAGTTCGCTTGGGGGTAAAAACACCAACACTATCGACCACGTGGGGCTTGCCTATCGATTTGGCGATAATTTTATCTTTGACATTGAGTGTGCCCTGCATGACCCTTACCAAAGAGACTACGCCTAAATAGTTATCAAACCAAGAATCAATGATGAGTGCCTGTAATGGCGCCTCGGTATCACCCACTGGCGCAGGGACTTGCTCTACCAATTCTTCAAGAATATCTTTAATACCATCACCAGTTTTAGCACTGCAACGCACGGCATCAGTGGCCTCAATACCAATAATATCCTCGATTTCGTTAATTACCTTTTCAGGTTCGGCTTGGGGAAGATCCATTTTGTTTAAGACTGGAATAACCTCTAACCCCTGAGCAATGGCTGTGTAACAGTTTGCTACCGATTGCGCCTCAACACCTTGCGCAGCATCAACAATCAAAAGGGCACCCTCACAAGCTGCCAGCGAACGCGAAACTTCATAGGTAAAGTCAACATGGCCCGGGGTATCAATAAAGTTTAGTTGGTATGTTTTTCCGTCTTTAGCTTTAAAGGGCAGTGTCACGCTCTGACTTTTGATAGTTATGCCACGCTCACGTTCAATGTCCATCGAATCCAAGACTTGAGCCGCCATCTCACGCTCACTCAACCCTCCACAAAGCTGAATAAAGCGATCGGCAATAGTGGACTTACCGTGATCGATATGGGCGATAATGGAAAAATTTCTTATATGACTAAGGTCTGACAAAATAATGGCTGCCGTTACAAAATGCGCGCAGATTCTAGCTTATTTCAAGCAAGGGCGCTATTGAGCTTTGCATCTATTGGTCTACTCAAATATCTCAACGCAAAGTTAATCTATGATAATGGTCCTTGATACCGCCCATCCCTGCCGATAAAAGCGAATCAATACGGGTGATTTGCTTGGCAATTCGGTGATAACACTGCGATATTCATCAACATCGTCAATACGACTGTAGCCCAGCTGCACGATCACATCACCCTCTTTGATACCTGCAGTAGATGCTGCTGTATCAGGCATTACTTCGGTCACTAACACACCGCCTCGCAGGCGCAACGTTGCCAGCTGTTCAGCGCTAACTTCGTCAACATTTAAACCGAGTCTATCGGCATCGGAATCACTGCTACCGGCCATTGCCAATCTATCATCGTCTAAAGTGCCAACAACAACATCTAATGCCCTGCGTTTTCCTTTGCGAATAATTTCGACCCTAACTTCAGTATCTGGAGCTAACATACCGACTATATGGGGCAGATCGTCTGCCTCAATCACTGACTGCCCATCAAAGGTCACAATTACATCACCGGGTTCAATTCCAGCACGCTCTGCTGGGCCCTCTGGCTCCACCGCATTGATCAATGCACCGCGAGGCTTAGCTAAATCAAGAGATTCAGCTAGGGACTTGTTAATATCCTGAATAGCGACACCTAGCCAGCCCCGTTTAACAAACCCATTTTTTTTCAGTTGCTCAACCACATTTTGAGCCATTGAGCTTGGAATCGAGAACGACAAGCCAATGGAACCCCCTGAACGAGAAAAAATTTGCGAGTTTATGCCAACCACTTCTCCATCGAGATTAAACAGTGGGCCTCCAGAATTACCGGGGTTAATTGCCACATCCGTTTGTATAAAAGGGACATAGTTTTCTCGTTGCCTATTGGGAATACTGCGACCAATCGCGCTGACAATGCCTGCTGTCACCGAGTAATCAAGCCCAAAGGGTGATCCAATTGCAAGCACCCACTCTCCCACCTGCAACTGCTCTGAATCAGCAAACTTCAAAGGTTTCAAATTTTTCGCATCTATTTTAAGTAAGGCTAAATCAGAGCGTCTGTCGGTACCTACGATCGTTGCTTGGTATTCCGAGCGATCTGAAAAAAGCACCTGAATCATTTCCGCCTGATCAACCACATGGTGATTGGTTAAAATATAACCATTTTTTGAGATAACAAATCCAGAACCTGATGAGCGAACGGGTTGAACAGACCCTTTTGAGCGTCCTCTGTCCTCAAAAAAATCGCGAAATATATCCGGCATTCTCTGCTGAGACGATTGACGCTGAGTCACTGACACAGTATTAATTTTTACAACTGCGGGAGATACTTCCTCTACCAAGTCAGTAAAGTCAGGTAGATCGGCATAGGCATCAATAATAACAACCATTGCTAATAGCCAAGATACAAGGATATTTTTCAACACAGAATTGTCTCCGAAATATTTACTACAGTGGAATTTTTTTACGTGAAATAAAGCTTTTGCCGATCAGTATTACCGCTATGCAAAACAGGATTTAAGCGCGGGTTATGCCTTGTTTTAATACTGTGCATACGCACTATAAATGCACCTAGCAATAAGCCAGCGAAGGCGCTAGAAAAGGTGGCGATATCACTCTCCCCTGGCGTTAACCACAAGGCTAGTAAGCTACATAAAATTGGCAGCAGGTACACAAGCACCGATGCCATAACTACCACATCTTCTGGAATCGCAATAGTTACCTGATCACCCACGGAAATAGATTTTAGTTGGTCGTGATCAGCTAAGACGCGAATGCGTGTAGTCTTACCCGTTAACTTAGAGAGCACCTGAGTTCCGCAACCTTTTTGGGCACTACAGGTATCACAGGCAGATTTTTGCACGGCATCGACCCACAATGCTTGGGGCTCTAGGGCAACTACAGTAGCAGTTTCTAAAATCATTGGCCTGTGGAATCCTTTGGGTTTGATTGACCAAATGCCAGTGGCCGCACTGACAGAACGATGCGATTTACAGTAGATTGAGGCATCTGGCCAGAAACAGTTATTCTGTAATCACGACCATTGTGCCGGTAGTTTGCTGTCATCATTTGTGTTGGCCCCACCCGGGCGGATAATCTACCGTAGTCTAACTTCTCTGGCGAGTCATCAATCAACACTGAAAATACACTGATACCGTCGGTATAAAATAACGATACCCTATTGTCATCTATAAATCGCTGAGATGAACGATAGAATCCTGGCGGCACCCACTTGGCCACCCATTTTACTGGGATTAGTCTTGTCAGTTCTTGCTCGTCTTCAATACAGGTCTCAGTCTTGATTTGATTGAATTTATTCAAGTAACGAATGTCACTTGAATCAACCGGCGATGGTTCAAGCTCAATATCGACATATTTAAATTTTTCTAGGGGCTGACCCGATTGGTTCAACAGGGTGGATTGCAACATTAATCCTGTTTGTTGATCGACACCAAACTGATAACCATAACGCAATTTATCCAAAGGCATCGCTTGAACTCTATAGGCTTGCCGACCAGCGACACGGTATTCACCGAGAATATTAAACTGATAATACTCTTGAAGATTAAACTCCCTAGAGCTATTACCAAAGGCACAATTTTTCACAAGAGACTTTCGCAATCGGTCTTTGGGTACGCCATCAAGATATAGTATGCGCTCATAGGCGTGACCATCTAAAACCTGATGTGAGACTTTTACGTTTCTTTTGGTACCTACAGACTCATAGCTAAATACACCGGAATAATTGAGACTCATAGATACAGTGAGCATTTGCCCCACTAGATCCTGGGCAGATTGCTGTGACAGTACGGAGCTACTCATTGCCAATGCAAGTATGGCGCAAGCGAATTTTGTTAAGTAATTTTTTGTTTGTGAGATCATCGCCTACAGCTACTCTGAAGCAACGTCCTCACCAGCATCTATATGACGAGCATAGGGAAGCATACCCTGTATCCCATTATCGGACTCGTTGGTGGCATGAATTTCAAGAATCTCACTGAGCAGGGAACGCACCTGTTGATCTCTAGCAATATCCCGTTGAGTATTCACTTTAAGCAGGGTCATGGGTTGTTGGGTGGGTTTTGTATTGCCACCTACACTGACCGTTCGGGCTGGCACATAAGGCTGAAAATCGGCTGGATACTGCACAGCTGGACCGGAGCTGGGCTCCTCAATCTCTTCTTTACTTGTGCCTATTTCAGCCAGCTTAATATTGGTAATCTGTTGCAAATCCAGATAACTTAGTTGCTGAACACCGAAGATCGCCACCATGGCAACGCTTGCGGCTACAGCTAACCTAAAGACAGGGTCAAACACCTTACCCAATTTAATAGATGAGTAGGACTTTTCTTTAGCTAAAGCGTCCGAGACTGCAGTGGAAATGTCCCTGCAGTTTAATGAAGTGTCAGCCATGACCTGTGACATCAGATGGTATCTAGACCACTTACCGCGAAGACTCTTGCTGTCAATCGATTTAAGTTTTTTCTTTTGTTCTGCGCCAACGTGCTTCAGCACACGCTGCATTTCCAATTCATCGGTCTCTCCATCTACCAGTGCTGAAACTGACTCCGCTAAGCGCTTTTCACCTTCACTCATTTACTGTCCTCAACTTCAAGATGGCTTTCCATGAACCCCACCAGCACGAACCCTATAAGAAAGTCTAGTAATAAGACCAAGGCTCTTTAGAAAGGTTCAATAGTTTAACCATTTTTATCCAACAAATCTAAAACCCTATAATCCACAAATTCTCTAGCTCGAAAAATACGTGAGCGCACCGTTCCCACAGGGCAGTCCATAATCACTGCAATATCTTCATAGGACATACCATCAAATTCACGTAGGCTGAGCGCTGTGCGCAAGTCCTCGGGGAGCGCAGCCATTGCATTATCAATAACTTTTTTTAGCTCCTCGCCCAACAGCTGTCCCTCTGGATTGGCCTCAACCATCATGCGATCACTGATTGAACTATTCTCAACATCACCAATATCAAAATCAGCGGTTGCTGGGCGACGGCTTTTGGAAACTAAATGGTTTTTAGCGGTATTAACAGCTATTCTGTATAACCAAGTGTAGAACTGACTTTCACCACGAAAATTTGGCAGCGCTCGGTAGGCTTTGATAAAGGCTTCTTGGGTGACATCAGCAACTTCATCAACATCTTTAACAAAACGTGCCACAATAGCTTGAAGTTTAAATTGGTATTTGAGCACCAATAGATCAAAGGCCCGCTTATCACCCTTTTGAACTCGCGCTACGAGCTGGTGGTCGGTTGAATCAGCGCTGGATTCCTTCATTAATTATTCCGTTATCGCCCGTTGGCACTTTAATTGATCATTCTAACGTTAATTATATCCATAGTCTGCGCTAACAGAGCAAACTAGATAAATAAATTTACGCGTAGCACATTTTACCACCAGCTGTATCATCATATACTATTGTCGCACTATTAATTTCTATGGTTTCTCAATGAAAAGTAACTCCACCTTCGATGTATTAGTGATTGGCAGCGGTCTTGCCGGCTTGACTCTTGCCTTGCAACTAGACAAAAAGCTGCGAGTTGCATTGATCAGCAAGTCTACCCTTCAAGGGGGTGCCTCATGGCTGGCTCAGGGTGGTATAGCCGCTGTGTTCGACAAAGAGGATAGCGCTGATGCACACATAGGAGATACATTGAAAGCAGGCGCAGGTCTGTGTCATGAAGAAAGTGTTAGCTATGTGGTGGAAAATGGCCCCAGAGCTGTCAATTGGCTAATTGAGCAAGGGGTAGACTTCACCCTAGATGAAGATCAAGTACATTATCATTTAACCCAGGAGGGCGGCCATAGTCATCGCAGGATTCTGCACTCAGCAGATGCCACGGGAAAGGCTGTTACCAGCACATTAGTTGATCTTGTTTTGGCTGCCCCTAATATACAAATTTTTGAACATCACTGCGCTGTTGACCTGGTCACGCAAGCAGACAGTGATTCGCGAAAAATACGCTGTAGTGGTGCCTATTTGTTGGATATAAAAACGGATAAGGTAACCCTGTTTCAAGCAAAATCTGTGGTACTAGCTAGCGGTGGCGCAAGTAAAGCATACCTCTACACCAGCAACCCCGATGGTGCTAGTGGCGATGGCCTGGCTATGGCATGGCGCCGCGGATGCAGAGTTGCCAATCTGGAGTTTAATCAATTCCACCCTACCTGCCTCTACCACCCTAAAGCAAAATCATTTCTTATCACTGAAGCCTTAAGAGGTGAAGGAGCTGTCCTAAAACTGCCGGATGGCTCGCGCTTTATGGATAAATTTCACGCGGATGCAGAACTAGCACCCAGAGATGTAGTGGCTCGCGCCATAGACTTTGAGATGAAAAGGCTGGGCTGTGATTGTGTTTATTTGGATATTAGCCATAGGCCATCTGATTTTATTGTTGAGCATTTTCCCACGGTACATAGCAACTGCTTAAAATTTGGTATAGATATTACCAGCGACCCCATTCCAGTGGTTCCAGCCGCCCACTATACCTGTGGTGGGGTCGTGGTTAATAAAAATGGACAAACTGACCTTTTACATCTCTATGCGATCGGTGAGACAGCATTTACTGGATTGCATGGGGCCAATCGAATGGCCAGTAACTCTCTTTTGGAGTGCTTAGTTTATGCTCAGGCATCAGCGAAAGCGATCAACGATATGATGCCTTCGATTGCAGATCCAGATTTTATACCTGAGTGGGACGAGTCCAGAGTTAATAGCTCAGATGAGGACGTTGTGATCTCGCACAACTGGGATGAACTGCGGCGGTTTATGTGGGACTACGTTGGCATTGTACGCTCTAACAAACGTTTGCAGCGAGCCCAACACAGAATTAAGTTATTGCAGAGCGAAATTCAAGAATATTACAGCAATTATAAAATTTCCCGTGATTTACTGGAGTTGCGCAACTTAGCCACTGTGTCTGAGCTGATTATTCGGTGCGCCCTGCAACGAAAAGAGAGTAGAGGTTTACACTTCACTTTAGATTATCCAGAGTTGTCGAAGATTGCTCGAGATACAGTTATGGTGCCCATTAACTTTGCCGATCAAGATGTAATTGTTCATCGGGACTAGCTCGCAAACATGCAAGCAATATTTTCCTCAAGTGTCTGTGTTGCTTTTGAACCATTGAGTCCCTGGCAATCACATGGGTGAGTTTTTTCCCATCGCCTGACAGCAGATAAAGAATAATCAAATTTCGTGTAATAAATTGCTCAGGCTGTAACTGAACAATGGTTTCATTGATCAGCCATGTATTGCTGGCTGATAAATACTCTAATGAACTCGGAAGCTCTTCAAAATAGTTGTTAATTACCCTTACACCTGAATAGGCAACAACAAACAATGCAAGTAATTTAAACAACATAATTACCGGCAACAGTGAAATCAAAATAAAAAGGCTTATAAGTAAAAAAAGGTAGCAACAGAGAATGGATTTTGCCGGATATAACTGAAACCTGAATTGATAACCGTGCTGACTACTACGATGGCTTTTGTCTACTTTCATAGATTAAACTGACAATCCTTTGCATTTGTGGATCTTGGGGTTGTTCGCGCCGCATAAACCACCCAAATAATTGTTGATCCTCCATTTCCAATAGCACCTCAAAACGAAGTTTATCGTCCTCTGCTAACTGATCATAATGTTGTTCTACAAAGGGTTGCAGAATAAGATCTAGTTCCAACATTCCTCGTCGGCTAGCCCATTTCAGGCGATTTTTGTTCATAGGTATAAACCAAAAACTTCATTAATTTCATTATACGGATGCTAATGAAAATAGGCTAAAATAATGATCATTACAACCACCGAGCTTAACCATGATTGAAAAATCCATTGTCACTGAGACACAGCGCGGCTTAATTAAACTTAGCGGCGAAGATAGTCAGAAATTTCTTCAGGGACAAGTCACCTGTGACATCAACGATCTATCACCTGATCAAGAAATCTTTGGTGCTCACTGCTCGCCTAAGGGACGTGTTATTTTTCTGTTCTGCGCCAGAATGGACGGGCATCACGACATCATTTTGGAGACTCACCCATCGATTGTAGAAATAGCCCTAGCCAGCCTTAAAAAATATGCCGTGTTTTTCAAAACTGAAATTTCTACTATTAGCGATTCTGCTAACCCTGATATCTCCTATCAATCCGACCTAGATAGAATTAAAACAGGCAGAGCAGATATAACATCAGATACCACAGAGATGTTTATCCCACAGATGCTCAATCTCGATGCACTGGATTATATTAGTTTTAAAAAAGGTTGTTATACAGGTCAAGAGGTGGTGGCCAGAGCCCATTACAGAGGAACTGTAAAGCGAAGAATGCACTATCTGTTACTAGCCTGTGATTCACTGCCTGCACCGGGGGATGCGATACTTGATAGCAACAACAAACCTCTGGGAAATATAGTTAACGCAGCTGTTAATGGCGATAATCAAATTGCTGCACTTGCCGTTCTACCAGAGGATGCATTGAGCCTTGACTCCATTTACTTAGGAGGCACGGCCATACCTGTTTCTTATCAGAACCTTCCCTATCAAATCGCGTAATGACTCTGCTTAATCTAGCCAATGACTATCTACATTTATTGCCAATTATAGGATTGGTATCTGCACTGATTTTTGTAATCAGTTTATTGTCTCTACCCTGGTTGGTGGCACTTATTCCCGAAGATTATTTTTTATCTGCAGAACGGCGACCCTCGCCATGGGAAAAACGTAACCCCTTCATTAAAATTACGCTCATTATTTGCAAAAATATTCTTGGGTTTGTGTTGCTATTAGGGGGGTTTTTAATGCTGTTTGTGCCTGGTCAGGGTCTATTAACTATGGTGGCTGGTCTGGTATTAATGGACTACCCTGGCAAATTTGCTCTAGAGAAAAAGATTGTTAAAAACCCATCTATCTTTAAGGGCTTAAATTGGTTAAGAGCAAAAGCCAATAAACCCCCGCTTAGATAAAGGGTTGCCCAAAGCAAGACTTACAAGCTATCCCTTAGCATTAGCTCTACTTCCGGACGCGCCGCTAATTGCCAGTTAATTGGCTCTAGACCTTTCGTCTGCAGATAGGTATTTGCAGCGGAGAAGTGCCCGCAGCCAATAAACCCCCGATGAGCCGATAGCGGGGACGGATGTACTGACTTTAAAATTAGGTGCTTGGAAGCATCAATCATAGATGATTTTTTTTGAGCAAAACTTCCCCACAGCATAAACACAAGCCCTTCTTTACGCTGGTTAAGCTGTTGGATTACTACATCAGTAAATTGCTCCCAACCCTTGCCTTGATGAGCGCCAGCGTTACCCTTTTCAACAGTCAGGGTTGCATTAAGTAGCAAAACACCCTGTTTTGCCCAAGACAACAAGCAACCATGATCAGGAGCTTGGACAGAAAGATCTCTATTTATCTCTTTAAAAATATTAGCCAAGGAGGGTGGGATTTTTACATCAGGAAGCACCGAAAAACACAGACCATGAGCTTGACCAGGGCCATGGTAGGGATCCTGACCTAAAATTACCACACGTACTTGATCAAGCGGTGTGGTGTTGAGCGCACTAAACCATTGTGATCCAGGGGGATAAATAACAGCGCGTTGCTGCTTTCGTTGCAGTAAAAATGATCGCAATGTGCGCATGTAGTCTTTTTCAAACTCGACACCTAGTACATCGAGCCACTGGGGATGCAGTTTTATATCACCCTCGTTACCCATATTTCGCTCTCGTTTTAGATCCCTTAAATGGACTGATTTCAATCTAATGATAGGCCTATCTTAGGCAGGTTTCCACTTGATCAGCTTGCCATTAATAAGCAATAAATTTAGTATGGCCGCATTTTTCAGTCATGCTCCTAAATGGTTGGTAATTGAAGGTAGTATGTAAGTGGATGCTGAGAAGTGGTTTCAGTGGCACCTAAGTAATTTGCAATATTTGCTTCGGTATTTGCCCCTATAATTACTTGGATTTTTTTCAGTAATTCGTAAACATTTTTTTAATAAAATTCAGTCTAGTTTTGGCCTATCAGCGTACAAAGTAGCGGGTTTAGCAGTGTCGTAAAACCCTGATTCCCTTGAAGGACGATAATGATTCAAACAAACAACAATTTCAGTTTATACCATAGACAGGTTGCACTATGGTTATTTGCCTGTGCCGGAGTAATTTTAGGGATGATTCTTCTTGGTGGCGTCACCCGGTTGACCAACTCAGGGTTATCCATGGTGGAGTGGCGACCCTTAATGGGAATTATTCCGCCCCTTAGCCAAGCTGACTGGGAGGCACTTTTTCTCAAGTACCAACAGTTCCCAGAATATCAAATAATCAACAAGGGTATGACCCTTGATGAATTTAAACCCATCTTTATGTACGAGTATCTCCATCGAGTGCTTGGTCGATTAATTGGGCTTATTTTTGCAGTGCCGTTTTTATACTTTTATCTCACTAAGAAGCTTTCACCAAAGCTATCCCTGCGGTTACTGGTGTTGCTAATTCTCGGTGGATGCCAAGGTGTGCTTGGGTGGTATATGGTCAAAAGTGGTCTTGTTGATAACCCCCATGTCAGCCAGTACCGCCTTACAGCACATTTGGGATTGGCAGTGTTAATCTATTCATTTATTGTTTGGACCGGCTTGGACCTACTTAATAAAAAAACTGATCAAATAAGTACGCTTGCTAGGCCCTCTGCCATTATATTGGCAATGATTTTTATAATGATTCTCTCAGGAGGCCTGGTGGCGGGCACACGAGCAGGTTATGCCTACTCAACCTGGCCACTGATGGGCGATAGTTTTATCCCCGCAGGTTTGTATACCCTGCAGCCAGTTTGGTTGTCAGCATTTGAAAATATTACCACCATACAGTTTAACCATCGCATGTTGGCCTACGTGATTGCATTGGTAATTTTTGGGTTTGTTTATAAGGCCCTTAGACTAAAGGTGTCCGGAACTCTGCGTTGGGCAATATTTGGCCTTCTGGGTCTTCTGTTAATTCAAATTACCCTAGGCATAAGTACCATTATTTTTTACGTTCCTGTTGCAGTGGCTGCAGCCCACCAAGTAGGAGCCGTCGCGCTTCTCACAGTGGCTATATTTATTAGTCATTCACTCAACACCAAAAACCCTTTCCAAATTTAGATACGGAGATTAAAAATGCAAAATTTTACACGCCTCGTTACCGCTGCTCTTTTTGCCTGTTGTGCCTCTTTAACAATGGCTGGTGATCCTGTAGCAGGTAAAGCCAAAGCTATGACCTGTGCGGCCTGTCACGGCGCAAATGGTATCAGCCCACAAGATATGTGGCCCAACTTGGCGGGCCAAAAGGAAGGGTATTTAATTAGTCAGTTAAAAATGTTTAGGGACGGTCGACGTGTTAACCCTATGATGACAGCCATGTCTAAAGGCCTTACTGACGCCGATATAGCTAATTTAGCGGCCTATTACGCAAGCCTTAAGTAATTTGGCTGTGACAACCTTAAAGTAAGAAAACACTTACAGTAGGGTGCAATAGGGTGCAAAGCCATCTTCTTCTATGTAGCTAATACCTATGTTGACCCTAGTCACTCAGGGCGCATATGAGGAAATAACAGCACATCTCTAATGGATGGCGAATCTGTAAGCAACATAACCAATCGGTCAATGCCTATGC
>CAXRJI010000077.1:0-3840 GCA_964231105.1 Porticoccaceae bacterium
GGTGTTCCAGTTAGTATGGTGGATATAGATAATCCTGATCTTAAGCTATATCCAAATTATTCCCTAGCTGAAGAAGCTGCTATGAGTGCTGTATTGGAGCCCGGTGATGGGATTTTTATTCCTGCGCTGTGGTGGCATGGGGTTGAATCACTGCAGGACTTAAATATCTTAGTAAACTATTGGTGGGGCGGTGATACGCAAACTAAAATTTCACCTAACGACAGCATGCTCCATAGTATGATGAGTATTGCCAATCTAGATCCTACAAAACGAGAGGCTTGGCAACAGTTTTTTAACTACTATGTGTTTAAAACAAGTGGTAACGCAAAAGAACATTTACCCATCGATTTTAAAGATATAGTAACTGATCTAAGTCCAGAGCAGGAAGCTGAACTTCGCAAGTTTCTTATCGAGCAACTACAATAAAAAAGGGCACCTAGCTAGCCCAACTGAAACACCCTTTTCAACAAACCAACCAATCTACATAGCCGGTGCTTTGCAATAGCTGTTAATAAACTGCTGATGGGTCGGGAGTTGATCCACCATTTTATCTACAGTGGCCTTGATATTAGTCAAGAACCCTTTCAGTTCATCGTCACTCATCATATTAACAATAGGATGGTATTGTTCTGGCAATAACCCTTGCCCTAGCATAACTTGAGACCAAGAGTTCTCTGCGAACACATCATTGGCTTTTTGGAAAATGCGCCCTGACTCTTTAAACAAATCTATGCGGTGCTGAAGACTGTCAGGAATAGCCATATTTTTGCAGTGCCGCCAAAATGGCGTATCTTCACGTTCGGTGACATGATAGTGCAAAACAATAAAGTCTCGCACAAACAGAAACTCTTCCTTCATTTGGGCATTGAATTCATCAACATCAGACTCGCGAATGCCGTCGGTTGGGAAAAGTTGCAATAGACGAATAATGCCGCGTTGAATTAAATGAATACTGGTAGATTCCAATGGCTCTAAGAAGCCACTGGCTAAACCCAGTGCCACACAGTTTCTATTCCAATGCTTATGTCTCTGGCCTGTCCTAAACTTAATTACTCGCGGTTTTGTCAGCACTTCACCTTCAACATTATTAAGCAGAGTCTCCGTTGCCTCTTCGTCAGAGATATACTTACTACAAAAGACGTGGCCATTACCTACGCGGTGTTGCAGGGGGATACGCCATTGCCAACCGGCATCTCGTGCAATTGAACGTGTGTAGGGTATGGGTTCACCGACTGATCTAGTCTGCACTGCAACAGCACTGTCACAAGGAAGATAATGGGACCAATCGTCATAGCCTGTATGCAGTGTTTTATCGATTAATAAACCAAAAAAGCCGCTGCAATCAATAAATAGGTCTCCTTCAATTTGCTGACCAGATTCCAGTGTCACATGATTAATGTTTCCACTTTGCGGGTCAGTCACAACCTGTGTGATTTTTCCCTCAATTCGTTTGGCACCATTTTCTTCGGCAATTTTTCGCAGAAACTTGGCGTATAACCCTGCATCCATATGAAAAGCATAATTTAGTCCATTGCGCGGCATAACGGCAAACTTATTATTTTTGGCAGCTTGTAATTCAGCACAGTAATCACCAAACTCTCCCGCAAGACCCTGCTGCTTTCCCTTTAGCCAGAAGTGCTGAAAGCCCGCTGCCCAGCAATCTTTGCCGGTAAAACCAAAAGAGTGGATATAATTTTCATCCAGATTTTTCCAGTTTTCAAAGGAAATGCCCAACTTAAAGGTGCCTTGAACCTCCGCCATAAATTCCCTTTCATCTATTTTCAATAACTGATGCAGTGTGATCATGGTTGGGATTGTAGCCTCACCTACGCCCACAGTGCCGATGGCATCGGATTCTATAAGGGATATATCTAAATCTCTGCCAATTAGCTTAGAAATTGATGCGGCAGCCATCCAACCAGCTGTTCCACCACCCACAATGACGACTTTTTTTACAGGTTGCATTGTCACAGTACTATCCTCGTCTTTCATTTAAGTCTACTTTGCAACAGCATACGAATTTGCTGAGCTGATTCTTCACTTAAGCTGTTTAATACACCACGTGCCCTTTCTGGTATATGGGCAAAATTTTCTTCTGCGGGCTCAAATACGTAATGTTTAAAAATATTTTGCCAAATTACCCGCTGCTCTGGCGGCAAATCACGTAACCCCAACATGGCGTGTTGCAGTGCATTTAAGGGTGCTCCCATAAAACTAGGACTATTGCGCCACCAATAATTTACCAACACATTAAAGTTATCTAGGGCCTCAACATGATGCCACCACATACTGGGAATTCTTATAGCATCACCAGGCTGCAACTCAACTACTTGAGCTTTTTCCAACGCCTCTCGGAACTTTGGAAATTTTTCATAATCAGGGTTGGCAAAATCTACCAAACTGATTGGCTGCCCCGCCGGCGTAAAATCTAACGGACCTACATATAGATTAGGCAGTTGATCGGGTGGAAACAAAATAAAGCGTCTGCGTCCAGCCACACAACAGGCAATATTATCAGCGAAGTCATAATGGGCCGCAATTCGACTTTGATTACCCATCCATATACTTACCAGCGGATTGTGGTCATTCAAAGGTAAGTCATTTTGCGCTCTAAACCCCGGCAGCCACTTATCTATCATTGTCGAACCAACGTACATCATGGGTGACTCAGATTGATTGCCATTTCCCAAAAGCTGCGCAGTTATATTTGCCATTGGCAGTCGGTCAACTTGAAAATTGAACCCACTAAAATCTTCGTTGTAAAAAACCCGCCCATCTATAGATGCATCACCACGGTAGACAGTTAAGGGCTCGTCGGTGCTAAACTGGTTTAAATAATCAACAGCATGTTGCGCTGATTCGCACGCCGCTTCAACCATAGGCCAGTTTTTAACCAAACCACGCAATACTAATGGCTCAGTTGAGGTAATGACTTCCTCGGAAAGACTCCCCTGATATTGCTCAACAACCTCTTTAATCTTGTTCTGTATATTTAACATGATCCTGCTAACCTGCAGCAGCTATACCAACAAAAAGAGAGCGCATATGTAACCGCCAAAACTGATTATTGCAGTAGCGCATTTTTCTTTTCTATCAAAGTGCGAATACGTGCATAGGAAGCTACCGCCATATAAAGTGGCTGTAAGTAGCCAGCAGCATTTAGTCCCCCCAAGCTCTCACCATCTAATTCATTGAGTTTCTGCTCGTTAATAGTGTAAAAACCTAGCAGTTGATTTGTTGAACCGTTATCAAGGGTAATTTCCAACGTAAATGGCTCAATCAAACTCAGCGCTGTAAGCGCAGCAATAAACCCCTTGTTGTGCTCGTGGCCTTGATGCAATGCTTCAAGCCTACCCATCACATCCTTCAAGAATTCAGTGGGTTGTCCGGTCTCCTCAAATAGCACCTCGCCCTGCTCTTCAGAAATCCTAGGGTTATCCATATCAATAGATACAACCGGTTTTTTATCTTCATCATCACTGCCTTGATAGCCGATCAAAAAAGGATGTCTCTGAACCATCATTGGAATATACGGGGCATCCCAGCCATCATCTCCAAGAAAAAGATTTTCTTGATCTTCAAATCCAAATAGTGCGATGGGAAAAAATTCACCCGTTTCATTACTCTTAGAAAAAAAGATCGGATAACAAGCTTGGATATTTCTAAACTCTAGTGGAAATGTCATGGCATATTTAACAGCATCGCCATAATCAGCACTGCGCTGGGTAATCACTTTAACATCTTTATGGATAGTGGGACTTAGTACTACATAGTTACTCATTATTTACTCCGATTGGCCTCCCTTAGGCTTAAACTTATATTTTTTGAAATCCATATTTA
>CAXRJI010000078.1:0-7199 GCA_964231105.1 Porticoccaceae bacterium
CCTAATTCACGCCAAGCACCGCCTAGATAACCATCGATAATGTAGTATTCAGCGTCATTAGCTGCCACCCAGTTAAGTGTGAGGGTAGTTTGTGCCTGATTGACACTTACCGTTAAAGTCGGGGGTTCTGGTGGCGGTGGACTTAGTGCGAGTACCTGAGTGACATTTGCAAACATCACAAGACTTATTGTGATTAGTATTTTTGATAAAAGCCCAACCCTAGGCGGCTTAATTGATCCTGAATTAAATTTTACTGTCCCTGTAATAGAAAAAGTCATTCTTTTTACCTTATTAACCATTAACTTATGTGCATTCTTTAAATATAAAGAGCTGTTTTATTAAGCTACCAAATTGACATTAGCACAGACCAACAACAACTGCGGTCAACCCACAACAATCTATTTGATATCAAATTGGGTGGTTTCTGATGTGAAAATTCTGCTCTTTCAATCCATTTGTTTGTTCACACGTAAAATTAGGCACAAAGTGGCATTCACAGACTGATTGTTCCTGCTATAATGCCGCCGCAAAAATTCTGTGGTCGCTTATATAGCCACCAAAATCACAGCAAACAAAAGAGACTGATCCATGACCTTTATCGTTGGAGAAAATTGTATTAAATGCAAATACACAGACTGTGTGGAAGTCTGTCCCGTGGATTGCTTTTATGAAGGCCCAAATTTTCTTGTGATTCATCCCGATGAGTGCATCGACTGTGCGCTATGTGAACCGGAGTGTCCCGCAGAGGCCATTTATGCCGAAGACGAGATACCTGAGGGTCAAGAAGTGTTCTTGGAATTAAATGCCGAATTAGCCGATGTATGGCCCAATATTCCTGAACAAAAAGACCCTGCCCCCGACTCAGCAGAATGGGACGGCGTGGCAGATAAACTGCAGTACCTAGAGCGCTGACAATAGAGCGCTAACACTAACGACCTAAATATAGGTTAAACTATACTCCCACGCACCCGTAGCTCAGCTGGATAGAGTAGGTGGCTTCGAACCACTTGGTCGGGAGTTCGAATCTCTCCGGGTGCGCCATACAATTAACCCTCAGCCAGCGGCTGGGGGTTTTTATTTGTGCTAGCTGGAGATCTGATTTGAACTCCTAGTTCGAGCCGAGTGCCCAAGCGCAAGACAGCGCCAGAGCAAAGCGATGGCGACTACAACAGGGTAAGTGGCTTGCTGCGAGTAATCTTCCATAGATACATCCTACAAACATCAAATTAGCAAGCTAGTGATCTTAATTGCTATTACACAACACAACGCATACTATAAATGCATGCATAGTATTGATTCACAAGAGTATTGGGTAAAAAGACATTCCTTTGCACGAACTAAATGGAAAGTAGGCATCGCTTTAATCCCTATATGTGCCCTAATAATTTTCCTTTTAAAGGGTGAACCAATGGGAATAGTTCTTACCATTGGCATAGGGTCATTGTTTTATCTTTGGCATTCTAATTATGAGCGCAGAGAATTTATTCAGCCCAGAATAAGATCGGCAAGAGAAGCATCTCAAGCCTCAGGGGAATTTATCGATAATTATACTTTTCCCCAGGGCATAATGCAGAATATTAAAACAAAATATGGCCATCTCTCAGATACAGAAATAGATGAAGTACTTGAATTACTTAAAGAATATTTCCATATGTGCAGTATTGCCACAATTGGCGCCGC
This sequence comes from Porticoccaceae bacterium, assembly GCA_964231105.1. GTDB lineage: Bacteria > Pseudomonadota > Gammaproteobacteria > Pseudomonadales > Porticoccaceae > HTCC2207. The sequence goes on from CAXRJI010000078.1 coordinate 1,681, forward strand.
AGGCAGTGCAAGCATAAAAAAGGAAAAAGAAATTTTGTGTGTGGGCATGCCGTCAAAAATTGTCGACGAAGCATGGCATGAGTTTATTCTGTTTACTAAAGATTATGCTGAGTTTTGCAAAAAAGCTTTGGGGAAATTTTTGCACCATACACCCTCGTCGGCCATGTCTGATGGCACCTCTCTCGAAACAGCCATTCAAAACGCATGGCGTATTGCCTGTCACCGCTCCGAACTGAATCCTGTCGACACTTCCGACTTACCGGCTATTTTTGGAATTGATAAAAAGCTTGGTGTTAAAGATGGGTTCAGCTATGAACCCTCTGTATTAGTTCAAAAACAAAAAAATAACAATGCAAGAGGCAGTTGTGGTGGTGGAGGTTATTATGGTGCATCAAGTAGTTTTGGCTGTTCAGCAACAGGAACAGACCCGAGTAACTGTGGATTAGGGGGGTGCGGTGGAAATGATGGGGCTCACGGATGCAGTGGTGGATGTGGTGGTGATTAGTAGACTCTGATTAACAAGTCTTTTTTCACGCAGGCATAAAGTATTTTAGTGTTTAAAATAAATAAGCCACCACTGGGATGGAGTGGGCAACTTATACAATAGGCTCATTATTCTGAATTCTTTTCCAGTTTTTCATCTAAATCAATCCCAGCCGCCTTAGCGCGTATCTCCCACAGTTGGCGGGCCCGCTCTTGCATATCAACATGGCTATCTGACTCATCGACTATCTCGATACCGAGCATGGTTTCAACTAAATCCTCCATGGTCGCAATACCCAGTGAATCACCGTATTCACTGATAATAAGACTGATTGGCACCCTTTCATCAACCATTTTTTGCATTAGTTCTGATAGGGGCTTAGTATCCAATACGCTTAAAAAACTGTACTTAAGATCAGCTAAAACAGTCTCAGGACGGTTTTGTGCTACCTCTCTATAGATTTCGTCCTTACGCACAAAACCAATAAAGTCATCATCTTGATCGGAGAAAATTGGAATCCTAGAAAAACGTATGGATGGATCAGTTGGTGAGATATCACCAACACGCATATCGGCTGGCAATGACGCAATAACAGTACGTGGGGTCATAACATCCTTGGCAACTAAACCCCTAAAAGCCAGAAGCGCACTGATAGCATTAGCTTCATCCTCGTCAATAACGCCCTCTTGATGACCTAGCTTTGCTAATGTGAAAAAGTCTTCCCTTGACAGGGTTTTGGTCTCTTCATCATTGGAGATCCATCCAGTTAAACTTTTAGCACCCACAACCAAAGGGTACATGGCCCATTGCACCCAGCGTAAAATATAAGCACATACAGGGGCTAATTGTTGCCAATAACGAGCACCCAGTGTTTTAGGGATAATTTCTGAAAAGACCAAAATCATTAGGGTCAAAACCGCAGAAATAATACCAAAGTACACCTCGCCAAATAACAGCGTTGCCTGAGCACCAGCTCCGGCGGCACCTACAGTGTGAGCAATGGTATTGAGCGACAAAATGGCCGCTAGGGGCTTATCAACATCCTGTTTAAACGTGCGCCATAGAGCACCTACTTTTGGACGTTTTTCCTCAAGACTTGCCAAATAGGTTGGCGTTAGCGACAACAAGGTTGCCTCTAACAGAGAACATAGAAAGGAAACTCCCAGTGCTAGAAAAATATAAGTGGCTAATAAGACCAATTAAATACCCCCAGTGCAGCAAAAGTTGCGGCTCGACTGTAAAGGTAGCAGATAATTTGCATGGCATGTACCCATACAAACCCATTTAATGGATAGATGCCCTTCCGTACTCTAGCGCCTTGTCCTTTAAGGAACCATAGCGCAGACTGAGAATATCTAGCAGATAATTTTGATAAAGCTTAAAGGGCGAATGACTTCCTTGTTTGGGAAAATCCTTCATTGCGCGATCAATATAGCCCGCACGCAAATCGATAAAATCGACCAACTGCATAGAATCATCAGTATTTCTGGGCATGCAGTAATGATAGTTTTGCTTATCCATATGCTTAACAATGCGACATAGATACTCACTGGTTAAGTCACACTTTAGGGTCCAAGAGGCATTAGTGTAACCCGTGGCAATAATAAAATTGGGGATATCAGTTAACATCATACCGCGATAACCAACCGTATCCTTTAAGTCAATAAGTTGACCATCCACTTCCACTTCCATACCACCTAATGCCAGCAACTCTAAACCGGTGGCAGATACAACAATATCTGCAGGCAAATGATCGCCTGACTGCAGTTCAATGCCATCTTTGGTAAAGGTTTTTATATGATCGGTCACAACAGAGGCTGAACCCTCACGCAGTGCAGTAAAAAGATCACTATTAGGAACCAGACAAAGGCGCTGATCCCAAGGCTTGTAATGAGGGTTAAAGTGCGTATCAACATCAAAGTCATCGCCCAGTTCCTTCCGTGTCCATCTCAAAAGCAGACGCTTTATTGCCTTGGGCCAACGACGACTTAGGCCAAAGGTCAGGGCCTGTAGGGTGACATTTTTCCAGCGTGTAAGTGTGTAGGCCAACTGCTCTGGCAAATATTTTCGCATTGTTAGTGAGGCAGTATCAGTATCTGGGCGAGACAACACATAAGTGGGTGAGCGCTGCAACATGGTGACATGACCTGCCGTTTGTGCCATAGCTGGTACCACAGTGACCGCTGTAGCACCACTGCCAATAACTACCACCTTTTTACCTGCATAGTCTAGCTGCTCAGGCCAGTGCTGCGGGTGTATAAACTGACCCTGAAAATTTTCCACACCATCAAATTCTGGTGTATAGCCTTTGTCATATCGATAGTAACCGGTGCAACTATATATTACGCGACAGGTTATTTCCGAGAGTTGATCATTACTGGAGATTGTTAGTGTCCACAGAGATGTGGCTTTACTCCAGCTTATTTTAGTGACTCTTTGATGATATTGGATATGTTGATCTACTCCATACTCCTGGGCGGTTTCATTGATATAACTGAGAATTGAGGGGCCATCAGCAATAGCCTTTTGGTGTTTCCACGGCTTAAAACTATAACCAAGGGTATGCATATCAGAATCGGAGCGAATGCCCGGGTAACGGAACAAATCCCAGGTGCCACCCATAGCACCGCGGCTTTCCAAAATAGTATAGCTTTTTTCCGGCATTTGCCGAGCAATATGGCAGGCGCCACCTATTCCAGAAAGGCCTGCACCGATTATCACAATATCAAAATAGTTTTTAGACATGTAAACCCGATTATTATTGTTGTTTTAATTACGCAACGGGCTATTCGATAGATGCAATCTAATAAAATTCGTTTTTCGCTAGAACCAGCCTTTTGTTGCTTTATCTAATTTAGGACTGCATTTTTTTAGTTGCGCACCGTAGGTTGCAGCTTGTTTTTGCACTTTTTTTGCAACCTGCAAAAGTTGAGGTTTTTTCTTAAAACTTCCACGAGAGTAACCACCCCATCCCTCATGGTAAGCCAAATATTGCTTATAGGGGTCCCATTTGGAGATTCCCAACCTCTTAGCACTTTTATTTGTGTACCAGCCAACAAAATAAATGGCGTCACCAAAATCATCGCGATCATGCCACCAGTTGCCCGTCTCATTGCGGTAGTCGTTCCACGCTGGATCTTGGGCTTGGGCATAGCCATAGGCCGATGATCTGCGGGGTAATGGAATAAATAAAAACTTAGGGCGTTTGGGTCGAACTTTGGCACGGAAGCTGGACTCTTGGTTAATAATCGCCATCATTATATGAATTGGTGTGCCCCAGCGTTTATTAGATTTCACAGCCTCTTTGTACCAATCAGTTTCACCCCAAAAAATATCACACACATTGCTAACCCGCGCCGGTTGATAAGTGGAACAACCGATAGCCAGTAGGCAACAACTTAAAATGAGACAACGTGAAAAAAGCATGGCTTACCTTTTATTGTCGTATTTCAAGATAGTTCTTAAACAGTAGGTACAGTCCGAATATTCGCATACCTAATTGTGAGACAAAGTACCACTTCAATCCACCCTTGGAGTAAAAAATAAACGTTTCAAGATCACTCCACAACAATGCAAATAACACACAAATTACTGCTACAGATACAGTCCGCAAGTAAAGGTTATAGCCAACAGCGTAGAGATAAACAATCAAAATTACAATCAATAAAATTACGCGGAAAGTTACTATATTCGATACAAACTGCTGCCCCATATCAGAGGCATAAAATAAGGCATAAAGATGGTATTCGGGGGTAAAAAATAAGATAACTGCCCGGGCAAGATAGAGTGTCACAATAATCAGCGTGCGCATTGCTATACGCCTTCTGACCCGCAACCAATTCAACTCCGTGACTTCATACTGAGGAAATAAAGCTGACATTTCCTCTGGGCTTATATTGTAATCCTTTTTCATAGCTGCAACTCCCTGTGCAACGTACTTTTATATGTAGGTAATTCACCTACCCCTATAAAGCGAAACTTCCATATCTAGGTCTAGATTAACATAGCATTTTTAATGAATAAAAGAGTTATGTTTGGGTCAATCTGTTACCAACTCCCTAGTTAGCAGGCAATCAACAAACAATCAGCAGACAGTCAGAGGACAATCAGTGGCGGTTTGCAGTAAATTTTTATTAAAAAAATCAATGCAAAAAAAGTGAGAAAATGGAAGATTTTTAAGAAAACTGACATGTATAATCGCTCAAATTTTTAATCACCCTAGTAATAGTGGCACTTAAATTTATACCATATTGCTGCGGTGACTCTGTTACTACCCCGAGGTATCTGACATGGCAATTGTAGGACATCTGATTAATGGTCAAATTAGCACTGACGCGACGCGAACTCAGGATGTTTTTAATCCCTCAACTGGCGAAGTCAGCAAGCAGGTAGCTCTGGCCTCGAAAAAAACTGTTGAGGAAGCCATCTCTGCAGCCGAGGCAGCTTATCCGGAGTGGCGAAATACCCCGCCGATTAAACGTGCCCGAGTGATGTTTAAGTTTAAAGACTTGCTGGAACAAAATGCAGATAAAATTTGTGCCATGATCGGTGAGGAACATGGAAAAATAATGCATGATGCTGCCGGAGAATTGCAGCGCGGTATTGAAAATGTCGAGTATGCCTGTTGTGCACCCGAATTTCTAAAAGGTGAACACAGCAAAAACGTAGCGGCCGGCATTGACTCCTGGAGTGAATTTCAACCCTTAGGGGTTGTGGCTGGTATTACACCCTTTAATTTTCCGGCTATGGTTCCTCTATGGATGTATCCCATGGCGATTGTGTGTGGTAACTGCTTTGTTTTAAAACCCTCGGAGCGAGACCCTAGCTCAACACTCTTTATCGCTGAACTGCTTAAACAAGCAGGATTACCCGATGGTGTAATGAATGTGGTTAACGGTGACAAAGAAGCCGTGGATACCCTGCTTTATGATAAGCGCATCAAAGCAGTCAGCTTTGTTGGTTCGACACCGATCGCCGAGTATATCTACACCACAGCCAATGCCAACGGTAAGCGCTGCCAAGCACTGGGTGGTGC
>CAXRJI010000079.1:0-6669 GCA_964231105.1 Porticoccaceae bacterium
TAGGTACTGAATCCGCGATAATTTTTTACAGGCGCCTATTTGTAACCCACTTTTTAGTAGGTATGCTAACAGTAGGCTTGCTAACGTTGGGCATGGTAATGGCGGCAGTTGCTGAATCCAGTGCGCAGGGCTCTAAACCAAATCACAACTCTGAAAAGATACTCAATATCTATAACTGGGCAGATTATATTGATCCACAAATACTGTTAGATTTCGAAAAGGAATTTGGTATTGAAGTGAATTACGATATCTATGATGCCAGCGAAGTAGTAGATATTAAATTGATGACTGGCCGCAGTGGCTATGATGTTGTGATTCATTCTGCATCGGGCTCTTCGCGACTGCATCCTGTGGGCATCTATCACCCCATAGACTACAGTCGATTAAGCAACTGGCATCATATAGACCAGCAGCTTGTGGACATGATCAAACAGCATTACTCCAATGGTATGCAGGGGGTGCCCTATATGTGGGGTACCACAGGTGTGACATACAATGTGGAAATGATTAAGCAACGTATGGCAAACGCACCTGTTGATAGTGCGCGACTAATTTTTGATCCAAAAATTATTTCAAAGTTTGCCGATTGCGGGGTATCTTTTTTAGATGATCCACAAACTGTTGTTGCATTAGCAATGATTTATCTGGGTTATCCCGCCAACTCTGTAGATAAACAACATCTGCAAGAGGCAGAAACTTTACTCAAGGCTGTTCGCCCCTATATTAAGTACTTTAGCTCAACAAAAATGCTTCTTGATTTGCCCAGCGAGGAGGTATGTATCGCCATGAGTTGGTCGGGTGACTATTCAATAGCCTCATCACGGGCTGCTGCAGCTGGTGTAGACATAGATCTGGCTTATAGTATCCCTCAAGAGGGGTCCATTTTATGGGTCGATAATGTTTACATTCCCAGTGACGCACCCCATCAAGAAAATGCCTACCTCTTTATAGACTATTTATTGCGCCCTCAGGTAATAGCGGCCGCCAGTAATTATATCGGGTATGCTAATGCCAATCGATCTGCAACACCCTATGTGGATCCAGAAATGACCGGTGATATCGCCATTTATCCCGATCCTGAAACACTGGAACTGCTGCAGACTACAGAAGTTTTAGTTCCAAAACTTGAACGCCTGCGCTCCAGAACTTGGACGCGTGTTAAAACAGGCTTATAGGAATATCTATCTATGGCAGATACATCATCAACACAGTCCAACAAAGAAAACCCAAAAGCATTGGAAAAGGACTTTGCTGATACCCCTTGGCTTGACCCCAAAGCCAAACCTTATATTCAAATAAAAGGCCTAAGCAAACAATTTGACACTTTTAATGCAGTTGATGCTGTCAATCTAGATATCTACCAAGGGGAATTATTTACTATCCTTGGTAGCTCTGGATGCGGCAAATCTACCCTGTTGCGCATGCTAGCTGGCTTAGAGACACCCAGTTCTGGGCAGATCATTATTGATGGCGTGGATATGACTCATATTCCACCTTATGAGCGACCCGTAAACATGATGTTCCAATCCTACGCCGTATTCCCACATATGACGGTAGAACAAAATGTGGGCTACGGTCTTACCAAGGAAAAAGTAGCCAAAGACGAGATAAAACAACGGGTTCAAGAAATGCTGGAGTTGGTGCAACTCAGTGAACTGAGTAAGCGCAAACCCAATCAGCTTTCAGGTGGTCAAAGACAACGAGTTGCGCTAGCACGTGCGCTGATCAAACGCCCTAAGGTGTTATTGCTTGATGAACCTTTGGCTGCTCTGGATAAAAAGTTACGCGAACAAACCCAGTTCGAGTTAATCAATATTCAATATAAACTGGGCACAACCTTTGTTGTGGTAACCCATGACCAAGAAGAGGCAATGACCCTATCGTCTCGACTCGCTGTTATGAAAGATGGGCAATTTATTCAATTAGGAACGCCAGCTCAGGTCTATGAATCCCCTTGTAATCGCTATATTGCAGAATTTTTTGGCACAGTAAATCTGTTTGAGGCTGAGATTTCTAGCGTACAAACCACCACAGCAGACGGTGATACCCTGATTACTGCACAAATAAGCAAAACAGGGGATAAATTAAGCCTTATCAGCAACAGTAAACACAAATCTGGTGACAAGATCACAGTGGGTGTTCGCCCGGAAAAAATTAGTATTAGCCAACATTGCCCGCAAGGTGATAATCAAGTTGTTATTAAAGGCGTTGTGGAAGATCTTGCCTACTATGGCAACCGCTCTATTTATCGTGTGCGCACCCATTATGGACAAGTTATTCAGGTTGGCGCGCAAAATTATCAGCGCTCTGAGCAACTCGCCATTGAGTGGGACGATGAGGTATTTTTGTCGTGGCAGTCTAACTGCAGTCTGGTGCTTACACAGTGACTACAAAAACTGCCCTAACAAGTGCAATAAATCCGCTTAAAAGACAGGATAAGCTGTGGCGATCAGTCGTGATCAGCCTGCCCTACCTGTGGATGCTTATTTTCTTTTTAATTCCTTTTGCTATTGTTTTTAAAATAAGCTTTGCTGATCCAATAGTCGGACAACCGCCTTTTACGGCATTGTTTGATTTCAAGCGCGACGCACAAACTTGGCTAACTGCAACTCTGGATAATTACCGCTTTTTAACCGAAGATAATCTGTATTGGTTTAGCTATTTAAAATCTATAAAAATAGCGTTTATCTCCACAGTCATCTGCCTATTTATAGGTTATCCGATGGCTTACGGCATAGCGCGAGCCAAACCTAGAACTCGCAATATCTTATTAATGTTAGTTATTTTGCCCTTCTGGACATCATTTTTATTAAGAGTCTATGCATGGATTGGGCTGCTGGGAAAAAATGGCCTTGTAAATAATCTGCTCCTAAAAATTGGCCTTATCGAATCACCAGTACAATTTCTCTATACAGACGCCGCCGTCTATTTGGGTATTGTCTACACCTATATTCCCTTTATGATCTTGCCCCTCTATGTATCATTGCAGAAAATGGATAGGGATCTTCGAGATGCTGCAGCCGATTTAGGCGCTACCCCATGGCACAGCTTTATTAACATCACCCTACCTCTATCCATGCCCGGCATTATCGCCGGGTGTATGTTAGTTTTTATACCCGCGATCGGCGAGTACGTTATTCCCTCACTGTTGGGCGGTATGGACTCCTTAATGATAGGGCGCACCCTATTTGATGAATTCTTTATTAATCGAGACTGGCCTCTGGCCTCGGCAGTGGCAACGGTTCTGTTAATTATTCTAGTGGTGCCCATTATGTTGTTCCAACGCACTCAACAGGACCAGACACCATGAGAAGAGACCGTGAGAAAAGACCATGAGAAATAGATCAACGCTTATTATTACAGCGCTGTGCTTTGGTTTTGCCTTTCTCTATGTGCCCATTGTGCTACTTGTCGCTTTTTCCTTTAACGACTCATCGTTGGCTACTGTTTGGGGCGGATTTTCTGGCCGATGGTATGTAGCGCTGATTCAAAATGATCAAATTATAGAATCGGCACTTCTAAGTTTGAGAATTGCCGCTGTCAGCGCCACCTTTGCCACGATTTTGGGAACTCTCGCTGGATTAGCACTGGCTAGAATGGGGCGCTATAAGGGGCACATGCTATTTACCGGCCTAATTGCAGCACCACTGGTTATGCCAGAGGTTATTACCGGCCTATCCCTGCTGATGCTGTTTGTAAGCTTGGAGCAAATAATTGGCTGGCCCAGTGCTCGCGGTGCCAATACCATCACCCTAGCTCATATTACCTTTTCTATGGCCTATGTTGCGGTTATTGTGCAATCTAGACTGACCCAGATGGACCGATCTATGGAAGAAGCCGCAATGGATTTAGGCGCAAACCCCTTTCAGGTAGCACGAGATATCACGCTACCTATAATAGCACCCAGTATGATTTCAGGGTGGCTGTTAGCCTTTACCCTCTCTTTGGACGATTTAGTTATAGCGAGCTTTACCTCTGGGGCAGGCGCTAGCACCTTGCCAATGCTAATATTTTCTAAAATTAAGTTGGGCGTCACGCCGGATATCAACGCCCTAGCCACGCTTATTATTGGTATTGTTAGCTTGGGTATTATTATCGCTTACTGGCTAATGATGCGCTCTGAGAGTGCGCTCAAAAAGAGAAACAAATCACAGGCCTAGATTCAGTCCATCACCACTGGCATTAATCTTCTGCATTCTCTCCGCAGGCACATAATCAAAAATAAAGGTGATTCTATCTTCCTTACCTTTATTCATCACACTGTGTTGTTTTTGATTATTTAGCTCATAAGCCTTGCCAACCTGAAATTGGTAGGGCCTGCCATCAATCATAAAACGCACACGAGGGTTTGTGGTGATAGGGATGTGAATTCGGTGCCCATTATGAAATGACGGATGCTTGTCAAAGTGCGGGGTTATAATACCCCCGGGCACAAGTTTTGCCGCGACAGCACGTATAACGGTACCACCGGGTGGATAGAATTGATCAAGGATTGACTTCATTAGAGGCAGCGCGGCCTGGGACATAATATCCCAGCCCGAATGTTTGCTGACCTCAATCGTTGGCCACCCATCAGTCTCGACAAATAGCATCATTAACGACTGAGTCTGATAATGCACATCGTAAGCTTTTTGGCGGTAATCATTTTCCAGCCAAACTTGATCATCAACGGCTAAGATAGCTTCCTGCAGTGCACTGCTGTCAATATCGCCAAGATCTCTTAAAGGAACCCCAATATCCATCTTTTAATCTCTATCTAAAGGTAAACTCTATTTAGGACATTAATTAATTTCTTAGAATGAGTCAATGATCACAAAATCTCTGTGACAGCGCGATGACCCTGTTCAATGGCCGCCTCCATCATAGCAGTGGCAGCCGAATCAGAATTAGCGATGGCAATCCGACCATAGGGTTTGCGCCCAATAATATGGGGATAGCGAGGGTCATTGTAATCATCGTACTCATTATCATACAGAGAACGATACCAGTAGGCATAGCCATGCGCCCAACGGTTAACCGTGATGCCTGCAATATCCCTTGAGGGATCAAAACCCCCTTCTCCCAACATACCTGCCAGTTGTGAACGCACATTGCGCTCTATGGTTTCAAAGCTTGTCATGGCCAATTCATGGCGGCCCAGCCGATACTGCTCTTTAGGCGTTAAACCTTGATTGGAGCGATGGGGAAAGCGCTCCATATGAACCACAATCGGATCATCAGGACCACTGGCAAACTTGTAGTCTCCATAACTTACTGGGAAATCCAATGACGCATTAATATGATAGCTACCAGGACAAACAACCGCACCAATACCTAAATTTTTCCATGCCTGCCAATTTCGCAAGGCAACATTGGTATACAGTATCGGAACCTTGACCTGAAACGCCAAAGCCTCACGCTGATACGCTGGCAGCTCAGGGCAAATAGCAGGAATAGCTGCGTTATTGCAGGCCATAATTACCGCACCTGCTGTAACACGCTCGGCTTGACCCTGGCGAAAATAGGTCACTGTGACCCTATCTGCACTGCTCTTATCACCCAAGTGACGCACCTCAACCACTGTGCTATCTAATCGAATACGAACATCTGAGTCAGAATTATCTAATTTTGAATAATCAAACTGCGCAGTCACCAAATCTTCCATCGTGGTTCCTGAAGCAACCTCAGGAATCATTCGCCGCACCAATTGACGCGCTACTGCTGCATTGCCATCGGGATAATGATGGATATAAGGTTCGTCTGGCTCGACATCAGGCAATCCCGCAGCATCCCAGCCTGGCAATCCAGCACCCCACATGGCACTGGCGGCATCGACAGCATCAATACCTACCCCAGAATCAGTGGTCAGGTCTTGAAAAATATCAAAGACTTCCTGCTCGGTAATACCCATATGCTTGTCCAAAAAATCGCGATAACTAATACTGTAGAGGTAATCCCACTTTTCTCTGACAGGTATATGAGGTAACTGATCTTCCTTAGTGGATAAAAGACTTAATAACTGCTTTTTAGCTCCATCGCTGATGGGCATACGACTAACAGCATCAGTGCTGATAAGCGGTGATGTAGCAAGAGGCAACCAATCTGTAAAATTGGCCACATCGAAATTTAGGGTTGTTTCAGTCCCCCACTGCTCACGATTAAAATAGATACCACCTGATAATTTATGACGCTTATAGAAATTTTGATCATAGGCCTTATTAAAAGCCTTAAAGTTGACTCCCAAGTCTTTTAGCATGCGCTTAACTATACGCGGATAGCCAGAGGGCTCTTGCATAGTCTGTGCGCCTCCGTAGCCAATTAGCTTGCGTCCATCCACATCAAACTCATTGCGCTTAGCATGGCCGCCAAAATCGTCATGATTATCTAACAGCAATATACGCGCATTGGGCTTTTCCTTAAGGTAGAAATAGGCTGCAGAAAGGCCACTAATACCTGCACCGACAATTACTAGATCATACTGTTGAGAGTCTGTGTGAGTGACTGTCCCCCAGTCTCGCTTTCCATATCGGGCGACTTGATGCATAACTTCAAAAGAACCCGGATGATTACCCCGCAAGCCCTTTAATGCTGGTGGGTAGCGATTTTTACCAAGATTAATTGGTTGAGTGGCGTTTAGGGAATTAGACCAAGCAGTGGCTGGCAACATAGCGCCTGCAGTTAAAGCACCAA
>CAXRJI010000080.1:0-11522 GCA_964231105.1 Porticoccaceae bacterium
GAGCTACCATCGCACCAGTAGATATCATCTGGTTTGCATATATCAGCTATTTTTTTAACCCAGCGCACCGCCTTTGACGGCAAACTCTCTGTCTGGGGATCCATTCCGATCATTGATAAACTCCTTTAATACAAAAAGCCAAACTACCCTTTTAACAAATACCACGAACCAACACCATCAAAGGTAAACAACTGCATTACAAACAGCGCACTCAGTGTTTTTATAACTAGTAGCATATGTAACAATCCTGTCGGCGCCTGTTTAAGACAACTCAGGTACAAAACAATTCACTTGCAAGGCATCTTATTAATAAGACAACCCAACAGCCTCTATGATTTTGATAATAACTGATAATCACAAATTTGAATATTTGCCAGACTTATACTAACTATTAGCTTCTTTCTATTAGCCTCTTTTCTCATCTTCAAACGAATAAAAAGTCCGGCTTAGGTATAGGGTCGAGTGACTGGTAATTTAGCTTTAGTGTTTTATTTAGGTGGGTCAATTTTTCAGTCTAAGCAAAACGATACAACATGGCCTGTGTTAGGTTCTACAGAGCCAGCAAGCACCCGTTGGTATGTTGCTGTAACAGCCTCTTCGCCGTCTGACCTCTTTACGGTTAACCACTGATCACAAAACAGCCTAAATTCAGCATAGTCCGAAACTAACATTCCACTGTAGAGTTCAATCCCCAATTGTCGACTGCGTTGTTGCATATGAGTGGGGGCGAAAAAGAATTCAGGTTTGGCTCCAGGCAAGCCTTTAACTGATCCAACTTGATCATGGTGTGTCGCACCAATTAGACAAGAATAGACCATATTTTCTCTAAAATGATGATGAATAGATGCAATCACTGAAGCACTTCCAGCCATATCAACCATAACCACCCGTCTGCTAGCATCGAGTTTATCTAGCTGATCATAGGTGATGAGGTGATCATAGCAGCCTAAACTTTCACAGAATATTTTGTTTCTAGCAGAGGTAATACCGATACTTTTTAAGCTGCCTCTTTTCTTAACTGAGTGAGCCAATGCAATACTGGTCTTGCTAGAGGCGCTGGTAATAAGACAATCCTGCGCGCCAAATAATTCATTTGTAGTTAGAAAGTCCTCCACCAGCCAAGAGGTGGTATAGAGACCACGCAACAATATATCTTGGTCCTCTCTGGCTGGCTCATAAACTGTAAAAGCGGCAGCTCTATCAAACTGCACATATACTGAGGGATGGTTAAGACGATGCTGTGAAATATCTTTGAAGCCAATATTATCAGCCTTACCTGCGAGAATTTTGTGGTGGCTGGCAAATGGGAAAAAGCCCCAAACTCGCTCTCCCACCTTAACATCTGGATGCTTGGACTCAATAACCTCAGCCCAGCCCATACCTGGAATTCTGCCCCAACCGTCGGCCGCAGGAAAAAACGCCCAATAAGCCAGAAGGTCACCTGATGAGGCGTAGGAAATATTATTTGAGGTGAGAGCCATACGATCAATTCTGAAAAGAACTTCATTGTCTGCCAAGTCAGTCTCTAAAGGAGAACACGTAACCCTTGTCTGAGCCCAATTGTCCTTGCGCACCTCTAATGTCTTAGCCAGATTAGCTTTCATGGATTAACCCCAATTGTTTTTTTGGAGCATACCATAATTAGCTATTTCTGAGACTACGTGGTCATTTAATAGACAACCCAAGTTATATTCGGTAACGTCACTTCCCTTAAGAAAAACAATATTCATAACCCAATAAGAGCTTGGGCCTACAAGGAGATAATAATGAAAGAAGCAGTCGTTGTATCCACAGCAAGAACACCAATCGGCAAAGCCTACCGTGGTGGGTTTAACAATCTAGCAGGGGCAAGCCTTGGAGCTGCGTCGGTTAAAGCGGCGGTTGAAAGGGCTGGGATAGACTCTGGCATAATTGATGATGTCATTATGGGCTGTGCACTACCTCAGGGTACCACAGGTATAAATATTGCCCGTCAAATTGCTCTCCGTGCCGGTCTACCTGTTACCGTGTCTGGCATGACTATCGACCGTCAGTGCTCCTCTGGCCTGATGGCTGTAGCCACTGCAGCTAAACAAATCACGGAGGATGGCATGAGCTGTGTGATTGGCGGCGGTCTGGATTCTATCTCACTGGTACAAAATGAAAAAATGAATATGCACCGAGCTGCGGACCCAGAGCTAATGGCAATGCATCCCCATATTCATATGCCTATGTTGCAGACGGCTGAGGTTGTTGCCCAACGCTACAATATTTCCCGTGATGCTATGGATGAATATGGCTTGCAGTCACAGGAGCGAACAGCGGCAGCTTATGAGGCCGGCCGCTATGCAGACGAATTAGTAGATGTAACCTGCTCAAAAATACATGTCAATAAAGAGACTGGCGAAAGCATGGAAGAAGAAGTAACCGTATCCGCTGATGAAGGCGTACGCGCTACTACTGCGGACGGCTTGGCTGGTTTAAAAACGGTGGTTGAAGGAGGAACCATAACCGCTGGTAATGCATCACAGCTCTCTGATGGCTCATCGGCACAAGTCGTTATGGATGCCAAATTAGCAGAGCAACAGGGGCTGGAACCCTTGGGCATTTATCGAGGTATAGCCGTTGCTGGCTGTGAGCCTGATGAAATGGGTATAGGCCCAGTATTTGCTGTTCCCAAATTACTTAAGCAACATGGACTATCGATTGATGATATTGGCCTATGGGAACTTAATGAGGCCTTTGCGGTACAGGTATTGCACTGCCGGGATGTGTTGGGGATTGATAATGATAAGCTCAACGTGGATGGCGGCGCTATTGCCATAGGCCATCCCTATGGTATGAGTGGATCAAGAATGATTGGCCATGCACTTATTGAGGGCAAGCGCCGCGGTGTTAAATATGTGGTTATCACCATGTGTGTTGGTGGCGGTATGGGTGCTGCAGGTCTTTTTGAAATTGCCTAGTTAAACCAATTCAAGAAATAAAAAAAGGGCTCCCACGGTTTAGGGGAGCCCTTTTTTTGCCTGTTAAACTAATTAGGCTTGCGTTAGTTATCCATTAACTAAATTTCTCTCCCTTTTCTGCAAGGGAAACCAGCAGTGAACTGGGTTTCCAAAAGTCATTGCCAGTTGTCTGATGATAGTGGCGGATTCTTTCAAGTACCTTATCCAATCCAAGGCTATTGGCATAGTGCATAGGGCCCCCTCGGTAGACTGGCCACCCATAACCATAGACATAGACCACATCTATATCACTGGCGCGCTGAGCAATACCTTCCTCAATAATCTTGGCTCCCTCATTGATCATTGGTAACAGACAGCGCTCTAAAATTTCTTCATTAGAAATCTCACGTCGCTCAATGTTCTCTTTAGCTGCAAACTCCTTATAGAGTTCAGCTGTCAATGATGAGGGTGACGGGTTGCGCTTGTCATCATATTGGTAGAAGCCCTGGCCACTTTTTTGACCAAAATGACCTAACTCACAGAGACGGTCTTTAACATTGGCTCCATTTGAGTTTTCTTTATCCCAACCTATATCAAGCCCAGCTAAGTCGCCCATTTGGAATGCTCCCATGGGAAAGCCAAAGTCATACAAAACTTTATCAATTTGCTCAATAGGTGCGCCCTCAAGTGCAACTTGATCTGCTTCAATTTGCCGCATAAACAAAATGCGATTTCCGACAAACCCGTGGCAAACACCCACTAAAACAGCGACTTTTTTAATTTGCTTAGCTAACGCCATGCTGGTTGCTATAACAGTATCTGAAGTTTTTTCACCTCGGACAATTTCAAGTAGCTTCATTACATTGGCGGGAGAAAAGAAATGTAAGCCAATCACCCACTCAGGACGACTGGTGGCTGAGGCTATTTCATTGAGATCTAGGGCAGATGTATTTGAAGCGAGAATAGCACCCTGTTTAGCGATTACATCAAGACGAGAGAAAATATCTTTTTTGACCGCCATATTTTCGAAAACCGCCTCAATAATCAGATCACAATCAGCAAGATCTTCCATTTGCAGGGAGCCTTGAATCAGATTGCAACGCTGTTCAACATCATCTTCACTGATGCGACCTTTTTTGGCCGTATTCTGGTAATTCTTGCGAACAATACCTAATCCACGATCCAACGCCTCTTGAGAGGTTTCAATAATGGTCACAGGAATACCCACATTGGCCATATTCATAGCAATACCACCACCCATGGTGCCAGCGCCAATAACACCCACTTTCTGAATAGATTGAATCGGTGTGTTTTTATCAATACCTGAAACCTTACCCGCTTGACGCTCAGAAAAGAAAAAGTACTGCTGAGCCCTAGATTGCGGGCCCGTCATCAATTCCATAAACAGTTTTGCTTCAGTTACTTGGCCCTGTTCGAAAGGCTCATTTACCGCAGCCTCAATGCATCGAATATTGTATTCAGGCGCAAGAAAGTTACGCGCTCTTTTGGCGATCATAGAGCGAGCCATTTCAAATATCATTGGGTTATCTCTGGCGGATTGGAGTTTATCTTCACTATCGCGCACTCTTGGATGAGTTGTCTCTAAAGCGCCCATTTGCGCAGCATAGGCAACAGCCTCTGCGCGCAAATCCGCCTCAACAATCTGATCAATCAATCCAAGTTTTTGCGCCTCCACAGCAGATATTGGCTTGCCTGTGGTCACCATTTCCAGTGCCTTCTCAACACCTATGGCTCTGGGTAGTCTCTGAGTACCACCAGCGCCAGGCAATAGACCCAGATTTACCTCGGGCAGACCACACTTGGCATCTGCGGTAGCAATACGGTAATTACAGCACAGTGCTGTTTCCAGGCCTCCGCCTAGCGCCGTACCATGGATAGCGGCAACAATGGGTTTAGCTGAATTATCCATTTGTTCAAGAACTGCATGTAAACCTGGCTCTTTGGGACCATTGGCAAACTCAGTAATATCGGCACCAGCGATAAAGGTTCTGCCCTCGCAGATAACCACAATAGCTGCAACACCAGCCTCATCTTGCGCCTTAGCTACACCGTCCATTAGTCCTTGCCTAACACCCTGACTTAGTGCGTTTACTGGCGGATTATTTACGGTGATAACGGCAACGCTGTTCTCTACTTGATAATCGACCATTTCTGTTATTGCGACCACTATTTTTTCTCCTTTTATTCTGTAACGTCTTTAATTTGTCTATTTTACCCCAGAGTAAATACCCCTTTATAAATAGTGTATCTTGTTAAAGATGTAACAGCTATATCATTATTATCACTCGCAATTTTCTCGACTATTTATGCTAGCTATAGGCTTTATATGATCTAATATCTAACAGAGGTATTTCGCAAAATGGGCCGTTTGCACATTTGCAACTCCAAAAAAAAGGTTTATGGTGAGGTAGTAGTAAATGCAAAAGGCTAAGATATGATTTATAAAAGTAATATCAAGACTTGGTTATTACTTACATCTGTTGTGTTGACAGCCTGTGGAGGCGGTGGAGGTGGAAGCGCAAGCAATACACAACAGCCCCTAACTCCCAATACAGCTCCCAGTGTAAGTGCTGGTGCGGATCAAACTGTCATGGCATCAAGCATAGTCAATCTCAGTGGTATTGCCACCGATAGTGACGGGAGCATAGCTACCTTCAGTTGGACTCAGACTGCTGGTGATAGTGTAAATTTGAGTGATGAAAATACAGCTAGTGCCTCATTTCAGATGCCCGCTAACCCATCAGTTACTCAATTTTCCTTTATGCTCACTGTGACAGACAATGACGGTGCCAGTGCCTCGGATAGTATCATAATCATTCTTCACCAAGCACCCAACGTTGAAGCTGGTGAGAATCAGACCGTACTTGGTTCTTCTGTTGTTAATTTGACGGGTAGTGGCTCTGCCAACAATGGCTCTATTGTTAGCTTCAACTGGGAGCAACTATCTGGAGAAACTGTCGCCCTATCTAATGCTGACTCAGCTATCGCCTCATTTACTGCACCAGATAATGCAGGGCAATTAGAGTTTACTTTAACGGTGGTGGATAGTCTGGGGGCTGAATCTCAGGACAATGTTTTTATTAACGTAGCTTCCACTGAAAACAGCATTGTTGGCAAAGTCACGTTTGATTTAGTCCCGTTTAATACAGTTACCAACGGACTTGATTATGAAAATACTGTGGTCTCACCAGCTCGCGGTATAGTCGTGGAAGCTATAGATGCAGATGGCAATCAACTAGAATCTACTGTGACTGACAGTGACGGCAACTTTTTGTTAAATGCCAATCCGGGCATACAAATGCGAATACGCGTGTCTGCCCAACTACTTCAAACAGAGGGTGCTAATTGGGATGTTAAAGTCACCGACAACACAAATGGTAATGCACTGTATGTGACACAGGGTGAGTTATTTGTTGGTTCTGAAAATGGCTCAGAAAGGAACTTTCACTTGGCATCCGGTTGGGATGGTACAGCCTACTCAGAAACCCGCGCTGCCGGCCCTTTTGCCATACTCGACGCTATTTATGACACTGTGCAGAAATTTGCTGCCGTAGACACATCAGTTAACTTTCCCCCACTAGAAATTCGCTGGAGCCCCAATAATAGTGTTGCCAGTGGAAATTATTCCGAGGGTGATATTGGAACTTCTTTCTATACCAGTGGCACAATTTATATCTTAGGTAAAGAAGACGAAGACAGCGATGAATATGATCGCCATATCATTATCCACGAGTGGGGACATTATTTTGAAGATAAGCTATCTCGGGCCGACTCAATAGGCGGACCCCATGGTTTGGCCGACCGCCTCGATTTTCGCGTTGCCTTCGGTGAGGGTTGGGGAAACGCTATTTCGGCAATTATTACTGATGATGTTTTTTATCGCGATAGCTCTGGCTCTCAGCAGTCATTTGGATGGTCAATGAATATAAACAATAACAATGCCACTAATGCCGGTTGGTTTAATGAGGATTCCGTTCAATCAATCATCTATGATATCTATGATAATGACTCTGAAGCTCAGGATAATTTAGCACTTGGGTTGGGCCCAATTTATTCTGTGTTAAGCGATGACGGCTATCGCAATCAGCCCTACTTTACAACTATCTATTCGTTTGCCGAAAGACTTAAGAACATGCAATCTCAGTCCGCAAATGGGATCGATAGCCTACTCAATAATCAGCAGATTTATGGTACTGGAGAAAACGGACTCAATGAAACCAACGATGGTTTAATACCTTCAAGTCTACCTGTTTATAAAACAGCCAATATTAATGGCGCGCCCATAAAAGTGTGCTCGGTCAATGATGCAGGTGTCTACAATAAGTTGGGTGTAACCGCATTTGTGACATTTCAAATAACGTCCCCTGGCAGTTACACCTTTACTGTGACAGAGTCAGGAGGCACGACCATATCTGATCCAGAATTTGGGTTATTCAAAGAGGGCAGTTATATTGCTGTTGCCAATTCTGTAGCGTTGGGAGATGAAGTTTTAACCACCAACCTGACCAGCACTGGTATATACCAAATAGTAATATACGACTGGAATAATTTTGGCGATACTGTAGATGCTGGAAGCTATTGCTTTGATGTACAAATTTCTAATTAAAATGAGGCATTTATGCTGAGAACCATAACATCTCTTATAGTACTCATAATAACCACTAGTCTTTTGTTAGCTTGCACTCAAGAACCCACTGAGACACTGCCAAGTGAAAGCAAAGAAACTAGCAAAATAACTATTAACTCTGATAAAAATCAGCATAAGGATTTTAAATCGGTTTATCAGAAACCCGGTGCCGGCGTCAGGCTTAAGCACAATTATGATGGTCACTCTAATGTGGGAGAGCCCGAGTTGCTGACACTGGTTTTTTCAGAATCCTATAGCACAGGTACGCTCAATATAGATCTCAAGACTGATCAAGGGCTAATTCTTTTAGCGCCAGAGCAGAGTTTTAGTTATGGAATGCAAAATGAGCATTTTCATGAGCTAAATATTAGTGTAAGTCCGCAAACTGAGGGAAAACATTATCTACAGATTTTTGTCTCTGCCTCCGAGAATAGCGGCTCTCTCAAACACCGTGTTTTTGCAATTCCCTTTTATGTGGGAGATTCTTTTTTGCACAGCGAACAGCAGGCCCCAGAGGTAGGCAAATCATCAGCGGATAATATGATTTTTCTGCCCTCTACAGAAACAGTTATTCAATAATAGTTAAAACTGAGCCTGTGGTTAGCCCCTGAAAAATGGGTTAATATCATTCTCTCTGTAGATACGTATATAGCTCCCATGAATTCCTCAAAAACAAACTATGATGCCGTAATAATAGGCGGCGGACACAATGGTCTTGTGTGTGCCTTTTATCTAGCTAAAGCGGGACTAAAAACTGTTATTTGCGAGCGTCGATCAATTGTTGGTGGCGCCGCAGTCACTGAAGAGTTTCATCCCGGGTTTAGAAATTCAGTAGCCAGTTACACAGTGAGTCTGCTAAATCCTGAGGTTATTGCCGACATGGGGCTCAAGGAAAAGGGACTAAAGATTGTTAAACGCCCTATTTCAAACTTTTTACCTATTGATGATACAAACTATCTAAAACTGGGCGGTGGTGAAAAGCGCACTCAAGAAGAGTTTAGAAAATTCTCGGCCAAAGATGCTCAACGCTTACCTGAGTACTATCAGCGTATTGAAGCAGTGGCTGATGTACTTCGCGATATCAGTACTAAAACACCCCCCAATCCAAAAAAAGGTATACGTGCCGCTCTGCAAGCAGCACTGCAATTATGGCCAGCAGTACGCGGGGGCAATCAGCTACATCAAGATATTTATGATTTGTTTACCAAAAGCGCTCGCTCATTTCTCGACAGTTGGTTTGAAAACGAACATATAAAAGCTGCATTTGGTTTTGACGCTATTGTTGGCAACTATGCAAGTCCTGATACACCCGGATCGGCTTATGTACTTTTGCATCATGTATTTGGTGAAGTTGATGGTGAAAAAGGTGCCTGGGGTCACGCCCTTGGCGGCATGGGCGCAATCACTCAAGCTATGCGTCACGCCTGCGAGGAAGTAGGTGTAGAGATCCTTACAGATGCCAGTGTAAAAAGAGTTACTGTTGAAAAAGAATCTGTAAAAGGTGTATCCCTTGAAAATGGCCACCAAATTTTGGCAAAACGGGTTATCTCTAATGCAAATCCAAAATTGTTATACACAACACTGTTTGCCAAAGACACAATAGATTCAGAATTTATGCGGCGCATGCAGAGTTACAAATGTGGCTCTGGCACATTTCGTATGAATGTAGCGCTTAAGGAACTTCCAGACTTTAAGGCTCTGCCTGGAAAAGAGGCAGCAGAACACCATAAATGTGGAATTGTTATTGCACCCACTCTTGACTATATGGACAGAGCCTATACCGATGCAAAAGTTTTCGGTTGGTCAAAAAAACCCATTGTAGAAATGCTGATCCCCTCCACTGTTGATGACAGCCTAGCACCCAAGGGACAGCATGTTGCCTCACTTTTTTGTCAACAGTTTGCACCGCAATTGGGTGAAGGTCGATCATGGCAAGAGGAGAGACTTAAGGCTGCCGATTGTATTATTGATACAGTCAATGAATATGCCCCCAACTTTAGGGATTCCATTCTAGGTTCAATGATTCTCTCACCCTATGATCTTGAAGAAAAACTGGCTCTGGTAGGCGGCGATATAATGCATGGCGCCATGACATTGGACCAAATGTGGGCAGCTAGACCCGCACTTAATTATGGTGATTATAGAGGCCCACTAAAAGGGCTCTATATATGTGGTTCAGGGGCACATCCCGGAGGTGGCGTGACCGGACTACCAGGTCGCAATGCAGCCAGAGAAATTATTAGAGACGGCAAAAGATAGGCAGATCTGCTGTAATTTAGCCTTTAATCTATCTCTTGCAGGGATTCACCGATGGCATTCACCACCAAATCAATCTCTTTTTCAGTGCTAATAAAGGGCAATCCTAATTGGAGGGTGTCACCGCCATAGCGCACATAAAAGCCCTTCTCCCAGCATTTCATGGCAGCTTCATAAGGACGTTTTGCAGGCTCTCCCGGCACCGAGGCAAGGGTTATACCTGCCGCGAGGCCATAGTTACGAATATCAGTAATATGCTGTGTGCCCTTTAGACTATGGATAGCATCTTCAAGCACGGGCGCCATAGCCTTGACCCGCTCAAACATATTATCCTTCTCAAGAACGTCCAGAGCCGCTAACCCAGCGGCACAGGCCAAGGGGTGGGCAGAGTAGGTATAGCCATGGGGCAATTCAACCATATACTCAGGACCGCCGGTATCCATAAAGAGATCATAAATTTCTTGCTTAGCAATAACTGCACCCATGGGCACAGAGCCATTGGTCAACTGCTTGGCAACATTAAGAATATCTGGAACCACCTCAAACTCTTCCGCACCGGTTGCTGCACCGACACGACCAAATCCAGTAATTACCTCATCGAATATCAGCAAGATATTATGTTGATCACAAATTTCTCTTAAACGCTTTAGATAGCCCACAGGCGGCGGAATAACACCTGCAGAACCGGCCATGGGTTCAACAATCACAGCAGCTATATTAGAGGCATCATGCAAGGCAATCATGGCCAAGAGATCATCTGCTAAATGGGCGCCCTGCTCTGGCATACCTCGGCTGAAAGCATTTTCAGCTGTCATGGTGTGAGGTAAGTGGTCACTTTCGATAGTCTGTCCAAAGGTAGCGCGATTTCCAACAATACCCCCAACACTGATACCGCCAAAGTTAACCCCATGATAGCCTTTCGCACGTCCGATCAAGCGGGTTTTTGAGGCCATACCTTTTTTGCGCCAGTAAGCGCGGGCCATTTTTAGTGATGTATCAGCACTTTCAGAGCCTGATCCAGTGAAAAATACTCGATTAAGTCCTTTGGGCATAAACTGGGTAATACGCTCAGCCAACTGAAACGCTTTGGGGTGACCAAATTGGAAAGGAGCAAAAAAATCTAGGGTATCAGCCTGCTCACGAATGGCCTCGACAATTTCAGGGCGACAATGGCCTATACCTGTGGTCCACAGCCCAGACAGCCCGTCAAAAATTTTCCTGCCATCAGCAGCAGTTAAATAGGCACCCTCAGCGCCAACGATCATACGCGGGTTTTGCTTAAACTCTCGATTGCCGGTAAATGGCATCCAATGGCTATCAAATTGCGCCGGTGTGACACCAGCACTTTGATAAAATTCCCGGTGTTTTGGCGCAACAGCCTCACCATGGGTATCTTGTTTAAACAGCTTTTTGATCATCCCAACCATTAGGTTCTCCACAGAATGGGGTTATTTGCCGAAGTATAGCC
The DNA here is from genome assembly GCA_964231105.1 of Porticoccaceae bacterium. Classification (GTDB taxonomy): domain Bacteria; phylum Pseudomonadota; class Gammaproteobacteria; order Pseudomonadales; family Porticoccaceae; genus HTCC2207. Next base: position 11,297 of record CAXRJI010000080.1, read on the forward strand.
TCTAACCTAGGTTTTACGCATACCCCCGAAGGTATAAGCTCAAACATATTTTGTGGTTATTTTTTTGAGTTCAGCCAATTTATAAAAGCTTACCCACAACACTTAGATCGAACTGTAAGGGATTGTGGTCAGCAAAATATGACAGGCTCAAAATCAGGATTTATGGGAGATCATCCACTAATTCTCCCTCTTCAGGCTCAAGCAGATCCTCACGGTCTACATTCAT
>CAXRJI010000081.1:0-35352 GCA_964231105.1 Porticoccaceae bacterium
TAGGGTGCAAAGCCATCTTCTTCTATGTAGCTAATACCTATGTTGACCCTAGTCACTCAGGGCGCATATGAGGAAATAACAGCACATCTCTAATGGATGGCGAATCTGTAAGCAACATAACCAATCGGTCAATGCCTATGCCCTCTCCCGCTGTAGGGGGCATGCCATACTCTAGGGCACGGATATAGTCGGCATCAAAATGCATGGCCTCGTCATCGCCAGCATCCTTCTCAGCTACCTGCTGCTTGAATCGGTCTGCCTGATCTTCAGCATCATTGAGCTCTGAGAATCCATTGGCTATTTCACGGCCACCCACAAAAAACTCAAAACGGTCAGTGACAAAAGGATCTTCCTCATTGCGTCTTGCCAACGGTGACACTTCAGTTGGATACTGAGTAATAAAGGTGGGCTGCTGTAATCTATGTTCGACGGTTTTTTCAAAAATCTCAATTTGAACTTTGCCTAAGCCCCAAATATCTTTTAAAGGAATACCCAGCTGCGTAGCAATATCTCTAGCACTCTGCTCATCACTCAGCTGCTCAGCAGTTATCTCTGGGTTGTGACTCAGGATTGAATCAAACACCGACATACGGGCAAAGGGTTGAGCAAAATCAAAACTGATTTCAGATTGAACTTCACCATTGTCATCTTTTACCGTGTTTACCACTTGTGTGGTGCCCAATACCTGCTGAGATAATTTGCGCAACATATCCTCGGTTAAATCCATCATGTCATTGTAGTCAGCGTAGGCTTGGTAGAATTCCAGCATAGTGAATTCTGGATTGTGCCGGGTCGAAAGACCTTCATTTCTGAAATTGCGATTAATTTCATAAACACGCTCAAATCCACCTACCACAAGACGCTTTAAATACAGCTCTGGCGCGATACGCAAATACATATCAATATCCAAAGCATTATGATGCGTAGCAAAAGGACGCGCTACAGCACCCCCCGGAATCGACTGCAACATAGGCGTCTCCACCTCTAGGAAATTACAGTCATTAAGGTAATTGCGGATAAAATTCACCACTTGGGATCGCACACGAAATGTATTGCGCACCTCGGGATTAACTATAAGATCAACATAGCGTTGGCGATAGCGCATTTCCTGATCTGCCAGGCCATGGAATTTATCCGGCAGAGGTCGCAGAGCTTTGGTTAATAGCTGATAGTGATCCATCTGCACATATAGATCTCCTTTACCCGACTTATGTAGAGGCCCCTCGACCGCAACAATATCACCTAAATCTAGGGATTTGGCGAATGCACGTGCCTCCTTGGTGACATACAATTGAATCGTATCTGAGCTATCTTGAAGTACAATAAATGCACCTCTATTGCGTATTACGCGACCCGCAACACTGACCTTTAAATTGAGTTGCTCCAGTTGCTCCTTGCTGTTTTCTCCATAAGTAGACTGTAAATCCCTCGCTTGATGCTGAGGACGAAAGTCATTGGGGAAAGTTGCACCTGGTTGCTGACGAAGCTCATTAAGCTTTGCCCGTCGTTCGGCAATTAATTTATTTTCATCTTGTTGGTCAGTCATAATTTTTTCACTTTTAGTTAAACTACAGTCCTGCTTTAAGAGATGCAACGATAAATGGGTCTAATTTACCATCCAACACAGACTGCGTATTTCTAGTCTCTACGTTAGTTCGTAAATCTTTGATTCTTGAGTCATCTAGTACATAGGAACGAATTTGACTACCCCAACCAATATCTGACTTACTGTCCTCAGTTACCTGAGCTTCTTGCTGGCGCTTCTGCAATTCCATTTCGTACAGTCGAGCGCGCAACATCTGCCAACATTTATCACGATTTTGATGCTGAGAGCGCTGATTCTGGCATTGCACAACAATACCACTAGGCTCATGGGTTAAGCGCACTGCAGAATCAGTTTTGTTCACATGCTGACCACCCGCACCAGACGCTCTGTAAGTATCTGTTCGCACATCGGCTGGATTTATATCTATTTCTATATTGTCATCAATCTCTGGGGATACAAACACTGCAGCAAACGAGGTATGGCGACGATTACCCGAATCAAAAGGTGACTTGCGCACTAATCGATGAACGCCAATTTCAGTTCGCAACCAACCAAAGGCGTACTCGCCATTAATTTGCACTGTAGCGCTTTTAATACCTGCCACCTCGCCGGCAGAACATTCAACCAACTCTGCCTTAAAGCCTTTATCCTCTGCCCAGCGCAGATACATGCGTAATAGCATTTCAGCCCAATCTTGAGCCTCGGTACCACCAGAGCCTGATTGAATATCCAAGAAGGCGCTGTTCTGATCCATATCACCCGAAAACATGCGGCGGAATTCTAGCGCAGCCAACTGTGCCTCAAGGGTTTGTATTTCCGTTTCAACCTCGGACACTGTTTCACTGTCCGCTTCCTCAACCGCCATCTCTAGTAGCTCGCGACAATCAGCCACACCGCTATCCAAATCTTCGATTGTTTTTACCACTGCCTCTAGTGATGAGCGTTCGCGGCCAAGCTCTTGCGCTCGATCAGGATCATTCCAAACATCGGGTTCAGCCAGTTCTAGCTCGACCTCAGCGAGACGATCCTTGCGATTAAAATAGTCAAAGGTACCCCCTCAGCAGGTCAGTGCGGGCCTGCATATCATCAAGGGCATTGTAAAACTGGGTTACTTCCATAGAGACAGATCTATTTGATAGGTTAAACCGCCTATTTTACCCTAGGGTTGGGGTCACACCAAGAAAAAAGACAGAAAAGAAAAACAACAACCACAGAAAACAGCGCTGGCTAACGGGCATAGATATCAGGCTATAATCCACTGCTAAGGTTTAATGTTAGGAGGTATATCAGTGCTGAAAATCAGTCTTTACAGCTTAAGTATAATTATTCTCTATCTACTGCTATGGCCTGTATCTATTGCTCCCATTGCCTGGCAAGCACCTGTTAATGATGGTTTTACTGGTGATTTTAAACAAAATCAAAAACTGGCTAATATTGAAATAATCCCCTTGTCAGACACCCATGGCGCTGAGGCCATCGCCCATAAAGAAAATATCATTTACGCCTCGACCAGAGAGGGCTGGATTATTCGCTATGATGAGCTTACTGGTGAAGTAAGCAAGTGGGTGAATACCCAAGGAAGCCCGCTGGGTATAGCATTTGATAGCCGTGGCAATCTGATTGTTGCTGACGCCTACCGCGGTCTCCTATCAATCGCTAGCAGCGGACAGATAACGCTTTTAACCAATAGTGTTAATGGCCAAAGCATACTTTATGCGGATGATTTAGATATTGCCGATGATGGAAAAATCTACTTTAGCGATGCATCGAGTAAGTTTGGGGCTGAGCAATTTGGTGGGACTTACCCCGCCAGCCGTCTGGATATTTTGGAGCATGGCGGGCATGGCAGATTACTTGTTTATGATCCAAACACTCAGACCACTGAGATAGTGATGGAAGGCCTAAATTTTGCTAATGGCGTGGCTATCGATAAACAGAGTCAATTTGTTTTAGTCTGTGAAACGGGTTCCTACCGAATTCATAAATACTGGCTCAAGGGAGATAAAGCTGGAACCTCTGAGATACTCATTGATAATCTTCCAGGCTTTCCAGATAATGTGGTGCGCGGTTACGAAGGGAGGTTTTGGGTAGGTCTTGTATCACCCCGCAACCAGCTTTTAGATAACGTTTCTGCCCTGCCAATATTGCGTAAAATAGTGCACAGGCTACCCGATAGTCTCCAACCGCAAGCGCAACATTACAGCCATGTATTCGCAATTGATGGGGATGGCAAGGTAGTGACCTCACTACAGGATCCAGAGGGCCACTATCATACCAATACTGGCGCCCTTGAATCTGAGCAATGGCTCTATATTAGCAGTTTACAGGCAGCTGACTTTGCCCGTATCAACAAACAACTTATAGGTCTTTGATGCCTAAATCTATTGCTGATCAACTCCAACATCATTACTTTGATGCCTTTGCAGACGCCGATCATGAATTCTACAGTGAGGTTTCACCTCAAGGACTTGAAAACACCCGTTGGGTAAGTTGCAACAATGCTCTAGCCCGTGAGCTAGGTATAGATACCGAACAACTAGCCAGTCAAACTTCTCTTAAGCTTTTGAGTGGCTGTGGCACATGTGAAAACCTCAAACCTATTTCTGTAGTTTACTCAGGTCATCAATTTGGTGTTTGGGCTGGGCAACTGGGTGATGGCCGCGCTATTACCTTAGGCGAATTAGCAATTGGAAAAAAAGCAGAATTATGGGACTTGCAACTTAAGGGGGCGGGGAGCACGCCCTACTCTCGGTTTGCTGATGGACGAGCAGTCTTGCGTTCCAGTATACGCGAGTATCTTTGCTCCGAAGCTATGTATGGTCTAGGCATTCCAACCACCAGAGCTCTTTGTCTAATTGATAGTGATAGCCCTGTGTACCGTGAGGAAGTTGAAACAGCAGCTGTTATCTGTCGAGTGGCACGCAGTCATATAAGATTTGGTAGCTTTGAACACTTTCACTACCGCAATAATCCTGAGGCTGTTAAAGCACTAGCGGATTACGTAATTGGCCGACATTTTCCACAATGGATTGGTCATAGTGAGCGCTATCTGCAACTACTTAAAAATACTGTAACAAAAACAGCCCTTATGATTGCGCAATGGCAGGCCGTTGGATTTGCTCATGGGGTAATGAATACTGACAATATGTCGATACTCGGCGATACCATCGACTATGGGCCCTTTGGCTTTATGGAAGCCTATAAGCCTAACTTTATCTGTAACCACTCTGATACAAACGGCCGCTATTCATTTAAAAATCAACCTGCAATAGCGCTGTGGAACCTAAATGCATTAGCTACTGCGTTTAGTTCTCTGTTGCAACGCGAGCAAATAGTTGACTGCTTAAAACAATACGAGTCTCAATTTCTCGGGCACTACCGAGCATTGATGGCCAGCAAACTAGGGTTAGAAGAGTACCAAACCCAAGATGAAGAACTTATTAATAATCTTTTGGCTTTGATGGAAAAAAATGGTGTCGACTACAGTCTTTTTTTTCGCAAACTAAGTGATTTTTCAGCATCAAATTACAGTGTCCGTGACTACTTTTTTGATCGAGAAAAATTTGATCTATGGGCCCAGTCCTATCTGAACCGTCTGGCAAGTCAATCAACCTCGGATACTGAAAGAAGCAAAAAAATGCGTACTGTTAATCCAAAATATATATTGCGGAATTACATGGCTCAAACGGCTATAGATAAGGCACAAGAAGGGGATTACACTGAAGTGGATAGGTTACTAAAGATTATGCACCAGCCCTATGATGAGCACCCTGAAGCAGAGGAATATGCAGGACTTCCGCCAGATTGGGCCGCGGGCATTTCCGTCAGTTGTTCGTCCTAACCATGATTTTTGATTAAATGGCTAAAAGGCAAGTGGGATTAGCAATAGTTGTCTTAAGGAAAGTGTGTAATGCTACCGCTGGGTGACCTATCCACTCTATAATGTGCGCATTGATTACGTATTGGGAAATCAGTACCTTGTATTTGTTTAAATCACTCTATGTCATGGTGCTTATGTTGTTAAGCCCATGGGCCAGCGCTGATATCTTTTGGATGTTTCGTGAGCCCGATGGCACCACCAACTGGCAGTATATAGCTAACTTCTCTAGTAGCATTCTTATTATTGCCCTAACAGTTACCGCGATCAGACTTTTTTTTAGCCATCGTCAAGCCGAGAAGTACAACCGTCAATTGGAAGAAATTCGCACTGAACTGGAATTGCGGGTTGATGAGCGCACAGCAACACTGAGTGAAAGCAATAGCGCTCTGGAACTTGAGATAGGCAAACACCGCAAAACAACCAGGCAACTCAAACACTCAGAGGCTTATATTAATAGCATCTTGCAGTCCATGCCCCTGATGTTAATAGGCCTTGATAAGAATAATAAAATCACTCAGTGGAATCACCGAGCCGAAGCCATTAGCGGTATTTCCAGTAAGCAAGCACAGGGGTCTGATTTATGGGAAATATACCCCTCTATAAGCATTACCCCTGAACAGGTAAAACAAACCCAAGAAAATGGGGAAACGCTGACTATCAAATACAGCCAGCGCGGTCAGTATCACTTTAATATCACCCTCTACCCATTACATAAAGAAAGTAGAACTAAAAAGGGAAGAGCGAAAGAGAGAAAAACCAAAGAAAGCAAAACCGATGTAGTTATTCTATTGGATGATGTTACCCAGCAAGTTAATAACGAAACTATGCTGATTCAACGGGACAAAATGTCTTCTATGGGTGAGATGGCCTCTGTGATGGCCCACGATATCAATATACCCCTAAAAGCAATTATTAAAGATATCAAAAGCGTGCGACAAAGCCTGACCAATTTAGATGATAAAGAGGGAATCAGTGAATTGCTTGAAGATGCTGTTATTCGTGGTCAGCAGGCAACTTCTGTTATATCAAACCTGATTGACTTCTCCTCAAGTGGCGGTGGAGAAAAGAGTCTAGCGAGCATTCCCTCGATTATTGATCATAGTATTGAGCTGGCCTCAGATGTGCTCTCTGTCACCGCAGGCCTAAGATTTAGTGATATTAAAATTACCCTTGATTATGCTGATAATCTTCAGGAAATCCCCTGCTACATCACTGAGATGCAACAGGTTATTTTAAGTTTATTCCGCCACTCCTGTTATGCCTTGGATAAGGTCGATGACTTAGATCATAACCCGCAGATCAATATTGAAGTCACAATTTTTTATGACAATTTGTGGATCAGAATTCAACACAATGGACGTGGCATAAGTTTAGAAGAACAGAAGACAATTTTTGAGCCCTATAGCACTCAGACCAGTAAAACAGGAAAGTTTGAAGCTGGTAAAGGGCTCTCTTTCTCTCACTTTATTATCACCGAGCAACATCAGGGACAAATTGCGGTGACGTCCGATCCAGATATCGGCACTACTTTTCATATTCAACTACCGCTGCAGTAGGTTTTTGCCTAACTCAACTAAGTAATCTACTGTAAAATTGGTATGTGGATACTCACCTGTTTAGTAGCACTTTAAGCTGCGAAACCAAACCTCCAGCAAGGATAAAGGCACAACCCAGCATCTCCACTTGGGAAAGCTGTTCATTGAGCAACCACCACCCACACAATGCGGCAAATACTGCTTCAAAACTAAGAATAATTGCACCATGGGAAGCTGGTGCACTTCGCAATCCCAGCGCCATAAGGTAAAAAGCCACTGCTGATGACAAAACTCCCACATAAAGCAATGCGCCCGATGCATCCATCAGCCCCTGCCAATTCCAACTCTCAAAAACTGGAACCATCAGCAGAGTAATTATGGCTCCCACTGCAAATTGAACAAATACCAAGCGAAATGATGATGTTTGTTCAGCTAAGCGCTTGGTCAACAGCAGATGCAACGCAAATACCACTGAACTGAGCAGCACTAAAATATCACCGGCAAAAAATTCATCAGTCTGAACCTGTGCCAAAAAGTACAGACCTAAGATGGCCAGCAGAATACCTGCCCAGGTGGGCCATTCCGTTTTGGTTCGAAAAAAGATACCTATAAGCGGAACAAAAACAATATAGATGCCTGTCAAAAATCCAGCGCGGCCTGCCGTGGTATACATAAGACCTGCCTGCTGTAATACCATGCCTGCTGTCAATACCACACCCAAAAGTGCTGCCTGTCTATTGATTCGATTAACGGAAAAAATTGCCGTAGGTCTCTCGACCCAATACCAGATAACCAGGATGGCAACAGCACCTATAACAAAGCGCCCAAATGAGAAAAGAATGGGGCCAATATGATCCATTCCCGTGCGCTGAAAAACAAAGGCTAAGCCCCAAATAAAGGCTGTAATCAAAAGGATTGCGTCTGCACGCAGGTCAGATTTTATACTCATAAATCCTCATTATTATTATCCACATCAATGTTAGGCAGGTTCCATATATTGAATCATCAATTGCAAACTTTCTCGACCGCGGTATTCATTAATATCCATTCGGTACACGCAGCGCACGCGTTCACTGTTACAAGGCCATTTCTCTAGATCCACATTAAATTGAATAGCATCAATACTTTTCTGTGGCGATGTATCTGGCGCCAGCACCAATTTAAGATGCTTATCACCGACTATACGCTGTTGTTTAGCAACAAACACCCCCTCGAAACAGGGTTCTGGGAACAGTTGTCCCCAGGGGCCGGCATCCCTTAGTAACTGTGCAGTGCCCATGGTAATTTGGTCTACAGTCAAATCACCATCGGTGATCAAATGCGCTTGCAGATCACTATCATTTATTGACTGTGTCACCTGATCTTCTAGGGCGCATTGAAATTCTTTTAGTGCCTGCTCATCAATGCTGAGCCCAGCTGCCATAGCATGCCCACCAAATTTGCTAATCAACCCCGGATGACGCGTTGCAATAGCGTCTAGAGCATCGCGAATATGTAGCCCGGGAATCGATCTTAGAGAGCCCTTTAGTACACCCTGATCATCGCGGGCAAAAACCGCCACTGGTCGATGGTATTTTTCTCTGATACGGGAGGCCAATAAACCAACAACCCCCTGATGCCAATCTGCTTGATAAAGACATAAAGCCGCAGGCAAGGCGTTTTGATCCAAGGCTAAGTCTTCAACAATTTTAGATGCCTCAACGTGCATATCCTGTTCAATTGCCCTGCGCTCTTTATTTAAGTCATCTAGGGATTGGGCAAGTTGAAGTGCTGTGTATTCATCCTCTGCTAATAGGCATTGAATTCCAAGTGATATATCATCCAATCTGCCAGCGGCATTTAATCTTGGCCCCACTGCAAAACCTAGATCAGAGGCAACGAGACGCACTGGATTTCTACCCGCAATGCGCAATAGAGCATGAATACCTGGTCGTGCCCGTCCAGCGCGAATTCTCTGCAGCCCCTGATAAACCAATGTCCTATTTACTGCATCAAGAGGCACTACATCTGCAACTGTTCCCAGAGCGACTAGATCCAACCAACTCGCCATATTGGGTTCAGGCAATTTCTGCTGTGAAAACCAGTTTTGTTTACGTAATTGGGCACGCAATGCACTGAGCAAATAAAAAGCCACACCCACGCCTGCAAGGTTTTTACTGGGAAAAGTACAACCGGGTTGATTTGGATTAACAATAGCAACAACCTCTGGTAACTGTGATCCAGGCAAGTGATGATCGGTTACTATTACCTTTATACCCAACTGCTTAGCCAAGCTAGCGCCCTCCATACTCGAGATACCATTATCTACTGTGATAATTAAGTCCGGGCTTTTAGAATGGGCTAATTCAACAATTTCAGGTGTTAGTCCGTAGCCGTAGTGGAAGCGGTTGGGCACCAAAAAATCTACGTGCTGGTAACCCATGGCTTGAAGAGCCAACATCATAAGTGCAGAGCTAGTTGCACCATCAGCATCGAAGTCGCCCACTATCAAAATACGCTGTTGCTGATGTAGGCACATGACCAGATGCTCAACTGCATTTTCAATACCCATAAGAGCGTCAGGTAAAGGCAGTTGGGAAAGGCCAAGGTTTAACTCGTTATCGCTTGTAACACCGCGGCTCTGATAGATCCTCTGTAATAGCGGATCCACCGATTGAGAGAAGTTAGATTGACTTAAGTCAAAAGGCCTTGAGGAGATAAGCATGGTATGGCTGGCGTAGTGTTAATAAGTAGCATTAATAAGTAATACTTTTAAGAAGTACTATTTAGGAGTGCTATTAAACAGTGCTATTAAACAGTGCTATTAAGTCGCACTATAAAAAGCCAGATCCCTTACCTATATACCAACTCACACTGCCAAGCACACCAATAATCACCCATACAATGATTAATAAGATCCAACCTCGAAAGGGCTTGCGCTCTGAGCGATTAAAGCCACTATTAAGGTACTTTTCGACGCGCTCCATATCTTCGGAGGACAATTTATTTTCTTTAGCCATATCTTTACTCATCGTTATTTTGGCAAACTAATATATGTTGCGACTTGATTAGGTGCGGTATCACTTAACCAAGGCACGACCCCCAGACAGGGTTGGGGAATCAACCGCTTTAGTGTATCAATATTTTCATGCAAACGCGGCATGTCTGGATGCAAAGTATTACCCACCCAACCTGCTAGAGACAATCCATCATTTCGAATTGCCTCAACAGTTAGCAATGCATGATTAATACAGCCTAGCCTTAATCCTACGACCAAAATTACCTCTGAGTTTAGTTGTTTTGGGATATCGGCAAGGGTTTCTCGATTATTGAGAGGTACGCGCCAGCCACCCGCTCCTTCAATAAAAAGCCTATCAACAGGCAACAGCGTTAAACCGCGACAGAAACCACTTAAACGTGAAGCAGATAACTGTTTGCCCTCCTCAGCAGCCGCGATATGGGGTGCTATAGCCGGCTCTAATGCAACTGGGTTGACCTGTTGGTAACTAAGAGGATAACTGGCCGCAGCCTGCAATAGCAAAGCATCAGCATTTTGTAGACCTGAGTCCGTGGGTTCGCAACCCGCAGCCACAGGCTTAATAGCGGCTGTTGTTAATGCGGCTTGATTAGCCGCTTCTATCAGACCTGCCGTGATTACTGTTTTACCAACATCGGTGTCGGTACCTGTTACAAAGAAGTTTCTTTTAGCCATTTATTTTTCTACAACGCCGTAAATAATGTCCCAAGTGGCAGGGATATTCCCTTCACTGTTTCGATAGATCTCATAGGCCCTATAAAGTTGTTGAAGCTGAGATTTTCCAGCGTGCTTGATTACACCAGCCTTTTTTACATTAGCACCCACTGCTTTGATACTATGCATTAAATCCCTCACCGTAGTGAAGTATTCAATTTTCTTCTCACTATGCAACTTAATGGTTTTAAAACCACAGGCCTGCAAACTATTTTGCCAAGCGTCTAAAGATAGAAAATCATTTACGCGCGGCTCAGTGTCAATCTGTAACCAGGCGTCTCGCAGCTCACACAGAGTTTTTGGGCCTGGTACCGCAAAATAACAGTAACCACCGGTTTTTAACACACGATAAATTTCGGTGACGGTCTGTTGCAAGTTATCACACCACTGCAGGGCAAAGTTAGAGAACACCAAGGATTGTGAATTATCTGCAAGGGACAGATGCTCAATATCACAACAGATCCAATTGGCTAACTTATCTCCGTAACGGGCTTGTGCATAGTCCAGCATGCCAGGTGCCAGATCTACACCTGATACTGATGCTTGGGGGTATAAGGCACTTAGCTGAGCACAGTGAGCGCCGGTTCCACAGCCAAGATCGGTAATGGCATCTACAGCTACTGTCTTATCTAAACGCTTGATAAGCTGCTGACCAGACCAGCTTTGTACCTTAGCAGCGTGATCGTAGGCATTGGCAGCTATGCTAAATGATCGCGCTAACTGATCCTTAATTGAGACCTTATCTTGCAAACCCAAAAACATTTTAATTTTATTCAGCACTGTGACTGTAGCGCTGAGATGGGGCAAATGTGAGGCTTGGGGAATAACCATAGTAGCGTAGGATTTTGGCAGATCCGCTACTGCAGTTGCAGGGACTAATTGATCCTTAGCTCCAAATATCGCCAAACTGGGACAATTAATATGCTTTATATGCTCTGCTCCGTCTAAGGTCGCCAACAAATCTAGCATCCCCGAAGCGCCGTCCCTATCAATTTTAAAATTCAAGTTGCGTAACTCAGCCAAAACCTCACGTTGTCGCTGATCGCCCTGAGCTTGCAGGCTTTTAAAACGCTTTAAACAAATATCAGGTGTCTGATGCCATGTTTTTGTAAAATTATTAAAATCTGCAACCAACATAGCATTGGGATACTGGGAATCCTCAATAAATCGAATATTTGACCCTAGGGTAATAACACTGTGAACCCTACTGGGATTTTGCGCTGCATAAGCGCGACTCAGCATGCCACCCAGGGATAAACCTACTAGACAGCATGTCTCTGGCAAGTGCTGATCTAACCAAGCTAATACGCTGTGCTCAGAATAACTATCAAGAGATGCAGTATCGCCAAAACCTGGAAGGTCAATGGTATAAACATCGGCGTAGTGACTGAGTTGATAAGGGAAATCTCGCCATATTTGACTATCAGCACCCCAACCATGGATAAGCACAATGGGATATTGGAGTTGCTTGACAGACTGACAGGGGAAAAAGCTCAGTCCAGTGGATTCATCATCAGAAGACAACTGAACAACCACAGATGCACCACTCATTTACATTGATCCAGCGCGTCTAGCAGCCTATCGATCTGTTCTTCACTATGAGCGGCCGATAAAGTAATGCGAATTCTTGCCTGCCCCACAGGAACCGTAGGGGGGCGAATAGCACCCACCATAATGCCCCTTTGTTGTAGTTGCTCCCCTATAGCCAATGCCCTGTGGTTGTCCTCAACCAAAATAGGCTGAATTGCTGTTTTAGAGTCCATTAGATTAAGACCTATATCAGCGGCCCCCAATCGAAACTTTGCAATCAGCTGATTGAGTTTTTCACGCCGCCAATTTTCTGATTGCACTAGCTGCAAACTGGCACTACTTGCCACTGCCACCGCTGGTGGTAATGCGGTGGTATAGATATAGCTTCGGGCAAATTGAATCAGCGTTTCTATAAGCGCCTCACTGCCCGCAACAAAAGCACCATAGGTACCAAAGGCTTTACCCAGCGTACCCATCAGAATTGGCACTTGTTCGATACTTAGATTTAAATGCTCAACCAATCCACCGCCCTTCTCGCCTAGAACACCAAAGCCATGGGCATCATCAACCATTAACCATGCATTATTCTCGGTGGCTACACTGGCTAGGGGCGCTAAGGGGGCTGTGTCACCGTCCATACTAAATACACCATCAGTGACCAGCAGTTTTCTGGCGCCATCATATTTTTTTAACTTATTTTGTAAATCCTGTTTATCACAGTGCTTATAGCGTCTAAATTTAGCACCACTGAGAAGCCCTCCGTCTAATAGAGAGGCATGATTTAAATAGTCTTCCAGTACCAGATCAGCGCGTCCCACTAGAGCATTAATAACGCCCAAATTTGCGGCATAGCCTGAGGAAAATAGTAATGCTCGAGGGCGGCCAGTAAATTCTGCTATCTGTTCCTCTAGCTGGTGATGCGCTTCACCATGACCACTAATTAGGTGAGATGCACCACTGCCCACACCATAACGCTCCACACCCTGCTTAAACGCCTGAGCAATTTCGGCATGTCCGGCAAGACCAAGATAATCATTACTACAGAAATTATGTACAGATTTACCCTGCACATGTAATACAGCATCACAACCCGAACTTACACAGACACGGGAGCGGTACAAAGATTGTTGTAGGCGCTGATCAAGATTTGCCTGCAGCACAGTATCCATAACGTTACTCAATAGGTTAGCCTGCCGAGTAGAATAAATGCTGATTTTTATGCTCTGTAATAGCTTGGTGCAACTCGGCTTCTTGGTCGCTGTTGTCTTTTTCAACCATCGACTGCTCTGGGGTAATACCCAAGCGCTTTAATAGCTGCATATCTGTGTTGGCCTGAGGGTTTGGTGTGGTTAGCAGTTTATCGCAGTAGAAGATGGAGTTGGCGCCCGCCATAAATGCCATGGCTTGCATCTGTTCGTTCATCTCCTCACGCCCAGCGGATAGTCTGACATAAGACTTGGGCATCATAATACGAGCCACGGCAATGGTGCGGATAAACTCAAAGGGATCCAAATCCTGTTCATTTTCCATGGGTGTCCCAGCAACCTTAACTAGCATATTGATGGGTACAGATTCTGGGTGCACTGGCAAATTGGCCAGTTCCATTAATAAACCTGCTCTATCATTTTGCTCCTCACCCATACCAACAATGCCACCAGCGCAGACTTTCATTCCTGATTTACGCACATTAGCCAGCGTATCTAAGCGATCTTGATAGGTTCGAGTGGTAATAATATCCCCGTAATATTCCCTCGATGTATCTAGGTTATGGTTATAGTAGTCTAACCCTGCATTAGATAGCCGTTGCGCCTGCTCCTCAGTGAGCATGCCCAGAGTCATACAGGTCTCCATACCCAATCCCTTAACTTCCTCGATCATCGCTTCAATAGCAGGAATATCTCTATCATGGGGTGATCGCCAGGCCGCGCCCATACAAAAACGACTCGAGCCACTGGCTTTAGCAGCTTTGGCGGCCTCGATAACCTGTTGTATTTGCATTAGCTTCTCTTTTTCTAAGCCGGTGTCATAACGAGCACTTTGGGGACAGTATTTACAATCCTCTGGACAGGCACCGGTCTTGATTGACAATAACGTACTCAACTGAATTTGATTGGGATTAAAATTTGCACGATGAACCGTTTGCGCTTGATACAACAAGTCATTAAAGGGCAGTTTAAATAGCTCTATTACTTGATCACGGGTCCAGTTACTGCGTGGTGTGTGCGCAGGATAGTCATTCATAGTTGCCACTCTTAATTGGGATCGGGAAAGTGGCTTCATCATATAGCGAAGGCTTGATCTGTCAACCATAAAAATTATTTAAGGTTAACTAATTACTGCATAACACGAAGTAATTCTCTTGCTCAGCTAACATTGCCCCACTGGACTGAAAAAAAACGTTAATTATTCACTCTAGAAATTGAATTGCTAGGGAAATGGTCTAATTTAATGGTTGAGCATTGAAACTCTCACAGGGACTTTCCCATTACAGCGATGGGGAGTCCTTCTCAATAAAACACCTACGTACTAGGAAATAAGAAGGGCAGTTTCTTGTGGCTGTTTCGATTACTCCCCATCACCAGAAATCTGGAAATCGAAGAAACACAAGCAAGCTAGTCAATTATGACCATATTGTCGCGGTGAATAAGCTCTTCATCGTCCTGATAGCCGAGAATATCGACAAATCTCTCTGTAGATTCACCTTTGATAAGCAAAACCTCATCATAGCTATAATTTATCAACCCTCGACATACCTCATTGCCTTGATGATCAAGGCAACTGACTAACTCGCCGCGTGTAAAAGAGCCTTTTACAGCGGTAACACCAACAGCCAGCAAGCTGCGACCCTGTTGCCTAAGCACCCTGCTAGCGCCCTGATCTAATACAAGGGTTCCCTTAACCTGTAACTGTCCCGCTAACCACTGTTTGCGCGCCGCAAGAGGTGCTTGATCAGCCAGCAAAAGAGTGCCATCGGGTTCACCAGCAGCAACACGCAATACAATATCCTTATTGCGCCCTCCAGCAATCACCGTATGACAACCAGAGCGGGCAGCCAAGCGCGCTGCTTGTAATTTAGTTTTCATACCACCGCGACCCAAAATGCCACCGCTATCTCCAGCTAAAGCCTCTAATGACACATCAGAAGCCAACGCCTCAGGTATTAACTGAGCATCTGCACAAGTATCTGGATTTGCGTCATATAAACCATCTTTGTCGGTTAAAATTAACAGCACATCCGCATCAATAAGATTAGCCACCAAAGCCGCTAATCGATCGTTATCACCAAATCTAATCTCATCGGTTACAACCGTGTCATTTTCATTCACTATTGGAACTACACCTAGGTCAATTAGACTTTGCATAACCCCGCGAGCATTTAAATAGCGTTCTCGGTTAGCTAAATCATCGTGATCCAACAGAATCTGCGCTGTCTGTCTACTAAAACGTTTAAAGCTACTTTCGTAGGTTTGTATTAATCCCATTTGGCCCACTGCTGCTGCAGACTGAAGCATATGAATACTCTGAGGACGCGCTTTTAAGCCAAGTCTCACTACACCCTCGGCTATGGCGCCCGAAGAAACAATAACTATCTGTTTTTTTTGATTCAACAGATGTGCAATTTGTTCAACCCACTGATCAATAGCTTGAGAATCAATGCCAGCACCATCATTAGTTAGCAACGCACTGCCCACTTTGATAACGATGCGTTTTGCCTTTTTTATACCCTGTCTATTCATTACTAATTTCTCTACTAATGATTCGCTAGTTAATCTGTGTAGACCACTTCTACGTCATAATCATCGTCATCAAACTCATCATCATCTTTCTGTTGCTGACGTGATTGGCGCCTCGTGCGAGCGAGCTCCTCAATACGCTGTCGCGCCTCTGCCTGCATTTTCTCTCGGCGCTCTGCATCTGCTTTGGCAATCTCTGGATTTGCCTTTTCGCTATCGCGGACACCGTCAATATATTCCATTATTGCCGCGCAGAGATCCTTAGTTCCCTGACCGGCTAATCCCGATATTTTAAAAACTGGACCCTGCCAATTTAATTGTTCAATCACCGACTGGCAGCGCTGCTCTTTCTCATCATCGGGCAATAAATCAAGTTTGTTTAATACTAGCCAGCGATCACCCGCCGCCATAGTGGGACTAAACTTTTGCAGTTCTTTCTCAATAATCTCAGCATTCTCAGCAGCGGTACTGCCATCGTAGGGCATCATATCAACCAAATGTAACAACAATCTGGTGCGGGTTAGATGCTTTAAAAAACGTATCCCCAAACCAGCACCATCGGAGGCACCTTCAATCAACCCAGGTATATCAGCCACTACAAAACTCTTGTCCGCATTTAGCCCCACCACTCCCAAATTGGGCACTAGGGTAGTAAAAGGATAATCTGCTACTTTAGGGCGCGCCGCTGATACAGACCTTATAAAAGTTGATTTACCTGCATTGGGTAAGCCTAGCAGACCCACATCTGCAAGCACCTTAAGCTCCAACTTTAATTCACGAAACTCTCCCTCTTTGCCGGGCGAGGTTTGTCGCGGAGCACGATTAGTACTGGATTTATATCTGGTATTACCTAAACCATGATAACCGCCCTGAGCAACTTTTAGGGTTTGATCTTGTTCCGTCAGATCACCTAGCACATCGCCACTTTGCTCATCAATAATCGTGGTACCTATGGGTACTTTAAGTATTAAATCATCACCACTGCGGCCGGTGCATTCACCACCACTACCCTGTTGACCATTTTCTGCTTTAAAATTTCGTGTGTAGCGAAAATCAATCAGTGTATTTAAACCGTCAACCGCTTGCAGATAGACACTGCCTCCGTCGCCTCCATCACCACCATCGGGACCACCCTTTGGGATATATTTTTCACGACGAAAACTCAGGCAACCATTGCCGCCCTTGCCTGCCTGCACCTTAATTGTCGCTTCATCAACAAATTTCATAATACTAGTTTACATTTACCCTAGGCTGTCTGTCATATAGAGAAAAATACTCACCCACAAAAAAAGCCCCGCGAGGGGGCTTTTTGTAATAGCAGTCTCTTTTACGCGGTCACTACTTGAGCATACTTGCGGTTATTGGGCCCTTTTTGTACAAACTCAACTACGCCGTCAGCAGTAGCAAATAAGGTATGGTCTTTACCAATACCTACATTGTCACCTGCATGCATTTTGGTACCGCGCTGGCGAACAATGATGCCACCGGCATTGATTTTTTGACCACCAAAAACTTTTACACCCAGTCTTTTACTCTCTGAGTCGCGTCCGTTTCTAGTACTACCGCCAGCTTTTTTGTGAGCCATTTTTATCTCCTATCAGAGTTATCCAGCATTAATGCCAGTAATCTTAACTTCAGTATACCACTGTCGATGGCCTTGCTGTGTTCGCGAGTGTTTACGACGGCGGAACTTAATAATTTTCACTTTATCGCCACGGCCATGGGCCATAACTTCAGCAGTCACCTTACCACCCTTGACGGTAGGTGCTCCAATCTTGACTTTAGCACCTTCGCCGACCATCAAGACTTCATCAAAATCTATACTTTCACCAGTAGCAACATCCAGTTTCTCAAGACGCAGCGTCTCACCCTCTACAACACGATGCTGTTTGCCACCACTTTTAATCACTGCGTACATGTCCAACTCCAATTGATTAAAGGCCTTAATTAGACCCTTTAAATAACTACTTGTTTTTGCAATTAGGTTAGATAATTAACTATTGCTTATCCAACCCCTAAGAAGGGCGGCAATTCTAATGCAACAGTGGGCGCTTAGCAAGTATTAAAATGGGTAAAAAAATCGTTCTAAAGTAGTTAAAAATAGCGCATAAAAATTTAGCAAAATACTCGTCAATAATTAGTCTTTTAGCCATATCAACGAGGCATTGCGACCTGTGATTTGATCACGCCGGTAGGAGTAATAGTGGTCTGACTGGGAATAGCTACAACTTCCACCGCCATAAATATGTTCAACACCACACAAACCTAACTCGGCGCGGGCTAGAGCATATAAATCGGCCAGGTAGTGATTATCACCTGATACTTCGAATGCCGACCTAATTAATGTTCTGTGCTGATTGTCCTGTGCGCCGGAGATAAAGGCCTCAAGGACCTCTTCACCGACTTCAAATACCTGAGGTCCAATTGCAGGACCCAGATAGGCAAGAACCGTGTCCTCAGGGGAAAAACACGCTATGGTTTTGCGCAGTATTCCTGCACAAAGCCCTCTCCAACCGGCATGAGCTGCTGCTACCTGAGTACCCTGTTGGTTACAAAATAATACCGGCAGACAATCAGCGGTTAGTACAACACAGGCTTGATCAGCAATATCTGTATAGCTGGCATCAGCATCGGGCTGATTGTTAGCCTCTGGTCCATAAATGACCTCAGTGCCATGAACTTGATTTAACCAGATCGGTTGAGAGCGCAGCCCTAGCAAATTATTAAGTTGCTGCCGGTTGGCAGATACCGCAGCTGGATCATCACCCACATGGTCGGCGAGATTAAAACTATTAAACGGTGCCTTACTTACACCTGACCCACGCAACGTTATTACTGCATTTACCTTATCTGGCGCAGGCCAGTCGGGTGTTAAAAAAGACATTTGATCACTATTATTTTTCATTACGCAACAGATTTAATAGTGTTTGAAAGTCATCTGGCAAAGCAGTTTTCCATTGCATCATTTCACCAGAACTGGGATGAATAAGCCCCAACTCAATCGCATGCAAGGCCTGACGATCAAAGTCACGTATAGCTTCAACTAATTCAGATGAAGCACCGCGGGGAGTTTTGCATCGACCGCCGTACAGCTTATCGCCAATCAAAGGGTATCCTAAATGAGCCATATGCACACGAATTTGGTGGGTGCGACCTGTCTCTAATTTTAATTGGATATGGGTATGAGCACTAAATCGCTCCATCACAGCATAATGTGTACGAGCTTCTTTACCATCGGGCACTACCGCCATTTTGACCCGCTGTCTTGGATGCCGTCCGATTGGCTGATCCTGAGTTCCACCACCGGTAAGAACCCCAGTTATCAATGCTTGATAAACTCGCTTGACCGAGCGCATCTGTAATTGGTTGACAAGATGAGTGTGTGCCTGAAGGGTCTTAGCTACCACCATTAAACCTGTAGTATCTTTGTCCAAACGATGAACAATACCTGCTCGAGGTACAGCCGCTAATTGCGGGCAATGAAATAACAACCCGTTAAGCACTGTGCCGCTGTAGTTTCCTGCGGCCGGATGGACTACTAAATCAGCGTCCTTATTGATTACTAAAAGCTGATCGTCTTCATACACAATATTCAGGGGAATATTCTCAGCTTGCCATTCCCCTTCTTCGGCGATACTTGCCTCAATCTGCAGTTGTTCACCACCCAATAACTTTTGCTTGGGTGAAGCCTGTTGCCCATTTACCCTTAATTGTCCTGATTTAATCCACTGCTGTAATCTTGATCTTGAGAATTCATTAAATAAAGCTGCCGCTACTTGATCTAGGCGCTTACCCAAGCAATCATCGGGAACGCGCGCAGATTTATGTACCTGCAACGAACTTTCATCTTGCTCTAGATCAGAAAAATTCTCTTGCTGCTTCATTGCAAATTGTCTTTTAGCCACATTGGCGGTTAAGGTTTTTTATTATCATATTTACTGCACAGTGAACTTTCTATCTTAAGTGAACTCTTAGGCTGTGCAACAAATAGTTATCAATAATTGGATTGCCGTTTGCTCTATGGTTAAATACCGCAATCAAAAACAGACTGCTTTAACTGCGCTTGCAGGGAATATTACATGAAAAACATCTCTTATATCCTTATGATTTTGATCATTACCCTTACATCAGCTTGCTCCTGGTTAGGTGCTGGCGATGAGGAGTCACCTGAAGATGAGACCTCAGGGTTCACAGAGCGCGACTTTTACGAAAAAATCCAACGCAGTCTAAATGCCAAAAACTGGTCGGTTGCCATCAGTAACCTTCAACTACTTGAATCTCAGTTTCCCTTTGGAAAATATGCCGAACAGGCGCAACTAGAACTTATATATGCGCAATACAAGTCAGCAGACTATGAATCAAGCATTGCTGCCGCCGAGAGATTTATTCGCCTGCACCCGCAACACCCCAATGTTGACTATGCCTTTTATGTGAAGGGCCTCTGTGAAATAGCCCAGGATGCCAGTTTTTTTGCTAACTTTGTGCCCACAGATACCAGCCGCAGGGATATTGGTCTCGCACGAGATGCCTTCTCGACATTAACTGAATTACTCGCCAGATTTCCTAATAGCCCTTATGCGGCTGATTCACGCAAACGATTAGTCAATCTGCGCAATCAGTTAGCACGTTCTGAGATTCATGTTGCCAATTACTACTTTTCGCGAGGCGCACTTGTGGCTGCCGCCAATAGAGGTAAATATGTTGTAGAAAATTTTCAACAATCACCTGCAGTGCCTGATGGTCTAGCCGTAATGGCTCAAGCGTATTATATGTTGGGTAAGCAGGAACTTGCTGATGATGCAGTGAAAGTTTTGGCTGCTAACTATCCTGAGTATCCATCCTTGGATAGTGAGGGCAACTTTGATTACGACAGCAGAATGCTGGCACCCACTGACAGTTTTTTAAGCAAACTGACTTTTGGGTGGATTTCTCGCAATGTACAACCCGGTTTTGATACACGTAAGATTTATAACCGAGCAGCCCGAGAAGACAGCTAAGTGATCACTTTATTGATAGCTGATTAACTTAAATTCACGCCTCCTCAGCGTTTCAAGTTGCCCCACATAATCAAGTAATTTGATATTTACTAGCTACTAATGTGTGAGTTAGACCAATGAACAAACAGGACATTATTAATGAGATGCGGGTCGAACCAAATATTGACCCCAAACAAGAAGTAGAGCGACGAGTCGCTTTTATCCAACAACAACTTACTGACTCAGGATGCAAGAGTTTGGTCTTGGGTATCAGTGGCGGCGTAGACTCATTTACCTGTGGCAGTCTAGCCCAGCGCGCCGTGGAAGGATTAAGACAAAAGCATCAGTGTGATGACTACCAGTTTTTTGCAGTACGCCTTCCCTATGGCATCCAAAAAGATGAAGACGACGCGCAACTATCCTTAAATGCCATGAAACCCGACCATATATTAACGGTGAATATTAAATCTGGCACTGATGCTATCAGCCAAGAGGTATGCTCAACCTTAGAACAAAATAGTCAATTAGCTGATGAGGAATCCATTGACTTTGCTAAGGGTAATGTCAAAGCCAGAGCGCGTATGGTCAGTCAATATCAAATTGCCGGTATGGTGAACGGCCTTGTTTTAGGCACTGATCACTCCGCCGAAAATATTACCGGCTTCTATACCAAATTTGGTGACGGTGCCTGCGATTTGGCGCCACTTTTTGGCTTGAGTAAGCGTCAAGTAAGAGCTCTAGCCGCCTGCATGGGTGCTCCTCAATCCATTGTCACAAAGACGCCCACTGCTGACCTTGAGTGCCTTAGTCCACAAAAGCAAGATGAGCATGTATTGGGTCTAAGCTATGACGTTATTGATGATTTCCTTGAGGGCAAGCCCATTCCAGAAGACAGTGAAAAACGCTTAATGGAAATCTACCTCAGAACTCAGCATAAACGACTGCCGATAGCTACTCTCTACGATTAATAGATATTAGCTGGCTATACCACCAAGAGCCTTGAACAATTAATTGCAAGGTTTCTACGCTTTGCCCACTGTGCATAGCCCAAGCAGCATGGTCAGCTATAGACCCAGAGTTAGCCTGTACTTTTACCATTAAACCCTGTTCTACGGCCACTGCAGACCCAATCTTTATATCACTTATCTCAATGTTGAGAACCCAATAAGTATTTCCCAGGGCTACCTGATTGCCAGATTTTAATATTGGTAATCCATAGGGGCAGTTTGTGCATTCAAACTGAGTAATCTTTCCAGAACGGGGTAATGCAACAATAAAATCTGGAATCGCAATCTCAAATTTGCCATCAGCATTAATATAGTCAGAATAATTTAGAAAATAATCTTTATTAGTTATTAGATAATTAATTAAGTTATCCGCATCCCTATAAAGTCCCTGTATCTTTTGGTGATTGATCAAAACTTGATAAGTGATATTTACCGATGACACCACAGTCATGGCTGTGAGTTGAAGCAATAACAAAATAACTAAAGTCATTAGCAAGACAGAGCCGCTTGAAGAATTAGCGCGCAATATCTAAAGTCACAGTCTTAGGATCTAAATTATTTACCAGTGATATAATGGTAATCAGATTATGCTGCCTACCATCATTTAGTTCCCTTGTTTTTTTTGCGTAACTGAAAATTTCAGTAACATTTCTATGTGGCATCCCACTCGTACTACTTAGCAATAAATAGAATCTTACCGCTACTAACTTTTTCCAGTGTTGCTCATTTTGGGGCTGATCAATAAATTCGGTCCTAGTTCCATGCTGATCATTAAATCTAATGCCATATTCCACTTGAAAGTCGTCTACACCCTCAATTAATGGCTCAGTGATATCAGTAGACAGATTGCTATACCTTCGACGCTTAAAAGAACCATCATCAGCAACGTAATAAATAGTTTGCTTCCATGCTGACAGTTGTTCCGGTTTAGACTGCGTAGATAATAATCCCTGTCGAAGCAATAAAATATCAGACCCAGACAAAAGTGTCTCACGACCACAAAGGCGCTGATTTTTTGAACTATTATTAATTCCATCTACTGGGTATAACAGAGCTTGTTGAATAGAAAATTCTGAGGGCGAAGAACAGATATTGGGTCGTTGGACTATTTCGCTATCTAATGCTTTATTGCCAAAAAAACCAGCCATTTGAATATCTTGCTTTAGTAGCCTTATTAGGTACTGTGCATTTTCAGCAACCTCGCCTTTCTGCTGAGTAATCATACTTACTCGAAAGACATCAATAATTAGATCACTAATCGATAAAGCAAATAGTAGCGCTAATGCTCCTGCTATCATTACTTCAATCAATGAAAAACCCCTAATCAGTTTATTCATTGATTGACCTGCTCAAAGAAAAATAGAGTGGATACTGCAGAATATATTTATACCTGTTTAATGGATCTGTGCAGTCCAACCGCTCTGAGTCAGGGCGGGTAAGATTTTTATGAAAAATAGCAATAGAAAAGATACCAGTGGCAGTATCATATCTTAAGCAACCAATGGCACTTGCTGAGTTGGCTCTAGTTAAGGTTGACCAACCAAAACCCTCTAGTAGTGAACTATTGGCGTCAAACGTCCCCAGCTCAATTTTATTGAACAGGCAATGAGGATTTGTGTTGCAATTTTTTGAGTTCAGAGACAACTGAGCCGCCATATAATCTGCCATCAACATTGCGTCTAACGTTTGGTTAGATTGACTTTGCATCAACTCATTACGCGCTAGTAACATCACAAATGCGAGCACACCAGAACCCAGCAATAAAAAACTTATTAACAGCTCAACATAAGTAAAGCCTTGGCATATAAGATTCCCTTGTTTGGTTTTACCAGTTATCACTGGTCTTGCCCAAATGGTTGAGTGTTAAGGTTCTAAACTTACCATCATGATCACTTAATTTAGGCCTAGCCTTTAATACAAAGTTGTTGCTGTCTGCGCTCACATCAATCTCTAATAGCACTTCATAATAAGAAGCTAGGGCTTTGCTAGGTGCTGTGCCCAATTGAGATAAGTGGTGTGCATAAGCACCATGATGAAAAAGATAGTTTTGCTGTTGGCTGGAGACTTGCAACAAATAAGCTTTGGCTAGGGCTGCTCTATCAAGGTGTAACCTGTGTTGATAACCAGGAGAGAACAGTGCCATTAGCACCCCAATAATGGCTACTGCCACAACAAGTTCCAGCAGTGTTAAACCATCACTAAGTTTGCTTTTCATGGCTCTTATCCCTATTTTCTATACTAAAACGTCCCTTTATTGCCCCATATTTAAATGCAATTAGCGCATCTAATTACATAATAGGGGCAATCCTGATCTATCATCATAACCATCCCTATCACTATCCTTTGACTGGCGAATTCGACCACTTCTAAAAAAAATTACCTGTCTGGCAAACTGATCTAAGGCAGGAATACATACTTTGAAATTACCCGACTCTTTTGAGCCACCATGGTTTTGAAATCGCACAACTGAGGAGCGCCAAGAGGCTGATAACTTTATAGCTGCATCTCCAAGATTAGTGTCGCGATAGAGTGCCTCCTCAGTAGTCCAGCGTCGGTTGTTATCCTTGTCATCAAAAACAAGTAATCGAGAACCTTTATCCCGCACACACTGAAAGTCTTGTGTTGCAATACATAAGCTGATTTCTCTATTATGGGTAATTGCTAAATTTCTGGCATATTCAAGATGCCTCTTGATTTCCCATATTTTGAGATTCACCGCATGTCTGGTGTTGGTGCTTGTGAGTGAGGGTAAGAGAAGAGAAGACAGGCTAATGACTACAGCTAGACTGACCAGCAGTTCCACCAGCGTATAACCTTTAGAGCGATTCCCTTGCTCCATGTTTGAGTCCTGTGTCTTGTTTCGATATCTAATTATTAGACTAGCACAGAAACTACATTTTTCTCGTTAGCAAAACTAACATCTAAACGATTAGCAGAACTAACAGCGAAACAAATAGCAGAACAATTAACGGATATAAATGGTACGACCGAGTGGACTCGAACCACCGACCCCCACCATGTCAAGGTGGTGCTCTAACCAGCTGAGCTACGGTCGTACTGTGTTTTGACAGAGACATGTGCCGAAACGGGCGCACATTTTAACGACCTTACTTCGCTTCTGCAAAGGGTTTATGGCATCGGTAGTTATAAAGGTTATGGAGAGGCTGTGCTAGGGTCGCCTTAGAGTGTGAAAGGTAGGTCGAAGGATATTTGAGAGCTGCTGTTTATTTAAGACCACTGAAAGGAGTGAGCCGAAGCTCACTCTTTCAATCTTAGGGTATGAGACATGAGAAATTACAATTTCATGTTACTAACAAGATGTTAGACGTTTTACACTAAGGAAGGCTCAGCGCCAGTTTGCTGACCGACATCCGTTTTCTTGTATCGTCCGTGATACTACCTTCCTACATGTGCCTATTCCTTAAGCACATGTGCATTCTAGATAGATACAAACAGTTTTAAAATAACCACTAAGCGCTAATACCAAAGTATTATTTATGCTCAGAGTTCTAGTGTTACGATGCTAGGCTTCTCTCTCTTAACGCACCCAGCAAATCCCTAGTCTTCGCTGCCTCTTCAAATTCAAGATTGCGCGCATGCTGATACATCTTATCTTCAAGGCGTTTAATTTCTTTGGCAATGTTTTCGATGGGTTGCCCTTGTCTAATGTCGAGGGCCGCCGCATCTTCTGCAACTTTTCTACCTCGCTTGCTTTTGCCCGGTGCAGCGTAGGCACCTTCCATAATATCTGCCACTGCCTTGTTAATGCTTTTAGGTGTCACACCATATTTTTGGTTGTGCGCCATTTGCAAACTTCGACGTCTCTGAGTTTCATCTATTGCACGCTGCATAGAACCGGTTATTTTATCGGCATACAAAATTGACTTGCCTTGAAGGTTGCGTGCAGCTCTACCAATGGTTTGAATCAATGATTGCTCGGAACGAAGAAATCCCTCTTTATCCGCATCGAGTATGGCAACTAAAGAAACCTCGGGCATATCCAGCCCCTCTCGCAACAGGTTAATACCCACCAATACATCAAACTCACCTAGCCGAAGATCGCGAATAATTTCAACGCGCTCTACCGTATCAATATCCGAGTGAAGATAGCGCACACGCACACCATGCTCATCGAGATATTCAGTTAAATCCTCAGCCATTCGCTTGGTCAATACAGTAATTAAGACCCGTTCGTTATTTTCTGTTCTATGGCGAATTTCCGAGAGTACATCATCTACTTGAGTCAGCGCTGGGCGCACCTCTATTTCAGGGTCTAATAAGCCTGTAGGACGAACGACCTGTTCAACTATTTGACCGGCATTGGCTTCCTCGTAGCGACTGGGTGTTGCCGAAACAAAAATCATTTGTGGCGCGATAGCCTCCCATTCATCAAAGCGTAGAGGCCGATTATCAAGGGCTGAGGGTAATCTAAAGCCATACTCAACCAGAGTCTCTTTACGCGAGCGATCACCCTTATACATCGCACCTAATTGTGGCACCGAAACATGGGATTCATCGATGATCATCAAGGCATTATCTGGCAAGTAGTCAAACAGAGTCGGTGGTGGCTCCCCGGGCGCACGACCCGAGAGATATCTGGAGTAGTTTTCGATACCTGTGCAGTAGCCAAGTTCGCGCATCATTTCAGTGTCGTAGCGCACGCGTTCCTGCAATCGTTGAGCCTCAACCAACTTATCGACAGAACGCAGTTGTTTTAGTCGCTCCTCAAGTTCTTCTTGAATATGATCAACCGCCTGTAATATCTTTTCTCTGGGTGTTACATAGTGTGTCTTTGGATAGACAGTAAAGCGCGGTACCTTGCGTAACACTTCGCCGGTAAGAGGATCAAATAAAGTAAGGTTTTCAACTTCCTCATCAAAAAGCTCTATGCGCAATGCTTCAAAATCTGAATCTGCTGGATAGATATCAATAACATCGCCACGCACTCTGTAGGAGGCACGGTCAAAATCAATATCATTTCGGCGATACTGCAATTCAGCTAAGCGTCTCAAGATAGCCCGCTGATCAATTTGTTCACCACGAGAAATATGCAACACCATTTTAAGGTAGGAACTGGGATCCCCTAGACCATAGATTGAGGATACTGTGGCCACCACGATGACATCTTGACGCTCCATAAGGGACTTAGTTGCTGAGAGGCGCATCTGCTCAATATGGGCGTTTACCGAGGCATCTTTTTCTATAAACGTATCAGACGATGGCACATAGGCCTCAGGTTGGTAATAGTCATAGTAGGAGACGAAATACTCAACAGCATTGTTGGGGAAAAACCCCTTAAACTCACCGTATAACTGCGCGGCTAGGGTTTTATTATGCGCTAAGACAATTGCTGGCCTCTGCACTTGCTCAATTACATTAGCAATAGTGAAGGTTTTGCCCGAACCCGTAACACCCAGAAGTGTCTGCCCGGCCAAACCATTTTCTAGACCATTGACTAAGCCTTTAATTGCCTGTGGCTGATCACCTGCGGGCTTGTAGTCACTGACTACTTTTAGAGGCTTAATAGACTGTATCTTTTTGCTACTTAGCAAGGGTTTGCGTCCTTATTTGGTTTCGCATTACAAATCTTGGCGAAGAATTTGTTATTTTTGGTCTTAAGGTTATCAATTAAGCCTTCAATACCATTTTTGCTGACAGTCATTCGGTAAAAATATTTTTTGACAGCGACATAGGTAATACCCAGAAAGCGCACATCAACTGCCTTCCAAATGCCTTGTTTATTACGTTTAATCAGCACCTCCAGATTTAGATCTGGAATCATTGGTGCCTCCATAAGCACCTTAATCCAACCCATATTACCGGAATTACTAATGGCAATATCCATCAGTTTAAATTGATGGCCGTTATAGTATTCAAAACCCTCAATGGCATAGCGCAACAGGGTACGATCAACGACAGCTACAAGGATTTTCTTCTGCTTATCGGTGAGGTTTAGGTATGCCTCTTTGCCAATTAATGCGCTAGTGGTTGATGAGGCATCCCAATGAATTCTTACGTTTTGGTTAATAAAGTCACTTAAAAGGCCAAGATTATTTTTATAGTTAGCGAAGTTGCTGGGCAATTGCTGATTGATGTGCTCAATAATAGGTTCATATTGATTGCGAATTTCCTGCTTTGGATCAAGAGCCTTATCAACAGCCAGTGCACTGCCACAAAACAGCAAACCAAAAAGTATCAACCCAAGTAGCCGTAGTGACCGACAGCAAACATATAAACTATTTTTCATCTAAGTAGCGCGCCTCAAAAAACAACTGGTTATTTGATATTTAGTATAACGCCATGAGGATAAATTTTTTTAACTATCAGCCGTTAATTACTCAATAACAGCGTGTTTTGGTTTAACGATCGGAAACTGTTGACTCACCTAGGGTAGATGCCTAAAATGCCCAACCTTTAGTGCATAACACTATTCCGCCTTAGCTCAGTTGGTAGAGCAAATGACTGTTAATCATTGGGTCGCTGGTTCGAGCCCAGCAGGCGGAGCCAGACAATCAAGAGGCCTACAGAAATGTAGGCCTTTTTTGTTGTTGCTTAGAACAAACTATACTTTTCACCGGCAAGTATAGTTGGAGGGGCGCTGAGACTTAGCAGTAATGTAGTGTATTAAAAATAGTCACCCGAAAAAATGTTATGATCAACAGTTCAAGGTATACATAAAAGTAAAATTAACCCAGACGATACTGGGTGTATTGATAAGAAAATACCTGCTAATACAGTGTCTACTATGAAAATATCATCCTACACAGTTACTTTACTCTCGGTTTTTTTAGTTTTAGCTGCATGTGGCGGCGGTGGAGGTGGTTCTGATACGAACGGAACTCCCCCAGTTATTGATCCAGATACTGAATCTAAAGCACTTTTAGTGCCTGTTGTGAACGATACTCAACTACTAGCATCGGTTAAAAATGGGTTTAACAATATCACTGACAGCACTCGCCTAGATGCGCCATTGGCTGTTCAAGAACTTGATGCTTCAGCTTCATCTGATCAAGACAGCTCAAGTACAGGATTTACCACAACCTACACACAGGAAGCCTCTATTGATGAGCATGATGCTGTTAAATACGATGGTAACCATATATTTATAGCTCCTAGCCGAGGCATGAGCTGCTGCTTTATTTTTGATGATATTGCTCTAATGGATGAGGCCGATGAACCTGCGCAAGCAGATGCTCCAATCATGCCGCTTCAGGAAGAACGCGCCATACGAGTAGTTGCTACAAATCCTGAAGATGCTACGGCAACCGAGGTAGGTAGCATTGCGGTGGATGAATCTTATTCTGTAGAAGGTCTCTATACCCATGGAGATCAACTGGTAGCAATCAGTACCTCGGGCTGGTGGGGAGGCTATGGGGAACAGTTTGCAACCGTGTCCAATTGGCAAGGTCAAACGACAGTGCTGGATATATACGATATAAGCGATGTTACCTCGCCTAGTTCACAAATGCGTATTGAGTTTCAAGGTGGCTTTGTCGATAGCCGCAAGAAAGGCGATACTATTTTTTTGGTGGCTCGTCATACGCCAGATTTAGATGGCTTTAATTACTTTCCTGCAGCCAGTGATACAGCGCAAAATGACACACTTCTAGATAATTTAGCCATTGAAGATATTCTGCCTCGGGTCACAGTCAACAATAATGAGAGTCTTTTAGTTGAGGCCAGCGACTGCCTAATTACTGATAAAAACAATGAGCTTGCGCCTCAGCAAACGGGTCATCCCACATTAACGCTATTAATTGCTATTAATCTTACAGATCAGGCCATTGCCAATACGGCCTGCTACCTTGAGCCTACAAATGGCATCTATGTCAGTGAGCAGGCAATTTATCTAGCCCAAATTGACTATAACAATTTTAATGCTCGCACCTTGATTCATAGCTATGAATTGTCAGAATCATTGACCTATCAAGGCTCTGGTGTTGCCGATGGCTCGCTCTATCTCAGTGGTAATAATGATTTCCGCATCAATGAGCATGAGGGATATCTGCGTCTTGTGACTACTGAGTACAATTCAAATTTAGATGACTGGATTGATCATAAATTATCTGTACTCAAATTAAATCCACAGGACCTGAAATTAGAACTGGTAGCTACCCTACCCAATAACGAACGCCCTCAGGCAATTGGCAAACCCAATGAAGAACTGTATGGCGCGCGTTTTTTTGGCGATAAAGTGTATTTGGTGACCTTCGAGCGCATTGACCCACTGTATGTGCTCGATTTATCGACACCCACAGATCCCATTATTGCTGGCGAACTGGAGGTCACAGGGTTCTCTGATTTTCTGCACCCGATTAATGATCAATTATTGATGGGTTTGGGAGAAGATGAAAACGGTTTTACCAAACTAGAGCTATTTAATGTAGAAACTATCAACTCGCCCTACTCTTTGGGGACAGTTATTTTAGGCCTAGAGAATGACAATATTAGTCTCGACTCTCTTAATTGGAGCTACTCTGAAGCACGTTACAATCGCCATGCATTTACCTATCAGATTATCAACGATACCCAAGATCGTTTTTTAGTGCCCGCAAATCTGAGCTTTTATAGTGAAGATTCCGGTTATCAATATGAAGATAGACTATACTTATTTGAAATAAACAATAAAAATACCGCCGGTACTGCCTCAATTGACCAAGTCGGGCATATAGCTGTCGAGCATGATGTATGGCTTGATAGCCGCCATCGGGGAATCATTCATAATGATAGCGTTTTCTTTATTAATGGCTCATCGGTATGGTCGACATTGTGGAGTAATTCCACAGAACAAAATGGCCCCCAGTAAATAGGCCTATTTTTTTACTATCAACCCCAATAATTGCGCGAGTTAATTAATGACAAGCTCACTACCTTTTTGCCAAACCATTACCGTTAGGTACCGCGACCTAGATGCCCAGGGACACCTCTACTTTGCAAACTATCTTGTCTATGTAGACGAAGTAGTGGGTGCTTATAGTGAAGCATTGGGGCTAGATGTAATGGATCGCAAGCGCGCACCCTGCATGATTTTTACCGTTAATATCCACTGTGACTATCTCAATGAAGTAACAGGCAATAACCAGATCAATGTCTATACCGGCTATAAGCGTCTAGGCAATTCAAGTGCGGAGGTCGTTTTTGAGCTATATAACAAGGACGATGGAGCTCTTTTGGCCAAAGGCGGTTTAACGCAAGTTTTTATAGATTCCAAAACACGTAAATCGATGCCAATACCCAGCTTCTACAGAGAAGCCATTCTTAAACGCCAGCCACAGATACTAGAGAGCTAATCAAACAATACCCACTGTGCTTGCCAGCCAAAAATAGCGCTAGAAGTCTCAATAAAAGTTATTTAAACCCTGGACCGATTGGTATAACCTAATCATCTGTTGATCCAACCTTCCCGGCAGTAAGGACTTCAATAGTGACAGAACAAAAAGCAACCAATGTCCATTGGCATCATGGAGAGATTAATCGCGCTGATCGCCAAAATATGATGGGCCAAAAAGGCGCAACCCTTTGGTTTACAGGTCTATCGGGAAGTGGCAAAAGCACCATAGCTGTGGCACTAGAAGCTGAACTCTTTAAAAGAAACAAACTCAGCTATCGACTTGATGGGGATAATATTCGCCTTGGCATTAATAAGAATTTAGGATTTTCAGCTGAGGATCGCACAGAAAATATTCGCCGTATCGGCGAGATCTCAAAACTACTTGTAGATTGCGGTGTTATCGCTCTCTCCAGTTTTATTAGCCCCTATAAAGTTGATAGAGATGCTGTGCGGGCACTTCATGCAGAGTCTAACTTCCCGTTTATAGAAGTATTTATAGATTGTGCACTGGATGTAGCAGAAGACCGCGACCCCAAGGGTCTCTATAAAAAAGCACGAGCGGGAGAAATAAAAAACTTTACCGGTATAGACGACCCCTACGAGGCACCGGAAAACCCTGAGATTCACTTACGTACTGATAAAATGACTGTTGATGAAGAGGTATCACTTATTATCAGCTACTTGGAAGAGAATAAAATCATTGATAGCTGAAATTGTTTTGGCAGCTCGCAAAAGAGTTGGGACGGATCTATTGCTTGGTTGCACCCAAATTAATAAAAACACAAAATTATGCTTCGTCATCTAAAACTCCAAGGGCAATTTTTTTAAATTCTGGTGCCGGATGGTTTTAATTTAAAAAAGTATATAATCTCAAGAAAAATAAGGGAGACTCATTGTGATGCGTCTTGCTACACTATTTATAGTTGGTCTACTCAGTGCCTGTGGTGGCGGTGGTTCAAGTGAACCGCAATCTAGCCCAAATCCAAACCCAACCAGTCCGGTCACTGATTTAAATAGTCCACCAGATATATTGGTACTCAGTTATCAAATCTCTGAAGACGGCGCCCTAAACGAACAAATCTCGGCACAAGATAATGATGGTGATGTGCTCTCTTTTGCAGTGACCTCACCGACTAGCAATGGCGCTCTCAACTTTAATAATAATGGCAGTTTTACCTACACTCCTAATACCAATTATTTTGGTGAAGATAGCTTTATCCTAACAGTTTCGGACGGCACAGCTACCACAACAGAAACTGTTACCCTTAGTATTACCTCAGTAAATGACGCACCCACCATCTCTGATAACGATTATTTTACAAGACTCAACAATCCAATAACCTTTTCTCTCAATGGTGGTGACGTTGATAATGACTCATTAACCTTTCAAATTATCAATCAGCCAACACAGGGCAGTCTGGTAATTAATGAAGACAACAGCGCCACTTACACACCTGAAAATGATGCGCAAGGTATAGACGCCCTAACCATCAGTGTTTCTGATAATGAATACTCAGACACCGCTGAAATCACAATTGATAACAACCTCAGCTTTACAGGACAGTTAGCACTTAATGGTGCATCTATTGATGATTTACAGGTTGTGGTCTCCTCAGAAAATAGTCTGACAAATATTCATGTTGAGGATGATGGAAGTTTTAAGGTGTATGGTCTAGAAGATGGCTCATATAATGTAAAAGCAAGGAAGCCGGGATTTAAAAGCTCTGCCACACAAGATATCAATCTAGATCTATTAAGCAGCACCACACCTAAATCCCATAAAAAAATAGATGGCAGTGCGGAATCCATTCCTTCCGTATCCTTTGAACTAGAGCAGTTAGAAACAAACAAGTTTGTATACCACTGGGAAGAAGACCAGAGCACCTCAGGTTACGACTACGCTGCTTATGTCAACCAACCACCCCAGATTGAATTTCTTGGTGATCAAATAACCCTAATACCCGAGGCTTCAGCACAGGAATTGCAACATAATTACAATATTCTTCTTGTCAACGAACAGGGCTATGAAGAATGGTCTCAGGAATATGCTTATAGAATCCTTGAGACTATGAAGTCAATCCCTCAAGTAACTAGAGACTTTTACCAAGAACAATCAATTAATCCCTCCAAGTGGATGCTCAGCAGTGACTTTATTAGTGATGATATTTTAATTACCGAATCAAATGGAAATAAAACAATCACTATCTCAACTGCCGCTTTCATTCATGCCAGCCCGAAAATAGCCAAAGTGGAAGGTAAAAGAGGCATTTACTATTCCCAGCGCTTACATCATGCATTAATCCGATACGTCACCGACAATGGCACCAACCAAGAAGCCTATGAAAAAATCCTCACAGAGCGCTTTGGCGTCACCACAGTTGTAGACAACTATGAGACCTTGACATCAGGTATTACTAACGAAACTGCTGGATCTTTCCAATCATTCCATGCTGAGGAGATTGTACAAATTATCAATATGTTTGAAGAAATGCCCAAAGGAATGCATAAGATCAGTAACCTGAATTATCTGGTAAGGCGCCTAGATGGCACGCCCCACCCCCTCTATCAATCAGCTCCAGCGGTTGCATGGACTTTAGAGAATAATGGCTACATAGAGTTTATGGAGACAGCTTTTAATACCCATAGTATCGAGTATATGCACCGATTGATTATTCATGAAAAAGCGCATTTTTTGTGGGACAGGGTATTTGACCAGCAGCTAAAGGATGACTGGATTGCAATCGGGGGCTGGTTTGAGGATGCAAATGATCCCGATGGTTGGTCTACAACCAATCAAACGCAATTTGTTTCAGCCTATGCTCACCAGAAAAACCCCAATGAAGATATGGCTGAATCCATTTCTTACTACATCGTAAACCCTGATCTATTAAAATCACGATCCATAGACAAGTACAATTTTGTAAGAGATCGAATTATGCGAGGGACAGTTTATATCTCGCAGATTCAAGAAAATTTGACCTTTCAAGTCTACAACCTCTATCCCGACTATGTATTTCCAGGGAAAATTAAACGCGTTGACCTAAGTGTCGACGGCGCACCAGACGCAGATAAAACCGTTACAGTAGAAATTGAACTGCACGCATTGGATCTGTTAGCTGAAGGGGCAAAAAATGCATACCTAAGAGTATTCAGTGAAATTGGGACTTATGTTGACTTGTACCTTTACCCCATTGATGAGTCTGGTAACGCCATTGCACTGGGTACTGTGCTCAGAGGAAGTTTTACACTTAACAAATATGCCAAAAATGGTTATTGGCGAACTGAGCAAATTGTTATCACTGACCAAGTCGGAAACCAACGAATGGAGGGGAGCAATGACTTTGGCTGGGCTCTTCATGTTAACAACGCTTTAGAGGATGTGACACCTCCAGAATACCTTACAAACTCAGCCCAGCTATCTGTATCTAGCGAGCAACAGGATGGTCAAAACATACAGGTTATTAAAGCCACATGGGACGTGAATGAAAACAGAGAAATGAATGCAAATTCACCTTGCTATGCCTCATTAAATGATGATCTAGAAAATACCTATCGATTTGAAGCCTATGGTTTATTTGAGGCATCGACTAGTCACTGTGAAGTGGATTTTATAATGCCTGATTATATGCCCACCTCGAACTACACTATGAATTTTATATCTATGACCGATGCCGCTTTGAATAAACGGGGTACATACTTTACTGCGCCCGATCATGGCATGCGAGACGAGGATGTGGCAATTAGTGAATCTCCTCAATCTATTGGGCTAGTGACGGCTAATCCAGACACAGAACAACCCGAGTTAGAACTAAATGATATTACTATCTCCGCAGTGCCTACCAACCCTGAGAACCCCAACGGAGAAACAGTGGTCACGCTGTCCTTTAAAGTGAGAGACAATATTTCGGGCTATAAAATCGCATCTATCAACCTAAGGGATCCCCAGGGCGTTAACCATCAATATTGGGTTTATAATGAGGGAACTTGGTCTATTTACCCAGACGAAGATCCCACCATTTGGCGAACCTATACAAGGACTGTTATTTTGCCTGTGGGTTCAGCACCAGGAACATGGGGGCTATC
>CAXRJI010000082.1:0-3669 GCA_964231105.1 Porticoccaceae bacterium
TAGCAAAAGCCAAGTACGTGATTCTCTGTGGTAATGCCTATATGGGTCGTTTAGAGCCCTACCTAGATGCTCGTGTACTGCCTTCGACCAGTTGTATTATTGCTACTCAGCCCTTAACAGAGGAGCAAATACAGCAGACACTGCCCCAAGATGTAGCAGTTTGTGATTCCAGAACTGCACTGGACTACTACCGTTTATCAGCCGATAAGCGCATGTTATTTGGGGGTTTATCAAACTACACTGGGCTAGAGCCAGTTAATGCGCAGCATATTATGCGCAAAAAAATGCTTAAAGTATTTCCTTCTCTGGCTGATGCTAGGATCGATTACTGTTGGTCGGGGAATATGGCAATCAGTGTGCGTCGTATGCCGCAGCTAGGGCGCATTAAAGACAGCAATGTTCTCTATGCAACAGGCTATTCAGGTCATGGTGTTGCGCCAACCCATATGTCAGGACGCATACTGGCTGAGGCAGTTGATGGCAACACTAAGCGACTGGATATTATGAACAAAATGTATCATGTGCCCTGGCCCGGTGGGCGGTTACTGCGAAGGCCGGCGATGGCGGTTGGCATGTTGTTCTATAAAACCCTCGATGCGATCTAAGACAGAAATAAATAGGCGGGTGCTTGTATTCCTGCATATGGACGATCAGTCGCCCGGCTATATCGCAGACTTCTTGCGGGCTAGAAATATACCTTTTCAAGTAGTTCGAAGTTATACCGGTGAGCCCATACCAATGCTTGATAAATCAATGGCCGGACTTGTATTTATGGGCGGTGCAATGAGCGTCAATGATGATATAGC
The DNA here is from genome assembly GCA_964231105.1 of Porticoccaceae bacterium. Taxonomy (GTDB): domain Bacteria; phylum Pseudomonadota; class Gammaproteobacteria; order Pseudomonadales; family Porticoccaceae; genus HTCC2207. Next base: position 807 of record CAXRJI010000082.1, read on the forward strand.
TTGGGTGCCTGAAGAGATTCGTCTGATCAGACAGGCGCTTGAGCAGGATGTGCCCATTTTAGGTCATTGTTTAGGTGGTCAATTAATTAGCAGGGCCCTTGGTCAAGAGGTACGCACTAATCCAGTAGTAGAAATAGGTTGGCATCCGTGCACGCGAGCTGAAAATGCCAGTGCGGATAAGTGGCTTTGTGACTTGCCTAACCCTTTCACCATGTTTCATTGGCACAATGAAACCTTTGATATTCCCAATGGCTGTGATCGATTATTTTCCTCCCAATTTTGTGAAAATCAGGCCTACGCCTACGGTGATAAGGTCCTTGCCATGCAGTGTCATGTTGAAATGACAGAGCCATTAGTCACGGACTGGATTACTCACTGGAAGCATGATCTTCTGGAAGAGTCGCCCAGTCGACAGGGTTTTGAAACAATTTACTCTAAAATTAGACAGTCTATTCCCAAGCTTAATCAGGTAGCAGATGTGCTTTACAAGCGTTGGACTGATAGATTGGTCATGTAAGAGGGGGCATTTATGGGTGACAGTCAACAAAGGGCGAGTTTTAATCGCCACCTTCTGCATCCTTGGGCAGAGTTAGGTAATCTTGGGCATGATAATAATAGAACTATTATTAGCCACGGACAGGGATCCTACGTCTACGATGCTGAGGGCAATAAACTGTTGGATGGCCCGGGTGGCATGTGGTGTATGCAAACAGGGTACGGGCGACAGGAGATCGCCGATGCAGTTTCTCAGCAGATTATGGAGTTGGGCTATTCAACGGCCTTTAGTCATACCCATCGCAAGGAGGTTGAGTTGGCGGCGCGAATTGCTGCTCAGACCCCTGGTGATTTAGACCGCATTTACTTTACCACTGGTGGGTCCACTGCAGTAGACTCAGCGATCCGCCTTTGTCAGTTGGCTAGCAATATTAAGGGTAAGCCCCATCGCAAGCATATACTAACCCGTCACAAAGCCTATCATGGCAGTACTTATCTATCGGCCTCTGTCAGTGGCAAGGAGCGTGACAAAACAGCGATGGATGTGAGTCGAGAAAATATACATTTTCTTAAAGCGCCCTGCCATTTTTACTACCCAGAGTTTGAAAGCGAAGAACAATTTTGTGATCACTTAATTGCTGAATTAGAGAGCAAGATAGAGGCATTGGGTGCTGATAATATTATGTGCTTTATCGCTGAACCTATATTGGCCAGTGGTGGCGTGATAGTTCCCCCAAAAGATTACAATCATCGTTGTTGGGAGACTATAAAAAAACATGGTATTACCTATATTGCAGATGAAGTTGTTACTGGTTTTGGGCGTCTTGGCCATTGGTTTGCCTCAGAAAAAGTGTTTAATGTTGTGCCTGATATGATTATCTTTGCCAAAGGGGTTACTTCTGGCTATGTGCCCATGGGGGGATACGCTGTGTCCTCAGCTTGGCTTAATGAGATAGCTGGTGATAATGCAGATGATTGTTTGTACTCCAATGGTTATACCTGGTCTGGAAGCCCGGTGGCCTGTGCAGCAGCACTAACAAGTTGGGATATTATCCAGCGCGAGCAATTACTTGAGCATGTGTTAGAGATAGGGCCCTATTTTCAGCAGCAGCTAAGGACTCTCAAGGATATTCCCTTGGTAGGTGATGTTAGAGGATTGGGCCTCATGGCATCTGTGGAGATGACCATTGAGGCCGACAATGCCGCTGAGCTCCTAGAAAAGGACTATGCTATGGGAGAGATGGTGGATCAGCACTGTCAACGCATGGGTTTATTGGTCCGGCCTTTTATAAATATATGCATCATATCGCCACCCTTAATAATAACTAGAGCGCAGGTGGACGACTTGGTGGCAACTTTGCGCAAAGGCATTGAGTTGACCTTACAGGACCTGCGCAAACAGGGTCTATGGAAAGATTGAATCTTAAAGCGCTGCGCAGTAAGGTGATAAGACTTTTTGAGGGGAAAATCTATGTCTGTTAACACTGACCTATTCGATAGTCATTCAATGTTCGCCAATGCCTTTAGTTTTCTTGGGGTTCCACTTACCCGCGATCTGAATAAAGCTGATGTGGCCGTGCTTGGGGTGCCCTATGATTTGGGTACAACGGGTAGGGCGGGTTGTCGTCACGGGCCTTTGGCTATTCGCAATGCATCGGCTAATTTACGTTGGGAAGAGAAACGTTGGCCTTGGTCTTTTAACGCCTTTGAACGTCTTAATGTTGTTGATTACGGTGACTTAGAGTTTGGCCCTGGCGATTCACAGCTAATGCTAGAGGCAGTTGCTGAGCATGTCGGTGCTATCCATAGTAAGGGCGTGAAATCTCTGGCCTTTGGCGGCGACCACTTTGTTACCTTGCCCCTATTGCGAGCCGCTCACAAAACTCATGGAACGCTTGCGCTAGTGCATTTTGACGCTCATACAGACACCTACTCTGAGAGTGAAAAATATGATCACGGCTGTATGTTCTTCCATGCACCTAAAGAGGGGTTAATTGATCCCAGTCACTCTATCCAGTTGGGTATACGTACTGAATATACGGTCGACAATCATGAGTTTCAGGTTATTGACGCTCCAGCTGCAAATCGTCTGCCCACAGAGGATATAGTTGCAGCTATAAAACAGCGCGTTGGTGATAGGCCGGTCTACGTAACCTTCGATATTGACTGTTTAGATCCAGCATTCGCGCCCGGCACAGGCACGCCAGTAGTTGGCGGTGTCAGTACGGATAAGGCCACGGGTATTATTCGTGGTCTGGAGGGCTTAAATATTGTCGGTGCCGATGTGGTAGAGGTGGCGCCGAGTTATGATCATGCTGAAATTACCTCACTGGCTGCAGCCACTCTAGGGCTTGAGATACTCTATTTA
>CAXRJI010000083.1:0-26323 GCA_964231105.1 Porticoccaceae bacterium
CACTAACATTACCCCTCTTGGATAAAACTAAAATAACAACAAAACTCAAAAGCGCACCAATTAGAGCTGGATTAAAGTAACTTGGGAGCTGAACTAACCCCACATAATCAAGTGCCGCCGGTATCACATTGCCAAAGAAACCACTGATAATTCCCCAAAAAGCTGCATCAGCAGTAATAGACTTACTCCATATACTCATAAAGCCTACTGGTCCCCAAGAAGAGGCAAAAACAGTCCCAATAAATAACATTAACCAAAAAACATTAGGCGGAAAGACAAAACTCAGCAATAGCACAATCGCACAGGTCAAGAGCATGGCAATACGAGAAGATTTAAGGGTTCACTCTTGCTTTGATGACGACATATCATTACTCACACTAAACCCAATGAGAGACAGGAAAGTGGATGCTGAAGACAAACCAGCTGCCATAATACCTGCTAGTAATAGCGCCCCCAATAAACTGGGAACTAAATTTTTAGCTGCCCATATCATCACAGTTTCAGAGGGTGAGATAGTCGGATTTGCCAAGTTAATAAACCCACCGATGCCATAAATAAGTATCTGCATCAAAGCAACAGCTAAACAGGCATAGACAGCAGCACGTATCACCACATGCTCATCTTTAGCCATCAAATGTCGACTGGACTGCCAGGGGCCAACCGCATAAACAAAACCCCAAGACATATCAATAATTACAGCCCAGATAAGATAGTCTCTTGGACTTGCCCATTCCGTCCCCTCACCCACCGTACCATGCCATGACGTTATATCTGGCTTACTTTCCAGTTGAGTAAGATCAGTAACAGCTCGCGAAACACCACCAAACCCATCGATAATATAAAAAACAAAAATAACCGTGGCGACACAAAACAACAAAAACATCAATGTATCAGTGATTACTACCCCTTTGGAGCCCGAGTATAGGGTAAACAGGGTATAACTTAACCAAGCTAAAATAATGGCTTGAAAATAGCCGAGGCTTGTTAGTTCAGACAGTAAAATAGCCACACCTTGGGTAACCACCAGAAGGTAGCCGCCAAGGCCAATAATAATAGTCATTCCAGCAGCTTGTTGAACACGTCGACTATTAAACCGCTGTCCAAAAAAATCAGCGACTGTTGGTGCTCGACTGCGACGCAAAAAAGTACCAAAAAACAAAGCACCGTAAACATAACCAATAACAGCAACACCGGGCATCAAAAGATAGGGACCCAGCTGGCCATCATAGGTAAATCCTGCCTCACCAAGGAAAATTGATGTACTAAAGACACTAGCCACCAGTGTGCCAATAATTAACAGCGTTGGTGCACGACGCCCAGCGACAAAATAGTCATCCAGTTTCTTTACACTGCGACCGGCATTTATGCCAACCGCAACAAATACAATAACGCTAATTAAAATGGCGAGAACATAGATATCCAAGGCATATTTCCAAAAAATATGAGAGTACTGATCATGCATGGCGGAGGGTCAAAACACAACTTCAACCCTATAATTAATTTGATGCGGATACCACAACCAATGAACTGAAATAACTGGTATCTTGGCTATCTTTAGCCGCGATCTTGTAGGTATAACCTTGATTCTCAGATACTGTATCGACATATTCTGTGCCGCTATGATTTTCTATAATAAGCTCAAATTCAGAATCATTTTGTGCTCGTCGATGGATATCATAACCAGTCACATCTGGTTCATTGTTTGCGTTCCAGCTTAAATTCACAACATTGTTGTTTTTTGTTGCGACTAAACCTGTTGGTGGGTCTGGCAGGGTATACAGTGTTGATGGCTCATCTGCTGTTAGAGCGTCCACCAATGGTTGGTGTACCTCATACTCAACCGTTCCAAAAAGTTCAAACAGAGACTCAATTTCTTGAATAGAAGCAGTTGCAAAGTTGACGCCTGGAATTGACTCTTCAGCAACAATATCCAAACCATCCACAGGCGTTTCGTCAGTTAAATAAATTTCAGCCCAAGCATCTTGGCTACCATTATCTTTGAACACACCAGAAATGGTATAGGCTTGACCTGACTGAAGATAGATGGGCTGGTAAATACCCCCATTCACTGTACTTGACGAATTAGAGGGAATGCCTGTCATGCTAAGAAATGATCCTAAGGCTCCAGCTGGCGATTTAGAAACTGTTGAAGTATTAAACTGTAAACTTGGACTCTCATCTACACGCCACTGTATCCAATCAGCACTAGAATCGAACTCGCCATTCATTATTAGCTCATTACCATTTTCATCTAGCAGGCTTAATCTATCTATACTCACGTCTAAGTTGCCACCACAACAGGCGCCAAACTTAACAACTAGATAAAGCGTTTTATTGCCCTCTTCTTGCAATTCTATCTCGCTCGCTCCAAGCTCACATGCCTGCCCTAGGGATCCGTTCCAACCCGGACAAGCCCATGTAGAAGCCTTGGCCACCAAGCCTAAATTTTCATTAATATTTGTGACATGCCCCCAAGTACCTGCTGCTTGACCACCACTGGCACTAACAACTTTATAACTCCAACTGGTTACAGCCCAACCTAAGTCAGCATATCGGTCGTAGGAAGCTCGTGTATTTTGTGCACCAAAATCAGTGTTCAATAGAGAAGCCCAAGGCTGGAATTCACCTACGATGAGTGGTGCATTTAAACTGCGCATTCGCGTATCCCACTCGCACACTCCTGAGTCGCCTGAAGCACCACAGGTAAGCCAGTCTCTATGCACTTCATAACCGGGCTCTGACCAACCAAAGAATCCTGGATAAAAATGCATATCGAAGGCCACATTAGTGCCCCCAAAAGAACTTGGACTGCCATAGGCATCTAAACCAGAGCTATGGCCAGGCAGTACAACGATCTTATCCTGATCTATCTGTCTGACTGCGTTATACAATTCAATTAAATTAGCTGCCATAGCATTGGCATTTGTTCCCCAGGGTTCGTTTAGCAGACCATATGCAGCAACTGTATTGTTATCTTTGTAACGCTGCGCAATCTGTTGCCACAACCACCGAGTTCTATCTTTAAATTCCTCACTACTCCAATAAAGATTTTGCCCAGCACAACCGGAATGATCATGCCACCCTTGAGCTCCAACAGCACCATGTAAGTCCAAGATAACATACATACCATGCTCTTCGGCTTTTTCAATAGCGTAGTCTATGTATTGCCAAGCATCAGCTCTTAATGTTCTGGGATTATTTTCATCTTCAATTAGATTCCAAATAAATGGTAACCGCACGACATTAAATTCAAAAGACTGCATCAAATCCCAATCACGGTCCTTAATCCAATTATCTCGAAATAAATCCAATAGACGTTCGCGCTCATCAAAGCCAAAACGGTCATCTAATGTTTGCTCTAGGCTACATTGATCAGTAGCGACCGTATTGCCCGACTGATTCATCATCCAGAATTCATGTAATAACCAATTACCTAGGTTTGTACCCTTAAGAACTACTTGTTGATTGTCGTTATTGACCCATTTAAAACCTTGGGTTTTCAGCTCACTAAAAACGGAACTAGAGAGATTTGTAGATTCATCGTCTGTAACCGAAGTAGCTGGCGGTCTGTTATTGACAGATGGAACCACTGCAGTAGAAGAGGAACTCCCACCTCCACCACAGCCGTTTAACAAAATAACAAGAGCTAGGGTGGTAAAGAGGTACTTATACATCCAATATCCTATGCTTCATTAAATTACTTTGAAATATTAATGGATAATCCTGTCGATTATTGATTGATCAGATAATACAGTGTTTATTTGCGACAAAAATGAGCGTGAACAAATCCCTATTGCAATGTTGAACTCCATACACCTTTAATATGGATCTCCATGATATCTAGGTTCAGGTTGGATAGTGACCTACGTGCAGCTGGTTTCAAAATTGAATAGTTGTTTTAGCACAACGGATATTAAAAATATCTACAAGGAAAAAATCAATAGATCATTGATTTATCGAGAAAATTGGTCGGGACGGCAGGATTTGAACCTGCGACCACCACACCCCCAGTGTGGTGCGCTACCAGGCTGCGCTACGCCCCGATTTAAGGTGGGCAATAATACACAAGGATAGTGATTTTGCAACCGCGCAGAAAAGAATTTCCTATACTTTTATTTTAAAACCTTGAGCACTTCTTCAAGCTCTGAAATAGTTTGCTCGAGAAGTTGATTATAGGGAGTACTTTCCTTATTTGTGGCCTCACCTTCAAGGCGCTGTTTGGCGCCTCCAATAGTAAAGCCCTGATCATATAGCAATGATCTAATTTGACGTATTAATATAACATCTTCGCGCTGATAATAGCGTCTATTGCCCCGTCTCTTAACTGGATTTAAGCTGGGAAACTCCTGCTCCCAATATCTCAATACGTGGGGCTTAACAGCACATAATTCGCTGACTTCACCAATGGTAAAATAACGCTTCCCAGGTATTGTTGGGAGTTGGTTATTGTTACTTGGTTCCAGCATAGGTTTCTACTCGTGTCTTCAGCTTTTGTCCTGGTTTAAATGTAACCACACGACGGGCTGAAATTGCTACATCTTCACCAGTTTTTGGATTTCTCCCGGGACGACTGCGCTTGTCACGCAAGTCAAAATTGCCAAATCCAGATAGCTTCACAGATTCATTACTTTCCAAAGCTTCAATAATTTCACTATAGAACATCTCAACCAGTTCTTTAGCTTCTCTTTTATTGAGACCGAGTTCATCAAACAACATTTCCGCCAAATCAGCTTTGGTCAAAGCGCCCATAATAAAATCACCTACTTCGTATCTGTGTCGCCTGTGGTTTATATTTAGCTTCTCAGTTCAGCATCAAATTGAGAGCCAAGACTGTCAATCACATCGTTTATAGACTGGTTGATTTCTTCATCAGTAAGAGTGCGGGAAGCATGCTGAAAGGTCAAGCCCAAAGCGATACTTTTACCTTTATTTTCAATATCTTTGCTGTGATAGACATCAAACAACTTCAATTTAGAAAGGTTTTTTCCCGCTGCACTTTTGGTGGCCTCCAGCAACTGATTAGCGGTCACTGAAAGACCTACAGTGAAGGCAAGATCACGACGAACTTCTGGGAACTTGCTTACTTCTTTACAATCTGGAACGTCAAATTCGGCGATCTTGTCGGCATCTAGCTCAAAAAGGTAAATAGCCTTATTAATCGCATAATCGGCTTCAATTTGCGGATGCAATCGCCCGATCAAACCCACTGACCGGTCTTTACAAATTATTTTTGCGGTTTGCCCTGGGTGAAGTGCGGAGTGAGAACAGGGCTCAAATCTAAATTGAAGTTCACGCTTCTCAAGGCCAAATATAGACTCGAAGTCGCCCTTGAGATCATAAAAATCCATCTCTTCTTTGCCTGAGGCCCATCCAAGGGGATAACGTGAACCGCAAGCCAAACCAGAAATCATAAGATTTTGCTGAAAGCCAGCCACTGCATCACTCTCTTTAGACGGGATAAAGCACTGCCCTACTTCAAACAAGCGCAGACGAGCTTGCTGTCTATTAAGGTTGTATATTGCAGCATTGACAAGGCCAGGCCAAAGACTTGTTCGCATCACAGACAAATCTTGGGAAATGGGATTTGCCACCTTCACTGCAGCAGTCTCAGGGTCTAATGCTTGTCTGAGTTCTGGATCAACAAAACTATAGGTAATGGCTTCTTGATAACCCATTGCAACCAAGCGATCTCTAAAGTACTGAGGTGATTTTACAGCCTCTCTATGGACTGCAAGCTCTACAGCCATCGCAGGTGTAGTAACAGGCAAATTATTGTACCCATAGATCCTGGCTACCTCCTCTACTAGATCCTGTTCAATAGCCAAATCAAAGCGCCAACTGGGAGCAAGCCATAAACCACTACCCTCACCACGCTTTTGCTCAGTAAGTCCAAGGCGCTCTAACATATCATCGACTTTGTCCCCAGAAATAGATACGCCTAACTGTTGGGCTAGATGCTGATCACGCAACTGAATTGAAGCTGGCTTTGGTAAGCTTTTAGCATTTTCGGCAATCGATAAAGGACCCGCGGCACCACCACAAATATCTAGCATTAACTGTGTTGCTCTCTCGATTGCAAGAATCTGTAATTCAGAATCGACACCCCGCTCAAAGCGGTGAGAAGAGTCAGTATGCTTGCCGTAATTACGCGCTTTACCTGCAATAGCGAGAGGATTAAACCAGGCACTTTCAAACAGTATATCCACAGTGCTATCGGAGACCGCCGATTCATTTCCACCCATAATACCTGCCATGGCAAGCGGCTTTTTTTGATCAGCTATAACCAACGTATCTGCAGCAAGAGTAACCTCTGAGTCATCAAGTAGCACAAGATTTTCTCCTGCACCCATTCGCACCACTATCTCACCGTCAATTTTGGCAAGGTCAAAGGCATGCATGGGCTGGCCCAACTCCAACATCACATAGTTGGTAATATCTACTGCAGGGCCCAAGGATCTGATTCCACTGCGACGTAGTTTTTCTTGCATCCATTGCGGTGTCGACTGGCTGAGATCAACACTGCGCACAACACGACCCACATAACGCCCACAGGCTTCTGGCGCCTCAATTGTTACACCTACAATATCATCAATCGACACTTTAGCAGCAACAATCTCTGTCGTATTTACCTGCTTACGGTTTAATACACCAACCTCTCTTGCCAGACCTCTGATACTTAAACAATCTGCGCGGTTTGGGGTAAGATCAACCTCAATAATGTGGTCATTAAGCTGGAGATAATCAATTAAATCCTGCCCCACAGTAGCCTCTAACGGCAATTCCCAGAGACCACTGTCATCATCACCCAAATGCAGTTCATTCTGAGCGCAGAGCATACCTTGAGATTCAACGCCACGCAGTTTAGCTTTTTTAATTTTAAAGCCCTCGGGCAGTCTGGCACCCACAGTGGCGAAAGGCACTTTGATACCTGCTCGTGCATTGGGTGCTCCGCAAACTACTTGATATAGGTTATCCCTGGCACCATCCGCAACTTGACAGACTCGAAGCTTATCTGCATCAGGGTGTTGTTCCACCGAGACTATTTCACCAACAATTACACCCGTTATATCAGCCGCAGCAGCTTCAACAGAGTCCACTTCCAAGCCAGCCATGGTCAACTGGGCTACTAATTCTTCTGTAGAAATGGCCGGATCAACATACTCTCGCAACCAAGATTCGCTAAATTTCATACTAATCTAACCTAAAACTGTTGCAAAAAACGCAGATCATTTTCAAAAAACAATCGCAAATCATTAACGCCATAACGCAGCATAGCCAAACGCTCAACACCCATACCAAATGCAAAACCCGAGTAGGTTTCAGTATCAATATTACAACTGGCAAATACATTTGGGTGGACCATGCCACAGCCCATAACCTCAAGCCAACCAGTATGACTACAGACCCTACAGCCCTTACCGCCACAGTTTGTACATTGAATATCAACTTCCGCTGAAGGCTCAGTAAAGGGAAAGTAAGAAGGCCTAAAGCGCACCGGTAAATCAGCTTCAAAAAAGGCCTTTAGAAACTGATCGACCACACCTTTTAAATCTGCAAAGCTAATATTTTTATCGACCACTAAGCCTTCAACTTGGTGAAACATAGGCGTGTGGGTAAGATCGGAATCACAACGATAAACTCGCCCCGGACAAATAACTCTAATCGGCGGTTTCTGAGCTTCCATGGTGCGCACCTGAACTGGCGATGTATGGGTGCGCAAGACCGTGCTTGGATCTATGTAAAAAGTATCGTGCATGGCCCGGGCGGGATGATGACTGGGTATATTGAGCGCTTCAAAATTATGGTAGTCATCTTCAATTTCTGGCCCTAATTCCACCTTGTAACCAACATTTGAAAATATACTTTCTATGCGCTCCATAGTGCGGGTCACTGGATGTAGGCCGCCACTGCTTTCGCCACGACCGGGCAAAGTAACGTCTATGGTCTCTTGCATAAGCCGCTGGTTTAGGGCATCAGATTCTAATTCGGTCTTGCGCTTATCAATTTGTGCCTGCAAGGCCTGCTTAACCTCATTGATTTTGGCGCCAGCTGCAGGTCGCTCTTCTACTGACAGCGCTCCAAGCCCCTTTAAAAGACCTGTTAGCACGCCTTTTTTACCCAAATACTCAACCCGTAGCGCATCTAAACTCGATAGATCACTGCTAGCGGCTATCGATGCTTGGGCTTGATTAGCAATTTCTTCCAGTTCAACCATTATTAATACCAAATATTACGTCTGGGTATCTTATTACCTACAAAAAAATAGGGAAAGAGCACATGCCCCTTCCCTATATGCTGACACCTTAGATTAAACTCTATCTAACGGTGTTTTAACCGAGAGCGGCTTTGGCCTGTTGAACCACAGCCCCAAAAGCCGGCTTATCATAGACAGCCAAATCAGCTAATACGCGCCGATCGAGCTCAATACCTGCTTTATTTAGTCCATTGATCAGCCTGCTGTATGACAGCCCCTCAATACGAGACTGAGCGTTAATACGAGCAATCCAAAGTCTGCGGAAAGTACGCTTTTTAACGCGACGGTCACGGTAGGCATATTGGCCCGCTTTAGTGACCGCTTGAACGGCAACACGGTAGACTCGACTGCGCGCGCCGTAATAACCTTTGGCTTGTTTTAAAATCTTTTTGTGTCGTCGGTTAGCTTCAACACCACGTTTTACTCTAGGCATAATAATCTCCTTCCAAAATTCGGTTAATTAAGCGTTGCGCAACATGCGGTCTACACGAGGTTTATCAGCTGCGCTGATAATGCTAGTGCCGCGAAGTTGACGCTTGCGCTTAGTAGTCATTTTGGTAAGGATGTGGCTTTTATGCTGATGCTTGTGCTTGTAGCCCGCAGCCGACTTTTTGAAGCGTTTAGCCGCTCCACTGTGCGTTTTTGCTTTTGGCATTTCTAATCTCCTAAGGATAAGGGTTTATTTTCAACAAGAGCCGCCCGGACAGCCTGCCAAAAACATTTGGCTGAACGCGGGTCGCGCTATGTATCTTGTTGTTACTTCTATTTACTTCTTACTACTTCTTTTTGCTGAGCGGCGCCAAGACCATGGTCATTTGGCGTCCCTCTAACTTTGGGTACTGCTCTACTTGAGCCAGCTCAGAGAGATCAGCTTCTACGCGCTTCATCATCTCTGCACCCAATTCTTGATGGGCCATTTCACGGCCACGAAAACGCAGAGTTACCTTAGCTTTGTCTCCGTTTTCCAAAAATCTAACCAGACTTCGCAATTTTATCTGGTAATCACCTTCGTCAGTTCCAGGTCTAAATTTCATCTCTTTGACCTGAGTCTGCTTTTGCTTCTTCTTCTGCTGAGCAAGTTTCTTTTTTATATCGAAAACATGCTTACCGTAATCCATGACTTTACAAACGGGCGGCTCTGCATCCGGTGATATTTCAACCAAATCAAGTCCATCTTTCTGAGCAGTTTCAATAGCTGTTGCTATGTCGACTATACCTACCTGTGAGCCATCTGAACCGATTAATCTCACTTCTGATACAGTGATTTCATCATTTAGGCGCGCTCGCTTGCTGTCTTTTTTAATCTGTATAACTCCGTTGTATTTTTAACGCTTAACTGCGGCTTTTAATTTCTTGATTAAAACGGTCAATAACCGCCTCAAGTGGCATACTACCTAAGTCCTCACCATCGCGAGTACGAACAGCCACAGTATTGGATTCTACCTCTTTATCACCCACAACAAGCAGATAGGGTACCCGCTGCATTGAGTGACCGCGAATTTTAAAGCCGATCTTCTCGTTTCTCAAGTCACAATTAACCCTAAAACCTTCATTTTGTAGAGATTTTGCCACCTTTTGCGCATATTCAGCCTGTGAATCAGTAATATTGATCACAACAGCTTGCTCTGGGGCTAACCAAAATGGAAACGCACCTTCATATTGCTCCAGCAGAATGCCAATAAATCGCTCAAACGAACCCAATATAGCTCGGTGCAACATAACCGGCGTTTTACGACTGCCATCTTCAGATACATATTGCGCATCAAGGCGGCCAGGCATAGAGAAATCAACCTGAATAGTACCTAATTGCCATACTCGACCAATACAGTCTTTGAGGGAAAACTCAATTTTTGGACCATAAAACGCCCCTTCACCCGGAAGCTCTTGCCATTCAAGCTGTTGAGCATCTAGCGCTTGGGCCAGCGCCTGCTCTGCTCGATCCCAACTTTCGTCAGAACCTACGCGCTTCTCTGGGCGAGTAGATAACCTGTAAATAATTTCTTCAAAACCAAAGTCTTTGTAAACTTCATGCAGGAAATCTATAAATTCAGAAACCTCTGACTGAATTTGATCATCAGCACAGAAAATATGCCCATCATCTTGCGTAAAGGCGCGCACTCGCATAATGCCATGTAGTGATCCCGAAGGCTCATTGCGATGACAAGAGCCGAATTCGGAAAATCGCAGGGGCAGATCACGATAGCTTTTTAGGCCTTGATTAAATACCTGAACATGACAGGGACAATTCATGGGCTTAATCGCGTATTCCCTATCCTCTGTGGATAAACTAAACATATCATCGCCAAATTTATCGGCATGACCTGACTTCTCCCACAGACTAAAGTCAACTATCTGTGGCGTTTTGATCTCTTTGTAACCACGCTGCAGTTGTTTATTGCGCATAAACTGCTCAATGGTGTTGTAAATAGTCCAGCCCTTTTGATTCCAAAAGACACCACCAGGTGACTCTTCTTGCATATGAAACAGGTCTAGCTTTTTGCCAATTTTGCGGTGATCCCGTTTCTCAGCCTCTGCTAAACGATTGATATAGGCTTTTAAATCTTTTTTATTAGCCCAAGCAGTCCCATAAATTCTCTGCAACATTTCATTGTTGCTATCACCACGCCAATAGGCTCCCGCCACTTTAGTTAATTTAAAGGCTGCCAATTTGCCAGTTGACGGCACATGAGGACCACGGCATAAATCTATAAATTCACCTTGGCGATATAGGCCAATGGGTTCATCTGAGGGAATACTTGCAATAATTTCTGCTTTGTAGGCCTCGCCAATGCCCTTAAAGAAGTCGACAGCTTCGTCTCTGTCCCACTCCTCTCTGGATATCGGAAAATCTTGCTTGGCCAATTCAGCCATGCGCTTCTCAATGGCCTCAAGATCTTCTGGTGTAAAGGCTCGCTCAAACGAGAAGTCATAGTAAAAGCCATCTTCAATAACGGGGCCAATAGTGACCTGGGCCGAGGGAAATAACTCTTTAACAGCCATCGCCAAAAGGTGGGCAGACGAATGGCGAATAACTTCAAGGGCCTCGTCAGAACGGTCAGTAACAATAGCGACACTGGCATCGTTTTCTATAACATGTGTGGCATCCACAGTAACACCGTTTACCACACCGGCTAGTGTTGCCTTGGCCAGACCGGGGCCGATATCTAGAGCTACATCTAATACTGAGATTGGCGCATCAAATTCGCGCGTTGAATTATCGGGAAGGGTAATAACAGGCATAATAATTTCCTTTCAGTGGTGACCCATACCAGAGGCCACGTGAGTGTTTAATTAAGGCCGCATAGTTTACCCTGTACGATGTGCATTACAAGCCTAAATAGCTGTTTGATTTGGGTTAAAATAGATAAAGAGTTTAGGTAAATAGAAGCACTTATTGTGAAAATATATGTCGATGCCGATGCCTGCCCCACGGTGATAAAAGATATCCTCTACCGTGTGTCCCAACGTACTCAAATTGAGGTAATTTTGGTTGCCAACCAGCCCCTATCAATTCCTCGCATACCCACAGTGCGGACAATTCGCGTTAGCTCAGGATTCGATGAAGCCGACAATCATATTGTTAGCCTGGTAGAAAAAGATGATCTAGTGATTACCGCTGATATTCCTCTGGCTGCTGAGGTGATTGAAAAACAGGCAGCCGCACTGAATCCTCGGGGTGAGTTTTATACTCAAGCGAATATCCGTGCTCGTCTTAATATGCGGGATTTTATGGACTCGATGCGTTCTAGTGGGGTTCAAGTGGGAGGTGGACCGCCGCCATTAGGACAGCGTGAGCGTATGGAATTTGCTAATGCACTGGACCGTTATGTACAAAAATTTCAGGGTAGCTGATCCATTAGTCTTGCCATCTGGGCAGCTGTAAATGGCCAGCTCTTTTCGCTGCCATCAGCAAACAGAATAACTGGAATCTGTAGTCCGTAGCGCTCAAATAACTGCTTATTATCACGCACATTGATCTCTTCTAAATCTATCTGTCGCTCTGTTATCAGAGGGTACAAAACAGACTTAGCTTGTTCACAAAGATGACAGTTAGGTCCCGTTAGCAGTTTAATTTTAGTCATTTTTTAGCCACTTTTTTGTCACTATTTTAGTCACCTTTTAGCCACTCTTAGCACATGGGTAGCTGATTTAATGATCAAAACTGCTGCGTTTGGTGATTAACCAGACATTATGGATACGCGGGTTGCGCTTAAAATCCATATCCAAGGTCTGAGGTGTAATATTATCGCAATTAAACTGTCTAGAAATCAGTTCATCCATCTTAAATTTACGAAAATTATTAGAGAAAATTAATTTTCCATCGCTATTTAATTTAGCCATAGCCTTGCGAATTAACTCTGGGTGGTCACGTTGAATATCTAACACGGACTCCATTTTCTTTGAATTTGAGAAAGTGGGTGGATCGAGAAAAATAATATCAAACGTCCCACTGTCTTCATCTAACCATTTTAGGCAATCAGCGCGGAGCAGCTGGTGTTTTGAAGTATCGATATTGTTTCGAGAAAAATTGCGCTTAGCCCAGTCTAAATAAGTATTAGACATATCAATACTGAGTGAGCTTTTAGCACCCTGCAATGCCACTTGCACGGAGGCCACCGCGGTATAGCAAAATAGATTCAAGAAATTTTTGCCCTTAGCCCAGTCCGCCAACATGGCGCGTAGGGGTCGATGATCCAGAAATACCCCGGTATCTAAGTACTCTGAAAGATTAACTTCCAAATAAGCCTGCCCCTCAAGCACTTCATAAATATCACCAGAATTAGAGCTATTGCGCTGGTACTGAGCATCACCCTTTTGCCGACGCCGCTGCTTATAAAAAATCTTACCCTCTAGGTCTTTAGCATAAGCTTTTACAGCACTTTTAACTGTTTCAAAGCGCTCAGCAGACACCTTGTCAGTCACAGAACTAGGCGCCAAATACTCTTGCACATGAACTGATTGATCATAGATATCTATAGCCACAGCATACTCTGGGATATCAGCATCATAGAGTCGGTAGCAACTTATATTAGATTTTTTTAACCAACTACTCAGGCGTTTATAGTTTTTATATAGACGATTAAGCAGCATTTGCGCCGCCTCATCCAGAGGCTTTTCTGGCGCTGGCTTACTCAGGCGTTCAGCTATCTGCTGAGACTTTGACTTCATAGTATCAAATAACAACAACTTACAGGGTATGGCACCATTCAAAAATTTATATTGTTTGCTAGGTGAAAGATCTAACTCCCGGGCAAGATCAAGATTGCCGGTAAATACTGCGGCTCGCCACTGCATAAAATTCTTTTGCAAAACGGTACCAAGCTTTTGGTATAGGGGCACCAGTTGCTCAACCTCTCCCAAACGCTCACCATAGGGTGGATTAGTGATTAGCAAGCCCTCGTCTGCAGTGGCTTTACCAAATTGATCCAGAGGCTTTGGTGCCAAGCGAATATGCTCATCTAATCCTGCCTTTTGAATATTGAGCTGAGTCACTTCTAGTAAACGTGGATTGGCATCATAGCCTCGAATATCAATATCAAGGGCTTCAAGTCCCGCTTTACAACGTTCTTCTGCAGCCTTGCGCTGTGCCTCCCAGAGCGCCTGATCATGTTGCAGCCAAGCCATAAAACCAAAGCGCTGCCTAAGTAAGCCCGGAGCCATATCAGCAGCCATCATGGCGCCTTCAATTAAAAAAGTACCGCTGCCACACATCGGATCTAAAAGAGCAGCACCCTGCTTTGCCATGGCCGGCCAATTAGCTCGCATCAGAAGAGCTGCAGCAAGATTTTCCTTAAGAGGTGCACTTCCTTGCCCCGTTCGATAACCACGGCGATGTAGGCTATCACCAGAG
This sequence comes from Porticoccaceae bacterium, assembly GCA_964231105.1. GTDB lineage: Bacteria > Pseudomonadota > Gammaproteobacteria > Pseudomonadales > Porticoccaceae > HTCC2207. The sequence goes on from CAXRJI010000083.1 coordinate 14,106, forward strand.
AAGTCCAGTGCCACATTGACCTGACCTTTATGCTGGCGCACCTGAATTCTAATATCTGGATTTTTAGCGTCCACACTGGGTCTCTCACCAGTGATTGCGCGCAAGCGATCTACCACAGCATCTTTGACACGCTGCGCGCCATACATACTATTGTCGATATGCCGTGACGAGCCAACAAAGTCCACCGCTATGCTTTGCTCAGAGGTTAGATGCTGTTCCCATGGGATATCATGGCACTGTTGATACAGATCATCTGCACTGTGAAGTTCAAATTTATGCACTGGCAGAAGAACGCGATTGGCAATCCGCGACCACAGACAAACAAGATAGGCATGTTGTAACTGCCCCTTAAACATCACTGCAGCTACTGTCTGCTTAACTGACTGTACGCCCAATTCTTTAATTTCATCAGCCAACAGTGCTTCCATACCTTTTGGGCAGGTAGCCGTCCAATCTGAAGAAGTATTTGCCACGTGCACTGCTACACTATCCTTTAATGTTAGGGAACCGATTTAGAAATAACCAATCAAAGTAATAACTTTAGTCACTCTGGATTTATATAACCTTTTAAAGCTTTTACTGGGACCAAAGGTTTTCTGGCCAGCGATTCTACGTTATTAACAACCTCTATGCTGATAAATCTGCTTTTGTAGCCATAATATTAAAACGTTGTAATAAAATTTGAGACTTGAGGGTAGACTGAATAAAATCATCGCTTCTATATTACCACCCACAGCATATGTATGAGGTCAATCTTTGCAACAACATCTGGATAACTTAAAAAAATGGTTGAGCAGCAATATTGTTGGTCAAGAACAGTTGGTTGAGCGTTTAATTATCGCTCTACTTGCCGATGGTCACCTGCTTGTAGAGGGCGCCCCAGGACTAGCAAAAACAAAAGCTATTAAAACCTTGAGTGAGGGGCTAGAGGCAGATTTTCACCGCGTGCAATTTACACCTGATCTTTTGCCCGCTGATATTACCGGTAGTGACATTTACCGCCCTGAACAGGGCACCTTCGAGTTTCAAGCTGGTCCACTCTTTCATAATCTTGTCTTAGCTGATGAAATTAACCGTGCACCGGCCAAAGTCCAATCTGCACTTTTAGAGGCAATGGCAGAGCGACAGATTTCTGTGGGCAAAAATACCTACAAACTGCCTGACCTATTTATGGTTATGGCTACGCAAAATCCAATTGAGCAAGAGGGTACTTATCCCCTGCCAGAAGCTCAGATGGACCGTTTTTTAATGCATGTGCTTGTGGATTATCCAGATCCAGCGACAGAAAAAACGATCCTGCAATTATCACGGCAAGAGGTTATGACTGGCGGCTCTTCCCTCAACAAAGCTGTGACTCAAAAGATTTTATTTAAAGCAAGACAAGAGGTCCTTCAGGTTCACATGGCAGAGTCTGTTGAGGAGTATCTTGTTCAACTGGTGCTGGCAACTCGAAATACTAAGGCCTATGGTGGTGATCTGGCTGATTGGCTGGACTTTGGCGCCAGCCCGCGAGCAACCATTGCCCTCGATCGATGCAGTCGTGCCTACGCCTGGCTCAATGAACGTGACTTCGTTACTCCCGATGATATTCGAGCGGTAGTTCATGATGTACTGCGTCATCGCTTAATTCTCAGTTTCGAAGCAGAAGCTGCAGGCATTAGCGCCAACCAAGTGATTGATCAACTGCTGAGGTCGGTACCTTCAGCCTAAGCCAGCGCTATGATAAACACCATAAATTCAGAGACCAATCACCCAGCTATCGCTAATCTTAATAGCTTGATTAGATTGCGTTATGGTGCAAAAGAGCTAACCAACTTTCCCAAAATTCAGGCTCGTCAAATGTTAGCAGGCGGTCATAGATCGCGCTTTCGTGGACGCGGCATGGATTTTGATCAGGTAAGAGTCTATCAACCTGGAGATGATGTTCGCAGCATAGACTGGCGAGTAACGGCGCGCACTCAGAGCCCACATACCAAGGTCTTTATTGAAGAGAGAGAGCGACCAGTCCAGATTATTTGTGATTTAAGAAGTGGTATGTTCTTTGGCAGTCAACGTCTAAAATCAGTGGTAGCTTGTGAAGTTGCGGCAGCGCTTGCGTGGGCCGGCCTAGGTGTTAATGATCGTGTCGGGGGGCTTATTTTTGGCGCCAAAACCCAGCTTGATATAAGGTCACGCCGCAGTCACCACGCAGTTTTGCAATTAATTTATGGGCTTCACGAATACAGTAGCATACTATTAGAAACGCAGAGAAATAGTTACAGTCTGGATCATATTCTTGAGGAATCTCGGCGCTTTGCACTGCCGGGCAGCACTATTTTTATAGTTAGCGACTTCCATGATCTCGATGCTGAGTGCGAACGTCATCTTTTTGAACTGGCGCGTCACTGCAACGTCAATTTCTGCCATATTTTTGATCAACTAGAAACTGAGTTACCCACGCCTGCTATATACGCAGTGACTGATGGTGATTACCAAACCAGTATTGATGCGGGTGATAAAAATCTTCGCCGGCGCTTTGCAATGCAATTCAAAAGACGCTCTTCACAACTTCAGAAACTCAGTGAGAAACTGTTCGCCGGACACCTAACCTTTGATACTCAAGAACCGGTAATGGACACCCTTATAAAAGCCTATGGACGCCGTAAATCAAGGGGTATCAACTATCGCTGAGTTGATAATAGTTTATGAATCCAACCGATCCCCTCGCTAATTTACGTGATATCCATCTTCCAGAAGCCATTTCTTGGTGGCCCTTGGCCCCAGGCTGGTGGTTTTTAATTGCGCTTGTCAGTGCGATTCTTATTTACGGCTTAATGCATTTAATAAAACGTTATCAAAAAAGACTCTATCGTCGTCAAGCCCTACGACATTTAAGAGAAATCGAGAATTTACAGGGACAACATCAGCTTGTAGAGCTATTTGCGTTGCTAAAACGCACTGCAATAAGCGCCTATCCAGACCTGAGCCTAGCTAATTTAAGCCCAAAGGCATTTATCGAGTTTCTAAAAACGACCTGTAAGAAACCTATTTTTCAGCATATGCCAGATAATTTAGACACTATGCTTTACGCAGAGCAGGCGCAAATAACGCCCACTGCAAAAGATCTCTGCTCTAGCGCTAGGCTATGGATTAAACGACACCCAAAGAATGTTCATAGCGAGAGCTTGCCACCATGTTAGATATTTTATGGCCATGGGTGCTGGTATTGGCTCCTGTTCCCCTACTCTACCGATGGTATCGCAGACCAATCAATCTGACTGCCAGTGCCTTGGTGGCGCCTGCATTAGCCTCTATTGCTGAAGATCATAGAGGCCCTACAGAACGCTCAAACTGGCGTCGTCTTATACTTAGGATACTACTTACACTCTGTTGGCTGGCAACTTTAGTAGCACTTTCCAGACCTGTTTGGATTGGTGAGCCAGTCGCTCTGCCTACCAGTGGTCGTGATTTATTACTGGCAGTGGATATCTCAGGCAGTATGGAGCAAGAGGATATGCTTATTGGGGGTTCGACAGTCAATCGTCTCGGTGCTGTTAAAACAGTTGTAGGTGAATTTGTCGCCCAGCGTCGCGGTGATCGACTCGGACTTATTTTATTTGGTGAAAGAGCCTACCTGCAGACACCTCTGACTTTTGATACTAAAACCATGCAAATACTACTGGAGGAGGCTCAAATTGGCTTTGCCGGACGTCGAGGAACCGCCGTGGGTGATGCTATAGGTCTTGCCATTAAACGCCTGCAAGAGCGGCCCGAAAATCAGCGTGTGGTGATTTTACTCACTGATGGTGCAAATAATTCTGGAGAATTAGACCCTCTAAAAGCAGCACAACTGGCGAAAACTGCAAATGTTAAAATCTATACCATTGGCATTGGCGCAGAGGTACAAGAGGTCTACAGCCTACTTGGCAATCGTGTGATCAATCCCAGCGCTGACTTAAATGAACAGGAGTTAATTGGTATCGCCAAAGCAACCGGCGGGCAATACTTTAGAGCCCGTGACCCCAAGGAGTTAAGTAGCATCTACAATGAACTCAATAGGCTAGAACCGATTGAACAAGAGTCTGAGACGGTTCGACCCACTATTTCACTTTTTCACTGGCCCCTGGCTTTGGCATTTATTGTGAGCCTACTGATCATTAGCCTGCGCTACCCTAGGAGTCTGCATGTTTGACAGTCTCCAATTAACTGATTTTCACTTTCTGCGTCCACTCTGGTTATTGGGCCTTGTACCAGCGCTATTTTGTCTAAAAATAGTCAAAAACCATATTGCCAGCGCCGGCACTTGGGAGAAAGTAATTAACCCACAACTTATCCCCTTCCTTTTGCAGGGTAGCCCCTCTGATAAGTCGTCAAATTCACGATTAATAAGACTATCGCTAATAACAGCATGGAGTTTATTTTGTGTCAGCCTTGCTGGCCCAACATGGCAGAAGCTACCGCAACCGGTGCACAAAGAAGACAATGCCATGGTTATAATTTTTGACCTCTCTCCATCTATGCTTGCCCAGGATCTATCGCCTAGCCGTTTGGTTAGAGCCAGATTCAAGCTAATGGATATTCTTAAAAGTCGCCAACAAGGTTTTACTGGACTGGTTGTATATGGCGGTCAAGCCCATTCAGTATCACCCCTAACCGATGACAGTGATACGATTATCAGTCTAGTGCCGACACTTCATCCCACCTTACTTCCTGAGTATGGCAGCAATACAGAAGACGCCATAGCAACGGCTATCTCACTGGCCGAAAATGGCGGCTACCAAGAGGCAGACTTAATGTTAATTACCGATGGTATATCAATGTCAGCCTATGGTGATATCCAAGCTCAGATCACAGCAAGGGATGGCTTAAGACTGTTTATACTGGGTGTTGGAACCGACGAGGGCGCACCTATACCCACAGCAAATGGTGGTTTTGTTAAAGACAATAATGGCACAATTTTAGTACCCAAATTAGATAGTTCTTCATTAGAGAAGTTAGCTTATACATGCAATGGTTACTATCAAACTCTAACAAGTGATGACAGTGACATTAACACGCTTTTTTCAGCCGCCAAACAACTCTTCACCAAAGCAAATAAAGCGCAAGACCGCACTTTTGATACTTGGCTTGACGAAGGATTCTGGCTAATTATTTTATTAATACCTTTATTAATATTGAGCTTTCGAAAGGGCGTTGTTTTTATTGTGATATTAGTACCCATAATACTTACGCCGCCCGCAACAGAAGCCTCATTGTGGCAAGATTTATGGTATACACCTGATCAGCAGGGTCAAAATGCCCTGCAAAATGGTGATGCTGAGAGTGCAAAAACACTTTTTGAAGATCAACAATGGCAAGCCAGTGCCGCCTATAAAAGCCAGGATTATGAAACAGCTGCTGCTCAGTTTAAACAAGGTAATAGTGCCGATGCACTCTATAATTTAGGTAACTCACTGGCCAGGTTAGGCGACCTAGACGGAGCTATTAACGCCTACAATCAAGCACTAGAAAAACAACCCAGTATGCAAGATGCCATTGCAAATCGTGATTTAGTAGAAAAACTTAAGCAGCAACAAGATCAGCAACAAGATCAGCAGCAAAGCCAACAGCAAGATCAACAACAGACCCAAAACCAGCCACAGGGACAAAATCAGCAAAACAAGCAACAACAGAACAAAGCACAGCAAAATCAAGATCAGCAACAGAACCAAGAGCAACAAAAGAGCCAAGAGCAAAACAGTGCTGAGCAAGAGAACTCCGAACAGCAGAGTACAGAGCAAGACGATGGGCAGCAAAACAATAAACAGCAAGACAACAAAGCACAGGAAAACACTCAGCAGCAGGATATTGAACAACAAGCTGTTCAACAGGAAAATGCCGATCAAACAGAGGATTCACAACAACAGCAACAATTAGAACAGTGGTTGCGCAGGGTGCCAGATGACCCTGGTGGTCTTCTGCGACAAAAATTTCGCTATCAATCACAGCAGCGCGCCAATGGTCAGCGCCGACCCAAACCTCCAAATCAGCAAGAGCGGTGGTAAATGAAAAACTCTTACCTTAAAAGCTTGTTTAGTGTCCTAGTCTTTTTAAGCGCTTCATTAAGCTGGGCAGATCTAAAAGCCACCGTTGATCGAAGCGAGATCGCCGATAATGAAAGCTTGCAATTGGTGGTTCGCTATAGTGGTCAGCCAATGGTTGGAGAGCCCGACTTTAGTGGCATAGAGAGGCACTTTGATATTGTCTCTAACAGCCGACAACAACAATACTCCGTTATCAATGGTAATAGCGAATCATTTACCGACTGGAAAATGCTTTTACTGCCCAAACGCAGTGGCGAGCTTGAGATACCCTCTCTTACTTTTAAGGGCAGTGCCAGCAAGCCAATCAAAATTAATGTTCAATCGGCAACCTCAAGGGCAAATTCTTCAACCCAAAACACCAAAAATCAGGCTGTTTATACTGAAACTGAGGTTGATAAGGCATCGGCGTATCTACAAGAGCAAGTTATGCTCACTGTTCGTCTTATCACTTCAGTGCAATTACAGGATTTTTCTTTAACAGAGTTAGAAATACCCAATACACTGATACAAAAAGCTGCCGAAAACCAATACCAAAAGGTGATTAATGGTATCAATCATCTAGTGGTAGAGATTAAATTTGCCCTATTCCCTCAGCAGATTGGCAAAGTGGAAATACCCCCGTTGCGAATGGGAGCCTACGAGGTTACTGGCTATGGTCAATTTGGCGGCTTTCCCACCAGGGGTAAGCGGATACTGAGACTTACGGAAGGTAAAACCATAGATATTTTAGCCAAGCCAGACACAGTTTCGGCTGATCAATGGATGCCTAGCTCCAATCTCAGCATCAGCGATAACTGGAGTAACGGCTCTGCTAATCTCAAGGTCGGCGAACCCGTCACTCGAACTATCACTATTAATGCTCAAGGGCTTACAGCCGCGCAAATTCAACCCCTGCCCGAGCAACCCAGTGATAACTATAAGCTCTATCCGGATCAACCGCGACTTAGCGATCAAGCAGGTAGTAAAGGCATACTAGGCCAACGCATAGAAACCTATGCCATTGTTCCTAGCAAAGCAGGGACACTGGTTATGCCACCAATACAGATTCAATGGTGGGATACTACCAATAACAAACTTCAAACTAGCACCCTCGCCGCAAAAACCCTAAGCGTACTTGCAGCAGATCCCATTGATATAAGCGCTGACAACAGCACTGGCACCCTTCAAACGCAATTAAATGATAGTCCAAGCACTGAAACTTTTATACCTAACTCGCCACAGATACAAAAACTCGCAACATTGTACCGCTGGTCTCTATTGTTAAATGGCCTTCTTATTACAGCCCTTATTGTTGTGTTGTATTTTCAAGGCTTTAAAGTCAAACCAATGTCAGCCGAATCAAATGCAGCCGAACTAACTGCAGAGGATAAAGAAACCTCGCTTGGCTCGAGAAATCTGCGCCGACAATTTAAACTAATAAAAAGACAGGCATCTAATGGCAACCTAAGTGCCATGCGCGCGGGTATTTTAAAATGGGGTAGTTATTTGTTCCCTGAGCAGGCACCAGAATCACTTAAGCAACTTGGCAAGTCACTAGGCAATGCCGAGCTTATACATCAGTTTTCTCAGTTGGATCAGCATTTATTTAACTCCTACGCGAGTGCAGACGAGTTCAATACGGCCGAGTTAATTGCCAATTTAAAGCGCTACCGGCGGCCTGTAACCAAACAGGAAAGTGCTGGTGGATTAAAGCCACTCTATCCAGACCAGTAAAAAAATAAAACTCTTAAAAGCTAAATGCACAGCTCAGCTTTAACCCATTAAACAAATAAAAATACGGGTGTGGAAAACGTACCCTGTTTTTGTTATTATTCACAAAGGTATAGGAAATACCTGCAAAATTTTCATGGAGGATAATTCGTTATGTTTAAGGAAGAACTCACTCAAAAGAATTTTTCATCACTGCACGGTCGCTTATGGCTACCGTTGTTAGCACTGTCAGCAACGCCCCTACTGTATTTTGTGCGTTGGCAATGGACACTCCCTTTTACCAAGCAAGATTTACCTAACCTATACTCTTTAGCTGTATTCGATGTTTTAGCCCTTATTGGCTTAGTTTTAGCTGTTGGGCGAGCTTTTACAGTGATTAAAAACCGAAAAATAGCGCAGCTTAAAAGCGTAAAATTAGCCTACACTCAAGCCCTTCAGCAACTACGTTCAGGAGCGGGTGCAGATGCGGGCATAGGTGTACAAAAGCAGTCCGATATTGAAATTCGTCTAGGCGCTATTTATACCTTAGAAAAACTAGCCCACACCCATAGAGAGCTCAATCCAACTATTATTGAGATACTTGCTAACTATGTGCGAGAACATGCATGCTTAACGCCCTATAAAGACAGAACCCCTAGTGATAGCACGCGCATAGATATACAGACCGCAATGACTGTACTGGGCAGACGTAAAATCAACGTCAATGAGCCTAGCTTAAATCTGTACAGAGTGTATTTGCCTAGTATCAATCTTCAGGGTGCTAATTTGCAGAACATCAATTTGATGGGTGCCGACTTGCGTGATGCAGACTTAACTCAGGCCAAATTACAGGGTGCCAGTCTATTTAACGCAAATCTTCTTAATACAAATTTGGCTAACGCTAATCTAAAAGAGGCAGATTTAACCTCAACCAAAGGGCTTTCCAGCGAGCAACTAACACAAGCCAAACAATGGAAAGCGGCGTTCCGTGATCCAGAGTTAGCCTGTGGTGCAAATATTCTCCAGTTTAAAGAAGACCCTGTAGCTGTAGCTATGGCTAATTCAATCTAGCCACTTTTAGTACTGAGTGAACATGAGCGATCGGTTTTAAGTGCTTAGTGTTCACTCAGCACCTATCTCACACTCAAAGCCTGTGCAAGCGGGTCTAATAAGCATTTCAGGTTAGTCTAACTAAAGCGACTTAATTACAATCTCCCGCACATCCACCACCAAGTCTTCCTGACTAGCAATCCCCGATAGAGCGTTATGCATTAATGTTTTATTGGGTTCAGCCAATTTTTTCCACTTAGTTAGCTGTGTTACCAAGCGCGCCGCCACCTGAGGATTAACCTTATTAAGCGCAATAATTTGCTCTTGCAAAAACTGATACCCAGAACCATCGGAATTATGGAAATTAATGGGGTTAGCACTACAAAACGCACCCACTAGGCTGCGAATTTTGTTGGGATTGGTGGCGCTATAGGCTGGGTGCGTCATCAACTCTTTGACACGAGCTAATCCATTGGGCTGAGAATTAGTGGCCTGAATCTGCAACCATAGGTTCATAACCAAGGCTTCATCGTTATACTGCTGTTGAAATTGCTCGAGCGCCTGGGCGGCATAGTTTTCGGCTACTGGGCAGTTAACCAAACTGACCAGTGCAGCAGCGCGATCGGTCATATTGCTAGCATTATTAAACTGTTGCCACGCTAGCTCTGGGCCCACATCATCAACTAGCATCAGGTAGCTAAGAGCACAATTTCGCAGCGCGCGCCGGCCAATTTGCTCAGCCTCGGGCGCATAGTCTTGTGTTTCTGTTAAACGCTCATAGGTTTCAATTAAGGCTGGCTGTAAGGCTTTGGCGATAGAGGCGCGGGCAAACTGTCGCGCTTTGTGAATCGCCTCTACCTCAATAACCTCAGCGCGCTCATGTAGTTGCGCTTCACTGGGCAACTGTAGCATTAGATTGACCATGGCTGGATCTAAACTAGTATCCGACAACAAATGGCCAAATACCTTAATTAAGTGCTCACAGGGTTGTAGCTGACGCTGATTAAGCTGATCTTTAATTAACTTATCTAACTCAATAAAACTCAGGGATTGGCCCGCATCCCAGCGATTAAAGCCATCGCTATCATGGGCCATTAAATGAGCCAACTCCTCAGGACTGTAGTGATAGGTCAGTTTTACCGGGGCAGAGAAGCCTCTTAACAGTGAGGGCACAGGTTGTTGGTCTATATTGTCAAATACCACGGTTTGGGTCTGTTCTTTAAGGGCTATCACTGTGGTGTAATCGCCACCGCTATTTAGCGCCAGTTCCTCACCGTTGCTACCCAGAAGACCCAGTTTAATGGGGATTAAAAAGGGCTTTTTGTCGGTCTGACCCGGGGTATCTGGACAGCTTTGGGTAAAGGTTAACTGATAGGTTTTGGCCTCAGCGTCATAATCGCTAGTTACCTCAACGCGCGGTGTACCGGATTGCTTGTACCAAAGACGGAACTGCTGCAGGTCCATATCACTCGCTGACTCCATAGCGCCGATAAATTCTTCAATGGTTACTGCTTGTCCATCGTGGCGGGAGAAATACAAATCACTGCCCTGCCTAAATTTGTCGTCACCCAATAGGCTGTGCACCATACCCACTACTTCCGCGCCCTTTTCATAGACAGTCAGGGTGTAAAAATTATTGATCTCCATATAGGCATCGGGTTGCACCGGGTGAGCCATTGGCCCAGCATCCTCGGCAAACTGATGGGTACGCAGATACACCACATCTTCAATGCGTTTTACCACCGGTGAATTCATAGCCGCAGAGAACTGCGCATCGCGATAAACGGTAAAGCCCTCTTTTAAACTAAGCTGAAACCAATCTCGGCAGGTCACACGGTTACCTGACCAGTTATGGAAATACTCATGGGCAACAATGCCCTCAACTCTCTGAAACGCAGCATCAGTTGTGGTTTGAGGGTTAGCTAGTACAGCGGAGGTATTAAAGATATTGAGCCCTTTATTTTCCATAGCGCCCATATTGAAATCATCTACCGCCACAATCATAAAGATATCGAGATCATATTCACGGCCATACACCTGTTCGTCCCAGGCCATAGCATTTTTTAGAGACAGCATGGCGTGATCACATTTATCGAGGTCTTTTTCCTCAACAAAAATCTGCAGACTGACATCTCTGCCCGACTGGGTGGTAAAACTATCTTCTACAGTTGCTAAATCACCGGCCACTAAGGCAAATAAATAAGCTGGCTTTTTAAATGGGTCATGCCAAGTAACAAAATGCCGGCCATTATCCAAGGTACCGCGCTCAATGGGGTTACCATTGGATAGCAATACAGGAAACGCCTGCTGATCTGCAATTACCTTGGTGGTGAACTCTGACATTACGTCAGGGCGGTCGAGATAAAAGGTAATATCACGAAAGCCCTCGGCTTCACACTGGGTGCAGTACATAGTGCGCGATCGGTACAGGCCCATCATGGTGGTATTAAGATGGGGTTTTATTTTTACCTCAGTTGTAAGCACACACTGATTGGGCACCTCGGCAATCGTTAGAGTCTCATCACCGCGAACATAAGCCGCTTGATCAAGGCGCTGCCCATCGATCTCTAGCCACTGTAGTTCAACACCACTGCCGCCATTAAGCACCAGTGGTGCTGAGGTCTCAGTGCTTTCTGGATTGCGCCGTAACCCCAATTTACAGGTGACAATGCAGTGCTCGTCCTTTAGATCGAAGACTAAATCAGTCTTATCAATCAGAAAGGGCGAAACTTGGTAATTGGCTAGATAAATGGTTTGTGGTGTTGCGTCTTTCACGTAAAGAATCCTTTTTTGGGGCTTATGGGGCAGTAAACTGCACTCGGTAACCAGTGTATTTACGGATATTTATCACGCCTGTATCGAGAATTAGATATTGGCCTTTAATACCCTGAAGCCGGCCTTCGACTATGGGCTGTTTATCCAGATTAAAACTTTTTACTTTTTCTGGAAATTGCAGCACTGGAAAATTAATCTCTGTCACTGACTCGTCATAAAGGCGCTGCAATGCTTGCAGACCAAATTCCTGCTCAAGAAGCTCAAGCCCCTCTTCAGACTGAGCAAAAAGCTGATCGCGAATTTCAGCTAAATCAACAGCCTCTGAATTGCCTTTAAGCATTTTTTGCCAGTGGGTTCTATCAGCAATATGCTCGCGCAAACAATCCTCAATTAAACCGGCTTGATAGCGCGACTGCACCCTAAAAATTGGTAGAGCTTGGGTCGCACCTTGGTCTATCCAGCGGGTTGGTACCTGAGTGCCACGGGTTATACCTACCTTAACGCCCGAACTGTTAGCTAAATAGACAAAATGATCAACAAAACAGTTGGCATCACCCCAAGCAGCATCGCGGCAGGTGCCATGGTGATAGTGACATTTTTCTGGGCTCATAATGCAGGTGTCGCATTGAGGTAACTTAGTAA
>CAXRJI010000084.1:0-36178 GCA_964231105.1 Porticoccaceae bacterium
CACCTACTAAATCTTTAACGGTGTAGTAAGGGTGGAATGGGATACCATCAAGCGGCTTGCCATTAGCATCCTTAGTTTTCTTGATTTCAACGCCATCAGGGTTGTTCGAACCAACCTCATGTAACGCCAAGATGTGCATTACTACCAAACCAAGTAAAACGATTGGTAAAGCAATGACATGGAAAGCAAAGAAACGGTTCAGAGTGGCATCTGCGACAACAAAGTCACCACGAATCCATAAGGCAAGCTGTTCACCGACAACAGGAATCGCACCGAACAATGAAATGATTACCTGAGCACCCCAGTAAGACATCTGACCCCAAGGCAGAACATAGCCCAAGAAAGCTTCCGCCATAAGTACCACATAAATTGTCATACCGAAAATCCACACCAACTCTCTAGGTGCCTTATAGGATCCATAGATAAGACCCCTAAACATATGCAGATAGACAACAATAAAAAACGCAGATGCACCAGTTGAATGGGCATAGCGGATAATCCAGCCCAACTCCACATCACGCATAATATATTCGACTGAGGCGAATGCTCGCTCTGCAGAGCCTTCATAGCTCATCAATAACCAGATACCGGTTACCAGCTGTATGACCAAAACCACTATGGACAAAACGCCAAAGAAATACCAGAAGTTAAAGTTTTTTGGCGCAAAGTACTGAGCCATATGCCGGTTCCACTCACGCTTAAGCGTGGGCATACGGGAATCAAGCCAAGCGGCAAAACCTGGTTTATCACTCATTACACAACCTCCGGATCGATGCCAATAATTAAAACGTCGTCAGATTCATAACTGTATGGGGGAATATCCAAATTGGTGGGTGCTGGTACACCGGAAAAAACTCGACCAGACAGGTCAAACGTTGAGCCGTGACAAGGACAAAAGAAACCACCCAGCCATGCATCACCGCCCAAATCAGCGGCACCCACATCGGGACGATACATCGGCGCACAACCCAAATGTGTGCATAGTCCTACAAGAACAAGCACGTCCTCTTTTCCATCAAGTGCTCTGGCACTACCAGAGATATAAGAGGGCTGATTTGCATTTTTGGAATCTGCATCCTTAAGGTCACTAGGCGCGATCTGCTCGATATCAGACAGAGATTCAGGACTGCGGCGAACAATGTAGACTGGCTTACCACGCCACTCAACAACAATTCGACCCCCAGTTTCTAACTTAGAAATATTAACTTTTACTGGCGCACCAGCTGCTTTGGCTTTGGCGCTAGGTTGCCAGGAGGCAACAAAAGGCACGGCCGCCCCAACCACTCCGACTCCGCCTACAACCCCTGTTGCACCCAATAGAAATTTGCGGCGACTTTGGTTGACACCGTCATTAGTCATGACGCTCTCCCTAATGAAATTGGAATATGGATCACGCTGAGATGCGTGACATTAAAATGAGGTGCGCATAATAGACTAAAAGCACTTTTTTAGCAATACGTGCCCTACCCATAAAAGTGCTAAGTCATTGATTTATATGCATAAAAAAACCCGACTAAAAAGTCGGGTTTTAAAGAAACTTTCAAATCTATCGCTTAGAGAATTGAGGTCTTTTACGAGCTTTATGTAAACCAATCTTTTTGCGTTCTACCTGACGCGCATCACGTGTCAAAAATCCAGCTTTACGCAGTGATGGCCGTAAATTTTCGTCATACTGAACAAGGGCTCTTGCTATACCATGACGAATGGCGCCTGCTTGGCCGAAGCTACCACCACCTGCGACAGAAATGTTAGCATCGAACTTTTCCAACATTTCAACAACTTCAAATGGTTGTCGGACAATCATTCTAGCAACTTCGCGACCAAAGTAAGTATCTAATGAACGATCATTTACAGTGATGGTCCCGCTACCTGACTTTAGAAAGACTCGTGCTGCGGAAGTCTTGCGACGGCCAGTGCCGTAATATTGCGTATCTGCCATAATAAAAACCTATTACACGTCTAATTGCTGGGGTTGCTGAGCGCTATGTGGATGCTCTGAACCTACATATATTTTCAGTTTACGAAACATCTCGCGACCTAGGGGACCTCTCGGCAACATACCCTTAACTGCAGATTGAATTACGCGCTCCGGCGCCTTTTCAATCAAATCCTTAAAGTTAATATCCTTAATACCGCCAGGATATTCAGTATGAGAGTAGTAGATTTTGTCGCTGGCCTTGTTGCCTGTCACTGCAATTTTTTCAGCATTGACGACAACAATATAGTCACCAGTATCAACGTGAGGTGTAAATTCAGGCTTGTGTTTGCCACGCAAACGAGAAGCTATCTCGGTAGCTAATCGACCCAGAGTTTTGCCCTCTGCGTCAACCACGTACCAATCGCGCTGAACCGTTTCTGCTTTTGCACTATATGTTTTCATTGGTATTCGTCCAAACCTTGGGGTATCCCAAAAAAGGGGGCGAATTGTAAAGACCCCTGTGCCCTATTACAAGACCTGATGACTAGAAAAGTTAACTTTTTTCAGAGCCTGAGGGAATAAACCATCAAATGCGCGCGCAATCTAGCGCTAAACCCTGTGATATAAAGCTTTTGACTGATTACTAGGACCTATGAGCGCGGGCCAAATACTGATGGCTTTGCATCTCTATAATTCGACTTTTAGTACGTTCAAACTCAAATGATAAGTTGCCGCCGCGGTAAAGAGATTCAACTGGTTTAGCCGCAGTTATAATAAGTTTTACATTGCGATCGTAGAACTCATCTACTAAATTAATAAAACGCCGTGCCGCATCATCATTCTGGGTGCCTAGCTCTGGCACATCGGTTATAACAACTGCATGGAATTCACGTGCAATATCTATATAGTCATTCTGGCTACGCGGGCCCTCGCATATTGCTGAGAAATTAAACCAGACTGTATCACCAGATAATTTTTTCGCGGCAATTAGTCGCCCCCCTATTTTCAACTCAGTGTTTTCCACAATAGAGGTATTGGCAGCCCTGAGATCACCAAATACTGCTTTGACAGATTGGTAAGTCTTGTCACTAAGTGGGTGGTGATAGAGCGCAGTTTTTTCCAATTTACGCAATCGGTGATCCACTCCGCCATCCACATTAATAACCATGCAATGCTTTTTAAGCAGTGCGATAGCGGGCAAAAATTGCTGTCGTTGCAAGCCGTTTAAATAGAGTCTATCCGGGGGAATATTTGAGGTAGCAACCAAACAGACACCTCGATGGAAGAGCCCTCGCAGTAGATTTCCCAACAACATAGCATCAGTGATATCACTGACAAAGAATTCATCAAAGCAAATTACAGTTGCTTCACCCGCAATTTTTTCTGCCACTTTCTCCAAGGGATTTGCAAAGCCTCTGTAGTCCTTGAGATCACTGTGAACACGGCGCATAAAGCGGTGAAAATGGACTCGCATCTTACGCTTAAGGGGTAACGTCTCAAAAAAACTATCCATCAAATAAGTCTTTCCACGC
The DNA here is from genome assembly GCA_964231105.1 of Porticoccaceae bacterium. Lineage (GTDB taxonomy): Bacteria > Pseudomonadota > Gammaproteobacteria > Pseudomonadales > Porticoccaceae > HTCC2207. The sequence goes on from CAXRJI010000084.1 coordinate 3,451, forward strand.
CCTACGCCACCCCAAAGGTAAAGTCCCTGTTGACAGGGTTTAGCCGATCCAAAGAATCGCTTTAAAAAAGCAGCTATATTATTTTTATTTGAACTTGCCGCAGTTGCTACAAGCCGTTGATAAAGCTCATCCAAGTGTTCAATAGCATTTTTTTGGGCAGAATCCGCTGCAAAATCGTCTCGTTCTAAATCTTGCAGGTATCGAAGTTTGGGCGTGCTCATTTATATACAGATGTTTTGAAGGAGGGCAAACTTTACCCACCAATTACCCGTATGACAACCAAAATACAGCCCCAAATGAAGTAATTCTTGCCTTTTAATCCGGTATTTTTGAATTATTTTTATGTAATTGAAGTAGCCGCTTTTCTTATCAATTTTTTTTTACTACCATGGGTTTAATAAACAGTTGATTAACTGTTTAGCCAGTGGCTTAGTTAAAATAATAACCAAGCAAGCCAATAGCATTTAGTTTAGAGGGTAGCGCATGATCAATTTAACGACGATTCTTATAGCGGCAGCATGTTTACTTATTGGTGCTGGCTTAGGACATCTGTTTTCCCGTAAAACGCCACCGGGAGATCAATCCGTGGCAGATTTACAGCAAAAGCTCGAACAAACGGAACAACAGTTAAAGCGCTATCAACATGAGGTGACTCAGCATTTTGTTGAAGTTTCAAATCTAACGACCAATATGACTCAGAGCTATCGAAAAATTCATGAGCATCTTGCTACCAGCGCTATTAGGTTGGCCAATCCAGAAATCGGCAGACAACTGTTAAAGGCAGGTGGTTCCCAACTGTCTCTGACTGATGAAGATGGCAATCCACTGTTAAATCCTGAGGATTTAGAACCTCCCAGAGACTATGCACCTAAAGTACCCGGAGGTATCCTCAGCGAAGACTATGGGCTAGATGATAATGATGATAAATCACCTAACGGTGGCGATGTCAGTACAGATGCTGGAAGTGACGCTCATAGGGATGCCTCCGGCAATGCCCATAGTGACTCCAACAGCGATGTGGCTGACGATATAGATATGGACGATTCAGACCCCACTGATAGAGTGGTATAAGATTTCAAACAGACTCCACAATTGCCAAAAACACAGCTAGAAATACAGCTAGAAACACAACCGTAAAAGCAGCCTAAAAAATTAACAGGTGGTGCGATATTTTAAGCACAGGGAAGTTCCTAAAAGGATTAAGTAACTCTCTTCTACCCGGCTCTTGCGCGTTATGCCTAGAGCCACTGAATTATTCTCAAGCTAGCCTTTGTGCCTTCTGTATATCCGAGCTACCTTATATAGATAAACAGTGCCGTCGATGTGCAATCCCATTAAGCTATTCAGGCACGTGCGCCCAGTGTCAAAAAAAAGCGCCAGCGTTTAGGCGCTGTATTGCGCCCTTAAGTTATAAATACCCCGTAAACAGATCAATTGTAAGACTTAAAAAAGATGCGTTTGCACCCGAAATCAAAGAGCTGAGTGGGCTTTTAGCAGATAAGGTTCTAGAAACTTACAAAGGCAAACCAATACCAGACATTTTAATCCCTATGCCTTTGCACTGGCTCAAGGCTGTGCAGAGAGGTTTTAACCAAAGTCATCTGATCGCAGATATTGTGGCCACCAAGATAACCAACTGTAGCGTGCATACGGATATTTGTTACAGAAAAAAGTTTCGAACAGACCAACATCTGCGCTCAAAAAAACAGCGCTGGCAACTTATTGCTGACGCTTTTGCAGTGCGCTATATATCAAAGCTCAGAGGTTGCCGAGTTGCCTTAATAGATGATGTTGTGACCACTGGTGCCAGTGCAACAGCCGTCACTCATTGTTTATTAGAAGCGGGTATAAAGTCAGTTGATGTATGGTGCATTGCACGAACAGGCTGGCATAATGCGTCCACCTAGATCAGAATACCGACTGAAAAATTACAAGTATCGAAATTGATATGCACCAAGATCCCAAAAAAGCTATAGCGTTTGTTTGGCAAAAGATTATTGACGAGACAACAGCAGTGTTGGCTGAGGAGCCCGTACTCAAGTCATTCTTGCACAGTGCAATACTGGATCATGAGTCTATGGCTGGTGCTCTTAGCCATCACTTGGCTGCAAAACTAAGCAACAGCTCGCTTCCACAAACCTCACTAAAGGATCTTATGCAAGAGGTGTTCTCTGATGACCAAATACTTTATGCATCATCTAGAGATATACAGGCCACTGTGGATCGCGATTCCGCCTGTATTTACTACAGCACACCGTTTCTCTACTTTAAGGGTTTTCTTGCTCTTCAAGCATACCGGGTTGCCCATCGGTTATGGCACCGGGGTAGCAAACATATGGCTTTAATGGTGCAGCATAGTATGTCTCTTAACTTTGCCATTGATATCCATCCTGCAGCCAAAATTGGTTCTGGCATTCTTATAGATCATGGAACTGGCCTGGTAATTGGTGAAACTGCCGAAATTGATGACTGTGTTTCGATTATGCAGTCAGTAACGCTTGGCGGAACAGGTAAAGAAAGTGGTAATCGTCACCCAAAAATCAAAAAGGGTGTTCTTTTAGGGCCCGGCGCAAAAATTCTAGGAAATATAGATATTGGCGAGGGCGCCATGGTTGCTGCTTCTAGTGTGGTTCTAAAGTCTGTTCCTGCCCGCGCTATAGTTGCCGGAGTTCCAGCAACCGTTGTAGGTGAAGTCAGTAGCCGTGAACCCTCTCAAGTAATGAATCACTATTTTAAAAGTTGTGATTAACCTAGCAAATTGCAGTGAAAATTAGCAGCGTTTCCAGCTAAAAGGTATTACTGATTCTATAGTGTCTTTAGCACAGAGAACCATCAGTAATCTATCAACGCCCAAGGCAATCCCAGAACAGTTTGGCAGGCCACTTTGCATAGCTGATTGAAAATGCTCATCAATGGGCATCTGCTTTTTATGCATTGATGATCTGAGATTATTATCCGCCTCAAATCGCTGTCTAAGCTCTTTTGCATCGGTCAGTTCAAAATAGCCATTTGCCAATTCCATACCCTCGACAAATGCCTCAAACCTCCGACTCACCCACTGGCCATTATCGGTTTGCTTTGTTTGTGAAAGGGCGGCCTGACAAACAGGGTAGTCATAAACAAAGACCAAGCCCCTCGGCAGATTGGATTCCACTCTCTCACTAAACAGCAAGTCTAGACAGTTAGCTCTCGACTCATGGCCCCAACTGTCAGACCCAACCTCAACGGCTAAATTCTGTAACTCAGACAAGGGACAACTGTGGGGATTTATATTGAACACTTGCTCAAAACAATCTGCATAAGATAAATGGCTTACATCAGGTACTGGTCGTTCAAGACAGAGGTATAAGTGGGTAATTAACTCTGCCACTTCAGCCATCAACTGATACTCATCCCAATTTAATCGGTACCATTCAAGCATGGTAAATTCAGGATTATGCCTAGGGCCATCCTCTGCATCGCGAAATACCTTGCCTAGACAATAGATATCACCAACACCGGCTGCAAGCAGGCGCTTCATAAAGTATTCAGGTGAGGTTTGCAGATAACTGATCGAACTATTTACCTCTGCTGTGATGCTTTCGATATTACAATCGGTTACAGAGGTTGATGCTAATAATGGAGTTTCGACTTCGAGCACTTTGCGTTGACTAAAGAATTCTCTGATGGCCGCCATAAGCAGCGCACGCTTCTTAAGAATGTCTTTTGTGGCACTTGGCATCCAAGTCTGTGTAATAGACCCACTATCGCGTTTCATTGGGTTTTGTATCTCAGTCCTTGACGCGACCCTGATACTCTCCGGTGCGTGTATCAACTTTTATCACGTCGCCCTGATCGAGAAAAAGAGGCACTTTTACAGTTGCTCCAGTGGCCAATAGAGCAGGCTTACTTCCACCTTGCGCAGTATCTCCACGCAATCCCGGATCTGTCTCAACTATTTCCAGTTCGACATGGTTAGGCGGGGTTACGGACAAGGGAGCACCGTTATAGAGGGTTACTACACACACATCCTGCTCTTTTAGCCACTGCTTGGCATCTCCTACCGCTGTCTCGGTGGCTTGATGCTGTTCAAAGGTACTGGGCTCCATAAAGTACCAAAAGTCACCGTCTTCATACAGGTACTGCATATCCATATCCATCACATCAGCAGCTTCGATGGACTCTCCTGATTTAAAGGTTTTTTCTAATACACGGCCAGATTTTAGATTGCGCAGTTTGACACGGTTAAAGGCCTGTCCCTTGCCGGGTTTTACAAATTCGTTTTCAAGAATTGAACAGGGGTCACCATCCAACATAACTTTTAAGCCGGAGCGAAATTCATTGGTAGAGTAATTTGCCATTGTTGCTTTTTCTCTATTGATTAAAAGAGACTATGATAACTCAAATAATAGGTGTTTTGAGTGCTCTAAGTTAATTAAGAGTATAGATTTGGGCATAGTTAGAGGGTGCGGGTATCTTTATCGCTGTAACCCAATAGATATAGGATACCGTCTAAACCAAGACTTGAAATCGCCTGTTTGGCTGATTCCTCAACCAAGGGTTTTGCTCTAAAGGCTATACCTAAACCGGCAAGATTGAGCATTGGCAAATCATTAGCACCATCTCCAACAGCAATCACTTGCTGTAACATCAGACCCTCACGAGAGGCCAGTTCACTGAGTAATTCTGCTTTGCGCTGGCCGTCAATAACATCCCCGCTTACCAACCCAGTTACCTTACCCTCTTGAACATCCAATTGATTAGCATAGACATAATCAACACCCAGAATTTTTTGTAAATATTCACCGAAGAAAGTAAAACCACCAGAGACAATAGCCGTTTTATAACCGAGTTTTTTAAGTGTAGAAATTAGGTGTTGTGCACCCTCATTCAGCTGTAGGCGTTCAGCAACTGATTGTAAAACAGAGGCATCTAAGCCCTTAAGCAGCGACAGTCTTTTCTCAAAACTCTGTTTAAAATCCAATTTGCCCTGCATAGCTGCTTCAGTGATTGCAGCCACCTCTTCTCCAACACCCGCCTCAATAGCTAACTCATCAATTACCTCGGCGTCTATTAAAGTTGAATCCATATCAAACACCACTAGGCGGCGATTGCGGCGGTAAATATTGTCCTCCTGAAAAGCAATATCGATATCAAACTGATGGGCTAATTCAAGAAGGCTCTTTTTAAATAATTGCGGATCTGAGGCCTCACCGCGCACAGAAAACTCAACACAGGCACGTCCTAACTGGTCACTGTTATCGAGATTGATTCGTCCCGATAAGCGCACAATTTTATCTATATTTAACTGAAAACTGGCCGCCACTGCAGTTAGCGCAGCTAGATGTTCAGCCTCAATCTTCCTTGCAAGCAGGGTTACAATATGTCTGGGCTTGCCCTGTTGCTCTACCCAATCTTGATAATGCTGTTCTGATATGGGCAGAAATTTCGCCTTCATATGTAACTGTTCTAGAGCCACCAGCACGTCAGAGGACACAAGTGCCGTTTGCGCGGCAGATGGTAGCGCGGTCAAAATACCCAAGTTCAGTTGATCGTGAATAACTGCCTGACCAATATCGAGAACCGTTGCTCCATACTTAGCCAGAACTGTTGTTACCGCATGAGTAACGCCTGGTTTGTCCTCACCGTATACATTTATAAGCAGAATATCTTTCACAGATTCGTGCCAACTCAAAAATTAAAGGTGACATTATATAAAAGCTTTTGGAATAGGATAGAATATATCCATAAATAATATGCATTAGAGGCATAAAATGCGTCGTCAGTTCACGCTGTCCACAAAAATACCTGCTGTTGCCCTTTCAGTTTGCCTCGTTTTTGGCTTTATAAGCTGGTTGTTACTATCAACTCAAATCAATCACTTGGCCAAACAAGCAGTCTTTAGCAAAGGCACTTCAACATTGGAACGCCTCACAGAACTTATTATCACACCGCTATTTAACAGCGATACTATTAGTGTTCAGGTGGCCCTAAAAAAAGCAACACAGGATCCAAGCATTATCAGCGCCAGTCTGTTTGGTGTAGACCAAGAGTTAATTACACAAAGTATTAAGCCCAAACCCGAGCAACTTGAGGCTCAAATATTTACCCGCAACTTAGAGTTGCAAAATACACAAATAGGGATAATTACTGTAGTCGTTGATCGGCAACCTATATACCAAAAATATCAGCAGTCTTACATAAATTGGCTTATTCTATGGGCCTGCTTTACTCTTCTCACCACCTACTTAAGCCATCGCTTTGCCGATCAAATTTCCCTGCGTATTCGGCGTCTAAATGAGCGTTTACCGGGTAGCAGTGAACCCATGGCTGATGAATTAGCAAACTTAGAAACTAAGGTGCAACCCCTACTCTCCAAAGTGGGTGAGTCAGCGGAAAACAGTAGCAATACTTATTATTATTCGCTAATAACAGCACAAATAAAAAATCGTCAACGCTTGGGCAACCAACTTAATCAGGAAAGTTTGGATCGCCTATTTGAAAAATTGGACTATTGCTTTCTTAGAACCCTACAGCTGTATGGTGGCACGCGGGTTGATGGTGATGCTGAAAGTATTTGCTTCACTATTCGCTCTACGCAATGTACCAAGCAGCATTTGTTGGTTTGCCTTATGGCTGTCTATAGCCTGCGGCAACTAATTGAGAACCTCTCTGTCCAGCAGGGCGTGGATTTAGAAATTAACTGGACTGTTAGTAGCCAAGAGATTGAGACTTCCCCGCAATTTTATTTTGAGCAGGGACTTGCAAGAATTAGACAAAAGAATGCCCAACTAGGCGGTGAGTTACAAGCAGGTCTCATAGCCCTTAACTGCGAAAACTACACAGTGGATGAGCTTTCCTCTATAGCTCACTTTGCTACCTATAAAGAACAGTGTTTTATTCTTGAGGGTTTCTCAGAAAACCGGCAACAACTTCTGGAAAAACAACTACAGCACCTTATCAACTTATGCCTTAGTTGATAAACGCTTAATTATTCACTGCAAGTATTCTTTAGGATTTTGTCTGCTCAATTAGTTGGTCCATTTCTAAAGCAGGACTCTGCTCATTGGGAGCACCCACTATTTTTGCAGGTACCCCCGCCACTGTCACATGGCTTGGAATTGATTCAAGCACTAGGCTTCCAGCACCCACCTTTACACCATCACCAATATGGATATTGCCAAGTATTTTGGCACCCGCAGAGATAAGTACACCATCACCAATTTTCGGATGGCGATCCCCCACTTCGGCACCACTGCCTCCAAGAGTGACTGAGTGCAATATGGATACATTATCACCCACAACTGCAGTTTCACCGATTACTAATCCAGTGGCATGATCAAGCATAATGCCCGCACCCAAACGAGCACCAGGGTGGATATCCACCGCAAAAGTTTGTGAAATCTTATTTTGAAAAAATAGCGCTAAACTTTTTCTATCCCTATGCCAGAGCCAGTGTGCCACCCGATATAACTGCAGGGCTTGGAAACCCTTAAAGTAAAGGATAGGTGTTATATAGCTATCACAGGCGGCATCACGCTCTAGTGTCGCCATAAGATCTAAAATAGCACTGTCCAGTATTTTTGACTCAGCAGCAAAAGCCTCGGAAATAATTTCCTCTATCTGGGCAGCGGAAACAGAGGCGTCAGATAATTGCCTAGCCAAATTAAAACTTAGCAGGGAGGATAAATTAGAATGATCCAAAATTGCTTTTTGAAAGAAACCTCGCAACTCAGGTTCCTGAGAAATAGACTCAGTGGCTTCCTTGAACAATCTGTCAAAAATTCTATCAATAATGCTCATTAATCAAATCCAATTTAAGAGATAATGCTGAATGTTGGCTTCGGCCCTAAGACGAACATCACACCCTAGATCAAAGCCATAAAATCAGTTGCTTGGTAAATTAGTTCCTAAGATTAGTTAGTCTACCAGAATATAACGCGCCAAAATCTCATCAAGATGCTCAAGAATCACATCCAACAGCAATATATCAGAAGATATTAGACGCGCCTGCAACAACTCCTTAGTGAGTTGGTCAGTGTAAACTTTAGCCAAGGGACGGTAGCTTATATGCCAACGCTCTGGCGCTATACCACCTCGGTCAACGTTATAGGGACGATAAAATTGGCTTTGGTTTGAGTTTAAAATACCGTCTAGCCAGTTATGCATAGGGGCAAAAAGACCCGAGCCCTCTACCTCATCAGGGATTAACTGAATTTGATAGCCCTCGGGCATCACACTGCGATCGTAGATGTCCAAATCTGTACCCCAGTGATGTCTCGAGGCACCAGGCAGTGCTGACCAGCGTAAAATTGCCTGAACTAACTCCCAGGGGCTTAAAGTCTCAATATCAAGGATATGACCGGAAGCATTTATTATTGGTCGAGACCCAGATGCTTTGCTATTCCATATCGTTAATTGACGCTCAAAAGAACGAAACCCACTGCAAATTGCTAGGTCAAATCCCGCATCAATTGCAGCATTTCTCAGTTGTTGCAGGGGCTCCACAACTTCCCTGTGAACAAGTATGTTTGACGCCTCATAAAAACTGCTATCCAGATCAACCAGATGCATTTCAGTAGAGCCGGTAACAATATCAGTAGTCTGCATAATGACGTCAATCAGTATAAAATAGTAATGATGTCTGACTTTATACCCGCGCTGTTACAAATTAGCAAAAAATCTATTGTTTTTGCTGAAGCAACGGTTGACTTTTTTAACTTAAACCTCACTATTAAAGTCTAATAAGGAGTCAATTATGTTTAGAATTGGGTTGTTTCTGCTGACTAACCTAGCCATCATTGTGGTTGCCAGTATTTCACTTCGTCTATTGGGATTTGAAAGTATCCTCGCAAATAACGGTATGGATCTTGATCTATCAGCATTGCTGGTGTTCTGTGCTGTGTTTGGCTTTATGGGTTCATTTATATCCCTTCTAATGTCCAAGTTTCTTGCCAAGAAATCCAGTGGTACCTATATCATTCAAAATCCGTCTAATGAGCAAGAGCGCTGGCTACTTGAAACTGTGGCCAGCCTTGCCAAAAAGGCAGATATCGGTATGCCTGAAGTGGGCATTTTTCCTGCTCAACAGTCAAATGCTTTCGCAACTGGTTGGAATAGAAATAATGCCCTAGTGGCGGTAAGTACAGGACTATTAGAGCGTTTTAATGAAGACGAAGCGCGTGCTGTATTAGCCCATGAAATTGGCCATGTGGCTAATGGTGACATGATCACCCTTAGCTTGGTGCAAGGTGTGGTCAATACCTTTGTTATGTTTGCAGCCCGTCTTATTGGCTACTTTGTTGATCGCGTAGTTCTCAAAAACCAGCGAGGGCTTGGGCTAGGCTACTATATAACTACAATTGTTGCGGAGATTTGTTTGGGTCTGCTTGCCTCTATAATCGTTATGTGGTTTTCGCGCCGCAGAGAATTTCGTGCAGATTATGCCGGCGCTCAACTGGCAGGGCGAACAGCTATGGTTGCTGCATTGGAAAAGCTGCAAGCAGAAACACAGGCACAGATCCCCAATCAAATGCCTGACAGCATGACTGCCTTCGGCATTTCGAGGGGCTGGAAGAAAGGTGATAATGCCATGAAATTATTTTCATCTCACCCACCCCTTGAAGCCAGAATCAAGGCACTAAAATACGGTGGATGAGCAACGACTCTCTGAGGAACTGCTGCTCTGCAAACTAGATGATCTAGAGGAGCAGCAGTGTATGGAGATGCTTGTTGAAGGACGGCAACTATTTGCTGTGCGCGCAAATAATAGCATCCACGCATACTGGAATATCTGCCCCCATATGGGCATACCGCTAAATTGGGTGCCCAACCGATATTTAGATTACGACAAGGCGTTTATTCAATGTTCCTCACATGGGGCTCAGTTTCAAGTTGCCACTGGCGAATGCATTTCCGGCCCCTGCACGGGTGACTCCTTAAAAACGGTAACCCTTCGCCGCGAAAATGATCATTACTATATTTGCGCCAACCAGTCCCTACCAGCTACACCCGTAAATCTTAGGGCACTTGCCTTGGCAGATCTTGAAGACAGGGAATAGCGCACTCAAGGCTAATCTCTGTTTCACTTAAACAAGCTCGCCAAGCCAATACCTCAAGTCCAGCATCAACTGCCAGTGCCAATGTCTGTGCATAGATTGGATCTATGTCCGAGGCTGCTTCCATTCTCTGAGCACCATTGACCTGCACGCAGAAGAAAAGTACTGCGCGATGGCCCTGCTCCAACATCGACATCAGTTCTCGCAGGTGTTTAGTGCCTCGAGATGTCACTGCATCGGGAAATACAACCAAGCCATTGTCTTGTTCTAAAGTGACATTTTTAACTTCGATATAACAGTCACCTAGCTCGGGGTCACTCAGCAGCAGGTCTATGCGACTATTTTCTGAGCCATAGCGAACTTCAGTGCGAATCTGCTGATAGCCAGTTAACTCTGGAATTAGGTGTAACTCTATAGCCTCCCTGACCAAATGATTAGGTCTAGAGGTGTTAATACCCGCTAATTGTCCATTGACAGTAGTGACTAATTCTAGGGTGCCTGATAACTTTCTTTTTGGATTGTTAGATAATGAATACCAGCAGGTTGATTTTGGTACCAAGCAGTTTTTCATTGAACCTGTATTTGGACAATGGATAGTCAAAGTCTGTCCATTGCTATCTGTGACATCAGCAAAAAAACGCTTATATCTCTTATTAAAAGTAGCGGGTAAAAATGCAGGGGTGATTTTCATTTAAGAAGTCCTCAAGCCAGACTCATTTTTTAAGATTAGCCCCCATTAGCACCTATTAATGACTGAAGATCGATAGTTAGCAAGGACATTATTCTAATTATTACCTGTTAATAATAATTAGCAAATAGGAAAATTTATCTTGATAAATGGCCACAAAATCTCTATAAAAGCCTGTTTCGATTTTCAAGGCAAACTCAACACTGGATTTATGCATGGCAACAGCAAAGAAAAAACCCGCAGCGAAAGCTAAGGCAAAAGCAAAAACAACAGCTGCTAAGCAAGATAGCACTAATACTCTACATGGTTTGGCTCCTTATAAATTAAAGGCCAAAGAAGAGTATATGAATGAAAATCAGCGTGAGCATTTCAAGCAGATACTCAGTGCTTGGCGCAATGAACTTATGGAAGAGGTTGATCGAACTGTTACTCATATGAAAGATGAGGCGGCGAATTTTCCTGATCCCGCAGATCGCGCAACACAAGAGGAAGAGTTTAGCTTGGAATTGCGCACCCGTGATCGCGAGCGCAAGTTAATTAAAAAAATTGATAAGACACTGGTTCGTGTTGAAGAAGACGATTATGGTTTTTGCGACCAATGTGGTGTTGAAATTGGTATCCGCCGTCTGGAGGCACGACCAACGGCTGAGCTCTGTGTAGATTGTAAAACCCTCGATGAGATAAAAGAAAAACAAATCACTGGAGGCTAGTGCGGGATCAACCGACATTCTACCTGAGCCCGTAGCGATTTTGAGTACTGCATCAAATAGAACCATTATCGGTCGCTTTGCCCCATCGCCCACGGGACCACTACACTTCGGCTCCCTAGTTACTGCACTTGCAAGCTTTCTCAACGTCAAACACCGCGCTGGCAAGTGGCTGGTGCGCATTGAAGATATCGATCCTCCCCGGGAAGTACCTGGTTCTAAAGACAGCATTCTCAAACAGTTAGAACAGCATGGACTAATTTGGGACGATACAGTCATCTATCAAAGCTCTCATCTAGAGAGGTACCAAGATATTATCCAACAGTTTAAGCAACAGGATTTGACCTATCACTGTCGCTGTAATAGGCAACGTCTAAGGGATCTTGGGGGTGTATATGACGGTAAATGTAGCACTTTAGAGCTAACTGAAGACGATGCTGCTGTTCGCCTTCGTATTGGCAAAGTTCTTGATACTATGCACTCAGGCAATCATCTACAGAAAATACCTTACACACCATTGATTTCATTTACTGACCAATTAATGGCCCAGTACAACCAGCATATTGAGCATGATATTGGCGATTTTATTTTGCGCCGTCGCGATGGTTTAGTTTCCTATCACCTAGCCGTTGTAATAGATGATCACGATCAGAAAATCAGTGAAGTACTGCGAGGTGCAGACTTGCTAGACTCGACTCCAAGACAGATTGTGTTACAACGCTGTTTAAAATTCTGCACGCCAACCTATATCCATATTCCTATGGCACTGAATAAAGATGGCCAAAAACTCAGCAAACAGACACATGCCAAAGCTTTGATCGAAGGTCAAGAAAGTCAAAATTTATGGATTGCTCTAGACTGGCTGCAGCAAAATCCACCCCTTGAACTGAAAGACAGCGCTGTCGATGAAATATTACATTGGGCTATTAATCACTGGAACCTATCCAATATTTCAGCATCTAGCCAGGGAATTCCGGCCCCGCAAAACTTTTAAAAACCTGCCAGTGATTATTGGCTTGGCTAACAATTTCATCAAAACTCTGCATAAACCAAGTAAAAACTGAGTAAAAAAAGAAGTAAAAACCTTATAAAAACACCAGAAAAACCGCATCTTTTGCTTGTTGCAGTGCCCTAATTGTGATTATATTGATTTTGCTGAGTGTAAATTCAGCATAAAATAACAATAAACAATAATAATAATTTGAAGTAAAACTGCTCTACAAGGCTTGACCTTGTGGTGACTGAGGGGGGCTGCTGAGAAGCAACCCTTTTTTATTGGTTGTGAATTTATGTCAGCAAATCGCTAACAATCAACCCAATCTATAAGCATTCACTATCAACAATCAACCCGCTCTGCTAGACTCATAACTGAATTATTCATGGTAACTACCGTGCTTAAACGCCTCAGTAAACTCTTCAAACGCAAACCCGAAGCTTTTGATCAAAAACCTGTGAAGCAAAATCACGATTATGCTTTAAACACAGAGCATATTTGTCCAAAAGCATTTCAGGTGGTTAGCGTTCTTAAAGAAAATAATTTTCAAGCCCACTTAGTTGGTGGTTGTATTCGCGACCTGTTGCTAGAAAAAAATCCCAAAGACTTTGATGTTGCAACTAATGCAAAACCTCACGAAGTAAAGGCGCTGTTTAAACGTTCACGCATTGTTGGTCGAAGATTTCAAATAGTTCATGTGCCCTTTGGTCGGGACATTATTGAGGTCACTACATTTCGCTCAAACTCTCCAGATAAGATTCAATCGTCCCGTGCAAAACGTCATCTGCAACAGTCTGCAAGCGGCCTGCTGACAAGGGATAATGTCTTTGGATCTATCAAGGAAGACGCGCACCGCAGGGATCTCACCATAAATGCCCTTTACTATGATCCCGTAGATAACAAGCTAAGCGATTTCTGTGAGGGCTTAAAAGATCTAAAAGACCGTAAGATACGCATTATTGGGGATCCTGCACTAAGGTATCGTGAGGATCCTGTGCGCCTTCTAAGAGTGATTAGGTTTACTGCTAAATTAGGCTTTGAAATTGAGCCTAAAACGCTCAAACCTATAGCTAAGCTGGCTCAAAACCTATCCCATGTTTCAGCACCGCGAATGTTTGACGAGACATTAAAATTGTTTATGAGTGGCTATGGGCTCACGATTTTTAAGCTACTTAGAAGATTCGGCCTATTTGCTTTTATCATTCCACAGACAAGTCGAATCATTGAGCAGGGTGATAACTTTGCCCTGCGCCTAGTTGAACAGGCCTTTGAAAATACAGACCTGCGTATTTGCAATAAGCAGAGAGTCACTCCAGCATTTATTTATGCCGCTCTGTTGTGGCCATCGGTTAACCAGTTGGCGTCTAGCCTCAGAGGTAAAGGACACTCTCCCTCGATGGCTATAAACAAAGCAGCTAATGAAGTTATTGCCAATCAAATCCCCACCACTGCTATACCGAGGCGTTTTACAACAGCAATGAGAGAAATATGGTCGTTACAACTCAGCCTTCCCAGAAGAGGTGGAGAAAGGGCCAAAAGGCTCTCTGAACATCCACGCTTTCGAGCAGCCTATGACTTTGTTCTTCTTCGCGAACAGGCCGGAGAGAACCTTGATGGATTGGGAAGTTGGTGGACACAATACCAACAGGCCAATGAATTAGGGCGACAAGAGATGGTGAGAAAAATTGATATGGGCCGCTCCAAAAAATCCAGACAGCGACGAAGAAAGCCGCGCAATAAGCAATGACTAGAGTCTTTATAGGGTTAGGCAGTAATCTTGGCGGCGATATTGAAGGTGTGTATAAGAATTCAAAAGCCCAGCTTGACCAAGCGTTAACTACCATTGCTGAACAGGCTCAGATAAAACTAGTTAAAGTTTCCAGTTTCTATCAGACTCCAGCCATAGGTCCGGGGCAACAAGCGGATTACATTAATGCCGCGGCAGTGATTGAGACAACCCTTTCAGCCTACGAGCTTCTCGACTTTTTGCAAGCTGTTGAAAACCAACAGGGCAGAGTTCGTGCTGAGCGCTGGGGTCCCAGAACACTTGATTTGGATATTCTTTTATATGGCCAAATGATTGAAAATACACCCCGGCTTACTCTGCCTCATCCAAGAATTCACGAAAGAGCCTTTGTTCTTATGCCTCTGACTGATCTAGATCCAGACCTTATCGTTGCAAATAAACAAAATGCTACTCAGCTATTGGCAAATTGCTCTGCACAAGGTATCTTAAAAATCGACTGATGCATCATCAAAAAATCCTCTAATCGGAGAAATCAGTGCAAACAGCTATTCTCAATGATATTGAAATAGACGGTCATTCTATACCCAGTTATATAGCTGTAGAGGGGCCTATAGGTATTGGCAAAACCACCTTAGCAACTCGCCTAGCAGAAACCTTTAACTATGAGACTTTGTTGGAAGATGCGGATGAAAATCCGTTTTTGGAGCGTTTTTACCAAGATAAGCGCACCAATGCGCTACCCACACAGCTGTTCTTTCTATTTCAACGGATGCGTAAACTGCAAGATCTAATGCAGGGAGAGCTATTTCAACAAGTCAGGGTTTCAGACTTTTTAATAGAAAAAGATCCTCTGTTCGCCAGAATTACCCTTGATGATGACGAGTACCGACTCTATCAAGCTGTTTACGACAAGATTATTCAGGAGCTACCGAAGCCAGATTTAGTGATTTACCTTCAAGCTCCTACCGATACTCTGTACCAGCGTGTTCAAAACCGTGGCAACCCTATGGAACGCAATATTGAACTGGCGTATTTACAACAGTTAAACGATGCCTATACCCAGTTCTTTTATCACTACGATGACACCCCACTTCTAATTGTAAATACAGCAGATATAAACCTTGCCCAAGGGGATAATGATTTTAATAGTCTGGTAAAATATATACTTGGCGGATTTACAGGTCGTCACTACTATAACCCCCAACCATTGCAATAATTTAACAATCTTGTTTGTCTCATTCAGATGTTATACTAAACGCGTATATCCAGTTATTTTAAGAAAATAGGTAGCTATCTGAATGGGAACCACAACCATTAATAACCTCAAGGCATCAAAAGCAAAAAGGCAAAAGTTTGCTGTGCTGACTGCCTATGATTACAGTTTCGCCGCAATGATTGAGGCCGCCGGTATAGAGGTCACACTGGTAGGAGACTCCCTGGGAAATGTTATACAAGGCCAAGATACAACCATTCCAGTGACAGTAGATGAGATGGCCTACCATACTGCAGCGGTAAAACGTGCCATTAAAAACTCCCTGTTAATTACTGATATGCCATTTATGTCCTATAGCTCAGAAGTTCAGGCATTGGATAATGCAGCAACCCTGATGCAAGCTGGCGCACAAATGGTAAAACTAGAGGGCGGTGAGTGGCTTGCAGACACAGTTTATGCCATGACCGAACGCGGTATTCCAGTCTGTGGCCATATAGGACTGACACCTCAGTCAGTCTTTAAGTTAGGTGGCTATAAAGTACAGGGCAAAAACCAAACAGCGGCAGAAAAAATGCTTAATGAAGCCAATATTCTTCAGCAAGCGGGGGCTGACTTGATTGTAGTGGAGTGTGTACCCTCAGCATTGGGTAAAGAACTTGCCGAGTCTGTAGATATTCCGGTTATAGGCATTGGTGCTGGTCCAGATACTGATGCCCAAGTATTAGTGTTACATGACATGCTGGGCATCTCTAGAAAACTACCTAAATTCAGTAAAAACTACCTAGAACAATGCACCAGCGTGCAAGAAGCCATTAACAAATTTGGCGAAGATGTGCGCAAAGGTGTCTTTCCAGGCCCCGAGCACTGCTTTAACTAAAAAATCTCTTAGGAAATAACAATGTCCCTAGCCGATTCAATCTATCAATTTCATGTGCCTACCAGCAGTGGTGAAGAAAAGTCTTTGGCCGACTACCAAGGTAAAGTAGTACTGATCGTCAATACGGCCAGTAAATGCGGCTTTACGCCCCAGTATGAGGGATTGCAATCACTGTATGATCAATACGCGGAACGCGGTCTTGAAATTATCGCTATGCCTTGTAATCAGTTTGGCGGACAAGAGCCGGGCACAAATGCCGAAGTGCAAGAGTTTTGCCAGTTAAACTACGGTTTAAGCTTTCCAGTAATGGGCAAGGTTAAGGTAAAAGGTAGTGACCAACATCCGCTTTTTGCCTATCTGACCACTGAGGCTGGAGGACTGATTTCAGATGCCATTAAGTGGAATTTCACAAAATTTTTAATTGATCGCCAAGGTCAGGTTGTTAAGCGCTTTGCTTCAATTAAAAAACCTGCAGATATTGCTAAACATATTGAAAAACTGCTCTAGCTAACAATTATTTGGAAGCCAGTTTGTCAAAGTACTTACCAGCCGCCTGATTGACCTTTGGTGCCAAATAAATGGCAGAAATCATGGTTGGAATCGCCATAGTTGCATAGCTACCCAAAATTAAACCATTGACCGTATCCATTGAAACCACCGCTCCACCAATAATTAACAGTAGGTAAATTGGTGTGTAGTATTTTCGGTGTTTGGCGCCAAATAAAAAGCCTGTTGCTCGGGTACCATAGAACCACATGGTGACCATGGTTGAGAAACTTAACAAACCAACCATAATTAAGAGCAGATAGATACCTAAAACAGGGTATACCTGCTCAATAGCTCGGGCGGTTAGGGTCACGCCCGATAACTCATTTGAGCTCTGCCACACACCAGTAACCAATATAATCAGTGCCGTACAGGTACACACAATTAATGTATCCACCACTGGGCCCAACATAGCCACTAACCCCTCACGAATTGGCTCCTGTGTCTTCGCCGTACCATGGGCCATTGATTCTGTACCAATACCCGCCTCATTAGAAAATGCACCGCGCCGAACACCGATCAAAATAACCGCTCCTATAGAGCCACCAGCCACCGCTTCACCTGTAAAAGCATCGACAAAAATAAGTCGTAACATTGCGGGGATTTCTGATAGGTGAGTCACTAAAATACCCAATGTCATAAGCAAATAGAGAACCACCATGACCGGCACTAATCGCACAGTCAATTGCCCTATTCTCTGAATTCGACCTATAACGACCACTGCTACAAGCACAGCAATAATTGCACTGGCAATAAAATCAAAAGTGAAGTGTTTATCTGGTGTCGCTAGTCCTGCAGGCACCGCAATTACATCTCGCAGTAGCTGAATAAATTGATTAGCTTGAAAAATAGGCAAGGCACCCACCATGCAAGCTAGCGCAAACAGTGCAGCTAAGGGATACCAACGCTTACCCATACCCTCTGTAATAACATACATAGGGCCGCCTTGCAGTATGCCCTTAGAATCTGTGGTTCGGTACATAACAGCTAGCGATGCGGTATAAAATTTTGTTGCGACCCCAACAATGGCGGTGACCCACATCCAAAACACAGCACCTGGCCCTCCCACACTTATTGCAATGGCAACACCGGCAATATTGCCTAAACCCAAAGTACCAGAGAGTGCTGTTGATAGCGCTTGAGCGTGAGGGATATGTCCTGGATCTTTAGGGTTGCTGTATTTACCTCTTACAAGATCAATCGCATGCAAGAAATATCTATAGGGTTTAAAGCCAGAGAAAACAATAAAAAAAAGGCCGCCACCCACAAGAAGCACCACCATGGGTGTGCCCCACATTAGATCGGCCCATTGATTAAAGAAAGTTTCCAAACTACTCGAACTCTGCACTTTGCTACAGAAAATGATATGGGTTAAGCATTAAGAATTGGGTTTAACATAGAGAACAAGACTATGGCCAACTAGTTGATAGCCATTTTCAGCAGCAATTTTCACTTGCAGTTCCTCGATCTCAGAGTTGTGAAATTCAATCACCTTGCCAGTTTCCGTACACACCATATGATCGTGATGTTCTCCCCGATCTAACTCATAGACAGCGGGGCCCGAGTCAAAGTTATGCCTTTCGACTAAACCCGCTGACTCAAACTGAGTCAGCACCCGATAGACCGTGGCAATCCCAACATCTTCATTGGCATCACGCAAACATTGGTAGATATCCTCTGCCGTCATATGCCGTTCAGAATCTCTTTCCAAGATCTCTAGGATTTTTAATCGTGGCAATGTGACTTTAAGACCCGCTTTTTTTAATTCATTATTTTCGGTCGCCATAAGTTTTGCTTCTCTAATTTGGGATCATTAGTTATTATCCTCAATTGTGTAATGAACTGGAAGCCCATCAATGCGAATATCCTCTGCCTATCTTTTAACTCTGTGTTTGTTTTCTTTCGGATGTAGCTGGATACCATTCCCAGGGATTCATAAGGTGGATATTCAACAGGGAAATATAGTCAATCAAGAAATGATTGATAAATTGCGACCAGGGATGACAAAACCACAGGTTCAATTTGTTTTGGGCACCCCACTTATAAGCGATACATTTAACCAAAATCGCTGGGATTACTATTACAGTCGGGTAAATTCCAGTGGCAATCGATCTGAAGAACAGGTCACTATATTTTTTGATGGCGATGGAAAACTGCTTCGAATGACCGGAGACTACCTACCTACGTCCGCACAAGCTGATCAATAGCTCTATTATAGGCAAGTCAATTTCGCACAAATAAACTAGCCCTGCTTTTGAGCTTTAGCCTCCTCGGCTCGTCTACGGCGCACCTCTTTGGGATCGGCTATAAGGGGCCGGTATATCTCAACTCTATCCCGAGCCTTAAGTTTATATTCGGTTGGTGCCTCTAGGCCTTTTGTGCCCAAAACCTGAGAAAAAATACCCATCTGAGCATTTTCAACATCTATCTCGGGAAACGCATCTAAAACACCTGATTGTCGAACTGCCTCTAAAGCACTGGTTCCCAAAGGAACGGAAAGAACTTTCAATACTTGTTTATTGGGTAACGCATAGGCTACTTCAACGGTTATTTCATTTTCATTTGTTTCCATCATTTTTCTCACTTAAAACTTCATTGGCGCGCTTACACAGGGATTCAACCAGATTGCTGGCAACGCCAGAAAACAACCCAGATGCAGCCATACTCAAACTACGGCTACTAAATTCAAATTGTAAATCGAGCGATACCTTACATGCGTCATCACTTAATGGGGTAAATGACCACAATCCTTTTAAATGTTTAAACGGACCATCTTGTAAGTGCATCTCGATACTTGAGTGGGGCGTCAACTTGTTACTAGTAGTCAGATTGACCTGAACACCCGCTTTCCTTAACTGCAATTTTGCCAGCATGGTGGTATCTGTTTGGTCCAGAACCTCAGCGCCATAACAGCCTTCCATAAATATTGGGTAACTGGCGACATCATTCACCAATTCATACATGGATTGGGCTGAGTAATTGACCAGTGCTGAGCGCTCAATAGTAGCCAAAGGCAAACCTAGGGAAAAAATTTATCAAATAAGCCCATAATAAATACTGCCCCAATCGCTGTGGGGGCAACATATCGAAGGCTAAATTGCCAAACTTTTCTCAGATGTGGACCCATCTCGGATAACTCGGAATCAACGGCCTTTTTGTCCATATAAAAGCCGACAAATACTGCAATTAGTAATCCAGAAATAGGCAACATTATGTTCGCTGTTAAGAAATCCAGAGTATCAAAATAGGTGAAGCCAAGCAATTTATACTGAGCCCAAATATTAAACGAGAACACGGTTCCCAAGCCCAACACCCATACTAGAATGGCAAGTATAAGATTGGCGCGCAAACGACTGACTTTTTTTGCTTCTATTAGCCATGCCACGCAGGGCTCTAAAAGAGAAATAGCTGAGCTCCACGCCGCAATTGAGACCAAGACAAAAAACAACGAACCTATAAGCAGACCACCCGACATACTGCCAAATGCAACTGGCAGACTGATAAACATTAGCCCCGGACCAGCACTGGGTTCTATTCCCTGAGTGGAGAAAACAATTGAGAAAATAATCAGACCAGAAATAACTGCAACCATACTGTCAAAAAAAGCGACTACGAGAATGGTCTGTCCAATATTAGCTTTTCTCGGCATATAGGCCCCATAAGCCATAATGGCTCCCATGCCTATACTCAGGGTGAAAAAGGCTTGACCCATGGCCTCAAGGACACCGCGCCATGTCATTTGGGATAGGTCAAAGTGAAAAAGAAATGCTACAGCGGCATCAAAGTTACCCTTAAAAAAACCGAAGGCCAACAACAGCAACAACATAACAAACAAAATGGGCATCAATGTTTCTACAGCAATCGCCAGACCTCTTTTTACACCTCCCACCACCACGGCAACACATAGCAGTAAAAAAATGCTCTGCCAGAAAATCAAGCGCGAGGGATCTTCAAGCAGGCTTGCAAACACACTACCTGCTATCTCTCCATCAGCACCGCTTAAGTGGCCAGAACCCACAACAAAAATATAGCTCAGAGCCCAGCCAGCAATGACCACATAAAAGGATAATATTAATAGTGCTGCAAGCACTCCCAACCAACCAACATTAGTCCAGCGTTTGTCCACACCACTGACAGCGACAACATCTTTCATGCTATTAATTGGGCTTTTGCGCCCATGGCGTCCTATAAGCACCTCGGCCATCATTACCGGGACCCCAATCAGCAAAATACAACCTAGATAAACCAGAACAAAGGCTCCACCTCCGTTGCTACCCGCCACGTAAGGAAATTTCCAAATATTTCCCAGACCAACTGCCGAACCAGTAGCCGCCATAATAAATGTCCAACGACTAGCCCATGTGCCGTGCATGCCTTTTTGCTCTGATGCCATATCTCACTCCAAATCAATCAGTGAATTGTAACCATATCTATCAAACTAACCTAGTGCGCAACAGGTCTATTTAGCATCAATGGCGTCAAATGACTAAAATTACCCCTCTTCGAGGCTGTAATAGAGGCGGTAATAGATGAAAAAAGTCATCCTCAACGTATAATCCACCCATGGCTAAAAAGAAACCTAAACAACAATCAAATACCATCGCGCTTAACCGAAAGGTAAGGCATGATTATTTTATTGAGGAAAAATTTGAGGCTGGGTTAGTACTCCATGGTTGGGAGGTAAAAAGCCTTAGAGAGGGCAGTGTTAATCTGACTGACACCTATGTAATGGTCAAAGATCAAGAGGCTTGGTTACTTAATACAAATATTACCCCCCTGAGCACTGTTTCAACTCACTATGTCACTGAACCAACACGCTCAAGAAAGTTGCTTTTAAATCAACGGGAACTAAAAAAGTTGGAGGATGCCGTTAAACAAAAGGGCCGCACCTGTGTTTGTACTGCCCTCTACTGGAAAGGGCATCTAGTCAAGTGTGAAATTGCTTTGGCTAAAGGTAAGGCCGCCTATGACAAGCGCATGGATACAAAGGAACGCGATTGGGATCGTCAAAAACAGCGCCTGATGCGCCACGCTTAAGATTTCTGATAGGTTTTCTTAGATACAGGTTGCAGCAGTTCGCTGTCGGGCATTATGCAGGGCAGTTTGGTTTCCAATAATGTCTCAATAGGTTCTAACAAAAAAGCATCATCCTCACAGGCAAAGCTAATTGAGGTGCCTGTCTTACCTGCTCGCCCAGTCCGACCTATGCGATGAACATAGTCTTCAGGCTCCTCGGGCAAAGTAAAGTTAATCACATGACTCACACCATCAACATGAATACCTCGCCCCGCTACATCTGTTGCTACCACAACGCGCAAAGCGCCAGACTTAAAAGATTCCAAGGTTTTTAGACGTCGATTTTGTGGCACATCGCCAGATAAGAGGCCCACTTTAAAACCGCATTTTTTTAGCCTGTCATGAAGATCACGACAAATGTCGCGGCGGTTGGCAAACACCATCACTGAGTCCACATTGTCTGCACTTAAAATATTCTGTAACAAAACAAACTTTTCATCAGCAGTAGTGATAAATATTTTTTGCTCCACAGTATCTGTAGCCACTTGTTCAGCGTCTATCTCAACAGTCACCGGTTGATGCGTCCAACTCTGAGAGAGCCTCATAATTTCAGGTGTAAAGGTCGCCGAAAACAACAAGGTCTGACGGTCTTCACTGCGCGGTGTCAAACGAACTAATCGTCTTACCTGGGGTATAAAACCCATATCTAACATACGATCAGCTTCGTCAATCACTAAGACCTCAACCTGATCTAAATAAATATCACTGTTGTTGGCAAAATCTAATAGGCGACCGGGCGTGCCCACCAAGATATCACAATGGCTTTTACTGAGTTTTTGCAATTGTTTGCCATAATCCATACCGCCTACCAAACAGTGCACATTGAGACCAATGTACTTCAGCAAGTTGCTTGCATCGTCAGCAATTTGGATAGCCAACTCCCGTGTAGGAGCCATAATTAGCGCCCGCGCCTCCCCCAAAAAGCGTTCGTCTTCAATGGGATGTTTAAGCAAGTCAGCAATTATGTTGATTAAAAATGCCGCTGTTTTTCCGGTGCCCGTTTGCGCTTTACCTACAATATCATGGCCCTGCAGCGTATGCGGCAATGAAGCCGCTTGGATGGGCGTGCAGTATTGAAAGCCTGCATCCTGAATACCATGCATTAATGGGTCAGGGAGATCGAAATCGTGAAATCTTGTTTTACCGGCCTGCTCTTCAACGACAAATTGTGACAGATTCCACTGGTTGCTCTTATTGCTATTATTACTCTTGCCTTTGCCTCTGCCACGTCTGCGCCGAGTATTGGAAGCAGGTTTCTGCTTGCCCTCTGCCTTCAAAGACTTGTCCGAGGAGGCAGACTGCACTGCGGCAGCCGGTTTAACCTCAGCTTTTGGCTCGGATACTGGCTCGGATAATGACTTAGATTTTGGCTTAGATTTTTCAGTCAAGGATTTAGGTACTTTTTAAACGTTAAAACAGCGTGGGTTTAGCACGAATATACAGCTATGCAATCTTGAGTGCGCGGATTGTATCAGAATTGCTTAGGCCTCGCTGATAATTAATTGGTGTAGCAATTTTTACCCTAGTCTTATCAATGTTTTGCTAGTACAGGCATGTGATGAAATTTCATTTTGCTTTCTTTCCTGACAGGGTTCTGATAGCTTGTTTTAAATGCCACAAATGCAAGAAAAAGGTACCCGCGCCCGAGTAACCGACAATATCGCTGAGTTGCTTAGGCTTGCTGGCCCCCTTATGTTAGGTCAATTTGCCGTTCTCGGCATGACTGTTACCGATATCTATATGGCCGGTCAGATTGACTCAGATACCCTTGCCGCATTGCAATTAGGTGGTTCAGTATGGGCATTTGTCAGTCTAATTGTTATTGGCATTATGATTGGCAATAGTCCGATTGTTGGCAATCATTGGGGTGCTGGATTAATGCAGCAAGTACGCTTCCAGTTTCAGCAGGGCCTGTGGTTATCTATACCTGTAGGTGGTCTGGTGTGCTTGGCGATTCTAGCCTGTATCGATCTGCTAAGTTACCTAGATATTTCAGACAATGTTTACAATATTGCCCGCGCTTACCTAATACCTTTTCTCTTAACTGGTTTGCTATTCCCGGCTTTTTTTGCCTTTCGCAGCAGTCTGGAAGGCATGGGTGACACCAAGCCAATGATGATCTTTAACTGTCTGGCTTTTATTCTAAACGCTGTCTTTGACTACCTATTTATGTTTGGCAAATTAGGATTACCTGCAATGGGCGGCGCGGGGGCTGCTTGGGCAACCGTTATGGTAATGGTATTTTTATTAGCTAGCATGGCTCTGTATGCCCGTTTTGCACGCAATTTAAAAAGTCTTAGGCTCTATAGTCAGTTCACTCGACCTAGCGCTGCAGCCATTGGAAGCATACTGGCTTTGGGTATTCCTATTGCTTTGACCCTGTCTGTGGATATGAGCTTTTTTGCCATTATTCCATTAATGATCGCTCATCTGGGCTCTGATGTGCTGGGTGCCCATGCCATAGCGATCAACTTAGATGCCTTGGTATTTATGTTGCCTCTTGGTATAGGCCAAGCCCTTACCATCAAGGTTGCCCATGCTCAGGGTGCAAAAAATCCTGAGGCTGCAAAATTTATCTGCCTTACCGGATTTAAGCTGGTTTTTGTAATTGCACTGGTTTTAGGGGCGGCAAAGATTTTATTGGGCGGTCATTTGGCAAGTCTATTTAGCCCTAATAGCGAAGTAGCGAGAATAGCCACAAATCTATTCTTGTTTTCTGCCGTTATGGGTCTATTTGATTGTCTACAAATTAGTTGTGGTTGTGCCCTAAGGGGCTTTAAGGATACCCGTATACCTTTAGTTATTCAGATAACAGCATTTTGGATAATCGCCTTCCCTATCGCCTACAACCTGGCCCTAACGGACAATTTCGGATCCCCGCTTGGCGTCTATGGATTTTGGGTGGGGGCGATTCTTGCCGCTCTGGTTGCATCTATTGGTTTATTAACTCGATGGCACCGGGTGACTGGCAAGGCTATAGCAGGCACTGCCCCAGAGTAACTCGCTCCAGACCATTGTAGTCTCTGCGTGTGATCACGCCGTCAAAGCCAGCTTCTGTAAAGAGATCGCGTACTGCTTGGCCTTGTGTATAACCGTGTTCAACCAGCAACCAACCCTTATCGGTCAAGTAACTGCCACTGCGGCTAATAATATGCTGTAAATCATTTAACCCATCTGCACCTGATATCAGCGCGGTTTTGGGCTCAAAGCGAACATCACCTTGCTGAAGATGAGGATCATTTTGCTCAATATAAGGGGGGTTGCTAACAATCAGATTAAACTGTTTTTCCTGTGCTAACTGATCAAACCAATGGCTGTGAATTATCTGTACATTGGTCACACCGGTTCGCTGAGTGTTTTCTGTGGCTACCCTTAGCGCCTGTGGCTGACTATCCAAAGCCACCACCTGCCAATCTGGTCGCTCACTGGCCAGAGCTAGCGCTATAGCACCGGTACCCGTACCCAAATCTAATACAGCACTTTTTGGCGGTAGGGAAAGTTTTAGAGCTATCTCGATAACTAACTCAGTTTCAGGTCGGGGAATAAGAGTATCTGTTGTCACTTTTAAATCGAGACTCCAAAACCCTTGAGAACCCAATAAATAGGCGACAGGGGTTCCAGCTTGTCTAGATTCAATAAGTGTTTTGAAGTGATTGGCGTGCTCAGGATTTACGCTTGTCTCCGGCCAAGTACGCAACCAAGCGCGATCTTTATCCAAAACATGGCACAGCAGTATTTCACTATCTAGTTGAGCCGTGTCACTGCTGCTTAGCAGCTGCTCAGCGCTATTCAATAGTTCACAAACTGTGGGCATAGTTGGGACAGCTGTTATTCGGAGAGACTGGCTAATTGCTCAGCTTGATATTCATTAATCAAAGGCTGAACCACCTCTTCGAGAGAGCCTTCCATCACTTCACTTAACTTGTACAAGGTAAGATTAATGCGGTGGTCAGTGACTCGCCCCTGAGGAAAATTATAGGTTCGGATACGCTCCGATCGATCGCCACTGCCCACCAGACTTTTGCGCTGTTCCGATTGCTCTTTAGCAGCAGCATCAGACTGAGCACTGTTAAGGCGAGCCTGTAAAACAGCCATTGCTTTGGCGCGGTTCTTATGTTGCGAACGCTCATCCTGACACTCTACAACAATACCTGAGGGCAAATGGGTTAAACGGATGGCCGAATCAGTTTTATTGACATGCTGACCGCCGGCACCGGAGGCTCTAAAGGTATCAACCCGCAAATCAGCCTTATTGATCTCTATTTCATCTTGCTCATCAGCCTCGGGCAAAATGGCCACAGTACAGGCCGATGTATGAATTCTGCCTTGAGACTCGGTCTCCGGCACTCGCTGTACGCGATGAGCGCCTGATTCAAATTTAAGCTTGGAGTAAACTCCCTTGCCGATAATTCGTACAATAATTTCTTTATAGCCACCATGATCGCCATCACTTTCACTCATTACTTCCAGTTTCCAGCGTTGGCTCTCTGCAAATTTGCTATACATGCGGAATAAATCACCTGAAAAAATCGCCGCCTCATCACCCCCAGTGCCTGCGCGTATCTCTAAAAATACATTTTTTTCGTCATTTGGATCCTTGGGCAATAACAGTTTCTGCAACGCTAATTGCAGATCCTCTAATTCGACCTCGGCACTCTCAACTTCCTCCTCTGCCATAGCGCGGATATCTGCATCAGCGTCCTTCATTAATAATCTCGACTCCTCTAGATTATCAATAACTGCGCGATAGTTTTCATAGGCTTTAACCACCGGCTCTAATTCCGCATACTCCTTGGAGAGCGCTCGAAATTTATCCTGATCGGTGATAATTTCAGAATCACTGAGTAACGCACCCACCTCTTCGTAACGTTCATTGAGTGTATCTAATTTGGCTAATATAGATGCTTTCATAAAGTGATGCTTTCATAAAGTGATGGTTTCTATTTAGGATTAACGTTTCTTTCTTTTTAAATCGAACAGTTCATGGGTGATACTAATCGCATCATCACGACCCTCTTCCCCGGCCTTTTTCAGTTTAGTGGTCGGCTTATGCAACAATTTATTAGTCAGATTGCGCGCCAAGGTGTTTATAACCTCAGCGGAGTCTTGACCTCGCTCCAAGGCATCTAACGCCTTGGCAATTTCTGCATCACGAATTGATTCCACACTATCGCGAAATGCTCGAATGGTATCTACCACAGACAACTCGCGCAGTTTAGAGGCCCAGTTTTGCATTTCTTCATCGACAATATCCTGCGCCAAATCAGCTGCATTTTGCCGAGCACGAAGATTATCTTGAATAACTTCCTCGAGATCATCAACTGTATAGAGATAGATATCATCTAATTCCTCTACTTGGGGTTCAATATCGCGGGGTACTGCAACATCAACCATAAAGATAGGCCGATGCATGCGCTTTTTTAAAGCGCTCTCAACTGCACCTTTACCCAGAATTGGCAACTGACTGGCTGTTGAAGAGATTACAATATCAGCGTTGTGCAAATAATCAGGTATATCTGAAAGTAAAATTGCCTCAGCAGAAAAGTTTTCGGCCAGTTCCTGGGCCCGCTCTAGGGTGCGGTTGGCCACAGTAATATTTCCAATCTGTTTATCACGAAGATGGCGAGCTACCAGTTCAATGGTTTCTCCAGCACCAATTAATAGTGCTCGTGCTGATTTAAGATCAGAAAAGATTTGCTCTGCCAAAATGACCGACGCGTAGGCTACAGAAACTGGGTTCTTACCAATAGCTGTTTCTGACCGAACTCTTTTAGCCACTGTAAATGCCCACTGAAAGGCTAGATTTAACTGAGTCTTAACGGTTTCCGCTTTTTGCGCTACAGAGTAGGCTGACTTTATTTGCCCAAATATTTGAGGCTCTCCCACCACCAGTGAATCCAAGCCACTGGCCACGCACACCATATGGCGTATGGCCTGATCATTTCTGTGGCAGTAAAAACAATCCTGCAAACTATCGGCTTCTAGATCCTTTTTGCCAGTTAGCCAATCAAGCCACTGTTGGTCAGAAACGTCGCCCGCCGCATAAATTTCTGTTCTATTACAGGTGGATAATAGAGCAATCTCACTGAGGTCGAGCTCAACCAGAGCAGCCTGTAGAGTCTCAATCACTGACTCCGGGGCGAACGAAACTTGACCCCTAAGGTCAACCGAGGCGTATTTATGGCTAATGCCAAATGCCATGATATCCGCAGTCATTGGTCTCTACTTACACCTTAGATACACTAATTAAACACATTAAAAGATGCCCATCGGGGTTTTATGTGGGCGATTTTACACTAGAGCGACGCCTAAAAGGAGAATTGCTGCTTTGTAAACGGAAAATCCTTGCTCAATCAACCCTGAGTTAATGTTTCAACTGCCTTATTAAAGGGTAATATAAACGTTGTCTTCACTACCTTTATCAAAGAAAATACTCTGATGAAGACTCTTTCTACGCTGTGTTTAGCGATCAGTATCTTATTAGTCACTGCGTGCAGTAACCTTAGGGTTGAAGAAACTGACGTTAAAGACAATACCGTCAAAGATAATACCGAGTTAAACAGCAACGCTTTAAAACCAGCTAAACAGCTCAAAAAATGGCAACTCAGGGGTAAACTGGGTGTGCGCTCACAGAAAAATGCCACCAGTGCTAATTTGCAATGGCAACAAGATCACAAGTTCTTCAGTGTCAAACTCAGCGGACCATTTGGCGCTGGAACAATTACCGCACAAGGCAATCAAGAGATCATTGATGTTAAACAGGGCGATAAAACCTTTCAGGGAAGTCCGCAAACTATCAGCGATCAACTATTAGGCATCCCCCTACCTCTAAATGCTCTTAGTTGGTGGGCCCGAGGGCTGCCATCACCGAATCTTAGTCCAGCGGTTGATCAATCAACTGATGCACAGGGAAGAATTAATGGCTTTAAGCAGGGAGACTGGCAGCTAGTTTACACCCGTTATATAGTTTCACAGGGATATCTTCTACCCACAAAAATGTCGGGTCAATTTGGGGATTTAAGCTTTAAGCTGATAGTCTCTGACTGGAATACCACAGATGACTAGGTCGCCAAACTAAGTATGATTTCAATAAGCTTGCCCGCACCGGCAAAGGTGAATCTTTTTCTGCGCATTACGGGTCGCCGCGCAGATGGCTACCATAATTTGCAAACCCTGTTTCAGCTGCTTGATTATGGCGATCAACTTAAAATCACTGCCTGCAAAAATCCAGATATTGTATTGACCTCATCATTGGATAATGTGCCCAGTGAAGAAAATCTAGTTGTTCGCGCTGCACGTGCTCTACAAAAGGCTACAAATTGTTCTTGGGGCTGTGAAATTAAACTAGAGAAAAAATTACCCATGGGGGCTGGACTGGGTGGTGGTAGCAGTAATGCAGCTACCGCACTATTAGGCCTAAACCTATTGTGGCAGTGCGGTTTGTCAAATGAGCAATTAGCCCGCATTGGAGAAAAATTAGGTGCCGATATACCCGTTTTTATTTACGGTAAAAGTGCTTTTGCTGAAGGTATTGGTGACCAATTAACGCCGATTGATCTGCCTGATAACTGGTATCTTGTTGTAACACCTCCAATAAAGGTCTCAACAGAGGAAATTTTTTCCCATCCTCAATTGACAAGGAACTCTCCACCCATCAAAATACGCGCCCTCTTAGAGGCGCAGTATATTAATGACTGTCAACCCGTGGTTGAAGCAATGTATCCGCAAGTAAAGGAAGTGTTACAGTGGCTACAACGCTTTCCAAATCCTCTAATGACAGGCACGGGTGCCAGCGCTTTCTGCCGATTTGACAATGAATTGTCAGCGAAGCAAGCATTGGCAGAGGTACCGCAGCAATGGAGCGCATTTGTAGCACGGGGAATCAATATCTCCACACTACATAAACAAATGGAAAAAAATTAATACTGGGGCGTGGCCAAGTGGTTAAGGCATCGGGTTTTGATCCCGACATTCGGAGGTTCGAATCCTCCCGCCCCAGCCATCTGTAATTTGCATATCAGGTATAAGATATGGCCAAAATGATGCTTTTCACCGGAAACGCTAATCCGGAACTCGCTAAAGAAGTTGCCAAATCTCTTGGAGTTCCCCTGAGTGATTCATTGGTATCGCTGTTCTCTGATGGTGAGATCAATATAGAAATCCGCGAAAATGTGCGTGGCCATGATGTGTTTATTATCCAACCCACCTGTGCACCCACTCATCGCAATATTATGGAACTTGTGTTGATGGTCGATGCCTTGCGTCGATCCTCTGCTGAACGTATTACAGCGGTAGTTCCCTATTTTGGCTATGCCCGCCAAGATCGCAGAGTGCGGTCAGTGCGCGTACCCATCAGCGCAAAAGTTGTTGCCGATATGCTCTCTAATGCAGGTGTTGATCGGGTACTCACAGTTGACCTGCATGCTGAACAAATTCAAGGCTTCTTTAACTGCACTGTAGACAATATCTACGGTGCCCCAGTGCTACTTGACGACATTGAGCGTCAAAACTACAAAAAATTACAAGTGGTATCGCCAGATATTGGTGGTGTTGTGCGTGCGCGAGCAGTCGCCAAGCAATTAGGCTGTGACCTAGCCATTATCGATAAGCGAAGACCATCAGCTAATGAAAGTGAAGTGATGAATCTAATTGGTGAAGTCGAAGGACGCACCTGTGTATTGGTTGATGATATTGTTGATACCGCCGGCACACTCTGCAAAGCGGCAGAGGCTCTTAAAGAATACGGTGCACACAAAGTAGTCGCCTACGCAACACATGCCGTTCTCTCTGGCAATGCGATTGATAATATCAGCAATTCCAAGCTCGATAATCTGGTGGTAACCAACAGCATTCCGCTCACTGATGAAGCCAAAAAATGCGGCAAAATTCGCACGCTTACCCTAGGTAAACTTCTCGGTGAATCTGTACGCCGCTTAAGTAATGAAGAATCCATTAGTGCGATGTTCTTATAGGGCTTTAAAACCTTAATAAAAAAGAATACGCACTAATTAACCCGCCCACTTAATTAAGGGCACTAACCCCATTTCAGGTCTGGTCGCGGTCTGTAATGGCATAATGAAGGAGACTACCATGTCTACTGATTTTACTTTAAATGCGAAAGGTCGCGAGGATACAGGGAAAGGTGCGAGCCGCCGCCTGCGTCGTCTGGCCGGAGAAGTCCCCGCCATTATTTATGGCGGTAAAAAACAACCTGAACAGGTATCGCTGGCTCACAAAGATGTTATCAAAGCGCTAGAAAACGAGGCTTTCTTCTCTCAGGTTATCTCGCTAGATGTTGACGGTAAAGCCGAAGATGTTGTGATTAAAGATATCCAACGTCATCCTGCCAAGGCCATCGTTCTGCATATGGATTTCCTGAGAGTCAGCAAAACAACCAAGCTTACAACCCGAATACCCCTGCACTTTATTAACGAAGATGTCTGTGTGGGCGTCAAGATGGGCGGTGGTCTCATTGCCCACAGCATGACCGAACTGGAAATTCAGTGTCTACCTCAGGATCTACCTGAGTATCTGGACGTAGATATGGCAGAAGTTGAAATTGGTCAAACAGTTCATATTTCTGATATCAAATTGCCAGCAGGTGTAGAGAGTGTTGCTCTTAGTTATGGTGAAGATCACGATCTTCCCGTTGCTACAGTCAATAAACCTAAAGCTGTTGAGGAAGAATTGCCTGAAACATCTGATGAGGGTGAGAGTGAAGCGGACTCTGATAGCAGCGAAGGCGAGGCAAGCGAAGAGTAATCTTCCAGCTTGCCCGAGGCTAGCCGATATTGGAAACGCCCGTGGATTTGATCGTAGGGCTGGGGAACCCCGGCCCTAAGTATCACTTAACGCGCCACAATGCCGGTGCCGATCTGTTACGTGAACTTGCCAATGGTGTAAACGGCACCTGGAAGTCTGAAAGTAAATTCTTTGGTGAAACTTGCAGACTGACCCTAGGTGACCGTGATATCCGATTACTTATTCCAAGTACCTTTATGAACCTCAGTGGTCAGGCGGTTTCCGCTGTGGCAAATTTTTATCAAATCCCAGCGCAAAAAATCCTTATTGTGCACGATGAACTGGACCTTCAACCCGGCACAGCTCGCTTTAAAATAGGCGGTGGTCACGGTGGACATAATGGTCTGCGAGACATTGTTAACAAGCTGGGCAATAACAGTGATTTTGCTCGCTTGAGAATTGGCATTGGCCATCCGGGACAGGCCAATCAAGTGTCTGATTATGTACTTAAAAAACCATCACCGGCAGATCAAAGGCTGATTGCCGACAGTATACAAAGAGCGCTTGAGCAGTTGCCAGTGGCTTTGGACGGTGATTGGGAAAAGGCTATGACCGCGCTGCATACAGACTAGCGATAAATAAAAAATAACGACATCAATCAAGGGATCAAATCATGGGTTTTAACTGTGGCATAGTGGGTCTACCCAATGTAGGTAAATCAACCCTATTTAATGCACTGACCAAAGCAGGTATTGATGCAGAAAATTTTCCTTTCTGTACCATCGAGCCCAATACCGGTGTGGTTCCTATTCCCGACCCACGGCAGGACAAAATAGCTGCCATCGTCAACCCTCAGCGCAATATTGCCACCAGTATGGAATTTGTCGATATCGCTGGATTAGTGGCAGGAGCCTCTAAGGGTGAAGGGTTGGGCAACCAATTTCTTGCCAATATACGCGAGACCGATGCCATTGCTCATGTAGTGCGCTGTTTTGATGACGAAAATGTGATTCATGTCGAGGGCAAAATCAATCCTGCCGATGATATTGCCGTGATCAATACAGAGCTGGCGCTGGCTGATCTGGAAAGTGCTGAAAAAGCC
>CAXRJI010000085.1:0-2828 GCA_964231105.1 Porticoccaceae bacterium
TAGGCCTCTCGCTTATTGCCGCGAAAGTGACTTGCAAGCTTTGGCAGAAATCAAGCAGTTCCCGATTATTCCCTGTAATCTTTGTGGCTCTCAGGATGGGCTTCAGCGTCAGGTGATAAAAACCATGCTAATGGATTGGGAGCGACAATATCCGGGTCGAATCGATTCTATTTTTAATGCGCTAAGAGATGTATCACCCTCTCAGTTGGCGGATACAGATCTTTTTGATTTTAAAGGTTTAAAACTTGAGCGTCCTCAAGATTTAGAGGCTGAAGCGCTTTTTTCTACTCAAATTCGCACGGTAAATCTCTAGATAATGGCCTACTAAAATAGGCAGTAGTTTCTAAGGAGTAAGCATGTCCGATCTATCAGTTCCCACGCTTATTGCTTTTGTTAGCTATATCGCAATTGTTATGGCTATTGGCTTTGTAGCCTATCTAAAAACTAATAATGCGACTGATTATTTTTTGGGTGGCAGACGACTGACTCCAGCCGTTTCAGCTATAAGTGCATCAGCCTCAGATATGAGTGGATGGGTTTTACTAGGCTTGCCCGGTTATGCTTATGTAGCAGGGTTAGAGTCAGTATGGATAGTCATGGGCTTAGTGCTAGGCGTGGCAGCTAATTGGCTGTTGATGGCTAAACGACTGCGGGTGTACTCCCATCAGCTTGATGATGCGCTAACTATTCCCAGTTATCTGCAGCGCAGGTTTGCAAGTAAAATGCCTTGGGTGAGAATTATTGCCTCGGTTAGTATTTTATTTTTTTTCTTATTCTACGTTGCCTCTGGCTTGATTGCAGGAGGTAAGTTATTTAGCCAAGCATTTGCAGTTGATTACCATTGGGCGGTGATTATCAGTGTTATTTTGATAATGCTTTATACCCTCTTTGGCGGTTTTCTAGCCGTTTCTTGGACCGATGTCTTTCAAGCGCTTTTGATGTTATTGGCGATAAGCGCTGTGCCTATTGTCGTTCTTATGCAATTTGAGGGTAATATTGTTGCCCAGATTAACCTTAAAAATCCGCAATTACTTAATATGTTTAGTGATATTAAGGGTGATGATTTAGGCTTGGTTATGATTATTAGTAGTATGGGGTGGGGCTTAGGTTACTTTGGTCAACCCCATATTCTGGCGCGTTTCAAGGCTTTGGGTAATACGGCTGATTCAAATGTTGCCGCTTTGATAGGAATATCATGGTCGTTCGTTTGCTACTCTCTTGCCGTTGTATTGGGAATCGTTGGCCTAGCCTACTTGGGTGATCCTCTCGCTGACCCAGAGAAAGTATTTATGGCCCTAGTAACGGTTATCTTTCACCCTGTAATTGCAGGCATATTGCTTGCAGCCATTCTAGCCGCCATTATGAGTACCGTTGATTCTCAGCTTTTAGCTTGTTCATCTACCTTGGCAGAAGATATTTTTCCATTGCTCAATAAAAAATCGCTTAATAAAAAATTGCTTAATAAAAAGCAGCCCAATGCAAATCTCAGACTTAAAGTAGGGCGCTACTCGGTGATATTTTTATCACTAATGGCCTTATTATTTGCCCTTAATCCAGACAATACAGTGCTGGGCGTGGTTTCTTATGCGTGGGCAGGGCTGGGAGCCTCACTGGGGCCGGTAATGCTGACCAGTTTATATTGGCGCTCAATGACAGATACAAGTGCTGTGGTGGGTATTTTGGTAGGGGGAGGCGCAGTAATTGTTTGGTCTCAGATAGATGGAGGCATTTTTGATTTATATGCCCTTGTCCCAGCCTTTTTGCTGTCTCTTATAGCTATTTTTTTATGTAATTTGATGCCTAAAATAAAACCTAATAAGACCACAGTAGACCAGTTCGATAAGATGCTTAAGCTGCTTTAATTTTGTGTCCTTGGTTTCACTGTTTCTATCCAGTGGTTGCTACATTTTTTCCATAACTTCAATGCCAAGTAATTCGAGTCCTAGCTTGAGAGTTTGCGCGCTTAGAGCGCTAAGTTGAAGTCGGCTATAAGCTATATCCTGCGGCACGCCATCCTTTAGTATCGGACAGTGTTCATAAAAACTCATATACAAACTGGCCAGTTCATAGAGGTAGTTACAAAGGGTGTGGGGGTAGCAGTCAGTGGCTACTTGGTTGAGAACATCATTGAGCTGCATCAGTTTTATAGCCAGTTGTTTTTCATGACTATTTTCAATGATTAAGCGTGCTGAGAAATTATCGCAATCAATGCCCGCCTTTCGGAAAATGCTACGTATTCTGGTATAGGCATATTGCAGGTAGGGTGCAGTGTTACCTTCAAATGACAGCATTGCCTCCCAATCAAAAATATAATCATTGGTGCGAGTTTTACTAAGATCAGCATACTTAATAGCCCCGATGCCTACCTTGCGAGCGATGGTTTTAATTTCATCATCAGCAAGCTCAGGGTTTTTCTCTCTAACAAGCCCTTCAGCGCGTTGCTGGGCTTCATCTAACAAGTCAGCTAATTTAACCGTGCCACCGCTTCGTGTTTTAAAGGGCCGTCCGTCTTTTCCCATCATAGTGCCGAAGGGATGATGCTCAAGACTTACATTGTCAGGTGAAAAGTTAGCTTTACGTCCCGTAATAAAAACCTGCTTCATATGCAATGATTGGCGAGCATCAATAAAATATAGGATGCGATCTGCCTGCAATTGATTAACTCGATATCGCAGTGCTGCCAAATCAGAGGTGGCGTAGAGAAATCCACCGCCTGACTTTTGGACAATCATTGCTGATGGCTCACCATTTTTATCTGCTAACTCATCGAGAAAAACTACTTTGGCATCTTCAGAGTCAACAGCTAAACCTTGATCTGATAAATCACT
>CAXRJI010000086.1:0-19721 GCA_964231105.1 Porticoccaceae bacterium
GCACGTGGTCCAAATTCACCGCGAGGATCAAATGCAAAACCCGTCCACTCGCCGAGCTGTTTCTGCAGGTGAAATCCCCAGACAAACTCTTGCTTGTCCAAGTCAAAGGCAAGCAAGCTGTCGTAACCTGTAGAGGTCAAAAATAATACACGGTCTTTGCGACAAATTTCATGGCAGTGATTGAGGTAACGGTTGCGCCAAGAGGTTTGAATTTCAAATTGCTGGTTGTAGCAAAATAGCTCATCAGAAGCAGCAATAAGTATTTTTTCATTATCAAAGCCAATGCCTCGCAAACCACGGTCTGCACCACGGCCGTCAAAATTGATGGCACTGGTGTTCCAGTCAACCCTTTGCTCTGCCTTTTGATTTTCAAAGTCTAGCGTATAAACACCGCCATGACTTTCCCCCTGCTGACTACCCCGAACCACCGATGTCGCTATAAGGGTTGGAAGTTGTAAAGACATTGATATAAACCCACTTATTACATCATAGAAAAGTTCTAGTATAACGCACCTAGAGCACTGGGGTTAACGATTGTCAGGCAAATTGGTTTACACCAAAACTAAGGTTTAACTAGAGTTTATTAAAACCAATTGGTGAAAGATTAGTTGAACGACAACTAGACTAGGTTTTGAGACTTGGAAAAATGGTGGGCCGTCCGCGACTCGAACGCGGGACCAATTGGTTAAAAGCCAACTGCTCTACCAACTGAGCTAACGGCCCTCAGAGGAGGTGGGTATAATACTCACCGCAAGGATAAATTCAAGTACTATTTTTGTATCTAGTGGGATCTTCAATACCGGCCTCAAAAAAGCCCTGTTTTCTCAATCTACAGCTGTCACAGAGGCCGCAGGCGGCACCATCTTCGGTGGCTTGATAACAAGAAACCGTAAGACTGTAGTCCACATTATGGGAAACGCCAGTCTGTATAATTTGTGCTTTAGTCATATTGATTAGGGGGGTATGAATATGTAGCTTATTACCCTCGACACCGGCTTTGGTAGCCAAGTTAGCCATTTGCTCAAAGGCGCTAATGTACTCCGGACGGCAATCTGGATAGCCTGAGTAATCTACTGCATTGACGCCAACAAAAATATCATTGGCACCCAGTACCTCCGCCCAGCCCAATGCAATTGACATAAACACTGTATTGCGTGCTGGCACATAGGTCACAGGAATACCAGACGTTTCTTGCACTGGGACATCGATGGCGTTATCAGTGAGTGCAGAGCCACCAATCGCACCCAAGTCTAGTTTAATAACCTTGTGTGCCTTTACTGCCATTTTTTGAGAAACCTGCTCAGCCGCCTCTAACTCTGATCTATGGCGTTGCCCATAATCAAAGCTTAGGGTGTAACAATCAAAACCCTGCTGGCGAGCCATAGCCAACACTGTCGTGGAATCAAGGCCTCCGGAAACCAAAATAACTGCTTTATCTGCCATAACGTTGCTCTAATGACCCGGCTTATCACCCCAGATTGTTTTATGCATCTGCATTTGCATACGCACCTTTAATTTGTCCTGCAATATCCACTCCGCTAGTTGCCGTGGCGACAACTGTCCCTGACTGGGAGAAAAGAGAATCTCTGATACCCTGTCCCTTAGCTTTAGCTCATCAACTTTAAGGCAACTCCAGTCGTAGTCATTGCGATCACAAATCACAAACTTAATCTCATCATTAGGATTAAGATGTTCAATATTAGTGTAGAGATTGCGACTGACTTCACCCGAGCCAGGCGTTTTCAAGTCAACAATTTTTATAACCCTTGAGTCCACCTTTTTAACACAAATGGCGCCACTGGTTTCGAGAGATACGCGATAACCCAGATCACATAGCCTTTGCAAAAGCTCAATACACTGAGGCTGTGCCAGAGGCTCTCCTCCAGTCACTGTGACGTATGGACAATTGTACGTTGAGACATTATCTAAGATTTCAATAAGAGACATCTGCTGACCCCCCTCAAAAGCATAGGCCGTGTCACAGTAGTCACAGCGTAAGGGACAACCTGTTAAGCGCACAAATACGGTCGGTATGCCAGAGGTCGTAGTCTCTCCTTGCAAAGAATGGAATATCTCGGTAATACGCAGTGAATCGGTATTCATCGGCCAGTTACTCTATGTTCTGCATTGGAACGGCTAGCGAAGCCTTTAGAGAGGGTTATTTTCTAAGTAGGCTCTAGCTTTAGCAGAGGCGCCACCATTGCTCTGGGCTGCTGCCTCAAGCAGTTGCTTAGCGACCTGATCTTGACCTAGCTTGTGGTAGAGTTTGCCCAGCTTAAATCGTGCGTCCATAGCTTTGCTGTGATCAGTGTAGATATCGACAACTATGCGAAATGATTGAAGGGCTAGATCTTTCTGATCACGTAAATCATAGATCTCTCCAAGCCAGTAGTAGGCATTGGGTATAAAAGCACTATTTGGGTATTTATCAATATGATCTTGAAAGGCGACGATAGCACCATCCAAATCCCGATTCTGCAATAATAAACCAACTGCCCTGTCATAGTCGGCTTTCATTGTAGCTTCATCGACCAATTGAGGGGACTGCACAGCATCGCTAGTTACTACTTGGCCATCAACAATATTATTTGCTGTGTTTGACTGAGCACCTTGAGAAGCAAGCATATCGCTTCCAACAGCTACCCTGTCATTGACAGGATTACTCTCAGCCAGTTCTGATAAACGACGATCGAGATCCAAGTAGTCATCCATCTGCTGCTGTTTATTCTGTTGTAACTGATAATTTAACTCCTCTACAAGCCCCCTTAGAGCTCTTACTTCCTGCTGCAATACCTGTAACTGATAGTACTGATTGTCTGGAGAAGACAAATCTGTATTTGCAGAATCCGCTGGTACAGAAGAAGCCTGAGATGCACTTGAGCTACGCTCAATCATTGGCGCTTGAGCCAATACATTGGAGCACAGAATAAAAGCAAGTAGGGTAACGAGTGAGTGATAAGTTTTCATAGGTGAATTCGTTAAAGTCTAGACTTTAATTGCTCTGCAGTAATAAGCGCGTTAACTGAAGAACTTGGGATTGGAGCTTACTCCAATCCCAAACAACAAAAACCCATTGTGTTGTCAAAAAGTTATTTAAGCTCAACGCGTCGGTTTAGGCTCCAAGCACGATCATTACTACCATAGGCAGCAGCTCTCTCTTCGCCATAACTGATAACTTCGATTCTATTGGCAGCA
Source organism: Porticoccaceae bacterium (assembly GCA_964231105.1). Classification (GTDB taxonomy): domain Bacteria; phylum Pseudomonadota; class Gammaproteobacteria; order Pseudomonadales; family Porticoccaceae; genus HTCC2207. The sequence continues at coordinate 3,196 of CAXRJI010000086.1, forward strand.
ACACCTTGAAACACTAAAAATTCCTTAACTGCGATAGCTCGACGCTCGCCTAGAGCCATATTGTATTCACGAGTACCACGTTCATCAGCATGGCCTTCCAAACGTACATTGCGTGAATTGCTCTTTAAGGCAGCAGCATGCTCAAGAAGAGCAGCTCGAGACTCAGCTTTTAGTAAAGCCTTGTCGAAATCAAAGTAAAATACTGTATCGGCTTGTGTATCAAGTTCAGCAGATCCGATACCGGAGGCATTTGCCTCGGCGGCTTGGACACTGGCATCGCCAATTTCACTGGACTCTTCAACGGGTGCAGAACTACATCCAGCCAAAATAGCTGAGTATAGAGCGATTAGTGCTGAATATCTGATAGGGGTTTTCATTGCAAATTCCTCTTCGAAAAATATAACCAAATGTTAATAAAACTTACTAAGTTACCGACTAAAATTACTTGCTAATAGCGATATATACTAAAATAACGCACACGCTAAAACCAACGCCGCCTCCTATTAAGGGTCGACAGATAGGATTAGTCAAGGGCATTTAATAAACTTAGCCCTATTTTAGCGCTCAAATTGCGTTAAGAGGACTGATTTAGTCTTTAATACAGTTTGTCTGCGCCTATTAGTTCTAAGTTTACACTGCAATTACGTCTAAAACACCCCATTAATGGGCCATTTACCGTGTTTAGCGTAGAAAAGGCGACCAAGCAGGCTCTCTGACGTCACCCTGTCTTGCGGGTAATATATATTTGACCCCCGCATCCAGTGAAACTGCAGCCAGAACACCCCTATCACCTTGCTTGGTTGCGTACATCAACATAGCACCATTTGGGGCGACAGAGGGTGACTCATCTAACGTTGTTTCAGTCAGTGCAATCAGTCGGCGGGTTTGCAGATCAAATGAAGCAATATGGAATACTGTAGATTCTCTATGCACCAACGCCAGAGTCCGACCATCAGGCGCCAAGCTAGGACGAGCATTGTAGTTCCCAGTAAATGTCAGCCTCTCAATCGATCTATCAGCCAGTGACATTTTGTAGATTTGGGGAGTACCACCACGATCCGAGGTAAATAAGAGGTGCTTACCGTCAGGCATCCATGTCGGTTCTGTATCTATAGCGAAATGTCTGGTTAAACGAGTGAATTTCCCCTTAGCAAGATTTAATAAGTAAATCTCTGGATTTCCATCTTTGGATAGAACTAGTGCTAATTTTTTTCCATCTGGGGACCAAGCTGGAGCCCCATTAAGCCCTGGAAAGTTGGTCAGTTGTTGACGCTTTGCAGTTAGTAAATTTTGACGAAAGATAGCCGGACGCCCTGTTTCGAAGGAGACATAGGCCAACTCCTTTCCATCTGGCGACCAAGCAGGCGACATTATGGGCTCGGCAGATCTAAGCATAAGTTGCTCGCGAGCACCGTCGGCATCGGCAATATGCAACCTGTAGACAAAATCACCTGGCTGGTTCTGTTGTGAGGACTCTCGCTTAGCAGAGACATAAGCGAGGCGGGTAGAAAAGGCACCCGGAATACCAGTAACGGCTTGATACACTTTATCACTAACGGTATGGGCAAGATCTCTAATTTCTGTTGGTTTACCGCGAACTCGGTGAATAAACTCAGTTTTCTGCGCAGTAATATTGATCAGGGTAAAAGACAACTCATAGCGGCTGTCAGCTAGCACATCCAATGAGCCTATAACTAAGTACTCGGCCCCCAAGATTCGCCAATCCCGATAATAAACATCTTCAGTAGTTGAGGGGTATGACAACATGTCTTCTCTGGGTATGGCTCTAAATAGACCACTTCGATTTAAGTCGGCCTCCACTATGGAACTGATATCCTCCCCAATTAATAGACCATTGGTCTCTATCGGCGGCACAGCGACTGCAGTTGGCTGATCATTTCCCTGAGTCACTTTAATGAGCAACTCAGCCGAGGCTATTGTGCTAAATGCGACACATAGTGCCGAACTTATAAAGAATAATGTTAACCGTTTAACTAACCGCATATATTCCTTTCTACCTTGATTTATAGATTAAAGTCTTAGATCCTCAGGACTGAAAACAACTTTCACTTTACGGAAGTACTTTTCAAAAATAGCGCTGTCCATACCTTGAATTTCTTTAAATTGATCGGCTTTGAAAGCCGCCTGTTGTGCAGCTTGATCAAAAGCCCTATCGCCACTTGACTCTATTATAGTCACGCCAACAATTCTACCCGTGGGCACTAATCTCAGCTCAATTGAAACCTGCATACCGAGACGGGCACTGGGAGGCCGGCTCCAGTTTTCAGAGAGTCGCTGCTGAATTAGTTGCATATAGCTGTTAGCTACCTTTTCATCTTCTTGAGCCGCAAGCAAGGCTTGCTCTCTTTCCAAAGCCTCGGCAAATTCTGCCTCTCTTTGCGCACGCTCTTGTGCCTGACGCTGTTTTTCCTGCTCAATCCTGCGTTGTTTCTCAGCTTCTATGCGACGCTGTTCGCGCAGTTCAGCTTCACGCTTTGCCTGTGCTCTTTTTTTCTCAGCTTCGCGCTTGGCTTGCGCCTTTTTTTCTGCCTCACGCTTTGCTCTTTGATCAACTGGCGTTGAAACACTGGGCGAAGGTTTTGTCTTAGCAGTCAGTTCAACCAACTCAGCCTTGATGTATTGTGGCTGAATAAGTGTTTTTTTACTCTCAGGTTGCCAATTCACCAAAAGGGAGAATATAACTAGCCCATGCAGAATAAGACTGAGAACTGTAGCAACTGTATATGCCGTTAAAGAACCCATAATTACTGTGTTGGCGGCTCTGTGACCAAACCTACTGAGGGTGCACCTGCCAACTGTAGCTCACTCATTAGATTGACTACTTTGCCGTAATCGACGCTGGTATCCCCCCAGACCAAAATAGGTGTATCAGGCTGTTGGCGCAATACTTTACTGACTCGTTCCTTTATAAATGCAAGACTCTGCGCTGTATTCTCACCCTTTGTATCTATCCAATAACTGCCATCAGCTTTGATAGATACAATCATGGGATCCTGCTGTTTTTTATCCAATGGAGCAGAATCCGCATCTGGTAACTCAACTTTTACCCCTTGCAATAACAGGGGTGCTGTAATCATAAAAACAACTAGCAATACCAAGGTAACATCAATGTAGGGCACTACATTGATTTCAGCCACTAATTTGCGTTTTGCACGTTTATTTTTCACTGAAACTACCTCATTTTAGTTATCTTGAGTGAATCTGACGATGCAAAATACTAGAGAATTCCTCGGCAAAGGTTTCGTAACTGGCATTAATGGTTTCGACTTTAGCCGCATAGCGGTTATAGGCCAAAACGGCGGGTATAGCGGCAAATAAGCCCATAGCAGTAGCAATTAAAGCCTCGGATATACCTGGAGCCACCGTGGCCAATGTCGCCTGTTGTACCATGGCCAAGCCACGAAAAGAATTCATAATGCCCCATACCGTTCCGAATAAACCAACATAGGGACTAACAGAGGCTACACTAGCCAAGAAAGGCAAATTTGCACTGAGCTTTTCCTCTTCTCTTGATAGAGCTACGCGCATGGCACGATCTGTTCCTTCCATAACTGCTTCGGGATCAGCTCGTTCGCTTTGTGCAAGACGTTTAAATTCTCTAAATCCAGCTCGAAAGACATTTTCAATCCCATCACTACCACCCTCTTGCTTGACCAACTCTGAGAGCTCGCGATAAAGGTTATTTAGATCAATGCCAGACCAGAACGTATCTTCAAAGCGCTTAAAATTATCTTCAGCATTGCGCAGGTAAATACCCCGCTGGATAATCATTATCCAAGACACCACAGAGGCAATTAGCAATGTCGCCATCACAAACTGCACCAGCACACTTGCATTTAAAATTAATGAGAGTATTGAAAGGTTTTCTTCACTCACTGTTGCAACTCCACTATTAATTGAGATGATTTGTTAAGGCACTGTGAATTTGTGCCGGTATAGCTTTAGGCCGCTTTGACTCCGCGCCTATACAGGCCACTTTTACACAACCCTCTACCAATAAACTACCCTGCCTAAAAACTTTTTGTGCGATTTCTACCGACACTCTCGAGAGTTTAATGGGCTCAGCAGTTACCTCGATAATATCATCTAGCACCGCCGGCTGGTGGTAAACTACATTTAGCTCTCTAACCACAAACTGTAATCCATCAAAAAGCGCTGGTTTATTAAAGCCCAAGCTGCGAAAAAACTCTGTTCGCGCCCTTTCCATAAACTTTAGATAGTTAGCATAGAATACAATACCCCCAGCATCAGTATCCTCAACATACACTCTGATTGGGCAGGAGAATTGACTGCTACTCATCTAATGCATCCAGCTGTTCTTGGGCATGTTTTGAGCTTTTAAGACCAAAGTGGTCATAAGCCATTCGAGTTGCCATACGTCCTCTGGAGGTTCGAATTAGAAAGCCCTGTTGAATTAAATAGGGCTCCAGTACATCTTCGATAGTGCCACGCTCTTCACTTAAGGCAGCAGCCAAGCTATCCACGCCTACAGGCCCACCGTCAAACTTTTCCAACAGTGTCAAAAGCAAACGTCTGTCGAGATGGTCAAAGCCACTTTTATCAACATTGAGCATATTAAGTGCCGCATCGGCGACTGAAGCACTGATGTGGCCATCCCCTTTGACCTCTGCATAGTCGCGCACTCTTCGCAGTAAACGATTGGCTATTCGAGGGGTTCCGCGGGAGCGACAAGCTATTTCTTTGGCCCCCTCCTTATCAACGGAAACCTCTAAAATATCACCCGCTCGAGCCACAATGCTTGTTAATTCATCTACAGAATAAAATTCTAGACGCTGAACTATGCCAAACCGATCACGTAAAGGGGAAGTGAGCAAACCTGCTCTAGTAGTCGCTCCCACTAATGTAAAAGGCGGCAAATCAAGTTTAATGGAACGGGCCGCCGGCCCCTCACCTATAACTATATCCAACTGATAATCTTCCAGAGCAGGATATAGTATTTCCTCCACAACTGGGCTTAAGCGATGGATTTCATCAATAAATAAAACATCACCTGCTTCCAGATTGGTCAGTAAGGCTGCCAAATCACCCGCTTTTTCAAGCACCGGACCAGAGGTGGTTTTAAGGTCTACCTCCATCTCATTGGCAATAATATGAGCCAAGGTAGTTTTGCCCAGACCAGGAGGACCAAAAACTAATGTATGATCAAGTGGCTCACTGCGTCTACGAGCAGCTTCAATAAATATACTAAGCTGCTCCTTAACAACAGATTGTCCGACATAATCACTGAGGGTCAGGGGACGAAGCGCACGATCAATTCGCTCTTCGCTAGGGGAGCTGTCTGCTGAAATAAGTCGATCTGGCTCTATCATGGCGCACGGTCTCTAGTTAACTTACAAGGATACATTGATCGACTGCAATTTACACTACTAAGGACAATGCCAGTAACCCCATTAAGACGCCCTAGACTGGGGTATCAGAGCATAGTTTTCAGAGCCGCGCGGATCAATTCCTCGGCCGTTGTGATATCTTGCTTTGCCACACGATTAATCATTTTGGCCGCATCTTGTGGCTTATAACCCAGTGCAGCCAATGCGCTTTCTGCCTCAGCAGTAATATCTGATTTTATATTTTGATGTCGCGCAGTAGTTTCGTCTGGGGCTAGTTCATCAATTTTATCGCGCATTTCAATCAGTAAACGCTCTGCAGTTTTCTTTCCTACGCCGGGAACCTTAACCAGAGAGGCCACATCATTACTGTGCACACATCGAGCAAAATCACTGGCCGGCATCGCAGAGAGAATGGCAAGAGCCATTTTGGGTCCTACACCATTAACTTTTATCAAGGTGCGAAATAGTAGACGCTCCTCTATTTCGCTAAAGCCATATAATTGCTGTGCATCTTCGCGCACCACAAAATGGGTATGAAGAGAAACTGTCTCGCCTTCGTTGGGAATATTAAAAAAGGTATTGAGAGAAACTAGCAACTCGTAGCCAACACCATTTACATCAAGCAATAGATCCGGAGCCTGCTTACTAAGCACTGTACCTCTAAGCCTGCCAATCATAATCTTTACATACCCTTTTTTATTTTTAGCTTATTTATGGCGACCGCGCGCATAACCACTTGAGCCGTGGTTGGCTAATAGTTTACCAGTCTGCATACCATGAGCATGACAGATCGCCACAGCTAAAGCATCTGCGGCATCCTCAGACGGAGTATCTGGCAATTTAAGTAGCGAGGCAACCATTGTCTGTACCTGTTTTTTATCCGCCGCTCCCGTACCCACCACCGCCTGCTTGACACTGCGCGCAGAGTACTCGGCTACTGCAAGATCTGCATTAACACCAGCCACTATTGCAGCTCCACGTGCCTGACCAAGTTTTAACGCAGCACGGGGATCTTTGGCAAAAAACACCTCCTCGATTGCCATAGCCTCAGGTTGATACTCTGCAATTATTTGCGTAATACCATCAAAGATAACTTTTAGCCTAGGAGGTAGAGCTTTATCCTTGAGTCGCACTATACCACTGCTGACATAGGTAATTTTATTACCAACAACATCTATCAGGCCGTAACCTGTCTTCAGTGATCCTGGGTCTATACCAATAATTCTTGTCATGGATATGTACACATTGATTTTGATATCAGTTTTGCAACGGATACTCTGAGAGTCAACCATTAATCAATCTGGTAAAAATAGACGCCCATCATCTCAAAATAAACTGGACATTAAAAAGCCCCCTAGAGAAATTCTAGAGGGCCAGATAAAAACCGTCCAAGAAGTTTAATCCTCAGACTTATCCTTTGCCGCTGCCTTAGGCGCTGCTTTGGCTTTTGCTTTCGCTTTTGGCGCAGCTTTAGCCTTAGGCGCTGCTTTGGCTTTGGCCTTTGGAGCCGCCTTAGCTTTAGCCTTGGGTGCTGCTTTAGCTTTTGGTTCAGCCTTAGCTTTGGGCGCTTCTTCCGCCACGGGTGCCTCTTCTGCTACGGGCGCTTCTTCTGCCGCTGGGGCTTCTTCCGCCGCTGGGGCTTCTTCTGCTGCAGGCGCTTCTGCTGATGCAGGCGCTTCTTCTGCCGCAGGCGCTTCTTCTACCGCAGGCGCTTCTTCTGCCGCGGGCGCTTCTTCTGCCGGCGCAGGTGCTGGCGTCTCAGGCATTACAGCTTTAATAAGGCCCTCTGCCAATAGAATTTTTATTTTTTCTTCGGCATTAACCCATTGTTTGTCAGCATCCTTAACTGCGTAACGACCTGAGCCCTTTTGATAAATAATATATTCTTTTGTTTTTTTGATAACTTTCATCGAATTTAACCCTCTTATTCTTGCTGTGATTACTCGTTTGATTATTTAGATGGATTAGCTTAATTGCTCCATCACTTCATTGGGAATCTCTGCATTAGTGTATACATTCTGCACATCATCCAAATCTTCTAGACCATCTATCATTGCTAATATTTTCTCTGCGCCATCTTTATCCATAGGCACATTGATATCAGCGACCATAGTGACTTCGGCATAACTGGGCTCTAGACCTGCAGCTACAAGGGCATCTTTGACAGACAGATAATCTTCAAATGCTGTTGTAACCTCCGTTGAGCCATCATCGTGGGTAACAATATCTTCAGCACCTGCCTCCAAGGCCACTTCCATTAGCGCCTCCTCATTAACACCTGGGGCATAGCCAATTTGACCAATACGGTTAAACAGATAAGCTACCGAGCCATCGGTGCCCAAATTTCCGCCTCGCTTAGAAAATGTATGACGCACTTCACCCACAGTTCTATTGCGATTATCAGTCATACATTCAACTAAGACAGCGACACCTCCCGGGGCATAACCCTCATAGGTAATCTCATCATAGTTTTCGCCCTCGCCAGCGCCGGCGCCTCGAGCAATAGCCTTATCGATTGTGTCGCGCTTCATATTGGCGCCTAGCGCCTTATCAACCGCCGCACGCAGTCGAGGATTATCGTCTGGATTTGGACCACCTGCCTTTGCGGCAACCACTAATTCACGAATTAGTTTAGTAAAAATCTTACCGCGTTTAGCATCCTGAGCTGCTTTTCGGTGTTTAATATTGGCCCATTTACTATGACCTGCCATAAATAATCTCCAACTATTTTTTAGCTAGCTCGATGGGTTCTCTTTATTTCGTAATTTAATATTTAGATCCCGTAGCTGCGAAGCCTCAACTGCACTGGGAGCATCGGTCATCAAACAGCCTGCAGACTGCGTTTTCGGGAAAGCTATTACATCACGAATGGACTCGGCACCAACCATTAGCATAATAAGACGATCTAGACCAAAGGCTAAACCACCATGGGGTGGCGCACCATATTTAAGTGCATCTAATAAAAAGCCAAATTTTTCTTGTTGCTCCTGCTTATCAATACCCAACACTTCAAATACAGCTGCCTGCATAGCTTGATCATGGATACGGATAGACCCACCGCCTAATTCTACACCATTAAGAACCATATCGTAGGCACGTGATAAGGCGCTAGCAGGCTCTGCTTTAAGTGCCTCAACATCACAAGAGGGCGCTGTAAAGGGGTGGTGAAGCGGCGTAAGCGATCCATTATCAGTTGTCTCAAACATTGGGAAATCAACAACCCATAAAGGCGCCCAATCGCTAGTATAAAGCTCTAGGTCTTCACCGATTTTACAGCGCAAAGCTCCAAGCGCTTCACTGACAATTGAAGCTTTATCAGCGCCAAAGAAGACTATATCGCCATTTTGCGCATCTAAACGCTGCATAATTTGCAACGTTACATCGTCACCAAGGAACTTAATAATCGGTGATTGTAGCCCTTCAATACCGGACTCAATGGCATTGACCTTTATCCAAGCCAAGCCTTTTGCACCGTATATACCTACAAACTTTGTATAGTCATCAATTTGTTTACGGGATATCTGAGCACCCCCAGGGACCTTAAGCGCTGCAACGCGGCAGGCCGGATCATTAGCTGGTCCAGCAAATACCTTAAAATCAATATCTTTAAGTAGGTCTTTAATTTCAACCAACTCGAGCGGTATGCGAAGATCTGGTTTATCGGAGCCAAATCGGTCCATAGCTTCGGCATAGGTCATATGCGGGAAGCTACTTAGTTGCACATTTAAATGTTCATCAAAGATATTTCGGATCATAGTCTCAGTGACGGACATAATTTGCTGTTCGTCAATAAACGAGGCTTCGATATCAATCTGGGTAAATTCAGGCTGACGATCGGCACGTAGATCCTCATCGCGAAAACATTTAGCTATTTGGTAATAGCGATCAAATCCAGCCACCATCAATAACTGCTTAAATAACTGTGGTGATTGTGGCATGGCAAAAAATTGTCCGGGGTAGGTGCGCGAGGGTATCAAATAGTCTCTAGCACCCTCTGGAGTAGCCCGCGTCATAATCGGTGTTTCAATATCTAAAAAACCATGCTCAGCCAAATAGTTGCGAATAGAGGTAGTTATTTTTGAGCGTAGTCGCAGGCTTTTTTGCATATCACTTCGACGAAGATCCATGTAACGGTACTTTAACCGCACATCCTCACCTACATTTACATATTCATCCATTTGGAAAGGCGGTGTAGCTGCGCTATTGAGAATTTTTAAGTCGGTGCCATAAACCTCTATTTCGCCAGTGGCCATATTTGGATTAATGGTTGCCTCACTGCGCGCTCGCACTTTACCTGTTACTTGCAGTACATACTCAGAGCGCACTTTATCGGCAAGATCAAAAAAATCCCCTGCATCTGGATCAAACACTACTTGCACAATACCTTCTCGATCTCGCAAGTCGAGAAAGATAACTCCCCCATGGTCACGACGGCGGTCCACCCATCCAAAGAGCGTCATCTCTTGATCTAAATGGGCACTGGTAACCAGTCCGCAATAGGTTGTTCGTTGCATTAGTCTTAATCCTTATCCGTCATAATGGGTGGCTAAATGCCAATTTGTTTCTTTTATTTTGCGTTATTAGCGCTATCTTTACTTTTACTTGCAGAGGCTTTATCTGAATTTCCGCTAGCACCCTCTTTGCTTGTCGCCGGAGCAGCTTTATCGCCGCTTAGGTTTTTCTGTTTACCACTTTTAACATCAGTCTCATACCAACCACTGCCACTTAATCTAAAGCCGGCTGCCGACACCAATTTTTTCAGCGCCGGTTGCTCACAGGCTGGACAATCAATAAGCACGTTGTCGCTAATTTTCTGCAACGCCTCCATCTCATGACCACAGGCTTCACAGCGGTATTCATAAATGGGCATACTAGAGTTAACCTATTATTTTGTCAGGAAAAATGGCGAAGCATTATACATCAGGCGTTGACGCAAGGGAGTAATTAGAACAGAAAAAAGTCAAAATTACCCATTAGTGTTAAGTTAGAAAGCTTTGAAAGTAATTTGATGGGACTAAATATCGCTATAAACGCTGTACCCCTTACCGTTAGCACCGTAAAATAAGTTACTTAAGCCTAATAATATTATTATATAAATCACTATGCGCAGTAGCCATTACCTAATAACCACTAAAAAAGAATGCCCTGCAGATGCAGAGATCATTAGTCACCAGCTGATGTTACGTGCAGGTATGATTCGCAAGCTAGCCTCAGGGCTTTACTCTTGGCTACCTCTTGGCCTGAGGGTTTTACGCAAAGTTGAGACTATAGTTCGCGAGGAAATGAATAAGTCGGGGGCTATGGAATTGATGATGCCTGTGGTTCAGCCTGCAGATCTTTGGCAGGAGTCTCAGCGCTGGGGCCAGTTTGGTCCTGAGCTTTTGCGCATCAAGGATCGTCATGATCGCGAGTTCTGTCTGGGGCCTACCCATGAAGAAGTTATAACAGATATCGTGCGCAATGAGATAAGCAGTTACAAACAATTGCCCGTTAACTTATATCAGATACAAACCAAGTTTCGCGATGAAAGGCGACCACGCTTTGGCGTTATGCGCACGCGGGAATTCTCCATGAAAGATGCTTATTCCTTTCACAGCAATCAGCAATCTTTAGAACAAACCTACCAGTTAATGTACGAGACCTATAGCGCCATATTTGAGCGCACAGGCTTAGTATTTCGGGCAGTTTTAGCCGATACAGGTAGCATCGGTGGCAGTCACTCCCATGAGTTCCACGTACTGGCAGATTCCGGTGAGGATGCCATTGTATTCTCCGATGCTAGTGATTACGCAGCAAATATCGAAAAAGCAGAAGCGTTGCCGCCCAGTGATATCAATCTCACTGGCAATATGCAGATGCAAGAGATAGCTACGCCCAATGCAAAGACTATTGATGCTGTCAGCCAATTGTTAGATTTGGACGCCCGTCAAACCGTGAAAACCCTGATTGTTAGCAATAATGATAGCGAAGATAGTGATCAACTTATTGCTCTGGTGTTGCGCGGCGATCATGAACTCAATGAGGTTAAGGCCCAACAGGCTTTGGGCATAAGCGGTGAACTAACCTTTGCCAGTGAACAGAAAATTGCTGATAGCTTGGGTTGCCCAGTGGGCTCTTTGGGGCCAGTGGGTATTGGTATCCCTGTTATCGTTGATCATTCTGCAGCAGCCTTAGCAGATTTTTGCTGTGGCGCTAATCGCGATGGCTTCCACCTTACTGGCGTTAACTGGGAAAGGGACTGTCCCCTAGATCAGGTTGCTGATTTGCGCAATGTGGTAACAGGTGATCCTAGCCCCGATGGCAAGGGTGTGCTGGAAATTAAGCGCGGCATTGAAGTAGGCCATATTTTTCAGCTGGGTACCAAATACAGCGAGGCAATGAAAGCCACTGTATTAGACGAAAATGGTAAAGAACAAGTGATGCATATGGGCTGCTATGGTATTGGTGTCAGTCGCATAGTTGCGGCAGCTATTGAGCAGAACCATGATGAAAATGGCATTATTTGGCCTGATGCAATCGCGCCATTTCAGATAGCACTTGTGCCCATCAATATGCACAAGTCTGAAAGCGTCAAAGAAACCTGTGAAGCACTTTATTCTGAGCTAACAACTGCAGGCTATGAAGTATTATTTATGGACGAAGCAAAGGCTCGTTTAGGTGCCATGCTGGCAGATATTGAGTTGATTGGTATCCCCCATAGAATTGTTGTGGGAGATCGTGGCCTCGAGAATGGCAGCGTTGAATACCGTCATCGTCGTGCATCGGATAATCAATCTATAGCACTGGACCAACTGACTGAATTTTTAAAATCTACTGTTGGCTAACAACCACCTGCTGACACTAGCGGCCTTAAATCGTACTGTACCCTACTACCCACCCCCTCTGGGTTACACCTGCTGAGTTTGCTTTTACACTCTGGTACACTGAAATTTGAGCGTAAAACAGTCTGTCTATGGAGAATGCGATGTCGCCCCTCGCGCTTAGACATAAAATTCGAAATGGTGATCACAGAGGCCATACATCAGGTCTTTGCGAGGGGTTTGTGCAGTGCAATATGGTGATTCTTCCGGCGGACTGGGCAGCTGATTTCCATCAATTTTGTGTTTTAAATCCAAAACCATGTCCTCTAATTGCGGTCTCCAAGCCCGGTCAGTATCAACTCCCTGAAGTGGGCGCAGATATTGATATCCGAAGTGATATCCCTGCCTACAAATTATTTGAGCACGGCATCCTTAAGAAAGAACTTTATGATATATCTGACTTATGGCGTGATGACCTTGTGGTATTTTTAATCGGTTGCTCATTTTCGTTTGAGGAGGCATTAATTGATGACGGTCTCGAAGTGCGCAATATCACAGAGGGCCTCAATGTACCCATGTATAAAACCCATATTGACTGTGTGCCTGCCGGGCCATTCTCAGGAAAAATGGTTGTCAGCATGCGCCCCTTTTCAGAGCAACAGATGCCACGCGTAAGACAAATCTGCAGCCGCTTTCCCTCTGTGCATGGAGAGCCAATACATTATGGCAGCCCACAGGATATAGGTATTCACTCAGTTGAACATCCAGATTATGGTGATGCTGTTACCATTAAACCCAATGAAGCGCCGGCATTTTGGGCCTGTGGTGTGACACCACAAGTGGCACTGGAAAAGGCAAAGCCACCTTTTTGTATTACCCATAGTCCCGGCTGTATGCTAGTCACTGATAAGCTAAATCGAGATTTAGCTATCACTTCGGCAACCTAATAGGAGCTAAGCCTATGAACCTACTGCTTAATTGTGATCTTGGTGAAAGTTTTGGCTCTTGGAAGATGGGTCTAGATGCCGAGGTTATGCCCTATATAGATCAAGCTAATATCGCCTGTGGCTTTCATGCAGGTGACCCTATTGTTATGAAAAAAACCTTAGCCTTGGCTAAGGAGCACAATGTCACTGTTGGCGCACACCCTAGCTATCCAGATATCGCCGGTTTTGGTCGGCGCTCCATGAAGATGCCAGCCACTGAGCTAATTCCAATTCTTCAATATCAAATAGCCGCTTTAGTGGGTATGGCAAAAAATATAGGTCTGAGCGTCAGCTACGTAAAACCCCATGGCGCGCTGTATAACGATATGATGGCCAATGGCCAGTTACGCAGTGCAGTAATGACGGCTATAGTTGAAAGCGAGAGTAAACTAGCATTTATGCTTCAAGCTACACCTGATGCTGACACTCATCTACAGGAGGCCAAAGCCTTTGGTTTGGATCTTATGTTTGAAGCCTTTGCTGATCGTTGCTATGACGATAATGGCGCACTGCTCTCTAGGGCCAAAGAAGGTGCAGTTCATAGTCGCGAAAAAATGCTTGATCAAGTGCGGCAGTTAAAGGATGACCAATCAGTGACTACTGTAAGCGGTCATCGTCTACCCCTGCAAGCAGACTCGCTGTGTGTTCACGGTGATAACCCGGAAGGTGTGGCTGCTATTTGTGAAATTCGTCAACTGTTGAGACAAAACAGCTAAGCCCATGAAATCACCCTACCCAATAATTGAGGTAGCTGGAGAAAATAGCTTAGTTGTTTATTTTTCAAATCAGCCCAGTGCCGAAGTATCCGATGCAATAGCCCAAACTGTAGATAGCCTTCGACTTGGACTTTCAGAGCAACTGATTGACCTTATCCCCTCCTACGCGTCTCTTTTGGTGATTTATAACCCTATCCTTACCGATCACTATGCTATCCGAAAGGCAATCTCTGCTTGTGCAAATCAGAGCGGGGCAAATCACAGCGGGATAAATAAGAGCGGGGCTAATCAGTCTACTAAAACAATATCGCAAGGTAATCGCTGTGTAGAACTGCCAGTTTTTTACAGTAGGGAGTCAGGGCCAGACCTAGAACTATTAGCCAAGAATGCTGGCCTATCAGTAGATCAAGTGATCGCTCTTCATCAACAAACAGAATACCGTGTGTATGCTATCGGTTTTGCGCCGGGTTTTGCGTATCTAGGAGAAGTGGACTCAAAGATAGCTGCACCTAGACTCGCCACTCCCAGACAGAGAGTACCCAAGGGTGCAGTTGCTATTGCCGATAGGCAAACGGCTGTCTATCCAGCGCCCTCCCCAGGCGGTTGGAATCTTATTGGACTCTGTCCCACGCCCATGTTTGATCCAAACAGCGATCCCAGCATGCCAGTGAGTGTCGGTGATACTGTTCGCTTTACAGCCATAGATCGGGAGAAGTTTCTCCAGTTAGGTGGTTGTGAGTCAGACCTTTTAGGTACAGGCTAATGACAGGGTTCAGGGTCATTCAACCAGGAATTCAAAGCCATCTTCAGGATCGAGGGCGCTTTGGCTTCCATGCCCTTGGTCTTACCACTGGAGGTCCCCTAGATTTCAGCTCCTTCTGTTGGGCCAATAAGCTTTGTAACAATTCAGGTGCTGAAGCCTGTATTGAAGTTTTAGTCGGTGGTTTAGTTTTAGAATCACAAATCACTACGCAGATTGCTGTAACAGGAGCAACCCTGCCTCTTACAATTAACCAACAGCAGGTTGATTGTTGGCGTAGTCATATAATTCAGCCCGGTGATCGCATAGAACTAGGATACGCAACAGCTGGATGCCGCGCTTATTTGGCAGTTGCCGGAGGTGTACAAGCAAAGCCAAGTTTTAACAGCGTAGCTACGGTAGTTCGAGAGGGACTCGGAGGTCTAGAGCAGGATGGATGCGCACTCAAAAGCGGCGATATACTGCCCTGCCATGCCAATGATAGTGTTGATTGTTATTTCTTAGACCCTGCTTACAGGCCCCAATTAAATCATGACCCTGTGACCCTTCGTGTGGTTCTAGGCTACCAACACAGCACTTTTCAACATAAAAATTTGTTCTTTAACTCAATCTATACAGTATCTGAAAATAGCGATCGTATGGGTTATAGGCTGACAGGACCCGCTGTAAAATCCTCTATGACCAGTATGCTATCAGAGGGTATCTGTTATGGGGCCATCCAGTTCCCTGCAGATGGGCAACCTATTATCCTTCTTAGCGATCGACAAACGATTGGAGGTTATCCCAAAATAGGTTCCGTTCTTTCTATCGATATAGACAAACTCGCACAACTAATGCCAGGTAAGAAAATAGCATTCGAGTGCATCTCAATTCAGCAGGCGCATAATCTAATTCATCTGCATGAACAGCGCTTTACCAATATTACAGTCACTCAAGTTAGTCGGTAATCATGATAGATAGGTCAATAAGCCAAAAGATTGAACAACTGCTGGTGGCACGTAATCCAAGAGGTATGCAAATGGTTCGTCAGGCCCTTGAGCCCGGGTATCTAATGCGCGGGGCCAATATGATTAAGAATTACTGTGACACTGTGTTAATTGGAACAGGGTTCCCTGTAGATAATACCTTTGAAACTGATGGACCCCCTGGAGCAATAGCCCTTTATAAGGCAATAGAAGCATTAGGCGGAACGCCAATACTGGCCTGTTGTGACCCTCTGGCTAAAGCCATTCAGGGTGATTACAACGTACACAGACTTATCAAGGGTTCACGGACAGAGGCTCGCCTTGAGGCCGAGCGTGCGCTTCAACAACTAAAGCCCAGCCTATTGATATCAATTGAACATCCAGGTCATGCTGTTGATGGTAACTATTACAATATGCGTGGTGAGGACATAAGTACCCAATGCTCTGGCTTTGACTACTTTTTGTCAGAGGCCACCTGTCCCAGCCTTGGGATTGGTGATGGTGGCAATGAAGCGGGCATGGGCAATGTTAAAGGAGCTCTGAGAGAGTTAGATATCAGGGCCTCCGTTGTTCACTGTGATGAACTAATAATTGCCGATGTTTCAAACTGGGCAGCCTATGGGCTATTGGCCTGTTTGTCTAATTTGACTCAACGGGACTTTATTGGCAACTGGGACAATAAGGGTGTTTTACAATATCTTAGTGACAGAGGCAGTGTGGATGGGGTTACACGCCAAAATTCACTGACTGAGGACGGCCTAGACAGTAAAATTGGCGAAAATTTAATTCGAGAATTGAAAAAAACAGTTGGATTTTAAATTAACAAAAAATTCTTCTATAAAATGATAAAAATACAAAAAAATTGCCGATATTCATATTAATAAACAGAGATTTAAACTGAATTTGTTTTGCCCGAACATGGTCTCACTG
>CAXRJI010000087.1:0-19644 GCA_964231105.1 Porticoccaceae bacterium
GTTTTGGAGGCTGGACGCCTTGTCGGCGAAGCCTCTGGTCGCAATGGCGGGCAATGCAACGCTGGCACTTTGCAAGATTACCGGTCTCTTGTTAATAGTTACGGCATTGAGCGTGCGCGTCGCTATTATCAGGAATTCACTGCTGCAGTCGACAGTGTTGAGCGCTTGGCATCTGAAGAGCATATAGACTGTGATTTTCAGCGTCGAGGCAAGCTAAAGCTAGCCTCCAAACCTGCCCACTTTGAAAACATGGTCAAAACCTATGAAGCCCTGAAAGCAGATAATGTGGACTCCAATATTGAATTACTGACCCCAGATTGCTTGCACAATGAGATCTGTTCAGAGGACTACCATGGCGGTCTTTTACAGACCACCAGCGCACAACTGCATATCGGGAAATTTGGTAACGGACTGGCGCAAGCGGCTAAAAAGCGCGGCGTTAAACTGTATGAGTCTGCAGCGGCGACTGGGGTTAATCGCCAGTCAAATGGTGCTTGGCAAATAAGCACCCCACGGGGTTCTGTGACTTCCAATCAAGCTCTTATCGCTACCGGTGGCAGTGGTGGTGGTCCATTTGGCTGGTTTAGACGCCGAGTTATTCCAGTGGGTAGTTTTATTATAGTAACCGAGCCACTTGATACAGAAAGGCTAAATCGATTGCTACCAAATCGTCGCAGTTATGTTACCAGTAATAACATTGGCAACTACTTTCGTGTCACAGAGGACAATCGCCTGGTTTACGGTGGAAGAGCACGATTCGCTATGTCTAACCCAAAGTCGGACCGCCACAGTGGCACTATACTTCGCGATTCTCTAGTCCACGCATTTCCTGAATTGGCTGATATCAGCATTGATTACTGTTGGGGTGGATCCGTCGATATGAGCGCTGATCGCATGCCACATGCGGGTCAGCACAGGGGGCTTTACTACTCCATGGGTTACAGTGGTCACGGCGTGCAAATGGCGGTTCATATGGGGCAAATCTTGGCTGATATGATCAATGGTAATGAGCATGCTAATCCTTGGAGTGAACTGAAGTGGCCACCCATTCCAGGCCATTTTGGAAAACCTTGGTTTCTTCCTGTGGTTGGAGCCTATTACCGTGTAAAAGATATTTTATATTGACCGACTGATTAGTTAATAGGTTTCAGTAAAAAGTGAGCCCTGTAGATGAAAGATAAGAAGCCAGAAACAATAGCAGTTACCCGAAGAGATGCCTTGCGAGGTTTGGCCGGCTTGGGATTAATGGCCAGTGTCCCCAGCAGTTTATTGTTACCTGATCATGTTCATGCGCAATTGGCTGAGACAGAGTCACTGCGCCCTCGGCAGGGTGGGCGTATTCGCGTGGCCTGCATGGCCTCCTCAACAGCAGATACCATGGATCCGGCTGCTGGAAGCCTGTCCACTGACTATGTGCGACACTACATGATTTACAACGGGCTTACCCAGTATGACAGTAGTCTAAAGGGGCAGTTATCATTAGCTGAATCCTTAGAGTCACAGGATCAGCAAACTTGGAATGTTACCCTTAGACAGGGAGTTGAGTTTCATGACGGAAAATCATTGGAACCACGGGATGTTGTTTATTCCCTTATGCGTCATCTCGATTCAAGCGTTGGTTCCCGCGTAAAACCCATTGCAGATCAGTTTGATACTATCGAGGTTACAGGCCCGCGGCAGGTTCGAATAAGATTGAAATATCCAAATGCAGACCTGCCAGAAATTTTGGCAGACTCTCACTTTTTAATTATTCAAGATGGCACCACTGATTTTACTCATTCGCCAGGTACTGGCCCCTACAAAATTAAGGAATTTATTCCTGGTGTACGCACCATTGGCACGCGTAATGAAAATTACTGGAAGCCTGGCAGACCCTATCTAGATGAGATCGAGTTAGTGGGCATTTCTGATGAAACAGCTCGCGTCAATGCGCTGTTAGCTGGCGATGTTCAACTGATTAATGCTGTCAATCCCCGTTCCACGCGTCGAATTAAAAAGATGTCAGGCTTTGAGGTAATGGACACCCCTTCAAGTGGCTACACTAGCTTGATTATGCGCCAGGATTTAGCGCCCACTAATAGCCGCCACCTTACCTTGGCTTTAAAGTATTTGTTGGATCGCCCAACTATTAAGCGTGCTCTTTTTCGTGGGTTTGCGACAATCGCCAATGACCATCCTGTGCATCCTTCCCATCCTTTTTACGCATCTGATTTACCTCAGCGTGAACATGATCCAGAGCGAGCTTCCTATCATCTAAAGAAGGGTGGCTTCGATGGTCTGCGTCTGCCTGCTCACGCCTCACCGGCAGCGACTGGTTCGGTTGATATGGCGACACTTCTGCAAATGTCAGCTATTCCTAATGGCCTAAAGCTTGGAGTCAACCGAGTGCCTGCGGATGGATACTGGTCTAATCATTGGGGAAAGCACCCGCTGTCATACGGCAATATAAACCCGAGACCAACACTGGATATGATTTTTAGTCTGTTCTACAAATCGGATGCAGCTTGGAACACCTCGCGCTGGAATAACAAAAAATTCGATCAACTGTTGCAGCTAGCGCGGTCAGAGGGCAATACGGCTAAGCGCAAACAAATGTATGTGGATATGCAGGAGTTGGTACACAACGAATGTGGTATTGGTATTCCTGTCTTCATAAATCTGATCGATGCCTACGACGCTCGACTACAAGGTCTGTCATCAATTCCCATCGGTGGGCTGATGGGCTATTCGTTTGCAGAAAATGTCTGGTTGACGGAGTAAAAGGCCTGCCTATGAACACCATTATCAATCTTCTGTTAAAGCGCTTAAGCATTTCATTGGTGACACTGTTGCTTGTCTCTATGGTGGTCTTCCTAATCACCAATTTATTGCCTGGTGACCCTGTTCAGGAAATGCTGGGTCAAGCGGCTACTCCGGAAGTGGTTGAGGCTATGCGGGCAAAATTGGGTCTTAATCAACCGGCATACATGCGCTATATCAACTGGCTTGGATCACTTGTCAGTGGTGACCCCGGGGTGTCACTGGCAAACAATATGCCAGTGGCTGAGTTGGTGTCAGACCGGCTCCCTCGATCTTTGATGTTGGCCGGCATCACCACATTAGTGGCCGTCCCCTTTGCTTTATTTTTGGGGATCTTAGCAGCCAGTTACAGCGATACGCGGGTGGACCATTTTATTAGTAGCCTAGTTATGTTTATTGTGGCTGTGCCTGAATTTTTGATAGCGACTATCGCAGTATTGATATTTTCAGTTCATTTAGGCTGGCTATCTGCGGTTTCCTATGCCCCCCAAGATCCAACCCTAAGAGAGTTTATAGCGACCTATGCCCTGCCAGTCTTAACACTGTCCCTAGTGCTGGTAGGGCAAATGTCTCGAATGACCCGGGCTGCGCTAATCGAGCAGATGCAGCAACCCTATGTAGAGATGGCAAGACTGAAAGGGGCAAGTCATTCGCGGCTGGTGCTAAGGCACGCACTGCCCAATGCAGTGGGTCCGATTGCCAATGCCGTGGCTTTAAGTCTCTCTTATCTGATGGGTGGCGTGGTAATTGTTGAGGTTATTTTTAACTATCCGGGCATTGCCAGCCTAATGGTGGACTCGGTAACTAACCGCGATTTTCCGCTGTTGCAGGCTTGTGCCATGCTTTTTTGCACTGGCTACTTAATATTAGTTTTATTGGCCGATATTTGTGCCATCTTGTCCAATCCCAAACTGCGCAATTGAGGTGACAATGAAGAAATTGTATGGATATTTGGGTATGACGGGTCTATTTGGCCTTACGCTGGCACTTTTTTGGATTCTAGTGAGCTTTGTGGGACCCTTTATCGCGCCCTATGGCCCCGGTGAAATCGTTAACTACGATGTCTTTCTTCCTATGAGTTGGGAGCATCCACTGGGAACAGATTATTTGGGGCGAAGCGTACTCAGTCGTGTTATGGATGGGGCGCGTTTTACAGTAGGACTGGCCTTTACAGCTGCATTGATAGCCTCACTATTGGGCACTGGACTGGGTCTCTTATCAGCGGTTAGCAGCAAAGCTGTGGATGAAATTATCAGTCGGGTGATGGACGCGCTATTGTCAATTCCCAACAAAATCTTCGCGCTGGTTATGATAGCTGCTCTGGGTTCCTCGATTCCAATTTTGCTGCTGATCACTGCTGTTACCTATACGCCAGGGGTTTTTCGTATTGCTCGCTCGCTAGCGGTTAACATCAACCAAATGGATTATATTCATGTTGCCAGAGCCCGTGGCGAAGGTCGGTTATATCTTGCCTCTGTTGAGGTTCTACCCAATATGATTCACCCCATGTTGACAGATTTTGGGCTGCGATTTGTTTATATCGTTCTTCTGCTAAGCAGTCTAAGTTTCTTGGGGCTGGGTGTGCAGCCACCCAATGCTGATTTGGGATCTTTGGTGAGAGAAAATATGTCAGGGCTGTGGGAGATGGCGCCAGCCATTATAGCTCCGGCGGCAGCTATTATCAGTTTGACCATCGGCGTAAACCTGTTTATCGACAGTTTACGAGACTCGCGTTGAACATTAAGGAAATGAGAGCATGAGCGATCCAATCAGAGTAGAGAATCTAAGGATAGTCGCCCGCAGCGACGACGATGACGAAAAAAACATCGTCAACAATATCCAATTTTCTATCCCAAGGGGTGAAGTGTTAGCGCTTATTGGTGAGTCGGGCTCAGGCAAAACAACCATTGCGCTTGCGCTGATGGGCTTCGCGCGCAAGGGTTGCCATATTGCTGAGGGGTCTGTTTTCTTAGGCGATACTGACTTGATGTCTCTCAGTCAGTCTGATCTCAGATCCCTTCGTGGTCGGCGAATTTCTTATGTGGCTCAAAGTGCTGCATCGAGTTTTAACCCTTCCATGAAAATTATGAATCAGATTCTGGAATCTACTCAGATTCATCGTTCCATGTCGCGAAAAGAGGCGGAGGCCAAAGCGGTGGATTTGTTTCGGCTCTTGGCACTGCCGAATCCGGAGACCATAGGTTCACGCTATCCGCATCAGGTTTCTGGGGGACAGCTTCAGCGGCTTATGGCGGCTATGGCTATGATCACTGACCCAGAGTTAATCATCTTTGATGAACCCACCACGGCGCTAGATGTGACTACCCAGATCGACGTGTTGCGAGCCTTTAAACAGGCGGTTCAAAAGCGAGGAATTACGGCTGTCTATGTTTCCCATGATCTGGCAGTGGTGGCTCAGATGGCAGATCAGGTAGTGGTACTCAATAACGGTGAGATCCGTGAAATGGGCAGCACAGGACAAATACTTAATGCGCCAACTGATGACTACAGCAAACAGCTGATTGCTGCCGCTCGTCCGATTTTAGCTGACACCGCTAAGACCACTGAGAGCAACAAATCGCTATTGAGGGTCGAGGGACTAGAGGCAGGTTATGGCAGTATTGCACGAGATGGTCGCCCCACCATTCCCATACTTAAAGATATAAACTTAACGATTAAGCCTGGTTCAACACTGGGTGTGATCGGTGAATCTGGTTCTGGTAAATCTACCTTGGCGCGCGCGATTGCAGGACTTTTGCCAGCGTCCGCAGGCAGAGTGAAATTGGCTGGGCAAGTGCTGCCTAACCGTATAGAGGAGCGTAGTCTAGATCAGTTAAAGCGAGTTCAAATTGTTTTTCAAAACGCCGATACTGCACTTAATCCGGCCCACTCCGTAGAGCGTATTCTGGCACGGCCACTGGCTTTCTATCATGGCATAACGGGGCAAGCTAGTGCCAAGCGGGTTAGGAAGCTTCTGAGCTTAGTTCACTTGCCTGTGTCCATTGCCGACAAGCCCTGCGCACGACTGTCAGGTGGGCAAAAACAGCGCGTTAATCTGGCCCGTGCACTCGCCGCAGAGCCAGATCTCATTCTTTGTGATGAGGTGACCTCAGCACTGGATACCGTGGTGGCCGCCGCAATTCTTGATCTGCTAGCGGAACTGCAACGCGAATTGGGAGTATCCTTTATGTTTATCAGTCACGATATTACTACCTTGCGTGCAGTCTGTGATCAAATTATCGTACTCTACGGCGGACAGAAAGTTGAGGAAGGCAGTCGCAAGCATTTCGCAGCACCGCCGTTTCATCCCTACACCAGCTTATTAATTAATTCTGTCCCAGAATTGCAACAAGGATGGTTGGAGCGCACAAAACATACCCATCAGATAACATCAGTTAAAACCACCGATGAGCAGCTCTGTGCGTTCCTTGGCCGTTGCTCAGTGCGTATTGAGGGCAAGTGCAATAAACAGCCGCCACCCTGGGTAACTCTAGCGCAGGGTAACCAGATTAGTTGTCACCTCGAGGGTGAGGAATTACAACAATTCAGTATGCAGGTTATGACGCCAGAACCCTCTAACAAAAGTGCAGAGGACAAATACTAATGAGTGCTAGATTTGTCAGACTTGCAGAAACTGAGAGAAAGCCGCTAACCATATTTGTTGACGGTCACGCCGTTCGGGGGTTTGAGGGCGACACCCTAATGACTACCATGCTCGGTGCAGGTAAGCATCTACGGGTCTCCGAGTTTGGTGATGGTCGACGGGCGGGTTTTTGTTTGATGGGGGCTTGTCAGGATTGCTGGGTCTGGACTGAAGCGGGTGAGCATCTACGCGCCTGCTCCACTTTCGTGATCGATGGTATGAAAATTAATACACAGCCATTGGAGGCGACATGGTCCAGAGCCAAATGAAACCCCGTGTAATTGTTGTTGGAGCGGGTCCAGCAGGCACGCGCTGTGCAGAAACTTTGGTCAAGGCTGGTATACGACCCACCATTATTGATGAGGGCGCAAATAACGGAGGCCAAATCTACCGCCGTCAGCCACACAACTTCACCCGCTCCTATAAAACTCTGTATGGCTCTGAGGCTTCTCGGGCAAAGTCTGTGCATCGTAGCTTTGATGCGATAGATAAAGATATTGATTACTTGCCTGAGACCCTTATTTGGAATATTGCTGATGGTCATGTCTTTGCCGTCTCAAACAATAAGCAACAAGTTATCCCGTTTGACGCTCTGATTTTATGCACCGGCACAACGGATCGGCTAATGCCACTTAAGGGTTGGAACCTGGCCGGCACGTTTAGTATGGGAGGCGCTCAGGTTGCGCTCAAATCTCAGGCCTGTGCCATCGGCCGGCAAGTCGTGTTTTTGGGCACAGGGCCTCTGCTTTATCTGGTTGCAGCGCAGTATGCAAAAGCTGGCGCCGGGGTGGCTGCCGTGCTTGATACCTCATCGTGGTTTGGTCGCGTAAAGGCGGCAACTAAGTTGTTGGCCCAGCCGTCAGTTCTATGGAAAGGTATTTCACTAACGGCAGATCTACTTCGAGCGAGAGTTCCACTTTATACAGGTGTTGAGCCTCTATCAATCGAAGGTAGTGCGGAAACGGGAGTCAGTGCCTTAACTTATAAGAACAGCTGGGGACGCACCAAAACCATTGACTGTGACGCTGTTGCCATGGGTTATCATTTGCGACCTGAAACGCAACTTGCAGATCTTGCTCGTTGTGATTTTTATTTTGATCAGCCGACACGACAATGGTTGCCCCAGATAGATAGCGACGGCCGTAGCAGCGTGCCGGGTGTTTACTTGGCTGGCGACGGTGCGCAGGTGCTGGGCGCCAATGCGGCTGAAGTAAGCGGTCAGATTGCTGCATTGGCCGTGCTTGATGATTTTGGTCAGGCTGGCGATAGAGATGCCTATAACAAGAGACTTAAAAAATTATATAAAGAGTTAGCCAGTCTGCGTCGCTTTGCCAGTGGTCTTAATCAAGCCTTTCCATGGCCAGCACAGCAGGCAATTGGGTTATCCGATGATACCGTTCTGTGTCGCTGTGAGGCAGTGAGTGCCGGTGAATTGCGCCGTGCGGTGTGTGAGGCTGGAGCGCAGGAGTCAAATCGTGCCAAGGCCTTTAGTCGCGTCGGAATGGGCCGCTGTCAGGGTCGATACTGTGGTAATGCAGCAGCGGAAATTATTGCCCATACAGCGCGCCTGCCAGTTGAAAAAGTTGGGCGACTGCGGGGTCAGGCGCCGGTCAAACCTCTACCGATAGCTTCGCAGGAGGATGTTAAATGAATGCCATCTCAAGTGATGTGATGATTATTGGTGGTGGAATCATGGGTACATCAGCTGCGTTCTTTTTAAGCCGTCGTGGTCGTTCGGTTACATTGCTTGAAAGTGGTTTGCTGGGACAGCAGGCCAGTGGTACCAATTTCGGCAACACACGCCGTCAGGGTCGACCATTAGATCAACTGCCGCTGGCTAACCGTGCTAGTCGTATTTGGCAGAACTCAAAACAACTTTTGGGTATCGATATTAAATACATTGAATCGGGACACTTGCGGGTTTGCTATCGTGATTGCCCTGAGACAGCTGATGCCTTTGAACAGTATGCGCGCGACGCTAAACAACTCGGGTTGGAGTTAGAGGTGCTAAGGGGAGCCTCTCTGCGTAAGCGCTTTCCATTTTTGGGGAGCAGTGTGCTGGCCGGTTCTTATTCTGCGCGGGATGGTCATGCCAACCCTAGACTTGTCTCACCCGCCTTTGGGCGAGCTGCAGTTTCTCTCGGTGCGCGGGTTTTTGAAAATACTCCCGTGTTTGCAGTGGAAAAAGAGGGTGAGGACTTTCGAATTACCTCCAAAGACGGGCAGGTTTTTCGTGCGCCAGTACTACTTATTGCTGCAGGAGCCTGGAGCGATAAGTTAGCAGCAAAATTTGGTGATTTGGCTCCCCTTACTAGCTTTGCTCCCACCATGTCAGTCACTGAACCAGTGACTTACAGTATTTTGCCCTCTGTGGGTATAACAACCTCTAAGAAAATTGAGGATGTGTATTTTCGTCAGACCTCCCGTGGCAATGTGATTATTGGTGGTAGCACACGTGCAAACGCTTATCCCGATATTCGCCGTGCCTATGTGATGCCACAGAATACTCTTAACCAATTACAGCAAATTTGCCGACTCGCGCCTGCTCTATCGCGGCTGAAGATTATTCGGGTCTGGAGCGGTGTAGAGGGTTATTTGCCAGATAGTCAGCCAGTGATCGGTCCCAGCGAGCATGTTAGTGGTCTTTACTACGCATTTGGTTTTGCTGGTGCAGGATTTCAAATTGGCCCCGGGGTTGGTGAAACGCTCGCGGAACTGATTGATACCGGTAGCACTGATATATCTCTGGACCCTTATCAGATTAGTCGCTTTAGCAGTGTAAAAGTGGAAGCTGTATGAAAGAAGCCTCTCAATTACCTACCCGTACAGAACGAGATATGCTAGGTGAGCGCGAATTACCGGCCCAGGCCTACTTCGGCATTCATACCTTGCGTGCCGTTGAAAATTTTTGGATTACTGAAACATCTATATCCAACTACCCTGAGTTGATTCATTCACTGTCTTCCATTAAGCAGGCCGCCGCTCTGGCTAATCAAGAGTTGGAATTGCTCGATCAGACTAGAGCCGAAGCAATTGTATCTGCCTGCAAAACACTGCGAGAAGGTAAACATCAAGATCAGTTTCCAGTCGATGTAATTCAGGGAGGAGCGGGTACCTCGACCAATATGAATGCCAATGAGGTTATTGCTAATCTGGGACTAGAATTCCTGGGCCGGGGCAAGGGGGATTATGCTTACCTGCATCCCAACGAACATGTTAACTTAAGTCAGAGTACTAATGATGTGTACCCGACTGCACTGAAACTTACGGCTTACTTGGGCATCATGGGGTTGCTAGAGACAATGCACACTCTACAGAGTGCTTTTCAGACTAAGGCCGAGGAATTTCAAACTATCTTAAAAATGGGGCGCACTCAGCTTCAGGACGCTGTACCAATGACTTTGGGGCAGGAATTTGGCGGCTATGCTGAGACACTCGGTGAGGATATTGAGCGACTCGAGGAGGCTTCGATGCTGATGCGCGAGGTCAATCTAGGGGGCACAGCTATTGGGACTGGTATCAATGCACACCCTGAGTATTCCAGGCTGATCTGTCGACACTTGTCGAAGATCTTGGGTATTGAATTAATAACGGCACCTAATCTGGTTGAGGCAACACAGGATTGTGGTGCCTTTGTGCAATTGTCTGGTGTGCTAAAAAGAATTGCCATCAAGCTGTCAAAAACCTGCAATGACTTGAGACTACTATCGAGTGGACCCCGGGCTGGACTTAACGAAATAAATCTTCCTCCCATGCAAGCAGGTTCCAGTATCATGCCAGGCAAAGTCAATCCGGTGATTCCTGAAGTGGTAAATCAGGTAGCGTTCGAGGTCATTGGCAACGATGTCACTATCAGCATGGCTGCAGAATCTGGACAGCTACAACTAAATGCTTTTGAGCCTATTATTGGTCATAGCCTATTAAAAAGTATCACTTATTTGCGCAATGCCTGCGCCACATTAGCCGAGCGTTGCGTTCTGGGTATCACCGCCAATCGCGATATATTGCGCTCACAGGTAGAGAACTCCATTGGTCTAGCGACGGCACTCAATCCTTACCTCGGCTATGAGACCGCCACAGAGGTGGCAACAGTTGCATTGCGTGATAATCGTCGTGTCTATGATCTTGTTCTAGAAAGTGGGCTTTTATCCAAAGAGCAGCTGGATAAAATTCTTCATCCGAGCGTTCTCACCCGTCCCCATAAATCACCTAAGCATCACTAGAACCGCAAAAATTATATTAGCGTTAGGTGCCAATTAATCAATGTGCTAAATGATGTTTAACAAGCGCGACATGGAGACGAATGCCAGTCGCTAGGATGTCGTCATTAAAGTCATAATGGGGATGATGCAATGGAACATCGTCATCGCCCCGACCCTGACCCAGCCAAATATAGGCCCCTTTGCAGGCTTGAAGCATAAATCCAAAGTCTTCCGAGGTGAAGGCCGGCTGCTCTGCAACTTCTGCATTGCCTACCTCAGCTGCAGCTTTAAGCGCTTCTTCTGCTGCTTCGGTATTATTGATTGTCGCCGGATAGTAGCGATCATAGTTGACTGTCATACAGGTGCCGCTGGCTGTGGCCACACCCTCAGCAACTTGTCGAAGTGATTCCTCGATTCGATCTTGCACCTGTGTATCAAAGGTGCGGACAGTTCCAATCACACGTACTTCCGCGGGAAGGACGTTGTGTGAGCTTCCCCCCTCTATTTTAGTTACAGAAATTACTGCCGTGGACGTTGGTGAGATTCGACGAGACACCAGACTGTTAAGTTGAGTCACAAGATCGCTTGCGGCTAAGATTGCATCTGGTGTTTGATGAGGCATTGCCGCATGCCCTCCATGCCCCTTAACCAGTATTTCAAATTTGTCAGCCGCTGCCATGATCGGCCCGGCTCGAGTTGAAATCGTTCCAGCTGGAAGATCTGGCCAGTTATGTAGGGCAAATACGCAGTCACAGGGAAAGCGCTCAAATAGTCCATCCTCGATCATAGCGCGAGCGCCAGCTTCTCCCTCTTCCGCCGGTTGAAAAATGAAGTTAACTGTTCCATCAAATTCTCGAGTGCGGGCTAGATACTGGGCTGCACCCAACAGCATCGAAGTGTGCCCATCATGTCCACAGCCGTGAAAGACACCCGGAGTGCAACTTGCATAGGGCAGGCCTGTCTCCTCATTAATGGGTAATGCATCCATATCGGCGCGTAACCCTATGCTGCGCTCTGAGTTCCCCACCTTTAGGGAGGCGACGATGCCAGTTTTACCAATACCGGTGTGAACCTCAAGCCCAAGATCACATAATGCTTGTGCAATTTTTTTAGCGGTTCGGTGTTCTTGGAAGGCTAGTTCTGGGTTGGCATGTATATCACGACGAAAAGTCACCAGAGGTGCGACTAAATCTTCGATCTTTATCTTTTTACTACTTTGCATAATAAACCTAGATGCTCGAGGCGACCATAACGTCAATTGATTTGAATCTGGTTAATCATATCATGCCTATAAGTGAACCCTTTTAGTCTTTTTTGCTGCAAACCTGAGAAAAGTTGAAGAACATAATGTTCCTCTTCAGGGTATCAATAGGCATATCGAATGGCCGTCAAACTTCTTCTACACTCTGAGTAATATTTTGTGCTTTACACTATTGCTCAATGATGGGCATTGATCAAAAAAGTTAATTACTCGGGTAGATGGTTTAACACAAACGAAAGTGTAGCAAAGTGTTCGACTTTATCGACACGCTCAGGTTCATCAGCCGGACCGTCATAGGAGGCGCCAATAACATTGAGGCCCTGATTTCGGACTGGGAAGTAAACAGTGCCATCCTCTCCAGTGACCCATGGTTGTTGGTCAGGCATAGTAACAAAATCGCCGATCACTCTGGCGCCTTGCACTGGCTTGCCTTTATAGAGCACCGCTACTTTAACGATATCTCCCGCTTGAGCGGGCATCGTGTCGCCATGTAAATCATATTCGCCATTCTTTAGCGCAGGGGCACCTTTAACAGGTACAATTTGCAGCGTTTGACTATTAATTATGGGTATTTCCCTTAGCATGCCGCGGATATGAACAGCGTACTTTATGGTCTTTAAGGCCGTTATGGCATCAGGTACTTCGTCGCGTCCTTTGGCATGCCATTTACCATTTTTGGATTTGGCCCAAACACCGTTATTCATTACGGCTGATACGGCATCCGGATAGTCATCACCACCGACAAGGACCATTGGACCAGCCTTAATTAATTCTGCGTCCACTTCGTCCCAGGTGCTGTCATAACCAGTTATGCTAGTTATCTTGTCAAATCGTTTTACCATATCGAGGTCATCAGCACCTACCCCGTAGACTACAGCAAGCTGGCTGGAACGTTCGGCAAACCATATTCCATGACTGTGTGCATGACTAGCAAGCAAAATACTCGCTGTTATGATTGACATTGTGGCAAGTTGATATATTTTAATCATAGTCACTCCATTTTATTTCGGGTTTATTTTGGTTAGAGAGAACAGAATTTATTGTTTCTGGAAAATATCTTGATAGAAGCCACTTACATCGATAGTGACTGTAATATCTTCCTCGGACATATTTTGCCAATACCATCCATGAGTACCCTCAAATTGTGCAACTAACGTACCTTGACCAGCACTTTGCTGTTTTTCTTTCCAGTAGCTAGTAAATTCATTTGTGTCTGCATTAGGCGGCTCACCATGCATATCTGTGTAGAGCGGTTCTCCATCAGTCTGCCAGTCGAACGCGAGGGATTGCCCTGGCTTCATATCAGCCTTTAATTCAATCCCCTCATAGGCAGGTATCACTATCGTCAGAGAATCCTGCCTCAAATTGGTTGAGGCTCGAGTCAATGCAGTGATGGAGTTAGCCAAAAGTTGATTATCAGACACTGCCCCATCAGTTTCAGTAGTTTCTACATTTAATTGATCAAGTCCTAAACTACTGCCAAGTCCTGTAGGGTCCAGCCCATACTCGGCAGGCAAAATGGTAGTCACTAAAATAACAATAGCGACCACAGCAGCAATACCGGTAGCACGCAGAAGTTCAGATTTTTTCGGCAGGGGGTGATCGTTTAAATCAGTCACATCGAATTCCTCAGGCATTAATTAATTTACAAAGTAACCGGTTAATTGATAGCCCATCAGCATAAAGCCGAGACACATCAATAATCCATTAAAGGTAAAAGCATAATTTTGGTAAGCAGATGTTCTGCGCCAGTAACCCATAAGAATGAGAATGGCGGAAAGTGCCAATAGTTGTCCTATTTCTACACCGATATTGAAGGCAATTATATTGGCCACCAGTCCATCCTCTGACAGAGTGAAATCCTGAAGTTTGGTAGCCAATCCAAAGCCGTGAAAGAAACCAAATATTAGAACAGCTGCCTTAGTATTGGGCTGATAACCCAGCACTTTTTTGAAACCTCCAAGATTATCAAACCCTTTGTATACTACCGATAGACCAATAATGGCATCAACGATATAGGGGCTTACTTGAGTATTATTGAGAACCCCCCACAACAATGTGATGCTATGGCCAATGGCAAATAGACTGACATAAACAGCAATATCCTTGAGGCGAAAGAGAAAGAAAATCACTCCAACCAAAAACAGCAGATGATCGTACCCAGATACCATATGTTTGGCGCCCAAGTAGACAAAGGGAATAAACTGGACACCAGAGTTTCCCTCAATAAAAGCCGCGTCACCCTCTGCAACACCATGCGCCATAATTTGACTGGTTGTTAAAAGGATAGCGCCGATGATCAAGTACTTGAGGATATTGCTGCCAGTTTTTTGTAATTGGAGTTGATGCAATTTAATACCCTTTTGCTATTTGACTTATTTGATCTGGAATTTACCGGCAATTTTGGAATATCCATCTGCCTTGACAATAATTGCTAGTACTTTTGAGCCGCTGGGAATTTGAGCCCCTTGCGCTTCCAAACCGCCATTTTCTATAGGTGTCAGTGGGTATTGACTCTTCCCAGCACTGTTTTCCACTTTTAATTTGCCACTCATACCGCTTGTATCGACCATTACATCATCGAGAATATAGACCCTGACATTTTCTGGGCCACGGACTAACTCGAGCGAAACATCTCCAATCACTTTGACGATACCACCATGTTGGGGATCGGTAATTCCGTGAGCATGAGACTGCAGGCTCAGCAAAAGTGGGAAAATGGTAAAAAATATTTTTAATAGCATGCGCATCTGTTTTGCCTCATTCAAATAAATAATTCTACTGCAAGTGATCGGGAGACAATGCCGATTTAATGTTTGACCCACAAAGGATATGCCGCATTCAAACCTGCATTCAGCATGAGCCGCGGTTTTTCTGACATTGATTTATCAGCGCCTGCATGCCCCGATGACGAAAAAACTGCCTTTATAATTTATTAAATGCCTGTTGTATAACTAATAAACGCACTATAAAAACACGGATCAGTTGGTAAAAACGGCATAATATAAAATAAAAATTTTGTATGCTTAGCCCAAATTTATTCAAATAATGATATGACC
Organism: Porticoccaceae bacterium; assembly: GCA_964231105.1. Taxonomy (GTDB): domain Bacteria; phylum Pseudomonadota; class Gammaproteobacteria; order Pseudomonadales; family Porticoccaceae; genus HTCC2207. The sequence goes on from CAXRJI010000087.1 coordinate 14,965, forward strand.
TAGTAAGTACTATGAGTCAAAAATTCTCTTGGGGTGAGCAATGCTGAAATCAACCACTCAGCAGTCGATGGAATTTACTATTCGACAAATGAAACCAGAAGACCGTGATACTGCCGTAAGGCTTACTCAAGCGGAGGGATGGCCGCATCGTCGGGAGGATTGGGATTTTCATTGTCTACTGGGGCGTGGATGGATCGCTGCGGGACCTGATGGTGAGATGATTGGCATAGTTTTATGGTGGTCTTACGGAAGTGCTGCTGGTGCTGCTGGTCTATTAGTTGTTGATCGCCGCTATAGAGGTAATGGCATTGGCCGCCGATTGATGCAGGCGGTTATTGATGACGCTGGCTCTCGGACCCTTAAGAGTGTTGGGACCCGCAGCGGCATCAGTCTTCTTGGTAACTTTGGGTTTCAAAAAATTGGTTCCGTTCAGCAATGGCAAGGCATTCCTTCGCCCTTAGTTGTCGAAGAATCTGCTGATGTGATCCTGCGTAAAGCTGATCTAACTTCATTACCGTTATTGTGTGAACTAGACGAGTTGGCTATAGGTGCGGATCGCCGCGAATTACTTGCTTCTATTCTAGGACAGAGTGATGGGCTTGTGGCTGAAAAGAATGGTCAGCCCATTGGCTTTGGTCTAATTAGGCCGGCTGGCCGTGGTATGGTCATTGGACCAGTCATTGCATCTGACGAAAGTGTTGCAAAAACACTTGTGTCTGGACTTCTAACGAATGATGCCAGTTTCACCAGAATTGATATACCGGCTTATGCCAATGGGCTTGCTGACTATTTGCAGAAATCTGGTCTAATCCTTGTTGACCAAGCACCTGTATTGAGGCTAGGAGACGGAATGAATGGCAACCAGTCGCCTCGTTCTTTTGCTATGGCCTCCCAGTCTTTGGGATAAGATCTGCATAGGCCTTCGCCAAGCGCTTATCAAAGCGATTGTGTCTTCTTGTTAGCAATTAAAGAAATAGAGACTTTTTTTGCTAATTATCTTTTTGTCTCGAACAGTGAATTAAGTGGGTAGTGAAGTTTGACCACTGGAGACTTTAGCACCACGTAACTGAAGTACTTATCGATGCCAAATTCCTTTGTGATCACTTCATCCATAAGCTCCTGATAGTGATCAATTCCCCGGGTAACAAACTTCAGTAAGTAGTCATAACCACCACTAACGAGATGACACTCTATCACTTCATCAATATCATTGATTTTTTTTTCAAAGCGGGCAAAGTCCTCGCGGTGATGGCCACCCAAAGTAATTTCGGTAAAAATCGTTGAAGTATCACCTAATTTATGAAGTGCAATATGGGCGTTATAGCTCAGTATGTACCCAAGTTTTTCTAGTCTCTTTACCCTTGTTAGGCAGGGACTGGGCGAAAGCGCAACTGCATCAGAGAGATTAGCATTTGTGATGCGGCCATTTCGCTGGAGATGAGCCAGAATTTTAAGGTCTATCCTGTCAAGCTTACTGTCTACCATGAATGAACCTTTATCTTGTACCTTATTGGCATTTTTTCATCTAGCTTATGATCAAAACTGTCTTCTTGCAAATGCTACAAAAATAAAAGTCACATTTAATAAAAAAGCATTTTGTTTTTTTACAGAAAGTAAAACCAGTATTGCAAATAGCATAATATGCTTAATGTAATGTTATAGAAAGTTCAAGAAGAGTAGTTGTTGCAAGGAATGAACAGTGAAAACGCCATTTGGATATATGAAAATAGCATCGGGTTATTTAGTGCAAACTCTTTAAAAAGAGAAGAGTTTGAAAACAATAGGGCCAGCATAATCTGCTATTTTCAATAAATGTCTAGCGTTTTTTGCCGCACGAGCTATAAAAAAAGCCCATAAATAGTTTACATAGAGCCATATACTTATTGTGATGGTAGCTGAATCGTATTTGTTCGCATCTATCTACTTACAAAATTCCTGTTAAATGCTTAGTTATGGATCAAACAAATACATATAGCGCAATCGAACATAAATTTAACCAAATATTTACTTAATGGTGAAAGGGGAGTGAACGTGAAAAAATCTACTCAATTTATCAGGTCAGTTTTACCTGCGACAATATGTTTGCTTGTTGCGCCTACACTTTATGCGCAGTCAAGTTCTGAAATTGAAGAAGTAACAATCTTTAGTCAAAAGCAGCCCTACCGAGGTGATGTGCCACTGGAATCATTGCCACAGCAGGTTCAAGTGATTTCTGCTGATATCATTGATCAGTTGGACCATACGGAGTTTCAAAGTGCTCTAGATATGGCTGGTGGTGTTGCCAGACAAAACAGCTTCGGTGGTCTGTGGGATAGTTTTGCTATCCGTGGTTTTGCCGGAGATGAAAATTTACCCTCTGGGTATCTGATTAATGGCTTTAGTGGTGGGCGTGGTTATAGCGGTAACAGAGATACCTCTAATATCGAAACCATTGAAGTCCTTAAGGGCCCCGGCTCTGCACTCTACGGCCGTGGAGAGCCTGGAGGTACAATTAATGTTATAACCAAAAAGCCTCAGTTTGAAAAAGAAGGTCACATCAATGCCAGTTTTGGTAATTATAGCAACCGACGTATTGAGGGTGATTACACTAATAAGCTCAGTGACTCTGTTGCCTTCCGAATTAACGGTGCTTATAAAGATGCAGGAAGCTTCCGCGATACCGTTGAAACCAATAAGCTGGACTTAACGCCTTCACTACTGTTCAGGCTTTCCGATACAACCTCAATAAATTATGAGTTGGAAATTTTAGATCAAGAGACGCCATTCGACCGTGGTATTGTTGCCATTGATCTGGATCCAGAAGTGGTTGACGTTGAGAACTTTTACGGCGAGCCGCAAGATGGTCCTATTAGCATCAAAGCTACTGGTCATCAATTGCTTTTGCAGCATGATTTAGATTCCGGCTGGTCTGTACTTGCAGGTTTGGGTTTCCGTAAGTCATCATTTGAAGGTTTGTCTAGTGAAATGGAGCTTTCAGGCGGCCGTCAAATTTTAACCAGCAGCGTCATTCAAACAGCTGAGGGTGTTGATGCTAACTCATTTGTTAACCGTCAGCGTCGTGAGCGCGATTACGATGCAACTGACCTGTCTGCTCGTGTGGAATTGACGGGTACTTTTGAATCCGGCTCAATGACACATCACTTTCTTGCTGGTATGGATACCTATGACTATGAGCTTGACACGGTTCAGAATCGCTGGCGTGATGGTTGGGAAACGTCTACTTATTATGTAGATATTAATAACCCTGTTTATGGTCAAGCACAGGATCAAGAGCTTGGTCCTAATACTGACCGTTTGGAAACACAAGAGGCCTTTGGTATTTATTTCCAAGATCAGATCGATGTCAATGATCGATGGAAAGTCCTCTTAGGCTTACGCTATGATGACTTTACTCAAGACATCACTAACCGAAGAAATGATCCTGCGACGGTCAGCACATCTGAGAAAACTGCGCTGAGTCCCCGATTTGGTGTGACCTATGAAGCCGGAGATAATGTATCGCTTTATGCTAGCTATGCAGAGGGATTCCGTCCAAATAGTGGTGCAGATGCCTACGGTAATAACTTTGAGCCTGAAGAAAGCAAATCCTATGAAGTAGGTGTGAAGCTTGCTTCTATGGACGGTGCTCTTAACACCACTTTCGCTTATTTCAAGATGGAAAAGTCTAATATCTTGACTGCAGATCCAGTCAATGCCGGTGAGAGTGCGGCGCTAGGTGGTGCAGAAAGTAAAGGATTGGAGATTGATATTGCCGGTGAGTTGTCTGATTCGGTCGATATGATGTTCTCCTATGCCTATGTTGATGCAGGCACTACATCTGAGTTATGGAACTTTGATTGGTGGGTCACGCTTCCTGCTGGTAGCGAATTGGTCAATATACCCAAGAAAAGTGCTAATCTGATGATGACCAAGCGATTCAATATGAATGGTGCAGATGCTAACGTTGGTTTTACCATCAACTATGTTGATGACCGTTTGGGCGAAACCATTGACCCAACCTATAGATTGCCGGAGTACACATTGGTGAATCTGTTTGGTTCATATCAACTCAATGACCAGGTTAAACTGACAATGAATATTGATAATTTATTAGATGAGAAGTATTACGTCAGTTCTTACCACAAATGGTGGACTACCCCTGGCGCACCAACTACTTATGTAATGGGTGTCACTTACTCGTTTTAATGCGAGGGGTTATCTATCAAAAAGGAGGGGCTTGCCCCTCCTTTTTTAGGTAAGAGTATCGGGTTTAAGGTGAATGACCATTAAACTCAATAACACACTATTATGAGGACCTAGTAATGAAATATATCCAAATGATTTTTTGCCTACTCATAACAAGCTTAGTTCTTATGACCTCTGCACAGGCGCATGATCCATCTCTCCATGTAAAGAAAAATGAAGCGCCAAACTGTGAATCCATGGAGGCAATGGACCATTCAAAGATGGATGAGCATGATCCGGTGATGATGGCAATGATGAAAAAATGTCAGTCGCAAACTGAAGAACATCACGAAGGAATGGATCATAGTAATATGAAAATGGACCATGGCAATAAAAAAACTGAAACAAAAAATAAGCATCATAATCACCACTAAATACAGTTGCCGGTCTTTTTAACTTTTAGATTGATGAGAATAAACTATGAAAGTTCTTAAAATGCTTTGTTTGTGTTTTCTA
>CAXRJI010000088.1:0-29401 GCA_964231105.1 Porticoccaceae bacterium
CCATAAAATCCGCCAGCATGATCATTGTCCTCATGACTAATTAGCAATTTATCAATGCTAGAGTAACCTCGATAACGTAGAAAAGGCACAATCATGCCAGAACCTGCATCAAACTGAGCGCTATAGGCAGGACCGCTGTCATAGACAAGCAAATTATCAGGTAGCTCAATCACTACAGCCAGACCCTGCCCTACATCTAGGGTAGTGATTCGCAATGGTGGGCGCTGAATAGGCACTGAAATAAACAAAACCAATGGAAGTGGGCAAAGCCATCTCAAAACTATGCCCCTTGGAATTAGCAGTGTTAATGAAGCAATAATTAGACATACTAATACAATAGCAGTGGTTGGAATTGGCAGATAAACAAGTCCTATTTCGTTGGGCAAGGCTTGTAGAAGGTACCATAATCCATTGATAGACCAATCAGCCCAGAGCCATAGGTAACCTGAAAGACTTGGAATAAAAAAATAACTAAGTAAACCTATTAAGCAGAGTGGGACGGTAACCATTGAAATAAAAGGCACAGCAATAATATTTACAAGAGGTGCTAGCCATGAGATATGCCCCATAAAACCAATACCCAATACAGCCATACCGACAAATAGAGCTATTTGAGCAGAAAATAGACGCCGCCATTGCTTATTAGCTGATACCCAAGGCACAAACCATAATAATAGAATCGCAACGGCACCAAAGGATAACCAAAGGCTGGCGCTTAGTACTGCTAGGGGCTGACTTAGGGCTATTAGAAAAAAAGTCCAAGCAAAAACATTTTTAACAGGTAATTTTCGGTAGGCTAGCTTAGCAAGCATAATTACTGCAACTGCTATCATTGCTCGCTGTGTTGGCAGTGAAAATCCCGCCATCGCGCTATATCCAAGGGCAAATATAAAACCCATTAAAGGAGGCAGCAGCCTAAATAATTTTGAACTAAGAGATACAAAATTGAGCAATAACAGAGGTCGGTTTAGTGCTAAGCCCGAATAAAATCCTAGAGACGCCACTAATCCCACGTGTAATCCAGAAATAACCATAAGGTGAATAATTCCCCAGCGCACCAGCTGATCCCACCAATTATCTAATCCACCTTTATAGCCAATGGTTAAAGCAGCTATAACTGCCTTACCCAGATCGGATAGTTGGCCATCGGCTATAGCTTGCAAAACCTGCGCTCTTAGACGGCTTATCCATAGATTTAAACTGACACCAAGATTAAAGGTGTCAGCTTGTAGTGGCTTGTTAAGACTGGAGTTAACTACATAGCCAGTAGCTGAGTAGTTTTGCTCAATTAACCATGCTTGATAATCAAAACCGCCTGGATTTAGCATGCCCCTTGGTCTGCGTAATCGCACTAAGAACTGCCAGTGGTCTCCAGTACTTATCTGTAAGTTTGGAGATGTATTTTTTTTATAATCAAATTGATAATGACTTAATAAGAGATTTCTTATCAGCGGGTAGTCAATTGCATCGGTGCCATCAATAGCACCAAAATTTAATGGCCTAATTGAATCAATTACGAAATTAAAGCGTTGACGCTCTAACTGATTCTCCACCAACCCAACTACAGCCCCTGTAATTAGAAATTGCTGTTTATCCATAGCGTCTGGTAATTGCTTAGTAAGTACTTGGTGACCTGAGAAGACACCCCAGCCGATTCCCATCCCTAAGCATGCTAAGTAAATTGCTACAGAGCTTACGACAACATCAGTTGGCTTTGTTGAGCGATAAACAATCACGCAACCAGCTAACCCAAAAACAGCCAATAGCAATAAATAGGCCGATAGGCTGGGCAAAACAGGAAAAAAGGCAACCAGGAATATACCGAACCCCGCGGTTAGTAAATAGGACATAAATACTCAGTTTGTTGGTTTGCGTTAGACTGTTATAGTCACTTCTCAGTGTAGTTAAGATGCAAGGCCTGTTTTACTTATTAAGCCTTATTGGCAAGTGATTGAGCGTTATATGAAAAATTTACTTATTATTTATCACAGTCAATCGGGTAATACTCAGGCATTAGCTGAGGCCATTGCTAGGGGCTGTTGCAAAGAAGCTGAGGCTAATCTCAGAATTAAGAAGGCCTTTGAAACGCAGCTAGAAGATTTATTGTGGGCCCAAGGTGTACTATTTGGCACACCCGAAAACTTTGGCACCATGAGCGGTGCTCTCAAGGATTTTTTTGATCGTACCTTTTATCCTGCAGAACCCTATAGCCTAAATCTGCCCTATGCCATATTTATCAGTGCAGAAAATGATGGCACGGGAGCAGTTAGAGACATTGAGCGAATAGCACGTGGTTATCCGCTCCGACAAGTGGCTAAACCCCTAATTGCTAAAGGTAACTTAACTAAAAAACAGTTAACCACAGCAGAGGACTTTGGTGAGACCATGGCATCGGGTCTATGTCTGGGAATATACTAGAGCTATCAATAAAAACTAATTTTGTAAAATAGGTAAAATACATGAGTATAGCTTTGGTACTAACAGGCGGCGGCGCTCGCGTTGCCTACCAAGTAGGTGTGCTAAAAGGAATAGCTTCCGTTATACCCAGAAGCCTTTACAACCCCTTCCCTATAGTTACTGGCACCTCAGCTGGCGCCATTAATGCAATATCCATTGCCGGTCGACCAGGCCCGTTTCGTTTAAGAATACGAAAATTAGAAACTATCTGGAGCAATATAAATGCCTCTGATATCTATCGCACCGATTTTTTAGGTGTCACTAAAAATGCCTTTCATGTTCTAGTTTCACTGCTTAATAGACGCTATGACATAGGTCGGCCTATATCCCTATTGGATAATAGCCCTCTGCGTCAATTGTTATGTAACTATGTGAAGTTTAATCACCTGGAAACTGCCATTGAGTCTGGAGAGCTTGAGGCGATTGCAATGACAGGCATCAACTACAACACCTCCCAATCAATCACCTTTTATCAGGGACACAAGGGGTTAAAAAATTGGAAGCGAGCACGCAGAGAAGGACGATTAGCTGATATTAATATAGATCACTTGATGGCCAGCTCAGCCATTCCCGGATTATTTCCTGCAGTTTCCATTGATGGTGATTACTATGGAGATGGTGCTCTTCGTCAACTTAATCCAATCAGTCCTGCATTACATATGGGGGCGACCAAACTACTCACCATCAGTGTCAGTGATAGCAAGCCAAAATTACATTTATCAATGCCACAACAAGCACCCTCAATTGGTGGAATTTTAGGTCATATGTTAAATAGCGCCTTTACAGATGCTATTGCGAACAATTTAGAAACATTAAAAACAATTAATAAACTCGTTGACGCAATACCAGAGAAACAACAGGTTCAACAGGGACTGTCAGGCTTAAAATCAATTGACGTGCTGTCGATAATGCCCAGTCAGTCAATTGATCAAATAGCAGCCGAATATCTGGATAAACTCCCGCTATCAATTAAATTATTTTTTAGAATTAGCGGTGCTAATCAAGATAATGGCAGTACCAGCGCGGCCAGCTACCTTTTATTTCAGCCTGATTTTTGCACACGACTTATTCAGTTAGGTTTTGAGGATGCCATTAAACAAACTGAAAAACTCAAAGCGTTTTTTAATCTGTAAAACATGTTATTTACATCCACAAAACAATTTTTTCTTTTGCTAGTATCTTTCTAAGACACTATTTAAAAAGCTGTTCTTAAAAAGCCTATCAATCACTAAACGGGCTCCCCTAAGATAGGTAACACAAGCAGCAACAGAATTGTTTAGGATATAGGCAAACCCACCCTTGACAGCGTATGACTTGCTACTTAGAATGCGCGCCTTCTAACGAAACAAGTCCCGTTCGTCTAGAGGCCTAGGACACCGCCCTTTCACGGCGGGAACAGGGGTTCGACTCCCCTACGGGACGCCATTTCGGTTCGTTGACTCTGGTCAATGCGGGAATAGCTCAGTTGGTAGAGCGCAACCTTGCCAAGGTTGAGGTCGCCGGTTCGAACCCGGTTTCCCGCTCCATATTTTTTCAATCTAAACCTTTTCTATCGATATCTTTACTATTGATATGTGTGCTATAGATATATTTGTTATCTAAGCTATCAGAGCAAACCAAATAAACTTTTTTACTGAGCTTAATACATTTGGTTAGTTACTGTTTTTAATATTCCAGAGGACGTATCAACAACCCAGAGCAATTTTAAGGTCTTTCTTGGCCTGCAACTTTTGACTATAAATTTAGCCTAAAATCTCAAGCAGAAATTGATCATTTTTACCTATCTTCACCTTAGAATATAAAGCAAAAATAAAATAATCTGCTAAAATACCCAACTTAATAAAGTCCTACCAAAGCTGGCTTGTTAAATGGATTCCTTTTTAAAATCAAATAAACTTAGCGGTGTTTGCTACGACATTCGCGGCCCCGTACTTGATCATGCTAATTGGCTAGAGGAACAAGGCCAAAGCATTATTAAACTCAATATAGGTAACCCTGGGGCCTTTGGCTTTGCTGCGCCTGATGAAATTATCCATGATGTTGTTCAAAACCTGCGTCAAGCAGAGGGCTACAGTCATAGCAAGGGACTATTTTCAGCACGCAAAGCAGTTATGCAGCGCTATCAGGCTCAAGGATTAGATTCAATTGATGTCAACGATATCATTATGGGCAACGGTGTCAGTGAGCTGATTGTAATGGCTATGCAAGGCCTTCTTAACAACAGCGATGAAATACTTATACCTGCCCCAGATTACCCTCTATGGACTGCTGCTGTCTCCATGTCTGGTGGCAAGCCTGTTCACTACCGTTGCGATGAGGCCGATAATTGGCAACCTGATCTCGAAGATGTTGAAAGTAAAATTACCCCTAAAACCAAGGGTATTGTCATTATTAATCCAAACAACCCTACAGGTGCAGTTTACTCAGAGCAGACTCTTAAAGAGCTTGTACGGCTTGCTGAAAAGCATAATCTTGTTGTTTTTGCCGATGAAATCTATGATCGAATTATCTATGACGGGGCGCGCCATATTCCTCTATCAAGCTTAGTCGAGAATACTTTATGCCTAACATTTAATGGGCTCTCTAAGACCTATCGTCTGGCTGGCTTCAGATCGGGTTGGTTAGTGATCTCCGGTGCCAGAGAACGAGCTAAAAACTATGTTGAGGGATTGGAAATGCTCGCGTCTATGCGTCTCTGCGCTAATGGGCCAGGTATGCTAGCCGTGCAGACGGCCCTTGGAGGTAAACAAAGTATTGAGGACTTGATTTTGCCTGGGGGACGACTGTCCACTCAACGAGATATTGCCTATCAGATGCTAACTGATATTCCCGGTGTTAGCTGTGTAAAGCCTAAAGCTGCTATGTACTTGTTTCCAAAGCTTGACCCCAAGCTGTATCCAATAGCTGATGATGAGCAGTTAGTGCTAGATTTGCTAAAACAACAACGCGTGTTGGTGGTTCAAGGCTCAGCCTTTAACCTTGAGGATACCCAACACTTACGAATTGTGTTTTTACCTGATCAGGCACTGCTAGAGGAATCAATTTCTCGCTTAGCTAATTTTTTAGCTATGATACGAGGAGATTAAACAACTAAATTAAAGGAAGTGATTTCATGGAAGAAAATCAAAAAAACAATAAACACCTCAATCACCCTACTCATGTCAGCCACCTTAATGGTGCCGCTATCATTGATAAAAATAATCGCGAAATTCCTATTACTGAAACGATGATAAAAGATGCTTTGGAGCGCTTAGATAGCAGCAAACCCAAGAGCAACTAATTGATTTAAGAAAGGATGCTCTCTATCGACCCCATAACAACTATATTCTTTGCGTTGTGGGTAATGCTTACGAAAGCCGTCAAACACGTCAGCTAATGGTAAATCTGAGCACGCAATAGCATCTCGAAAATGCTGATCGTCAGCCATTACATTGTAGGTAGCCACAAGTGCATCTGTGATTCCAGAACCCTGCAATGACAATTGGATAGGTGGTTCATTGATTAGATCAGAGATATCGGTCTGTTGAGAGGGCGTAAATAAAGTCTGTGCTGTCTCAAATAACATTAAGGTGCCTTTTATCTTTCCCAAATCGCTGTAACCAGCAATGTGCGGAGTTGCAATAGTGGTTAGATCTAATAAATTTTTATTAATTGAGGGCTCTCCCTCCCACACATCTAATACAACACTGAAATGTCGATCCACAGACAAGAAATCTAGTAATGCTTGATTATCAACTACCCCGCCTCTGCTACTGTTTATTAAAACTGAATCCGCTTTTAAGCGCCTCAGAGCCTTATTATCAAACATATGAAATGTTGGATAAGGGCCGTCTGTGGTTAAAGGTGTATGCAGAGAAATAATGTCACAATCGAACAGATCATCGAACGTACACAGATCCGGCAGTGAGTTTGGGGCCAGAAAAGGATCATAAACTTGAGTAACCATATTCAATGCTTTTAGGGATCGATAGAGACGGCTACCCACATTGCCACAACCCACTATTCCCACACGTTTACTCTGCCATTCTGAGGATAAACTACACAAACAAGACAATACGTACTCAACAACCGCCTGTGCATTACAGCCAGGTGCGTAAGCAAATTGAATATTGTTGTTAACGAGGTAGTGCTTATCAATATGATCTATACCAGCTGTAGCGGAACCCACAAACTTCACCGAACTGCCTGCCAATAAATTTTGATTTACCGAAGTCACTGAACGAACCAATAGCATATCTGCGTCAATAATTGCATCGGCACAAATATCACGTCCTGGCATCATATAAACTTCGCCAAATTGACCAAACAAGTCTGCGACTAAGGGCATATTTTGATCAGCGACTATTTTCATTTATCAACCTGTGGTTTGCTGTGTTAAAGCGTTGAGATGCCTTTGTTTTAGCTGGCTGCTACGGTGATTAAAGGTATCTTTAAACCCCATTTCCTCGCAAAATAATGCAAAACCATCTCTGTGTACACCTTTCCATGCAATAGCATTACAGTCAGGCACTGTATAAGCATCTTCAACAATAGATGCCAGCTGTCTAGATAATCTGAGTTGCTCAGTATTTTCAGTGATCCTAGCAGCAATTTTCGCTGCACCACGGATAGGCAAACTAGCAATTGCCTGCTCACTGGCCAGAATTTCATCAATTGATGAAAAATGAGCAAGTAGCTCTCGAGCTGTTTTAGCACCAATACCTGGCACACCGCTGATATTATCGCTTGCATCACCCACAAGCGCTAAATAGTCCGCCATTTGTTGACAACGAATACCCAATATTTGCTCGAGTTGGACTTGGTTTTTCGGCTGAGATTTCCCAAAATCCCAATACAAGTCACCTGCTTTAACAATTTGCATTAAGTCCTTGTCACGACTGAGAATCACTGGTTGGATATTAGATGCTCTTATTTTTGTCGCCATACTGGCAATTAGGTCATCGGCTTCATAGTTAGCACTGGCCATTTCACAGATACCCAGCGTCCTGCATACCTGACGGCACGCATTAAGCTGAAATGCTAGAGCAGGGTCAGGTAGTTGTCGATTGGCCTTGTAGTCAGGACTTAGTTGATGTCGAAAACCGGTTTTTAGACTTTCATCAAATGCGCAGAAAATAAATTCTGGTTTTTGCGATTTAAGTAAATTCAGTAGAAACTGAGTAAAACCATAAACGGCCTGAGTGGGATAGCCATTTTCTCCAGCATGCCATTTCTCTGGCAGAGTAAAATAGCTACGAAATATATATATAGAAGAGTCAATTAGTAAGGCTTGCACAGAATTTATCTCAACCAGTGGCTGTTAATTGATAAAGTCTAGCATCGCAGGGATCGGGCGTTGAAAATGCTTCCATTAATCCTTGAATAAATTGATAAGCCCTTGTGGGCAATTTCTCTGACTTACACCAATTAATGCATTGATTTGAAATTGCACGTCTAAATAACAGCCTGCTATCAGCATCGTCTCTGCCAGAGCCATTAAGATTATCAAGGCTAATAGAAAAATCATGGCCGCAAGCGATGGAAAACATCCATTCAAGCGCCTGAGGTTTCACCTCAACCTTTTCGAATAGCCTTTGTTCATGTGAAGATCGACCATCAGGCCTATACCAATAACCGTAGTCTTGTTTTAGCAATCGATGGGGTCCAGCTATAGACCAATGAGCGACCTCATGTAGAGCACTGGATAAATAGTCCTCTCGGAAAAATAATCGATGTAATTGATCAGAGTGGGCAGCGGGCTTATATAAAGGCTCCTCAGCGCCTCCGATCAGACAGGTTCGGTAAGGTTTATTAAAAAGCTTATCAAAAACATCGACTACTGTGATTAATCGATGCTGTTCTGAAATACGCATCTTAGCTCCATGGATCGGTGCTATGACTGACACAGGGAGTTGAAGCAATTTGTGCACAGTAGTCTTCGGTTAAAAACTCATGCCCCGCTAATAAGTGTTCAATATACCAAGTTGCAGGCATCAGTTTGTTATCAATAACTCCGGGATTAGCAATATAGATCCAAGCTGCTTGCAAACCCCTTTGAGTTTGCACATTAAACAACTCTCGACTGTATCGAAAGGGCGTGCCCTCAAAAAAATCTAATTTGTTAATTTCTGAAGCTGTTTCTAATTGATACAGCAAACCCTGTACGCGCTCTTGTGGAGCAAAAATAATATTCGCACAACCTAGATGTTCATCTTTGACGGATCGTTTATTAAAGCGCAAACCGTAACCATCAATCCAACCTGGAAAAACATCAATTGAACGAATGTCCCTACCTTGCATTCTTTCTTGATTCATATTTGAACCATAAGCAAAGTAGAAATGTGAGGAATCTTGAGTAATCACTTGGGCATTTACAACTAGGAAAGCTATTTATCATAACGTATAAAGGGTAGAAAAATAAAATTTAAAAAATAATTACTCATCAATAAACACAAAGTGTTGTGCTCGAGGCTATTCTGGAGTACCTTATGTAGTGTTAGCACCTTGCTATCGCCTGCTATAAGGAGATGTATTTATGTCTAACTCTTCCATTGACCAAACGATGGACAATGTAATTGATTTCTTTACTCGCAAACCCCTCTCCGAACTATCTGATAACAAATTAATTCGTATAGCGCCTGAACTTGACGGTTTAGAAATGCTATACAGCAATGCTGAAAATCCTGATAAATTATTCTCTGTAAAAGTCCTAGCTTGGGGCTTACGCTCTAATGGTGAAGTCGTTGGGTTAGTGCCATGGCTTGATGAATTGGTGGCCTGTGATGAGATTAATGATCCACTTAATGGTCAATGGCAAGGCTATTATGATCAGGGTGTAGATGAATTATTTTTTACTGCGCCATTACACAAGGTTGTCGAGCTTGAGACTGCTGCTGACTATTATGAATATCAGTGCAACTCTGAGCAGGATATTATCCAAGAGATGCCTGATGCCATCGGTACCCATGCGGTGCTGTCTGAGGATGGTTTTAAAAGTATCACGCTCAAGGAAGTCATTAGCTGGAGACTATTAAATAATGGTGAAGTTGAGGCTATGTTGATTGATGAAAATAAAATGATCAGTACGCCAGTTCTACCGGGAGATGATTGTTTATATGTTGCAGATAAAAACAAAGACTTTCGTTACTTCTTTCAGCACCATATTGCTAACAAACTCAAATCAAAGGATCCAGAAGCAATGGCAGCCATATCGCTGCTTAAGGATGGATAAACCAACTAATAGACTTAAAATTTACTGTTTAAAAACAACTGCTTAGAATTGTTAATTAAACCAAATTATTTGGCTTATGAGTTACCGTAGGACATAACCCGCTGGTAGCGTTGTTCTAACAGTACCTCTATCGGTATCTCTTGCAGTTGTTGCAACTGCTCTATTAGGTGATTTTTAAGCGTGTTCGATATTGCCTCAATATCCCTATGAGCTCCACCCAGTGGCTCGGCAATAGTTTCATCAACAATGCCCAGACGTTGAAGGTTTTCTGAGGTAACGCCCATGGCTTCCGCCGCTTGTGGAGCCTTTTCGCTAGTTTTCCAGATAATATTCGCACAACCCTCAGGTGAAATGACAAAATAAGTGCTGTATTGCAACATATTAAGACGATCACCGACACCAATTGCCAACGCACCTCCAGAGCTTCCTTCTCCGATAACAGTACATATTATGGGCGTTTTAAGTCGCGACATAACCGCAAGATTTTGCGCGATCGCTTCAGAGATATTTCGCTCTTCAGAATCAATACCGGGATAGGCGCCTGGTGTATCAATTAATGTAATAACGGGCAAATTGAAGCGCTCAGCCATTTCCATCAATCGCAGCGCCTTTCTGTAGCCCTCAGCTTTAGGCATACCAAAGTTACGCATCACTTTCTCGTTGACGCCACGCCCTTTTTCCTCACCAATTACCATGACCGGCTTTCTATCAAGACGAGCAATACCACCCACAATAGCGCTGTCATCACCAAAATGACGATCACCATGCAACTCTTCCCAATCTGTGAAGATTCTCTCTATGTAATCAAGGGTATAGGGACGTTGAGGATGCCTAGCAACTTGCACTACTTCCCAAGGTGTCAATTTGCGATAAATTGACTGGGTAAGCTTTTCTGACTTTTCACGAAGCCGAGTGATCTCTTCCGCAATATTAACTTCACTGTCATTCCCAACCAGTTGCAATTCCTCTATTTTTGCCTCCAATTCGGCAATTGGCTGTTCAAATGGAAGATAGTTAAAATTCATAGTGCTCTAGGTCTTATTGGGTCAGTGGATATACTAGGGGCGGTATTCTAACCATCTGTACTCGTTATCGCTAGTGTCATGCTCAATCAAATAGATATTAGTAATTTAATAGGACGTTATTTTTGCCAAATTGTTCCCGCAACTGCTCAATTAATTCATCTTTTGGCTGAACTAACCATTGATCTCCTAAATTAAATTGACCCACAGCAGTACTCATACTGTATTCAATCGTTACCGGACAGGAACCATCTTTAAAGTGACTTAGCGTACTCTCAATGCGTTCTACCCAGTTTGCATCTGTCTCCTTCTTTGGGATAGTGAGTTTTAAACTTTCCAATTTAGTACAGCGCGCTTGATAGATAGACTGTATAGATTCGGCTACCATTTTTAAGCCACCGGTGTAGCTATCTTCTGAGACTACACCTTGAACAACCAGCAGAGCATCCTTTACCAAAATATCACGATATGCATTGAATTTATCAGCCCATACAGACAA
Organism: Porticoccaceae bacterium; assembly: GCA_964231105.1. GTDB lineage: Bacteria > Pseudomonadota > Gammaproteobacteria > Pseudomonadales > Porticoccaceae > HTCC2207. Next base: position 11,189 of record CAXRJI010000088.1, read on the forward strand.
CTCGATGCGGCCGCTTTTGTCATCTAAGGTAAGAAATGCAAAGTTTTCACCTCGCTTATTTTTCATTACGCGCATGCCGATGACCATGCCATAGATAGTTGTTTTGTCTTTATTAGCGCGTAGGTCATTAATTCTATTTGGCAACATTAACTTAAGCTCATCAACATATTCATCTATGGGGTGACCTGTTAGATAAAGACCTAGCGTTTCTTTTTCACCATTAAGCCGTTCGCGCACATTCAACGGTCTTGACTTGTGATAATCAATATAAGGATCGGTTAAGTCATTATCTGATTCCGAGTGAGCGAATAGATCTGTCATACCACTATTGGCATTACGGGTTTTTTGTTCCGCACTTTTTAAAGCATCATCCATACAAGCATGCATCACTGCGCGCTTGTAACCAACATCACCCTGCGGCGCTATTAAGTCGAGTGCACCGCTTCGAATAAGCGCTTCTATCGCTCTTTTATTGACCTTTCGTCCATCCACTCGGGCACAGAAATCAAATAGATCCTTAAATGGGCCGCCCTCTTCTCGAGAGTCTATAATATTTTGTACAGGACCCTCACCGAGACCTTTAATAGCACCAAGGCCATAGATAACAGAACCATCGTCATCAACACTAAAATGGAATCTGCCTCGGTTCACATCCGGCGGCAATAACTGCAAATCCATAGCGCGGCATTCGTCTATAAACGTCACAACCTTATCTGTTTTGTCCATATCTGATGACATGGTTGCTGCCATAAATTGAGCGGGATAATGAGTTTTTAACCAAGCGGTTTGATAGGCTACTAGCGCATAGGCTGCGGAGTGGGATTTGTTAAAGCCATAGCCAGCAAACTTTTCCATCAAATCAAATATATTAGAAGCTAATGACTCACTGTGTCCTTTCTCCATTGCGCCCTGAACAAACAATTTTCGCTGCTTGGCCATTTCGGCAGCATTTTTCTTGCCCATTGCGCGACGTAAAAGGTCAGCACCACCCAAGGTATAACCCCCCATAACTTGGGCAATTTGCATCACCTGCTCTTGATACAAAATAATGCCGTAGGTAGGCTCTAAAGCAGGTTTCAAGCACTCATGCTGATATTGGGAGTGTGGGTAACTGACCTCTGCCCGACCTTTTTTACGATTGATAAAATCGTCGACCATGCCAGATTGCAGGGGACCGGGACGAAACAGCGCAACCAGAGCAACTATATCCTCAAAGCGATCCGGGCCAAGTTTTATTATCAGCTCTTTCATACCACGCGATTCCAATTGGAATACAGCTGTTGTTTCTGCTCGCTGCATAAGCTGATAGGTTTGCTTATCGTCCAGGGGAATTTGATCTACATCCAGCAAATCTTCAGCATTGGCCTGCCTGCGATGGTTAATCATCTGTACTGCCCAATCAATAATGGTCAGGGTACGCAAGCCCAAAAAGTCAAATTTGATTAATCCAACTTCCTCCACATCATTTTTATCAAATTGAGTAACAACACCAGACCCGCTGTCATCGCAATAAATGGGTGAGAAGTCTGTAATAACTGTGGGAGAAATGACCACACCGCCTGCATGTTTGCCACAGTTACGTGCCACACCTTCCAGTTGCAGCGCCATACTCCAGATTTCTGCAGCCTCATCATCTTCTGATAGGAATTGATCCAACTGCTCTTCCTGCTCAATAGCCTTCTCAAGGGTCATACCGACCTCAAAGGGAATCAATTTAGACAGTTTGTCAGCCAGCCCATAGGACTTACCCTGTACCCTAGCAACATCTCTAACTACAGCTTTTGCAGCCATAGTGCCAAAGGTAACAATTTGCGACACTGCGTCTCGTCCGTATTGCTCTGCTACATAGGCAATTACCCGATCGCGGCCATCCATACAAAAGTCAATATCAAAGTCAGGCATTGAAATTCGCTCTGGATTTAAGAATCTCTCAAACAGCAAATCATACTCAATAGGGTCTAAATCGGTAATCTTTAGAACATAGGCAACCAGTGAACCAGCACCTGAACCACGTCCAGGACCTACGGGAATTTTGTTATCTTTTGCCCAGCGAATAAAATCCATTACGATCAAAAAATAACCAGCAAAACCCATCTGAATAATGATATCTAACTCAAACTTTAATCTGTCTTGATAGGTTGTAAGGCGCTGTTCAGCATTATCGTCATTGCTGTTAAATAAACTGGGAATTCTATCCTCGAGACCCTGTTTTGAGACGCTTATAAGATATTCATCGATAGTCATACCCTGAGGAATGGGGTAATCAGGCAAAAAGTACTCACCAAAACTGATTTCTAAATTACAGCGTTTGGCTATTTCTAGGGTATTCTTCAAGGCCTCTGGAATATCACTAAAAAGCTCAGCCATTTCCTGTGCAGTTCGCAAATACTGTTGCTCTGAATAACGACGCTCACGGCGGGGATCTTCAAGCGTTCGACCTTCATAGATACAAACTCTTGCCTCATGAGCTTCAAATTCATTGGGTTCAATAAAGCGAACATCATTTGTTGCTACCACTGGGCATTCATATTTGCTGGCTAGCGCTACTGCAGCGTGCAGATAATCCTCTTCATCAGCACGCCCCGTGCGCTGTAATTCAAGATAAAACCGATCAGGAAAGATGCTCATATAATATTCGAGCAGAGATTCAGCATCTGCACTTCGCCCAGACACCAAGGCCAAACCAATCTCGCCCATACAGCCACCAGAGAGTGCAATTAGGCCCTCACTGTGATCTGCCAACCATGATTTACTGATGATAGGAACAGCTTGTCGCTGACCCTCAAGATAGGCTTTAGAGATAAGCTTTATCAGATTTTGGTAACCCGTTTGATCTGCAACTAAAAGTACTAACTGAGTGGCAGTAGCCTCCGGGTTTTCCTGAGCAATTAATACATCAGCGCCAGCAATAGGTTTTACACCGGCAGCTTGTGTGGACTTATAAAATTTAACTAAACCAAAAAGATTGTTGAAGTCGGTTAACGCAACTGCAGGCATACCAATATCAGCTACTTTTTGAGCTAACGGCTTTACTCTTACTAAACCATCGACCAGGGAGTACTCAGAATGTAGGCGAAGATGGACAAACTCAACAGACATGAACTTTAATCGCTACTCCCAGCCGTCAACAGATGACTAGCATCTACACCGTAATATTTAAAGCTGTTGGCCATTAGATCAAAAACAGTTCCTTCGTAGGGCGCAATTTCGGCCGCTGCGTGTCCATAAGCTGTAGTACGGTCACCCCAGCGAATAATTCCAGCACCATAGGTTAAACCAGCGCCAAAGCTAGCCGTCAAGATAGTCATTCCTGGCTTAACTCTATCGTCCTTTAGCGCACTATTGAGAGCCAGCGGTATAGCGGCTGCCGATGTATTAGCATATTTATCAATACAAACCACCACCTTTTCCATTGGAAAATTCAGACGTTTGGCCAATGCTTGAATAATTCTTACATTGGCTTGATGCGGAACAAATAAATCAATCTGATCTGGTGAAATATTATGCTTATCAAGAACAGTTTCAATGGCCTCGCTCATGCCTCTGACTGCACTTTTAAATATTTCCTGCCCATCAAAATCCAAAGAAATATGATTATCACCTAAATGATGGGATGGCGAGATGCCCCACTTGGGAATACGCAAACATTCACGGCTATTGGGTACACAACTCATCTCATAGCCCAGCAGGCCACTCTCTTGGTCAGAGGCTTCAATCACCACAGCACCAGCACCATCGCCAAAAAGGATACAAGACTCTCTTTTAGTCCAATCCATGGCTAAAGATAGGCGCTCTGATCCAATTACCAGAGCTTTTTTTATGGAACCTGATTTAATCATATCGGTGGCTGCACTGAGGGCAAATAACCAGCTAGTACAGGCTGAGTTTAGATCAAAAGCTGCCGCTCTGTTGGCACCTAACTTATTCTTGATTATGCTCGCTGTATTGGGACAAATCTCCTCGACCGTAGTTGAGCCTAAAATAATAAGATCTATCTCATCAGCAGCAACACCAGCACATGCCAGAGCTCTCTCTGCTGCTAGCCATGCCATTTCTCCAGTGGAAACATGGCTGTAATGTCGCTGACAAATACCTGATCGTGTCTGAATCCATTCATCACTGGTATCTACTATTTGAGCAATGTCATCATTAGTCATTACTAATGGAGGTGTATATTCACCCCAACCCGTTATTTGAGCAAAATTCACAAAAATACCCCACCTATATTTATTGTAATAATATTATTCAAATGTATAGCCTCAACGGCTTTAACTCAAGAGAAAACACGTAATCGAGGTATATTCCTTAAAACTTTAAAAGAGCTGAGACTGTTTGGGTTTAGTTTTTTCACTGAGCGGGGAAAAGGAACGCCTATGAATGGGGCATGGGCCTATACGTTTTAGGGCTTCAAGATGCTGTGCCGTAGGATAGCCTTTATTTGCGTCAAAACCGTAACCAGGATATACATTATCCATTTCTTTCATCTCAGCATCACGAATTACTTTTGCAACAATGGAGGCTGCACTAATAACCTCAACTTTACCATCACCCTTAACAATAGCCTCACTTTTGTACTCCCATTGGGGCAAATGGTTGCCATCTACAGCAACAAAGTCTGGCTGAATTTGCAAACTTTTAACTGCTCGGCGCATAGCCATTAATGTGGACTGGAGAATATTAAAGCGATCTATTTCTTCAACAGTTGCACGGGCCACTGAATAACAAACGGCCTGTTTAATAATATCTTGATAGAGCACTTCACGTTGGTAGGCGCTAATAGCCTTAGAGTCTGCTAACCCTTTTATACCATGCTTTGCAGGAAGGATTACTGCTGCTGCAATAACATCTCCAGCCAATGGACCCCTACCCACCTCATCAACACCTGCAAGAAACTCAACGTCAAATGGTGGCTTCCACATAGCAAGGAGCCCTACTTACCAGTGATCAAAGTTACAATAGCATTGGCTGCAATATCGCCAGAATTAAGAGCCAGCTGTTGATGAAATGATTCAAAACTCTCAATCATCTCGGACGAATTTTCAGCTTTAAACACCTGAGCCACTTTCTGTGACAACTTATCAACTGAGGCATCATCCTGAATAAGCTCTGGCACCAACATTTTATTAGCTAGAAGGTTTGGAATTGAAACATAGGGTGTTTTTATAAAGGGAGAGACCAACTTATAAGTCAAAGCCCCTAGGCGATAACTCACCACCATTGGCTTTTTAAGCAACATTGCCTCAAGAGCAGTGGTACCAGATGCAAGCAAAACTACATCTGCAGCCTTCATAGCTAAGTGTGATTGCTGAAGCAAAAGAATGATTTCCTGATCCCTTAAGTCGATACTTTTCTTAAGTTGCTCATAGCGAGCCTGATTGGCTGCTGGTATAACAATCTGTAGCTTTTGCCCAATTAACTGTTCCACTTTCCTAGCGACATCTAAGAACAACTGTGCAAGCATATCTATCTCACTCGAGCGACTTCCAGGCATTACACATAAAAGTGGTTTTTGCAGATCCAGTCCCAGTTGTTGTCTAGCTTCTTCTGCAGAGGGTTGCTGAGAAAATTGCTGTGCCAAAGGGTGTCCAACATAACAAACGGGCACTCCGTGTTGTTGATAAAAGCTAGCCTCAAAGGGAAATAAGGTGAGCATTAAATCTACAGACTTTTTTATTTTTTTTATTCGTCCAGTCCGCCATGCCCAAACTGATGGACTTACATAGTGAACGGTAACAATACCTTTATTGCGAAGTTTATACTCGATAGCTGAGTTAAAATCTGGCGCATCAATGCCAATAAAAACACTAGGTGGTTGCTTGCAATAGCGCTTGATGATTGAGCGTCTTATTGTCAGCAACTCTGGCAGACGCTTTAATGGATCAACAAAACCCATCACAGCAAGCCTATCCATGGCATAGAGGGAATTAAACCCCTGTGCCTGCATTTTAGGGCCACCGATGCCTTCAAAGACAGCATCAGGAAAGTGTTTTTTTAGAGCGACAATTAAATCAGCGCCCAACGTATCACCAGAGGCCTCACCAGCCACAATTGCAATTACCGGCGTTGCCTGTGCAGTCATTTAACGAATGATACCGCGCTTAGAGTTAACTAGAGAGTCCAGTAGTAACGTAAGAATTTTATCATCACCTAATTCTGAAATGGCCTTGATTGCTTCATCTAATTGCAAGCCACGACGGTAGAGAATTTTATAGGCTTTGTTGGCAAGTGATATTTGGTCAGCAGTAAATCCACGACGCTTAAGCCCTTCACGATTAATAGTACGCGGTTCTGCAGGACTACCAAAGGCTGTTACAAGAGCCGGCACATCATGATATGTAAAGGCAGCCGGCCCAATAAAACAATGGGAACCAATAGAAACATATTGATGTATTAAAGAATAGCCGGAAAGAATAGCCCAGTCTCCGACTGAGACATGCCCAGCCAGGCTTGCATTGTTCACCATAATCACATGATCGCCAACCACTGAATCATGTCCCACATGGGCATAAGCCATTAGCAGGTTATGGCTACCTATGCGTGTTTCACCTTTGTCCTGAACAGTGCCTCGATGAATAGTGACACCTTCACGTATGGTATTGTGATCACCAATAAATAGTTTGGTTTTTTCACCTTTAAATTTTAAATCAGGCGTATCGTCACCAATGGTAGAGAATTGGTAGATTTTATTATCAGAACCGATCTCTGTTGGCCCTTTGATAACTACATGCGAGGCGATGGTGCAGTTATTACCAATTTTTACATCAGGACCAACAATAGACCATGGGCCAATACTGACATTTTCGCCAATAGTAGCTGTGGGATCAATAATTGCGCGAGGGTCAATCAAGCTAATTTTTCCCTTTCTTGGTAAGCGCATAACAGTGTTGCTTCACAAGCCAACTGTCCATCAACCGTAGCTTTGGTTCGAAAACGCCACATATTGCGTTTTACAGTCTCAACTTCGGCCTCTAATGATAGTTTGTCTCCAGGCACAACAGGTCTTTTAAAACGAGCCTTATCTACACCAGCAAATAAGTATAACTTGCCATCATCAGCTTTAAGTCCCGTGGTGACAAAGCCCAAAATGCCAGCGGCCTGTGCCATTGCCTCAATAATCATTACACCAGGAAAAATGGGAGCACCGGGAAAATGACCGTTAAAAACCTCCTCGTTAGTAGTGATATTTTTGTAGGCGAGAATACGCTTGCCAACCTCAATTTCCTCAACTCTGTCCACAAGCAAAAAAGGATAACGATGGGGTAGAAGCTCCATTATTTCTGAAATGTAAATTTGCTGATTCATAGTAAAACTCAGATTTAAAATTGCCCTTTAAATATATGAATTGATTAGTCTTTTTTAAGCTTTTGCTCTAACTCTTTTACACGTAATGCCAAATCGTTTAACTGGGCGATACGAACCGCATTTTTACGCCACAGACTCGAAGACATAAGCGGTGTTGAGGCTGAGGAATATGAGCCCGGCTCTTTAATATCCTTTGTGATCAAAGTGTGCGCTGTAAGCTGCACATTATCGCATATATTGACATGACCTACGACATGAGCACAGCCTGCCAGTATACAATTTTTGCCAACCGAGGCACTTCCAGCGAGGCCTGAGTAGGCTGCCATAGCGGTATTGTCCCCTACTCTAGCATTGTGAGCTATTTGCACATGATTATCGATAATAACGCCATTGCCAATAATAGTGTCTTCAATAGCGCCCCTGTCGATAGTGCTACAGGCACCAATCTCAACATTATTACCCACTACTACACCGCCAACTTGATGGATTTTTTGCCATCCACCCGAACTGTTCGGTGCAAAGCCAAAGCCATCTGCACCCAATACAGCTCCACTATGGATAATAACATTGTGACCAATTCGGACATTATGGTAGAGAGAGACATTGGATTTGATAATACATTTATCGCCCAATACTGAGCCCTGACCTATGCTGCTATTAGCGCCAATTTGACAGCCTTGACCAATTGTTACATCAGCCTCAATTACGACATTTGGGCCAATCGAGGCATCGCTAGGAATATCAACTGAAGAATCAATAACTGCTGTAGGATGTACTTCAGAGTCAGCAAAAATCTCTAGCGGATCAAACCAACGACTAATTTGGGCATAGGATAGATAGGGATTATCCGATATCAAACAATTATGGGCAAATTGATCAGCCTGATTAGGGTGCAGGATAACCGCTTCAGCATTACAGGTAGCCAATTGATTCTCGTACTTTGGATTACTGAGAAAAGCCAGATCACCAGGGCCAGCCGATTCTAGCGTTGCCAATCCACTTATTTTTGCAGAAGCATCACCACGCAGCTCAATTTTGAGGTGTGCAGCTATTTCTCCAAGCGTAAACGAGAATTGTTGCATTGAGCTACCTGTATGCTAAATCTATTTTTTAGCGGCTTTTAGATCTATGCGCTCTGCAAGTTTCGCTGTAATAGTTAACTCCGGCGCTACATGCAAAACCGACTCCGCCCTAAGCAACAGTGTGATTGACTCTTCTTTTATAATTTCCTGAAGAGCCAACTGCGCCAATGGTGCTAACTGTTGAACAATGCGTTGCTCCAACTGCTGTTGCTCAGCCTTGATTTTTTGGATAGCCAGATCTGCATCCGCCTTGGCATAACCCATTTTCTTCTGATGCTGTGCCGCTTCCTCTTGAGACCAAGTAAGACGCTTACTTTCAGCTTCTTTTGCCATAGCTTGTAGGTCTGCAGAGGAGCTCTCATATTTAGCTTTTAACGCTAAAAAATCTGCACTTTGCTCAGCTTCTTTGAGTTTATTCTGCGCTGTTTGCGAGCCAAATATAGCCACCGCTGTGTTTACTACAGCTATTTTGTCCGCAGCAACAGCGTTAGACACGGGTAGAACCCCAACTAATACTGCCGCTAAAAAGGCTCTAAAAAATACCAACATATTAATCCCCTTATCTCACATATAAATATTAAAAAGTATTACCCAAAGAAAACTGGAAAATTTCCGTTTCATCGAATTCGCTTGAATTTAAAGGCTTAGCAAAGCTAAACGTAATGGGCCCAAAACCACTAAGCCATGTGGCTCCAACACCGACCGAATATCTTAATTCACTTGCGTCAGGTTTAAAGCAGTTTAACTGACTATCACCACACTTAGTATTAAAGATATTACCCACATCAACAAAGAACGAAGACTGCATTGAGCGCTGATCCTTGATAAAAGGCAGCGGGAAGATAACTTCAGCACCAAATTCTACCTGTACATTACCGCCGATTGGATCTGGATCATCTATGTAAACTGAATTACAGGGCGGATCAAGTTGCTGGCATGGCGTATCTTGAGGCCCCAGTGTATTGCGCTCAAAGCCCCTAACCGAACCAAAACCACCACCATAAAAGTTCTTGAAAAAAGGCAACTGAGTAGTATCCCCGTAGCTTTCTCCAAAGCCTAAATCTGTTCTAAGCTTTAGGGTAAGAGAACGCGTCAGTCCACGGAGATATTGCCCCTTATATGTAAGCTTATAGTATTCAAGCCCAGAACCAGGAAGTGTCAAATTAACACCTAAGCGCTGAGAATTACCGCGGGTAGCAAAAATACCTCGGTTAAGTGTTGATTTGACCCAGTTCATATTAAGACTAAATACATCAAAATTATCGCCATTTGCGCTAACAAAGTCTGCAATTTCTTTGGAGGCATAGGCGCCTGTTTGCAGGTCTAGGTTTTCGTACCCAAAACCAAAGCCAATACGCTGTACCTCTGAAACTGGGTAGCCCCAATTGACATTAGCACCGTAGGTGTTGGTAGAAAACCTAGCCACATTAATGCGGTCATAATCAGTTTCTCGAGCAAAGATACTGTAGCCAACATTTACCCCATCGACAGTGAAATATGGCTCAGCATAACTAAAATTAATCGAACTTTGGTAGGTGCTGCGGTTCAGGCCTACGGCAACCTGTTTACCTGTACCGAGGAAGTTATTTTCACTTAGATTAGCCCCTAAAATAAGGCCATAACCCTGAGAATAACCAATGCTGGCCCCCACCGACCCTGAGGGTTGCTCCTCAACCGTATAGACCACATCAATTTGATCATTCGTACCGGCTACAGGAATGTTCTCAACACTGACTTCTTTAAAATATCCCAAGCGCTCTAGACGCACTTTTGACATTTCTATTAAAGCATTGGTCGCGGACGCACCTTCCATCTGTCGCATCTCGCGGCGCAACACTTCATCTGATGTTTTGGTATTGCCTCGGAACTCAACACGACGCACATAGGCTCTCATACCTGGCATCACTACAAAGGTTACCTTTGCAGTTTTGTCATCTTCATTTACTTCTGGGTATCCCTGCACTTCTGCAAACGTGTACCCTTCATTACCCAAACGTCGAGTGATAAGCTCGCTGGAGCTAGTCATTAATGCCTGAGAGAAAATCATACCCTTACGCATCAGTATCAGTGACTTAACATGGGATTCGGGAATTTTTAGCTCCCCAGATAGCTCAATCTCACTGATTTTATATGTCTCACCCTCATCAATATTTATTGTGATATAGACTGATTCTTTATCTGGGCTAACAGACACTTGGGTGCTATTTACTTGAAATTTGAGGTAGCCGCGATCAAGGTACCATGTCTCGAGAGTCTCTAGGTCACCTGATAGCTTTTCACGAGAATATTTGTCATTGCCTCGAATCCATGACAGCCAGCCTGTTTTACTTTGCTCAAAGCCCTCTAACAGATCCTCTTCAGAAAAGTCTTTATTGCCGACTATATTGATATGTCTAATTTTTGCTACATCACCCTCATCAATATCAATATTGATTGCGACCCGATTGCGCGGCAACTGCTCTACTTCAGTCTTTACTTTAGCGCCATAGCGGCCTTGAGAAACATACTGTCTTTCAAGCTCCTGAGCCATACCCTCAAGAATAACTTGTCGAAATATCTGACCCTCAGCCAAACCATTATCTCTTAAAGCATCCATTAATTGCTCAGTTTGAATGGCTTTATTACCCTCCAGATTTATTTCTGTAACAGCGGGTCTTTCCTTTAAGCCGATCACTAGCACCGAGTTCTCTTGAACCATCACCACATCAGAGAAATAACCTGTTCTAAACAGTGATCTAGTGGCATCTCGGATAACTGACTCATCGGCCAAGTCACCGACACTAACAGGTAAAGCAGAGAAAACGATACCTGCAGACACTCTCTGTAATCCCTCGATACGAATATCTGAAACTTGGAATACAGATGCGTAGGCGAAGGAGGCACAAGTGGAGAGTATAAGACTCAGGCTTAAAAGAAGTTGTCTCATTTAAACATCTAACCTATGTGTTATTTATTTTTTCTTTAAATAATGTGGGCCTAACCAGAACCAGATTATTGCAATTTCAGCCTCTTCAACTAGGCCAGTATTCACCTAGATCTGTATTTACCTAAAAAGGCCGCATTAAATCATTGATAGTTGCAAATATCATTAGACTCATCAACATAATAAAACCAACTTTGTAGCCTAACATCTGCACCTGATCAGACACGGGCGAGCCTTTAACCAACTCGATCATACAATAAACTAGATGGCCTCCATCCAGTACAGGAATGGGCAACAGGTTCATAACGCCAAGCATTATACTTAGAATCGCAATAAAACGAATAAAATTGTCTAAGCCAGCACGTGCAGTATCACCTGCAACCTTAGCGATGGTTATTGGACCACTAAGATTCTTCGGTGATAACTCTCCAACCACAAGTTTTGCCAATGAGGAAATCACAAAGCCTGATGTCTCATAGGTCTCCCTCACTCCCCGAGCAAAAGCTGCAAAAGGACCATAAGTCTGAGAACGGATTAACGACTCAGGATAGCTACCAACAGAGGCCAATTGAACACCTAATTGTCCTTTTATTACGCCGTCTCGAAGCACACTGTCAGGCGTAACCTGATAGTTTAAAATTTGCTCTTGATCTAAGCTCTGTTCTCGCTTCACACCAACACTCAGGCCTAGCCCGGCACTGGCAGCTACTTGATCGATAAAAAAGTTAATGTCGGTAATAACCTCACCATTAAGGGATACCAGTAGATCATTCTCACGCAAACCTGCATTAAAAGCGGCGCCATTTTCTGACACTGAAACTAAACGCAAACCATCAAGTTGAAAAGGAGGCATAATTCCTAACTCTCGCAGAGGCATCGGGTTCTCCTCACCCCTTAACCACGAGTTTATACCAATTCTGAGGTCGTACTGCAGATCTGAGTCTTCGTAGGCAACAGTGACAGGAATGTCACCAGAGGTGCCTATAAAGTGAAATAATTCTTTTGATACTGCATTAAGCGTGGGAGTTTTGACGCCATCGATAGCCAAGATTTCCATTCCAGCCTCAAGCCCCGCTTGACTGGCCAGTGAGTTTTCCTTGACCTCACCAATAATAGGTGCCAATCCCCTCTCACCTTGTAGAAATATAGCCCAAAAGAACAGCGCAGCAAGGAGAAAGTTGGCAATGGGTCCAGCACTGATAATGGCCATACGTTGCCATACACTTTTATGGTTAAACGCGTGCTGCAGATCCTCTTTGGGCAACTCAGCTTCTCGTCCATCCAGCATTTTTACATAGCCACCAAGAGGCAACAGCGCTATCACAAATTCAGTATTGTGTTTATCACGCCACGTAAGCAAGGCTTTTCCAAAGCCAATTGAAAAGCGCTCGACCCTGACCCCACAGCGCCGCGCTACCCAATAATGGCCGAACTCATGAAAGGTAACCAGCACACCCAATGCAATTAAGGTAAAGAAAATAGTTTGTATTAAATCCATAGATTAGATTTGCCTAATAATCTCGTTACTTATAACCCTAGCGCGTTTGTCTGTATCTTGGACATCCTCTAAAGTAACTGGTTCACTAAAACTAAATTGGGACAAGGTATTGTCTACAACCTGCCCTATTTGAGTAAATAGTATTTTACGCTCTAAAAAAGCCTGTACCGCAATTTCATTGGCTGCATTTAAAACTGTAGGCGCATCACCACCTGCCGATGCTACATCGTAGGCCAGTTTTAAGCATGGAAAACGCTGACTATCAGGCGCCTCAAAATCAAGATTAGCGATTTCAATAAGATCTAAATCATTGACGTTGGATTCTATTCGGTCAGGCCATGCTAGGGCGTGAGCAATGGGTATTTTCATATCAGGATTACCCAGCTGTGCTAGAGTTGATCCATCTACATACTGCACCAGCGAATGAATTATACTCTGTGGATGCACCAAAACTTCTATCTTATCGACCGGTATATCAAACAGCCATCTGGCCTCAATAATCTCAAGACCTTTATTCATCATTGAGGCGGAGTCTACAGATATTTTATGACCCATTGACCAATTTGGATGAGCGCAGGCTTGCTCTGGTGTTGCCGACTGCATTTCCTCCAAAGACCAATTTCTAAACGGTCCACCAGACGCAGATAGGATTAACTTTTTCACTGTCGCTTTATTTTTTACAGGGTAATCACTGGGTAGACATTGGAAAATTGCATTGTGCTCACTATCTATAGGCAACAACGATGCCTTGGAGCTATTTAAAGCCTGCATAAAAATAGAGCCTGCCATTACCAGGGATTCTTTATTTGCCAACAAGACTTTTTTGTGCGCCTTAACGGCTGACAGAGTAGGCATAAGACCTGCTGCACCAACAATTGCAGCCATCACAATATCCACTTCTGAGCTGGCTGCAACGTCTGATAAGGCTTTCTGACCAAACAGCACCTCGGTTTTACCACCGAGCTCAGCAATCAGTACACGAAGTTTTTCAGCCGAGGGTTCATCATTTACTACTGCATAATTTGCCTGAAACCGACAAGATTGTGACGCCAATTTTTCTAGTCTTGTATTCCCAGTAAGTGCAAAAACAGAGTATTTATGCGGATGCTTGGCTATCACATCCAACGTGCTGTCGCCAATTGATCCAGTTGCGCCTAGTAGGGTGACTCGTTGCATGAGTTAAAAAACTTTACTTTGAATTAGAAGTACCCAAAACACAGGAAGTGCGGGCATTACACCGTCAATTCTATCGAGGATACCGCCATGGCCAGGAAGAAGAGAGCTGCTGTCCTTAACACCACTCTGACGCTTAAGCATGCTTTCGAAGAGATCACCCACCACAGAAGAGAGAGCCACCGGTATAATTAAAATCGTTAAATCCAAGAGGGATAGATCTTGAAAAATCATCTTTAATATCAAAATTAAAAGCCCTTGCAAGATCAGGCCACCCATAAAGCCTTCCCAGGTCTTTCCGGGGCTCACTAATGGCGCTAATTTTCTGCGACCCATAAGGTTACCAGCAAAGTAACCTCCTATATCAGCAAGAGCAACAATCAAAATAGCCAATAACAGCAACCAGCGGCCGTTATCGTAAAGAACAATTGCTGTAAAGGCTGTCCAAGTAGTGGTTAGTAAAACAAAACCAAGACCAAGAATAATGGGCGTCTTTGCCCAAAGTATCTGGCTAGAGGGATAGCCTTGTATCCATAACAGAATTACTGCCCACAAACCCAAACTGTAAAGACAAATTTGATAACTTAATTCACGGTCAAAATTGCCACTGACATCCAATTTAAAAAAAATAAAAAGAAGCGAACAAACTAAGGTTAGCATTAAAACAAATTTACTTAATTTGCTTTCAATCTCAGCGAGGTTGCACCACTCACAGCCAGCTAACACAATGGGCAACATTATTATTAAAGAGAAAAGAACAGGTGGTACTGCGAAAAGACAAAAGGCCAGCAAGAACGCTAGAACTAGCGCCGTTAAAGCACGTTGCTTTAGCGTTGACATTTTAATGGCTTTCATTGGAACTTATCTCAGTTGGCGATGGGTCAGAGGATCGAGCGCCAAAGCGTCTCTGCCTACCGTAGTATTCCTCTACAGCTCTATTTAAAGCCTGAGCATCAAAATCTGGCCAGTAACAGTCGGTAAAGTAAAACTCTGTGTAGGCCATTTGCCAGAGCATAAAGTTACTTATCCGTCTCTCCCCCGCCGTGCGAATACAGAGATCTGGCGCGGGTATGGCATCTTTTGAGATATAGTGATCAAAGTTAGCTTCATTAATGTCGGATAAGTTTAAATTACCATCCTTGACCTCAGAGGCCATTTGACGAGCAGTGCGCACAATATCCCAGCGACCACCATAATCAACACATAAAATAAGGTTAAATGGCCCATCCTCAGTGATGGCCTCCGCATCAGCGATTAGCTTATTTAACCTTGGGCTAAAGCGCTCACGATTGCCGACAACTGTCAGCTTGACACCATCATCGCGCAGGGCCTTGGCCTCTTGTTTTAAATAGGTAGAAAATAATGACATCAGGCCTCGAACTTCAGTTTTGGGTCGAAGCCAATTTTCACTGCTAAATGCAAACAGACTGACACGGTCCACACCATGTGTTTTGGCACAGGCCAAAACATCTCGGATTTTTTCAACTCCTGCTTTATGACCTGAGAGAGAATTAAGTGCCCGCTGCTCCGCCCACCGGTTATTGCCATCCATGATAATCGCCACGTGCTTAAGTGGATGCATTGTGTTATCGGGCTTTGTTTCACTCATCGCTTTTAAGAAGATGGTTAAATTTCCATCAAGTCCTTTTCTTTTGCTACCAAGACTTCTTCAACGCGCGCAACAAAACGATCAGTTATTTTTTGTACATCGTCCTGAGCTTTGCGCTCTTCATCCTCACTGATTTCCTTTTCCTTAAGCAAATCTTTGATATCCGATAGAACATCACGGCGAATATTTCTGATAGAAATACGAGCGCCCTCAGCTTCTTGTCTAGCTTGTTTGCTGTAGTTCTTTCTGGTCTCCTCAGTCAGTGGTGGCAGAGGAATACGAATAACTGTACCGGCTGTAGTAGGGTTTAAACCCAATTCGGACTTAAGAATGGCTTTCTCGATATCAGGGACAAGGTTTTTTTCCCATGGCGTAACGGACAGAGTTCTGGAGTCCTCAACAGAGACTGAGGCGGCCTGGCTCAGAGGCGTATCAACACCGTAGTAATCTATGGAAATACCATTTAAAAGACTTGGATGAGCCCGTCCTGTTCTTATTTTATTAAAGGCGACGCCTAAGGCTTCTACCGCCTTATTCATTCGCACTTCAGCATCTTGCATAAATTCATCGATCACAATTCTGCCCTCTAATTATCCTCTATCAAGGTGCCCTCTTTACCACCGACAACAAGATTCAAAAGTGCACCAGACTTTGACATACGGAATACCCTAAGCGGCATGTTGTGTTCTCGGCATAGGCAAATAGCCGTTAAATCCATAACTTCAAGCTTTTTGTCCAATACTTCGTCATAGGTTAGACGGCTATATAGCTCAGCTTTGGGCTCTAGCATGGGATCCGCCGAATAGACGCCATCAACCTTGGTCGCTTTTAGAACTACATCCGCATCAATTTCTATGCCCCGCAAGCAAGCTGCAGAATCAGTAGTAAAAAATGGATTACCTGTTCCAGCGGCAAATATCACTACGTCACCATCTTTTAGGTAACTTAAAGCCAGACGTCGATCGTAGTGCTCAACCACACCACTCATGGGAATTGCCGACATAACGTGAGAAGAAATATTGGTTCGCTCAAGGGCATCACGCATCGCCAAAGCATTCATCACTGTGGCCAGCATACCCATGTGATCACCGGTGACACGCTCCATTCCAGCCGCATTTAGTGCCGCCCCTCGGAATAGATTCCCGCCACCAATAACAAGACCAACTTGTACGCCAATTCCAACCAGCTGTCCAATTTCCAGAGCCATTCGGTCAAGGACTTTGGGATCAATCCCAAAGCCCTCATCACCCATCAACTCCTCGCCACTTAGCTTTAGCAGGATACGCTTATATTTTTTTTCTTTTGCCATAGGTGCTTATGTGTCCCGATCGATATATTGACTTAAGCGCCAGCACTCTCAACCTGTGCGGCTACCTCAGCTGCAAAATCAACTTCCTCAACCTCTATGCCTTCGCCAACTTCATAACGCACAAATGAAATTATCTCGGCACCAGCAGCTTTGACAAGCTTGCCAACAGTGGTGTCTGGGTCCTTTACAAAAGGCTGGTCTACCAAGCTACTCTCTTTGAGAAATTTTGCAACTCGTCCCGCTATCATTTTTTCAATGATTTCCTCTGGCTTGCCACTTTCACGCGCCTGTGCTGCATAGATTTCTTTTTCTGCTGCAACTACATCAGCAGGCATATCATCTGAATTGACAACTGCTGGATTTACCGCAGCCACATGCATGGCAACATCCTTGGCAAGCTCCTCAGAACCACCAGATAAACCCACCAAAACAGCAATACGATTGTTACTGTGTACATAGCCGCCCACTACTGGCGCTTCAACACTTTGCGCTCGTCTTGGTGAGATATTTTCACCGATTTTTTGCACTAGCGCCTCTCTGGCAGCCTCTAAATCACCTGCCATTAGAGTCGCAATATCAGTTTCTTTTGCATTGTATGCAGCATCGAGAACAGTATTAACAAAACCCTGAAATCCCTCATCTCTGGCGACAAAATCAGTTTCGCTATTTACTTCAAGCAACAGGCCATAATCACTTTCAGCCTTAAAGGTAACGATGCCGTCAGCGGCAGTTCTACCCGCTTTTTTAGCTGCCTTCATACCACTTGACTTGCGCAAATCTTCAATGGCCTTGTCAATATCACCATTCGCTTCAGTAAGTGCTTTTTTACATTCCATCATACCCAAGCCAGTGCGATCTCTAAGCTCTTTGACTAACGATGCTGTAACCTGTGTCATTGTATTCCTCTTAAAACAATTAATAGTTTAGAAAAAAGGGGGCTTTGCCCCCCCTGTATCATTTTCTAAGCATCAGTATGATTATTTTTCAGCAACCTGTTCTGATGCTTCTGCCTTTGCCTCAGCGTCTGCTTTAGCTTTTGCAGGGGCTTTGGCTTTAGCGGAGGCTTTTGCTTTGGCTTTGGCTTTTGCGGGGGCTTTAGCTTTAGCCTTTGGTTTGGGTGCCTTTTCAGTCTTTTCTGAAGTTTCCTCAGATGACTTTGTCGCTTTCTCTGGAGTTTCCTCCGGCGCCTTTTCAAGCTCAGGCTCAGCTTTATCGTCTACAACCTCAACAAACTCATCTTTACTTGTAACTGGCGCAGATTGGGCTTTTCCTTCAAGAACTGCATCAGCCACAGAGGCTGTGTACAATTTAATAGCT